>DAIRDE010000015.1:22436-26487 GCA_036796335.1 Nonlabens sp.
CAATGTGCAAATGAGACAATGTGCAAATGTGAAACTGAAGCGATGTAATAATTTGCAGTTGTGTTTAAAGACAAATCTGGCAACGAAATTTTGAAAAAATATTGAAGTATTAAATTTAAAATAGTAACTATAACAGTAAACGCTGTTAACATGAGTGATTTATCTGAACTTTTATATATGCTTTTATGAATAAACTGGATAATCCTATTGTAAAAATGACTTTAGAATATGCGCTCAAGACTATTGAATTTAAAGCTCTTTTAAAAGAGGAAAAACATTATGAAATAGCAAAGCAGTTGTTTAGAAGTGGAACTAGTATAGGAGCAAATGTATGGGAATCTCAGCACGCTGAAAGAAAGAAAGACTTTGTTCACAAACTCAAAATTGCTGCAAAAGAGGCTGAAGAGACAGCATATTGGCTTCTTTTGCGCAAACAATCTAGTCATCTACCAAGCCCTAGTGAAAACCAATTTAAAGACCTAAACAGTATAGAAAAAGTACTTTCTAAAATAATTTCAACTACTAAAAAATCCATGTGAAAGCAGACATTTGATTCAAAAAATTGACAACTAACAAACTCAAAAAAGACATTATAATAACTTTCATTTATCTGCTGAGTTCAACCCATAAATCCAATAAATCAGCACATTTGCAGATAAATAAACGAACAAACTGAAAAATTAACACGTTTTCACATCAGCACATTTGCACATTGACAAATAATCAAATTACTAAATTATCAAATTACCAAATCAACACATTTGCACATCAACACATTGCACATTGACAAATTACCAAATCGACAAATTACCAAATTAACATATGCTAAGCAAAGAACAAATCGCACAAAGAATAGCCCGAGAGGTTAAAGACGGTTATTATGTAAACCTAGGGATAGGAATCCCAACGCTAGTCGCAAACTATGTGCCTGACGGTATCGCCGTAGAATTTCAGTCTGAAAATGGCGTACTGGGCATGGGGCCGTTTCCCTTTGAAGGAGAGGAAGATCCTGACATTATAAATGCTGGTAAACAAACGATTACCACCCTGCCTGGTGCTAGTTTTTTTGACAGTGCGATGAGTTTTGGGATGATACGTGGGCAACATGTTGACCTAACCATACTGGGCGCAATGGAAGTGTCTGAAGACGGGGATATTGCCAATTGGAAAATACCGGGCAAGATGGTAAAAGGTATGGGCGGCGCTATGGACCTGGTCGCAAGTGCCGAGAATATTATCGTTGCCATGATGCACACAAACCGCGAGGGCGAGTCTAAGCTGCTTAAAAAATGCTCACTACCACTTACCGGCGTAAATTGTATTAATAAAGTGGTTTCAAACCTGGCTGTTTTAGAAGTAACGTCACAAGGTTTTAAACTGCTAGAACGCGCACCAGGCGTGAGTGTAGAAGAAATTAAGGCCGCGACTGAGGGTACTTTAATCGTAGAAGGCGACATCCCTGAAATGATTTTCTCATGATTACACGCCATTTACTAGATCCCGCTATAGGTGCGCTGGGATACTTTCCTATAGATTTATCAGTTGCTAATCTGTATTGGAAAACCCACGATGTGAGCGATATAGCTGTTTTTGAAACCTATCTTAACGAGCAACGAGCAAACACAAAACGCTTTGTGGCCCACGGCGGTTATTTAGAACAGCGCGCGTTATACCGCCGGTCGCCCCGTTTTCAAGATGGCGCCGTGCGTGACACCCATATGGGCATCGATTTGTGGGCACCTGCAGGTACGAGCGTTCATGCAGTTATGGACGGCGTTATTCACAGTTTTGCAAATAATGACGATGCGGGTAATTACGGTCCCACGCTTATTTTAGAACACGACTGGCAGGGCAAGAAGTTGTACAGTTTGTACGGTCATCTGGCTGTCAGTGATATAGCAGGATGGTATGTTGGATTACGCTTTCGCGAAAGCGAACTCATAGCACACCTAGGGACACCACTAGAAAACGGCGGTTACTCACCACACCTTCATTTTCAAGTAATGACCCACATGGGCGATGCAAAAGGAGATTTTGTAGGGGTACTTGCAGAAAGTCAACTTTATGATTATAAGGGTATTATACTTGATCCAAACCCTTTTATTTTTGAACCCTAAGAAGTATTAAAGCCTATGGACCCAGACGAACTGATTGCATTGCTCGCGCTTAAAAAGGCGCCGGTTATAGGCGATATCATGGCAAAGAAGCTTATCAGGACCTTTGGAAGTGCACAAGAGGTTTTTAAACAACCACTGCGTGCTATTGCCGCGATAGAAGGAATAGGAGAGAAAAAATCACAATTTTTAAAGCAAACCGAGCTCTTTGAACGCGCAAAAGCCGAGCTAGCCTTTACTCAAAAAAACAACATCGCTATTCGGGTGTACTACAACGATGACTATCCCGAGCGTCTTAAATATTGCATAGACAGCCCCATCTTATTTTTTGAAAAGGGCACGATGCATCACGATAACCCGTATGTGCTTAGTATTGTAGGAACGCGACAAATAACCAGTTATGGCGCCGCTTTCCTAGATAAATTTATTGCAGAGATTGCACCTTTTAAACCCACTATTATAAGTGGTTATGCTTATGGCGTGGATATATTAGCGCATAAACTTGCAATACAGCATGGTTTGCAAACCATTGCTGTAATGGCACACGGCTTGAATCAAACGTACCCACGCAACCACGAGGCCTACAATAAAGAAATGATGGAGCATGGGGGTTTTATAAGTGATTTTTGGTCGACCGATACCTTTGACCGGAAAAACTTTTTGGGTCGCAATCGGGTTATTGCGGGTCTAAGCGAGGCTACCGTGGTTATAGAAAGTGCCGATAAGGGCGGTTCACTGGTAACCGCAGAATTAGCAAACAGCTATAACCGCGAGGTATTTGCTGTTCCTGGACGTGTCAATGATAAATTTGCGGCAGGCTGTAATGCGCTTATAAAACAATCCAAAGCCCACATGCTTACCACCGCTGCCGATATTCCATATATTCTGGGTTGGCAAGAGCGCAAAACCGCCGTTCAAAAACAACTTTTTGTAGAACTGACCGACACCGAAAAGGAAATCTACCGCTACCTAAAAAGCAACGAAAAGGAAATGCTAGACATTATTGCTTTAGAAATAAAACAGCCTGTACACCTCGTCGCATCATTACTTATGAGTATGGAACTTAAAGGCGTGGTAAAACCCCTACCGGGGAAGATGTTTATGCTGGCTTAATGTATTGAAGGCTATTGATTTATACGATTTTCAAGCATCCCTTTTTAATCGTTCATCAACGGGTAGTGTTATAAATTCCAAAATATTAACCTTGCCAAATTCCTTAAAAAGTGGATTTAAAATAATATTTGATTCTAAACCAACAATGGAAGATGGAACGCGAAGTGCAAAAAAATCTGGTTTTTTAACGAGTTCAGTAAACACAGTTGTGGTTTGTGCTGTATAAGGATATTGATTCCATTGTTCTGGCAGCTTTTCTAATTGATCAATTTTAAAGGTGCCTGGAAACTCAATCTTTGCAACTAATATTTCTCTGGGTAAATGCGCAATACTTTGTGAGTGTATGTAATACTCTAAAAGTGCAAGTGAAATATTTTCTGAACAATACACCGCCCTAGTTCCCACCTCGTTCCATCGCCCACCTACTTTTTCTGCACCTATTCCTGTGAGTGTCGCCTCTTTGTATTTAATATTTGCGACTCTATAAACTACCATTAACTGTACACGTTGTACTGAATTCTTATAATTTCATTTTCTACTATTTTAAAACCCAGGCTGCTATCTAATAAATCAAATGGAATTTTATTATCCATAGTTTTAGATGGAGTCATCAACCAACTCTTAAACGATTCTTTAGAATCAAAAACATCGTAACCTAAACCAAATAACCTAGCCAGTTCATAAATTCGCTCTGAAGTTTCTTTGCTGTAAACTAGTTTTTTTTGCATACTACTTATAGATACCGGCAAAACTTTCTCAAACTCCTTCTCTGTTGCACCCATGTCACTTATAAGTTGCTTCCACTCGGTCTTTTTAACTCCTGC
>DAIRDE010000015.1:26587-48185 GCA_036796335.1 Nonlabens sp.
CAAGCGTTGCGTTTGCGACCGTTCTTGCTTTTACAGCACCTGCTTCTAGCGCTGCGTCTATCTCGTGCTTGTTTTGCATGAAATGATTAAAACGAGCACGCTCTTTTTCAAAACGCAAACATATCGCTTCATAAAGGGCTTGTTTTGCATGGCCATAACCATAACCGCCAGCGGCATAGTTATCACGCATCGCCGTTACCTGCTCAGGATTTGCAATGAGTTTGTATAGAGCAAATACGTTACATGTTTCGGTATTTTTAGGGTATTCTAGTGGAGTAGAGTCTGTTTCTATAGACATTATTTGTTTGCGCAATGCCTTGTCGGGCATAAAGATATCTATAAAATTGCCACGTGATTTACTCATTTTCTCACCGTCTGTTCCTGGCACGAGCATGGAATCTTTTTGGATTTCGGCTTGTGGTTCTATCAGGGTCTCGCCCATGGCATTGTTAAATCTACCCGCGACATCTCGTGTAATTTCTAGGTGTTGCAGTTGGTCTTTACCCACGGGTACAATTTGCGCATCGTACAATAGAATATCTGCCGCCATGAGCATGGGATAGGTAAAAAGACCTGCATTAACATCGCTTAATCTATCTGATTTATCTTTAAAACTGTGTGCAAGTGTGAGTCGCTGGTATGGGAAAAAGCAATTTAAATACCAGTTAAGCTCTGTCACCTGCGGCACATCACTTTGTCTGTAAAAGGTTGTGCGATTTAGGTCTAAACCGCATGCAAGCCAAGCTGCCGCCGTGGCATAGGTATTTTCTCGCAACTGCTCGCCATCTTTAATTTGTGTAAGTGAGTGCAAGTCGGCAATAAAAAGATAGGCATCATTAGCCTCGTTATTTGCCATGGATATTGCTGGTATAATAGCTCCTAATAAATTTCCTAAATGCGGGGTGCCGGTAGATTGAACTCCCGTAAGTACTCTAGCCATGTGCTTTTAAAATTTGTGCTGCAAAGGTAGGTAGATAATAAGAGTGATAGAAAAATATGGAATGCTTTTGATGACGACCCACCTAACGACGACCCTTTCAATGACCACCGATTAGACGACGACTTACCTGTGTCAAAATGATCAGGGGACGCACAACAAAAAATGACACACGCTACTAAAGAAAGCTTATTTTTACGACCTTGAAATGGTTGCGCAACATATTAAACGTATTGTACCGGGTGTGGTTTTACATACTCATGGCCATCCCTATTTTAGTGCTTTTACCGCTTATTTTTATAAGTGTTCTAAAAGAAAAATGGTATCCACTGTTTTTTAAGATTGCTCAATTGTGGTCTGCTTTTATTTTGTACGGCATGGGATTTTGGCCACAAATTACCCGAGAGCAGCCCATGATTAAAGGTAAAAGTTACATGCTTGTCGCAAACCACACAAGCATGACCGATATCATGATGATGTTGCTTATTTCTAAGAACCCGTTTGTGTTTGTAGGTAAGGCCGAGCTTGCTAAAATTCCGCTATTCGGGTTTTTTTATAAACGCACAAATATCCTTGTAGACAGGAGCAATGCCCGCAGTCGCAAGGCAGTTTTTGACCGTGCAAGTGCACGTCTAAATAGTGGGATAAGTATTTGTATTTTTCCTGAGGGTGGGGTGACCGACGATGATACGGTGCTTTTAGACAATTTTAAAGATGGTGCGTTTAGGCTGGCCATCGAGCATCAAATAGCCGTGATGCCTGTTACTTTATTTGATAACAAAAAGCGCTTTCCGTTTGATATTTTTAAAGGTTCACCAGGTCCCATGCGAGCACACACGCATGCTGTTGTAGAAACTGCCGGTATGACTGTGGTAGGTGATAAAGCACGCTTTCGCGAAAGCGTAAGAACGACCATCTTAACTGCACTCGAAAATGATGTTGCCATAAAGGGCAAGGATTGATAACTACTGATATAAAAAACCACAAACCGCAGGGAAATTTCTTGCGGTTTGTGGTTTTTAAATGGGTAAACTGTTGACCTAAGCGGTTGCTATTTTAATGGCTTCCATGATTTTTATTTCTAGCTCGTCTACCAGTTCTGGGTTGTCAGTCAAAATATTTTTTACTGCATCGCGTCCCTGACCCAGTTTTGTTTCTTGGTACGAGAACCACGATCCTGCTTTATTAATAATCTCATAATCAACACCCAGGTCTATAATCTCGCCTATTTTAGAAATTCCCTCGCCATACATGATATCAAATTCGGCAGTGCGGAATGGTGGTGCAACCTTGTTTTTTACGACTTTTACCTTCGTTCTATTACCAGTTACATTACCAGCCGTATCCTTAATTTGGCTAGCCCGGCGTATATCTAATCGCACCGAAGCATAAAATTTTAGCGCATTACCACCCGTAGTGGTCTCTGGATTGCCAAACATGACTCCAATTTTTTCACGCAACTGGTTGATAAATATTACCGTGCAATTTGTTTTTGAGATGGTACCTGTAAGTTTACGCAATGCCTGTGACATTAATCGTGCATGCAGTCCCATTTTACTATCGCCCATTTCACCTTCTAACTCACTTTTAGGAGTTAATGCCGCGACCGAGTCTATGACCACAATGTCAATGGCACCCGATCGAATAAGGTTATCTGCAATTTCTAGGGCTTGTTCCCCGTGATCTGGCTGTGAAATGATTAAGTTTTCTAGATCCACACCCAGTTTTTCTGCATAAAACCTGTCAAAAGCATGCTCGGCATCTATAAAGGCTGCGATTCCACCTGCCTTTTGCGCTTCGGCAATTGCGTGTAGTGTTAAGGTTGTTTTTCCTGACGATTCTGGTCCGTAAATTTCAATAACACGACCACGAGGCAACCCGCCGACACCCAGCGCTGCGTTTAAAGCCACAGATCCTGTAGAGATGGCCTCTACATCTACTATTTGCTTGTCACCCATTTTCATGACTGCACCTTTTCCATAAGCTTTATCTAGCTTATCCATGGTTAGTTTTAACGCCTTAAGCTTTGCCTCTTTTTCTTTATTATCGCTCATTGTGAATTATTTGTTTTGTAAAAATACGTTGCATTGTTAGCACGCACAATAAATATGCAAGTCGTTTATTAACCACGAGGTATTTTTTAAGTTTCGCTTTCGCGAAAGCGAACTAAACATGAAGCGATTACTGAAAAGATAATATTTTGTGCATAAAAACGTATCAATGCGCAACATTGTTAGAATACCCGCAAAAGTTTTTTGCATAAAAAAAGGGAATCCTATGACAGATTCCCTTTTCTAAATATCTAAACAATCTTATTGTTTAATGAATTTTAATGTAGCTGTTTGCGAGCCTTGGGTAACATTTACAAAATAAACGCCTGTAGCCAGTCTAGCCATATCATTTAATTTTATGATGCCAGCAACTTGATTAAATTGCTCTTGACGCACGAGTTGACCCGTCATGTTGATAATGGACACCTGCACTTTATCTTGTGTAGGTTGGCTAAATGCAATAGTAAGCTCGTCACCATTTACTGGGTTAGGATACAAACTTAGGCTAGCCGCAAGGTTGTTATCATTCATCCCCAAGGTGGTTTCTAGCCTCAATGATCCCACGTGGAAATCATAATCCTCGGTATTGTTTATGGTCCCATCGCTTGCAAAGAAAGCAAACTGTATATCTCCAGTATAAGTAGACAGGTCAAAGAAATATTCAGTTCCTGTTACAGCAGGTTGATTGCCCACGTTCCATGTGGTTAATGCGGTCCAGGTTGCACCATTATCATTAGTTATCCCTAAAATCACACTATCGTCAGATCCCATAATAGCAGTGTTTGTTGCAGTACTAGTGCCTGAGAATCTATAACTGGTTAGTGCTACTTCTACCGCTAGGTTATAATCGCCAGTACCTATACGATATACTTCACTTATAAGCCATTCTCTATCAATTGCTCTGTAAAGATTCATCACATTAGAAGGTACTACAACCCCTGCTGCATTGGTGTATGCTCTACCACCTTTCCAGTTAGATGCACCCAAACTAGATGGACCTGAGGCAAATTCTCCTGCCCCAGCTTCAGACCAGCAGCTATTAGGTAAATGATTTGCAAACGTTGTGTTCACTGGGAACGCAGTTACTGGTGCACAAAGTGTTGTAAATGTAAACGGTCCTGAGAATGGGCTAAAATCGGCAGCACTACATGCAGCGCGTACATAATATTCGTACGCTGTATTTGAAGTTAATCCTGTTACCACAAATGGATTACTAACCCCAGCATTTGTAGGCACTCCTGTAGGTGTTGTCCCAGCAAGCACGACCTCTACATCATATAATGGCGCAGGTGTTGTATTGCCATCTGTCCAAGATAATTGTGCTGTTGTAGCAGTAATCGCGGTTGCAGCCAGTGCTGTAGGTTCTAGACATGATGGCGGTGCTGCACATGTATATAGTGCTACCCAGCCGCTTTTTACAACTGATGAGTCTGATGTAAATCTTATGGTGATAGCTCCTGCAGGGTTTGTTGCTCTAAAAGATGCAGGTGCCTCAAGATCTGTTGTAAAGGCAGGTGCCGCTGTATCTAATCCATCATAAACTCGTAAAGTATCACAGCAAAACTCTAAATCTACAAGGGTAAAGTTTAAAGTCACCACGTTACCAGGTGCGTCTGGTAAATAGGTCACGGTGTAATCCTCGTTATTGCTATAATCACCATTAGGACCACCTGTGTCATATACAGTGTCACCACAGACTGCTGGGGTGGTAAAAGAAATAGGTCCAGCAAATGCGCTTCCACAGCTTGTCCTTACATACACGTCGTATGTAGTGGAACTAGAAAGTCCCGTAGCAAGATATGGTATGGCGCTTGCATTAGTTGCACCAGCAGTGGTTGGTGCAGCAGTTCCAGCAGTTTGCACAACAACTTCCCAAGCAGTTTGTGGTGGGGTGTTATTTTCGGTCCACGATATAGATGCACTATTTGCAGTTATAGCACTCGCGGTTATCGCTGTAACATCAAAACAGCTTGGTGTTTCTTCTATACTTACAGCATCAATTGATATATCGCCAGTAAAAGAGCTACCGCGGTAACCTCTAAAAATAACAGTAATTGTTTGATTTGCATAGGCACTTAGTGAGACATTAGCCTTAAGCCATGGGCTAGATGATGCGGTTTGTTGCTGTCCAGTGATTGTGTTTACTAGGGTAGGCGCGCCTGTTCCATTGTCTACTAAGATTTCTAATCTATTAATAGTCGCACCAAACATGTGATAGTAAAACGATAGATTAGGAGCAGTTAATGCAGATAAATCTAATGAAGGGGTTATAAAGTCTGCAAAACTGTCTAGCGCTCCAGATGATGTTTCTAAATACACAAACGAGTCTCCATCAAAAGCTCCTGTAGGTCCTGTATTTGAAGCAGCACTAGGTGTACCGCCAGCGCCATTTTGAACATCCCATCTCGTTGCTAATGTAGTACCTGAGGGGGTTGATGACCAACAGGTATTACTTATGGTGCTGTTTGTGGTGTCATTAAACAGTTCAAAGTCTTCAAAATAAGGAGCTACAACTGGTACGCATGCGGTGGTAACCGACACAGGACCGGTGCTTACAGATAAACCGTCACCTGCAGCGCTACAATCTTGCGTAACATAAAATTCGTAGGCAGTTTGTGGGGTTAGGCCTGTTATAGTTGCTGTATTTCCTTGGCCAGCAACAACAGTACCGGTTCCTAGTGTAAATCCAGGCGCACCATATTCGATAGAAGAAAGTGTACTGGTGTTTGCATTTATCCAGTTTAAAGTTACTGTGGTTGCCGTGAACGAGCTTACTGCTAATGCCGTAGGTTCTTGACAAGGTGGAATCGCTTCCCAAACTATATCGTCTAGGTATAAATTATCAAATGTTGTTGTGAAAACATGCCTGAAAGCTATGTATCTATCACTACCTGTGTAATTATTAAAATTCACCGTGTGTTCTACCCAGTCTAATGTTGCTGGGATAGTTGTAATGGCTGTAAACGTTGTTGGGTTTGTAGGGTCGGTAATTGTACCTACCTCTACCGAGCTTGTGCTAACATTGGCGTCTAAAAAGAAACGTAACCTGTGTGATTGTGCACTTAGATTTGATAATTCTGGAGAAATAAGTAAGACATCGGCAGGAATTGTTCCTCCGTTAGCGCTACCAGACTGTAAAGAAACACCGTGAGGTGGTGAGTTGTCGGCAACTGTTGATGTAATCACGCTAGGTTGAGTACCTGTCGCGATAACCGAACTGAACGATGTCCAACATGTAGGTAAAAACGGTGTAACCACTGCATCAAAATTCTCAGAAAATGCCGTTGCTGGTTCGCAAGCAGTGGTAAAAATAACTGCTGAGGTCCACGGGCTGCGATCTGTAGCTGAACAAACCTCTCTAACATATAATCTATACGTCGTTGCAGGTGTTAAACCAGTAAGTTGCCCTGATTGTGCAATAGGCACCGATGCGCTGCTGTTTCCAACGGGAAAAGAGCCAGTCGGGGTTGCTGTAGCGTCAGGACCAGCGGGAAAACTATTTGTGGCGTCTACTATGTATTCAAACCTGGCTGGTCTGTTTGCGTTATTGCTGTCCCAAGTAAAATCTGCTGTGGTTGTGGTTACCGCTGTATTGGTAAGGGCAGTAATATCTAAACAACTAGGTGCTGAACGTACTTGTACATTGTCTACATAAACATTATTGTCGGCGTTTGAAATTGTAGACTCACCATAAAAACCAAATTTCACATTCCCTGTGTATGCACTTAGGTCCAAGATTATAGTCTCTCCGGTATTTGAGATGTTGTTGTAAACAAAAGGTGATCCCGCATTGTCCCAAAGTCTTAAAGTGTTTGCGCTAGACCATGTTACTCCATCATCGGTAGATATTACTACTGCAAATTTATCGTCTACGCCTGTAAGGCCTGGAGGTCCGGTTGTATTCCAAAAAGTAATTCCTAAATCAAAAACAAGTTGTTCGTTACCAGTTAGATTGTAGGTGGGAGAAATCAACCACTCATCGGTAGTCGTTGTCCATATCTCTATCCTAGCCGATCCTGTTGTACCATTATTTAAAAATCCATCGGCAGCCCACGCCGATGTCGTACCTGTAAGCGTTGTTGTTGGTAATAAAAGACCTTGTGCCTCAGTCCAACAAGCAGGAAGATAGGTGTCAAAGGACTCAACAACCGTGTCGGGCTGTATAACGAGACTGCTTACAGCAAGTGCTGCCGAGGGTGCGCTTGTTGCGCCGCAACTTTCGGTCCTGCGATAAGAACCTGATGTGGATGTTGTTAAGGTAAACGTGTACGATATGCTGTCATTAGTACCTGCAGCTGGCACAAAGTTTACATTATCGGCAGCAAACTCCCAAAGATAGGTGGATCCAGCCCCTGGAGCATCGCCCGTAACACCTAAGGTGGTTGCGCTACCAGCACATAAATTTCCGGATGCTACAACTGTAGTGCCGGGCACTGGTGGTTGTGTACATGTTGCGCCGCCGGTAAAGGTTACTTGTAACTGGTGTCTACGAGTAAATGTTCCTGTAAGTGATCCAGTGATAGGTGTAGCAGCAGATATTCCTCTAGCTTGTATACCAGGGGCATTATCATAAGCCCAATTGAAAGCACCGGTGCTGGGATTTCCTGTAAACGAACTTGCGTCAAAATCAAAACCTATTTCAATCGATCCACCTGTATAAACAAATGACGACGATAACGGGAACTCAACAACCCCAGCAGTAGGTGGGATAACCGTGTTATCTACAGTGGCACTTTGGTACACAATCTGCGAGCCTGCGGTTAAATTTGCAAAAGTATCTGATACTGCAAGTGTAGTTAATGTGCTATTTTTCATATTGATAGTGAGCGATGCATTAGCACCAGCAGTCATCGTAAACGCGTTTGTTTTAAAAAGACCGATGGAACTGATCGTTGCACCACTAAAAATACCAGCATTGGCTAAATCGGTTTGCGTGTACAATTGAACGCTTTGACCATAATCAAAGCTGCTAGCCGCAGACGACCTGTAAATAGGAGTTCCATTAGAACCTCCAGTAGAACCGCTTGTGCCCGTACCTACAGATACTATTGTTTGTGCATATCCCGTTATGGAGTACACAAAAGCCAAAGAGCACGTTAGAAATAATAGTAATTTACTTTTCATATAATAACTTTTAAGTTTTAAACATTTTCTTCTCTCAAAAAGATTTTAAAGTTACAACTTTTTCGCAAATAATTATAAATGTTTGTTAAAGTTTTAAAATTTCAGAGTGGCTTTGGTATTAACATCTTTTATGTGTGCGGTGGATATTGATTTTTCTTGTAAAGGTTTACAAGTGATTCTTCGTTTTCTTAGATTCTAGTACCTTTGCAATTTTCAACTTTTAACTGTTTATAGCATGCAACTGTATAACAAATTAAGTGCTGAAGAAAGGCGTGAACTTATACGCAAGGCAGGAAAAGAACGCCTTGTCATTTCTTTCTATGCATACCATCATATAGAAAATCCAAAGCTTTTTAGAGACTTCCTTTTTTTAAACTGGTATCCCATGGACGTCTTGGGTAGGATTTATGTGGCTAAAGAAGGTATCAACGCACAACTATCCATACCTGGTGACCGGTTTGAGGAATTTAAAAATCACCTAGATACTATTGATTTTCTTAAGGATATACGATTAAACATAGCACGTGAGCACTATAACGAGAGTTTCTTAAAACTTACGATTAAAGTGCGAAATAAAATAGTGGCAGACGGTCTTAACGATGCTTCTTTTGACGTGACTAATAAAGGTATTCACCTTAATGCTCAAGATTTTAATAATCTTATAGAAGATCCCAATACCATTCTAGTAGACATGCGCAATCACTATGAGAGCGAGATAGGCCACTTTAAGAACGCCATAACACCCGATGTAGATACATTTAGAGAAAGCTTACCTATTATAGAGAAAGACCTAGCGCCTTTTAAAGAAAATAAAAAGCTAGTGATGTATTGTACCGGTGGTATACGCTGTGAAAAGGCCAGTGCCTATTATAAACATAAGGGTTTTAAAGATGTCTACCAGCTAGAAGGTGGTATTATCGAATACCACAGGCAGGTGACCGAGCAGGGACTGGAAAATAAATTTATAGGCAAAAACTTTGTTTTTGACTTTAGAATGTCTGAAACTATAGGAACAGAAACCATTGCAAAATGTCACCAATGCGGTAATCCTTTTGACACGCATACAAACTGTGCAAACGACGGGTGCCACCTGCTTTTTATACAGTGCCCTGATTGTAAGGAACGTTATGAAAACTGTTGCAGCACAACATGTCAAGAAATAACGCATCTACCCGCCGAAACGCAAAAACAACTGCGCGCAGGACGGTACAATAGCAATAAGGTATTTAAAAAAGGAAAAAGTGAGAAACTAGTCTTTAAAAAACAGTAGTTTTTTTAAGGGACTAGTTTTAAAAGGTCATTATTTAAAATAATTATTTACCACTTTCCTGTCCTTGTACTATAAGGACAAACTCACCTTTTGGTTTTTGATTTGTAAAGTGGGCTAAAGCATGGCTTATGGTTCCTCGCACGTGTTGTTCAAACATTTTAGAAATCTCACGTGAGACGCTTATTAATCGATCGGCACCTAAAACCTGCTCAAGCTCCATAAGGGTTTTTACTAATTTATGTGGTGACTCATACAATATGATGGTGCGCGTTTCTAAGGCTAAAAAGTCTAGGCGTTTTTTACGTCCCTTTTTTACTGGTAAAAATCCTTCAAAAACAAATTTATCACAAGGTAAACCAGATACGACCAGCGCAGGTACAAAAGCCGTTGCACCCGGTAGTGCCTCTACCTCGCCACCCAATTTTAACACCTCGCGTGCTAGTAAAAATCCTGGATCACTTATACCAGGGGTGCCAGCATCAGTTATCAGGGCCATGCATTCTCCAGCAACAATGCGGGTTGCGATACTGCTAGCCAGTTTATGCTCGTTGTGCATGTGATAAGAAAACATAGGTGTCTTAATATCATAATGCTGCAGTAGTTTACCACTTGTGCGGGTATCCTCGGCCAGGATTAATTGTACCTCGCGCAGTACCTCGACCGCGCGATACGTCATGTCTGCAAGATTTCCTACGGGTGTGGGTACGAGAATTAATTTCATAAACTTTTTTTAAAGGCGATGGCTCTTTTCATTTAGATGTATGCTTTGTTTTACGCTATAAACCCTTTATTTACAGTTTTTTACTTACATAAAGTAGATGGCTTACAAATTGCTTTTAAGGAGTTCGCTTTCGCGAAAGCGAACAAACCAGCAACCCACGTCACCTTAAAATTATTGTTCTGGTAAGACACGCCAGCTTCTAATAACATGGGCATACACGTACACCCAAACCAATGTTAATGCTATAAAAATGTAGCTCCACCATATACCTACTTGCTCGAGAATGGTCTCACACTCAAGGGTTACATCGTTTTTATAGTTTGTAGCGAGACACAAATCATGTTGATGGGCAGATATGATGGCAATGATTAAAAACAACCATGGCAGCAAGTATACAAATGTAATATTTAATAAAACACCGCTTATTAATTTACGTACACTCTTGTAAAGCAACGCAGTACATAAGAAAAACAGGAAGCCGACGGTACATGGTAAGTACAAAAACATGTATTCTTCTATTCCCGAAGCAATGACAAGCGTTAATAAAACGCCCAATAAGGCGATCACAATAAACAGTATCCCCGATGCGACAGCTGCAAATAGCAACTCGCGCAGTCCTGTGGTTCTAAAAATAAAAATGATGCTTGCAATAAAAACAGATAGCCAAAGAAAAACATGGATGCTGCCTTCAAAAATATTTGTGTTGTACACATCGTCAAAATTTTCAAAAACCGTGCGCAAATCGGCTTTTTCCATATACCGCTTGGATTGCAGGCTTTGTACAAACTTTTCTAATTCGGTCGCGTCTTCTTGTAAAAAGGTCTTATCGTTTACGGTGTTTTTACTGTCGGCAATGGTGTGTTTTATTGTAAACTCACGCGGATGGTAAATCATATCAAACCATACAGCCGTGGTTAAATTATGCTCAACGCCATAGTAATCTAGCAGGTCTAGTTGTTTTTGCAAGAGCGATTTAATGGCTTTTGGGTCGTTTTTGTCAAGCAGTGCGTGGTTGCGCCTTACCTGGTTTATCGTTGTTGCATCGACTGGATTTACCTTTCCTATAGCAGCAGTGTCCTCGTAATAAATCTCGGTGCTGTAATAGTCGCTGTTGCCTTTTTCATAAAAGACATTTGTGTAATTGTATAGACTTGGGATGGCATTTTTTACAAGTGCGCTTACATCTACTACATTATTTTTAAAATAATAGGTGATGGTACTGTCTGTTTCGGTTTTGCGCAAACTTAAGGAGGCAAGAGAATCTTGCTGAACGTAGGAATATGCTTGCTTAACATTAGGCAGTCTGGAAATTTGCACTTCGTCGCGATAGGCTTGCTCAATGACCTCGTTTTTATCTTTAAGAACGACGACTTTTTTAAAGGAATAGAACTGGTAAAGTGCATCTTTAAACTTAAAATGTGCTTGCGTAGTGTCGACAGAAAGTTCCCTGGATTCGCAATAAAGTGTGTCTAATTGTTGCGGTAAAACACGCTCGTCCAGCGTGTAATTGTAAACACTTTTTAAAGTAAACATATCGCTGTCGTTTGCGATTTGTTGTTCTTCTAAAATACGCTCTTGAGCGTACGCTGTTTTAATATAGCATTGTAAACCTAATGTATAAGAATAATAAAAGCTTGTACAGGAAAAAATGATAACCACATAGGCACAAAAATGCTTAAATAAATCCAGCGCGCTTGTGGGGTAAAAGTTTTTAAAACTGTTATTTCTAAACAATGTTACTAGCCACACAACAAGCAACACTAAAGAAATAACAAGTCCTAGAAGCAGCATGCCGTTTTGAAAATAGGACTGCATGACATTATATCCTTTTAGCGATTTAGGGTCTAATAGGGTGATCACCCCTATACCGAAAAACAACAGGTGAACCATCATTGCAGCACCCAGCATCCACAAAATACGTGTGTTCCATATAACCGGATAGCGTTCGAGCAAATATTGGTTTACGGCAGCGATATTTTTTTTCATAAGACGTTGATTAAGAGACAAAAAAGCGACGTGTGGATGCAGATATGTCACGGGCATAGGTCACGTGCACTTTGTGAATGCCTAACAATTCTAAAATGGTATAAAACGCTGTACCCTCTTTAAAATAAGCGAGATATACACCACCATTGTACACCAACTTTTCTAGCGGTAAGTCTTTAAAAATATTCAATAGCGTGGTACGGTCACAGTTGCAATCTAATTCTATGATAAGTTGTTTTACGGCGTGTTCACTTGTTGTATTATCATTCTCGGTATACTTACCATTTTTAAGATAAACCACCTTGTCCGATACTTTTTCTACTTCATAAAGTTGCTGTGAACTTAAAATGAGCGCAATAGGGTTGTTAATAGAGTTGCAAATAGACTTTAAATCTTCTAAAATGACTTGTTGCGCAAGTACGTCTAAATTTGCGAGTGGCTCGTCTAGCAATAACAATTCTGGTTGTCGCAATAGGGTGCGAGCTAATTCAAACCGCATTTTGTAGCCACTAGAAAGTTCACTCCATTTAAGATGTTTGTAATTCCACAGGCCCAGTCTCGCGATCATCATGAGTACTCGCGTCTCGTTTTCGTCGGGGTTTAACCCATAGTTTGTAAGTACAAACTTAAGGTTGTCTTTTAAACTACCATACCATGTGGCCGTGCGTTGTGGTATATAAACCAGTTTTGTTTTTAAACTATAGGCGTCGGGTACTGCATGTTTAAAGCTGTAAGTAATTATTCCCTGTGAGTGCTGCAATTCTTTTGCAAGCATGCGCAGCAGGGTGGTTTTTCCATTTCCGTTTTCGCCCACCAGGCCATATACATTACCTTTTTTAATAGAAAGATTTATTGGTCCTAAGGAAAAACCACTAGAGCCATATACTTTAGTAATATTTATGGCTTCTACCAGCGGTGTAGTTGTGTCGCAAGCCTGGACGGGTATTTGTGCAATTTTTTCAAGCACATGCATGCATTTATCGACAAAAACCGACTCCTGCTGTGGGTTTTTCTCTCGCCAGTCTGTAATCGCAATAACTTCTTTGTAAATAGCCATGTTTTGGGTGTCCATCGCCCTATCCATAAGCTTGCGATACCCTAAAATGGTATCGTTATTTTGAAAAAAAGAGGCTACTTCTTCTAATCGTTGCTGTAGCAAATCCATAGGTGGTGGTTAGTTAGGTGGTTCTGGGTATGGGACTCTACAAAATTGTTTGTTATAGATGCGCATTGATGGGCAAAACAGCTGTATGAACTATTAAACGCTACTGTGCGTCAACTATTTCAATGTAAATTGCGCTTTTTCAAAACTTCTTCTAATTCGCTATTTGCATTCCTGTTTTTAAAGGCTTTATAAATAAAAAAAACAGGGATAAGCATGGGGATGAGAAATCCTATTTTCCGATTTGGATTCATAAACCAGGCGGTCATACCTACAGCAAATATCCCAAAAAGAAATCCTATCCACGCCGCGTGAAAAATCTTAGAACTTTTTAATTTCTTTTTTTCAAGTAATAGCTCGTCGTCTGTTAAGGTTTCAAGGTTTTTTATATCCATCATTTCGTCTCATTTTATTTAAAACAATCTGTGTTTATCTAACTCTCAAACTTGCGCTCTAGCAAATCCATAAATCTGGTTTCATACTGTTCTTTACCAGCCCAGTTGTCATAATCTGGTTTTACCATAGTTTCCACAAAATCTTTTGCCGCTGCTAGGGATTCCATAGAGTTTAATTGACTAAGTACCCTGTTTAAATCGTGGTCACTCCCGCCAAAAAGATGTTTAACAAACCCCAACCTGTCGTTAATACCTATCACAAGTCCTTTATTTAAACGATCATTTAACGACTGGGATTTGTTAACCTCGTTTGTTGTTTTACGCTCAAACTCGGGCATGGTTTGAAAAGCTGCTGTCAGCTCCATGAGGTCATCTGTTGTTGTTACATTTGTTTTACTAGCAGCTGTATCAACACGGTTTGCTGCTGGTGTCGCTGGCACAGGTGGCAAGTTTGCTGGTGTTTCTGGGGGTGAGAAATCTAACACGACCGCATCGGGTAGCGCATCGGGCATTTCTTCTACCATTTTACTTATGGTGTTTATACCTGGCAAATCCATCTCTTCTCGTGTGTCCTCATCCACAGGCATGAATAAGTTGCTTAAGCTGTTTGTTGAAAACGATACTTTCTCTACGTTTTCTTGAGCAGCAGGCGTTGTTTCTTTTTCTATAACCGCTGGAGCTGCTGCCGGCTCGTCAACGTGTGTAACCAGTTCTATAATTTCTAGAGCTCGCGCTTTCCCTATGGTAGGGCCAGGTGTTTCAAAATGCTTTTCTACAAACTCTAGCACACTTAAAGTATCATAAAGTTGCTGGGCTGTGTTCTTTAAAACGGTCGTGTCATGGTTTTTTAACTGTAGTACTTTGTGGGCTAGACTCGTTAGATCTGCTACTATTTTCTTTTTCATAATGCTGGTATATGCCGCAGGTTTATTTGTATTTTTGGACCAAAGATGCCGCTGCTAGGCCTCTTTATTTTCAAGCCTGTAAATTACAAAATGTTTCTAGAAAATACGGTAAATCACAAAGAGCAATTCGGCTGGATCGAGGTTATTTGTGGCAGCATGTTTTCTGGAAAGACCGAGGAGCTTATACGCCGGCTTAAACGTGCACAATTTGCAAAACAAAAAGTAGAGATTTTTAAACCTGCTATAGACGTGCGGTATGACGAGAACCAGGTGGTGTCGCACGATGCAAACACCATTCCCAGCACGCCTGTTCCTGCCGCTGCAAACATACCATTACTTGCTACCGATTGCGATGTGGTGGGTATAGACGAGGCACAATTTTTTGACGATGAGATTGTTGCAGTGTGCAACGCACTAGCAAATCGCGGTGTGCGTGTGATAGTTGCAGGACTGGATATGGATTTTAAAGGCAACCCCTTTGGCCCCATGCCCGCACTTATGGCAACGGCAGAGTATGTTACTAAAGTACACGCCGTGTGCACAAGAACAGGCAACCTGGCACAATACAGCTACCGCAAAAACCAAAACGATAAAATTGTCATGCTGGGGGAACATCAGGAATATGAACCTTTAAGCCGTGGGGCCTTTTATA
Source organism: Nonlabens sp. (assembly GCA_036796335.1). Taxonomy (GTDB): domain Bacteria; phylum Bacteroidota; class Bacteroidia; order Flavobacteriales; family Flavobacteriaceae; genus Nonlabens. The sequence goes on from DAIRDE010000015.1 coordinate 41,791, forward strand.
AAGCCATGCTTAAAAACAAACTTCAAGACCTGGATGTAAACGACCCAGAACAACTAACAGATTAACACCGCAACATGCACCACAAAGGCACCAGACTCGAGATAGATTTAAACGCACTAGCACACAACTATCGTTATCTCCACAGCCTTTTACAACCACAAACCCTGTTCCTGGCGGTCGTTAAAGCAAACGCTTACGGCCACGGCATGATTCCCGTTGCGCAAAAACTGCAAGAATTGGGGGCTGATTATTTTGCCGTCGCCTATGTAGAAGAAGGCGTTGCCCTGCGTGACAATGGTATCATAAAACCCATTTTGGTGCTGCATCCCCAGGCACATACCCTAGAGACCTGCATCGACCGGTGCCTAGAACCAGTCATGTATAGTGTCCCGTTGCTGCGTGCATTTTCCGCTTTCGCGAAAGCGAAAAATCAACAGTCCTACCCCATCCATTTAGAATTTAACACAGGTCTAAATCGTATAGGAATCGACATTGCCGAACTGGAAGAAGCCCTGACCATTATCAAAGAGCATCCAGCAGTAAAAATAAGAGGATTGCAGTCGCATCTAGCTGCTAGTGAAGACCCTGCCGAAAATGATTTCACGCATACCCAGCTTCATTTATTTAAACAAATAAGCGCTGCGGTTACTAAAGAATTTAACTACCCGATTATACACCACACCAGCAATACGAGCGGCACGCTTAATTTTTATGATGCGCATTACCACATGGTGCGTTGCGGTATCGGGCTTTATGGTTATGGCAATGACCCTGCACAGGACAAGCACCTGATTCCGGTGGCGAGTCTGTACTCGGTAATCTCACAAATACGCCACATAAAAGCTGGCGAAAGCGTGAGTTACAATCGCAAATTTATCGCTACAAAACCCATGAAATATGCTGTTATTGCATTGGGTCACGGCGATGGCATTGCACGCATTTATGGACACGGTAAGGGGTCTGTTCTCATTCACGGTAAACTTGCGCCCACACTAGGGATTATATGCATGGATATGTTTATGGTAGATGTCACGGCTATAGATTGCGAGCCGGGCGACGAGGTGCAACTATTTGGTAAACAACGCACTGCTAGTAGTTTTGCCGAGACTGCCGACACCATTTCTTATGAATTACTCACGCACATGCAAACCAGGCTACAACGCGTGTATTTGTGATGGGTCATTTTCAATTGCTTATTAATTGAATTATAACGATCGACAATTAGCGACCTACATGCATAGTTTCAGGTTCAAATTTGTTAAAACCAATTTACGCAATAGGAAAAAAGCCGTCCCCTGTGTAGAAGGGGACAGATTTGTGCCCCGGCACAAATCAGGGGTTAGTAGGTTTTTAGCACATGTACACATTGCCACTTATGCATGTCTTCACATGGCCAATTCAACAAATTACCAAATTATCACATCGGCACATAACCTCTTTACAAAAGTTGCAAAAACCGATTGTTGTTTTAACTTTACGAATTCATCCACTAAAAACTTAAACAATGCTTAAAGAATTCAAAAATTTTATCATGACTGGTAATGTCATCGACCTAGCGGTTGCCGTGTTACTAGCAGGGGCGACGGGTATGGTCGTTAACGGTTTTGTAAACATGATTATGATGCCTATTATAGGTTATTTTACGGGCGGTCAGGATTTTTCAGATTACAAGATCGTGCTTTCTGAGGCCGTTCTTGCAGCCGACGGCGCGATTGCAACCCCAGAAAACGCTATTATGTACGGTGCGTGGATTAACACCATTATCAACCTTATTATCGTTGGATTTGTTTTATTCATCATCGTGAAAGCCTATAATAAAACTAAAAAACCAGTGGTAGAAGCACCTGCTGCACCAGCTGGACCTACACAAGAAGACCTGCTGGCAGAGATACGGGATTTGCTAAAATCACAAAAATAAACCGTACATCGCCATCCATTGCTCAAGCCAGTTCTCCATAAAATGGCTTTTTTTATGTCCGCAAAATTTGATTTTACCTTACCAAAGTTTTAACATTTGCAAATGTACTTTTGTGAATTAAACCTAAACAAAAATGAATATAGCTGTTGTAGGCGTTACTGGCATGGTAGGTCAGGAAATACTGCGTGTGCTCGAGGAGCGCAATCTTGAAATTTCAAATCTTATTCCTGTAGCTTCGGCAAAATCTGTAGGAAGTGAAATCACCTTTAACGGTAAACAAATAAAGGTGGTAAGTATGCAAGACGCAATCGCTTTAAAACCACACATCGCATTATTTTCGGCAGGCGGGTCTGTAAGTTTAGAATTTGCACCACAATTTGCCGCAGTGGGTACCACGGTCATCGATAACTCGAGTACCTTTAGAATGCATACCGATAAAAAACTGGTTGTTCCAGAAATTAACGCGTCAACTTTAACGCCTGATGACAAAATTATCGCAAATCCTAACTGCTCTACCATACAAATGGTGATGGCACTCGCGCCATTGCACAAGGCTTATGGTATTAAAAGATTGGTGATATCTACCTATCAGTCTATTACAGGTACTGGTGTAAAAGCAGTAAAACAATTAGAAAATGAGTATGTAGGTGCAACTGGCGAGATGGCCTATCACCACCCAATACACCGCAACGCGATACCTGCATGTGATGTTTTTGAAGACAATGGATATACTAAAGAAGAATTAAAACTGGTCAACGAGACTCAAAAAATATTAAACGACAGCAGTATAGGTGTTACCGCAACCGCTGTACGTATTCCCGTTGTGGGTGGACATTCTGAGGCTGTGAATGTCGAATTTAGAAATGACTTTAAGGTAGAAGATGTGCGCGATTTACTCGCTGCGACCAGCGGCGTCACAGTACAAGATAATCCTAAAACAAACACTTACCCGATGCCGCTTACTGCACAAGGTAAAGACGATGTTTTTGTAGGTCGTATAAGACGTGATTTATCACAAGAAAACACGTTGAATATGTGGATAGTATCTGACAACTTGCGCAAAGGTGCTGCAACAAATGCAGTGCAAATAGCCCAATATCTTATCGCAAACAACCTGGTAGGTTAAAAGCTGTATGCTTGCCACACAAGCCGCTGTTAACATTGAAAACATAAAACCGTCTTAAAAAAACATAAGGTAAAACCACAATTATGAAAAAAATACTATTCCTTCTTATGATTGTTGCAGCAGCAGCCTGTAAAACTAAAAGTCCGTCCATGACTCAACAAGCCATCACCTATCCAGAAACTAAAAAAACCAATACAGTAGATACCTATCACGGCATCACAGTAGCAGATTCCTACCGCTGGTTAGAAGACGACCGCAGTGAGGAAACAGGTGCATGGGTAAAAGCGCAAAATGTAGTAACGCAGGAATATTTGTCGCAAATTCGCTTTCGCGAAAGCATAAAAAACCGCCTTACCCAATTGTGGAATTATGAGAAAATAGGCGCACCTTTTATCGAAGGGGATTACACCTATTTTTACAAAAACGACGGTCTGCAAAACCAATATGTAATTTATAGATACCCCAACACAGGAACGATAGAAGATGCAACACTTTTCCTAGACCCTAACAATTTTAGTAAAGATGGCACCACATCACTGGGTGGTACAAGTTTTACAAAAGATGGTTCCTTGTTTGCCTATGCGATTTCTGAAGGCGGTAGTGACTGGCGCAAAATTATCGTGCTGGATACAAAAACCATGAAAAAAGTAGGGGATACCATTAGAGATGTAAAATTCTCGGGGATATCGTGGCGCGGTAATGACGGTTTTTACTACTCTAGTTATGACAAGCCTGTAGGCAGCGAGCTAAGCGCAATGACCGATCAGCACAAATTGTATTATCATCAATTAAACACACCGCAAACGCAGGACAAGCTGATTTTTGGCGGTACCGAGGCCCAAAAATACCGCTATGTAGGCGGTGGCGTGACCGATGATGGTGCCTACTTAATTATAAGCGCAAGCACATCTACAAACGGTGGTAAATTATTTATAGAATCACTGCAAGACCCTAATGCCCCGCTTGTAACCGTACTAGATAACTTTGACACCAATACCGATTTCCTGCATAATGAAGGTAGCAAATTGTGGTTTATAACAGACCTAAACGCACCTAACAAACGCATCGTTGCTACCGACTTTAAAAATCCAACACCAGCTACATGGGTAGATGTGGTCCCTGAAACGCAAAATGTATTAAGCGCCTCTACAGGTGGCGGTTATATTTTTGCCGACTATACAGTGGATGCAGTAACTAAAATATTGCAACTTAACATGGATGGCTCGTTAGTACGTACAGTGGCATTGCCTGGTGTAGGAAGTGCTGGTGGTTTTAGTGCAAAAGATAAGGATAAAACCATGTTCTACAGTTTTACAAATTATACCACACCTGGCAGTATTTATAAATATGATATCGCTACAGGAGCATCGACTCTTTACAACGCACCCGATATCGATTTTGACAGCTCACAATACGAGAGTAAACAGGTATTTTACGCCTCAAAAGACGGTACAAAAATACCGATGATTGTTTCGCACAAAAAGGGCATTGAATTAAACGGTCAAAATCCAACCATTTTGTACGGTTATGGCGGGTTTAATATTTCGCTTAATCCTGGATTCTCTGTTTCACGTGCTGCGTGGATGGAAATGGGTGGCGTGTATGCTGTGGCAAACTTGCGCGGTGGCGGTGAGTATGGTAAAAAATGGCACGACGCCGGTACTAAAATGCAAAAGCAAAATGTCTTTGATGATTTTATAGCAGCTGGCGAGTGGTTAAAAGCAAACAAATATACCGACACTAAACACCTTGCTATACAAGGTGGATCAAACGGTGGTTTGCTCGTGGGTGCGGTCATGTTGCAGCGTCCCGACCTAGCAGGAGTTGCTTTTCCTGCGGTGGGGGTACTCGATATGCTGCGTTACAACAAATTTACCGCAGGTGCAGGCTGGGCATACGACTATGGCACTGCCGAGGATAGTCCTGAAATGTTTACCTACCTTAAAAATTACTCTCCAGTACACAACGTGAAATCAGGTGTTGCATATCCAGCAACCATGGTAACTACAGGAGACCATGATGACCGTGTAGTGCCCGCGCATTCTTTTAAATTTGCCGCAGAACTGCAAGCAAAACAAAGCGGTACCAACCCTGTCCTAATACGCATAGAAACAGATGCCGGCCATGGCGCTGGTAAACCTACCGCAAAAATTATCGAGGAAGCTGCCGATATCTATGGCTTTGCGTTATTTAACATGGGGGTAAAGATGTAAAGCACACTTCACAGTAAACCATTAAAAATTCGACGATTTTTCCGTCGGATTTTTTATGAATCACTTCCTACCTTTATACCATGCTTGTATTAGAAAACATCTCGTTTTCATACGGTTCTAAGACTGTATTAGAAAACATTCATTTATCGCTAGAACAAGGCACCATCGCGGCAATAATAGGCGAGAGCGGCTGTGGCAAAAGCACGCTACTCGATTTAATTTATGGCTTGCTACAAGAACAACAAGGTACGGTTCATTATAACGGCGAGCAGCTTTTAGGCGCAAATCATCATTTAATTCCTGGACATGAAATGATGAAGTATGTCCCACAAGAATTTGACCTCATGCCCTTTACCACCGTTTTTGAAAATGTAGGAGAGCATGTCTCTTTACAAATGGACCACCGTAAAGTCATTATAGAAGAAATGCTCACTTTAGTTGGTATGCAAGAATATGCAACGCGTAAAGTAAAAACCCTTTCGGGCGGTCAAAAGCAACGCGTGGCTATAGCCAAAGCACTCGCGCAACAACCGAAGGTTTTATTAATGGACGAGCCTTTTTCAAACATTGATAACTTTAGAAAAAACGAACTGCGCCGCAGCTTATTCTCACATTTCAAAAAAAACCAAATCACCTGCCTGATTGCCACCCACGATAAAGACGACGTACTTGCGTTTACTGACTGCACCATGGTCTTACAAAATGGTAAAATGATAGACAATCGCTTAACCAGCGAGGTATACGCTCACCCCATTACAGTCTATGGCGCTTCTTTATTTGATGATGTAAATGTGATTCCTGCACGGCTTTTTGATAACAAAGAAGAATTACTATGTTATCCGCATGCCTTGCAAATAGGTGATCACGGTCTAAAAGCGCTTGTTGTCGATTGCTATTTTCAAGGAGACGCATATCTTTTAAAATTGCAACACGATGCGCATACATTTTTTGTGAGGCATACCAGCGCTGTAGAGAAAAACACAGTGGTGTATGTAGCATTGCGATCATAAAAAACACAAGAATCCAGTTTGAATCAACGAATAAAGTCGTCATAATTCTTTTTATAATTTGTTTTCTAGGTAATCAATTTATAAAATAAACTTCTTACTTCAACGTCATGAATTAAGACATAAAAATC
>DAIRDE010000016.1:0-45891 GCA_036796335.1 Nonlabens sp.
TATGGGGTGTGGGATTAAATGGAAGTGATTTTTTAGTTATGAGTTTGTGAGTGGTAAGTTTTTTAGTGGTGAGTTTGTTAGTTTTGAGTTTGTAATAAATATCAATTCCAGACGTAAGCAAAAAAGCAGGCCTTTAATCCTTTTTAGCCATTATAGATGCTATTTAATCTAAAACGCCGTAGACAAAACAAATCAAAAAGGAGGCCCAGATGATCACGTTTGTTTTTGATAGAAATGCGATTTCTATAGAAGTCATAGTTTCTATGGCATAACAGATGAACAAAACACTGAAATAAACTAGGGCGATGACTTTACTTCCCTTTTTCAAGAGGCCTATGGTTTTAAGTCCAATGGCTTTTTTGTTTTGTAACATTTAGGAATCATTTTTATTACGTAAATGGCTTGTGTTTAAGAAATATTTTATAAAAATTGACTTAAAAAGATTGCAGTTTTAGCAAACTCTAATTTTGATTCGCGCCCAAATGTATCATCGCAAACACGGCATAATTCACCATGTCCTGATAATTTGCCTCGAGGCCCTCAGACACGAGGGTTTTACCTGCGTTGTTTTCTATTTGTTTTACACGCAGCAATTTTTGAAGGATTAAGTCGGTTAGGGAACTTACCCGCATCTCGCGCCACGCCTCGCCATAATCGTGGTTTTTATCCAGCATCAGTTTTTTAGTTACCGCTGCATGGCGGTCGTAAAGGGAGATAGCATCTTCCAGACTCAGGTCGGGTTGCTCTACCACGCCTTTTTCTAATTGTACCAGCGCCATGATGGAATAATTGATAATACCCATAAACTCAATTTGCTCGCCCTCGTTTACTTTGCGCTCGTTCAGGGTTTGCAGTCCGCGTATGCGTTGTGCTTTAATGTAAATCTGGTCTGTAAACGATGGTAATCGCAATATGCGCCATGCACTGCCATAGTCTTTCATTTTATTGATAAACAAGGTTCTACAGGTTGCCATCACGGCGTCATATTGCTGGCTGGTGGTACTCATAAAATCCGTTAAATTTTGTGTAAATTTCGCCATTATAAATTAATTATCCACCATTCATGGCTACTATAAATTGTGCAGGTAAACTTATAGACCTCGCGACCCCTCATGTGATGGGAATTGTAAACTGCACGCCAGATTCTTTTTATGACGGTGGTCGATTGTCTAGCGATCTCGCTGTCTTAACACTTGTTGAAAAAATGCTTCAGGACGGCGCGACCTTTATCGATGTAGGTGGATATAGTTCAAGACCAGACGGGCACGATATTTCTGTTGATGAAGAATGCCAGCGTGTACTACCTGTTTTAGAACTTGTGAGTAAGTCATTTCCTGGTGTGGCGGTTAGTTGTGATAGCTTTCGCGAAAGCGTCATTCTTAAAGCCCTACAGCATGGAGCAAACATGGTGAACGATATAAGTGCAGGGTTGCTAGATGGCGTTATGCTCGCAACGGTCGCGCGTGCGCAGGTACCGTATGTCATAATGCACATGCGGGGGACACCACAAACGATGAAGTCGCTCACAACTTATGAAGATTTGTTGTATGAAATTGTTTTTTATTTTAGTGAGCGCATTGCTGCTGCTCGAGCTGCGGGAATTAATGACATCGTGATAGATCCTGGATTTGGTTTTGCAAAAACGATTGAGCAAAATTTTACATTGTTGCGACACATGAATTTGTTACAAACACTGGATGTTCCTGTACTTGCAGGAGTGTCTCGCAAATCCATGATTTATAAAACTTTAGAAATTACCGCGCAAGAAGCTTTAAATGGCACCACCGCCTTGCATATGGTTGCCTTGCAGCAAGGGGCAAAAATTTTAAGAGTCCACGATGTGCGCGAGGCCATGGAGACTATAAAACTATACAAGACATTGTATTCCTAGTTATACTGTATATGAAACAAAAAAGCCACGTGTGCTACTAACCGACTTAACTAACCACCGACCATGGAACGTATTTGTAAAAATTGTGATAGCCTGTTGTATGTAAACAAAACATATTGCTCTAATTGCGGTGCAAAATGGATAGAAAAACGCATTACCATGCGCAATGTGGTTGCCGATTTTTCTGATATGTATCTGGGGTTTGATACCCGTTTTATGCGCACTTTTATAGATTTATTTAAAAGGCCTGAAGCAGTCATCAATGGATATATACATGGCCGTCGCATGGGTCATGTAGATGCGATTAGGTATTTACTAATCGCTCTTTTTGTAAGTGGGATTTATGTGTATGCGCTTAAACAAGCAAATATTGATATTAATGAAATAGCTCAAAGTTTTCAACCCGAGGAAACGATAACTCAAAAAAGCCAACTCACTGACGCCAAAGCAATAGAAGCTGCAGAAACATCTGCGGCAGTGCAAAAGAAAATAAATGATTTTACTGAAAAACTTGCGACCGACTATCAGGCGATTATACTGTTTGCGACGATACCATTTCTCGCACTCATAGGCCGAATTACGTTTTTTAACAAACGGTATTATAATTTTACAGAGCAATGTGTTTTTTATATGTACACCTACAGTCACTCTATGATTGTGACTACCCCATTTAGCATTGCGTTTACCTTGTTGTACCCACCTTCGATGTTTTACATGTCATTTGCAACCTTTCCGCTTATGATTCTTTACAATGCGTATGCCTATAAGCGCTGCTTTCATCTTAACCTGTCGCAAATTATTTTAAAAACATTAGTAGCTCTGCTGGTTGTTATCTTATCGTTTGTAGTATTTATAATTGTGGGAATCATTGCGGGTGTCGCTTATTTTGTTGCAACAGAAAAATAGGGTAGACTACCGTGAGTTTGTGTAAAAGGCATACCTGATTTTTCCGTTACAAAGCTGTGTATGCTTTGTGTTGTGTAAGTTATCCAGTTTTAACTTTATTATAAAAAAAGGTGTAGGCGAGGGCGTTTTAGGACGGTATTTCATCCTTTAAAATGCTATTAATCAAATTGTAAAAAAAAATCAAACGAGGTTTACCTAAAGCTAGGCTACATCTTGTCCCACAAACTGTACTTCATACAGGTTGCGGTAGTAGCCGTTTTCTTTTAATAACAGCTCGCTGTGTGTTCCCATCTCCACGATTTCACCAGCGTCCATGACAATGATTTTATCAGCTTTTTTAATGGTTGCCAGCCTGTGGGCAATGACGATAGAGGTGCGACCTTTTGTAATGATGTCTGTAGCGTTTTGAATTAGCTGCTCACTTTGCGCGTCTATGGAACTCGTGGCCTCGTCTAGAACGAGGATGCTCGGGTTAGAAACATAAGCGCGTAAAAAAGCAATAAGTTGTCGTTGCCCCGAGCTTAACATGACCCCACGTTCTTTAACGTTGTAATGGTAGCCACCCGGTAGCGATGCAATAAAATCATGAACACCTATTTTGCGTGCTGCTGTCATGACCATATTTTCGGTTATTGTCGTATTTTTTAAGGTAATGTTATTTAGAATACTATCGGCAAATAAAAATACGTCTTGCAGCACGACGGCAATTTCAGACCGCAAACTAGCGAGTTTATAGTCTTTAGTATCTACTCCATCTATAAAGATGGTGCCGCTATTAATTTCATAAAATCGCGAAAGTAAATTAATGATGGTAGATTTACCTGCGCCAGTAGCGCCAACTATTGCAACAGTTTGTCCAGATGCAACGGTAAAATTTAATCCCTTAAGTACAAGTTCATTTTCTACATACCCAAAATCAACGTCTTTAAATGTTATTTCGCCTTGTAGGGATGTCGCGGTAATTGTACCCTCGTCTTCTATTTGCGAGTTGGTGTCCAGAATTTCAAAAACGCGGTTAGCTGCAACCATGCCCATTTGCAGGGTGTTAAATTTATCGGCAATTTGTCTAAGTGGTCTAAATAACTTTTGGGAGAGGTCTATAAACATGACGATAACACCTATTTCTACCGCCTGATAAGACGCCCCTAGATTCATAATCACGCCTATGTACACGATAAGGCCTATGGTAATGCTCGAGGCCAACTCGGCAATAGGAAAAAAGATAGAGTTGTACCATACCGTTTTTACCCATGCCACGCGGTGCCTGTTATTAATCTCCATAAAGCGCTGATGCTCTATTTTTTCCCGATTAAAAATTTGTACGATTTTCATACCGGTGACGCGTTCTTGTACAAACGTGTTGAGATTGCTTACCTGGTTGCGCACCTCTTCAAAGGCTTTTTTCATGGCCTTTTGAAACAATCGTGTTGCATAAACAATGAATGGCATTACAATAAGCGCGATAAGTGTTAATTGCCAGCTCACAAAAATCATAAAACCCAAAACCGCTATCATTTTAAGCAAGTCTGAAATAATCATAAATAACCCTTCAGAAAAAATACTAGCGATGGTTTCTATATCACTTACCGACCTCGTGACCAGTTTTCCTACGGCACTTTTATCAAAGTATTTCATTTTAAAGCTCATCATATGTTTGAAAAGCTTGCTGCGTATGTCTCTAATAACATGTTGTCCCAACCAGTTTGCATAGAATGTAAAGCTTAATTGAAGTAAAACTTCTAGTACAAGTACCGCAACCATAAGAAGTAACACGGTGATAAAACCATCAGGTTGTTGGGGTACGATGTGGTCATCGATGGCAACTTTAACTAGATACGGGGTTCCTAATGATACCACAGCACTAGCAATAGCCGTAAATGCCACAAAATAAAAAGTGCCACGATAAGGCGCTGTGTAGGAAAGTAACCTCTTGAATAGAGAAGTGTTAAAGGCGTTGCCCGTCGTTGATTCAGCCATTTATTTTAGAACTGTATAATGTTGTGGATATTCCACTTTTGTTAAATATAAACCTCTGGCTGGGGCGCTGGCACCAGCCAAATCACGATTTTTTGAAGCGATAATTTGATGTAACTGGGCAATGGTTTTTTTACTGTATCCTATGTCTAATAAAGTGCCTACAATGGCGCGCACCATATTACGTAAAAATCTATTTGCCCGTATATGAAAAATGACAGTATGGTCTCGCTGCTCAAACCGCGCTTCGGTAATGGTACAAAGGTAGGTTTTAACATCTGTTTTTACTCGCGAAAAACATTGAAAATCGGTGTAGGTAAGTAATACCTGTGCAGCCTCGTTCATGAGATTAAAATCAGGCAGACTGTACAATACATAACTGTAATTGTTCTTAAATGGATTTGGTCGCAACTGAAAATGGTATTCGTAAGAACGCGACACAGCGTCAAACCGGGCATGTGCTGTTCCGGCTACAGGAAAAATGTGGTAAATACTTATACTTTGCGGTAACCATCTATTAAGGCGGTAAACCAAATGACTCACATTTAAATCGGGTAGGAAATTAAAATGTGCAAACATTTGTGTCGCGTGCACACCAGTGTCTGTGCGGCCAGCGGCTGTAATAGCTATGGTGGATCGCAACATTTTTTGCAACCCTTCTTCTACTAGTTGTTGTACAGATATTGCTTGCGGTTGTCGCTGCCAGCCGTGATAATTTGTGCCGTCATAAGCCAATTCAATAAAGTAACGTTGGGTAAATTCCATAGCGTCGCAAAGATAATTTTTATAAGAAGAAGATGGTGTTTTTTAATTGCGAGTTGTGAGGGGGGAGTACAAAGTATTAAGTACAAAGTATTAAGTATCCAGAACTGTGAATTTTATAGTTAGCAGTTATCAGTTAGCAGTTATTACATCAGACTTAGGACATTATTTTTTAGTAATCAAGACCAAATACAAAAGTATCAAGAGTTTAATTTCTTATTTCTAACATCTAACACCCGTAAGTTAAAAATCAAGAATTATTAAATCACGCGGCTTTTTATTTACCACAGCAACCCCCTTGGATAGCGGCAAGCCACTATCCTGTTCCCTTTCTGCCAAGGGGAAAGCTTTATACTTTTGTTATAATGATGAGGTTTTTTTAGTTATAAGCGGGGAGTTTTTTAGTCATGAGTTATGGCTTAAGACATATGCGTTTTTCAAAAGTAAAAAGCGAGAAGTTAGAAACAAATGCAAGAGTATAATTTTCACAGTTTTCAAGATTTCGTTCTTAATGAATAATGCAAACCGCAAACTCTCCTTTAAATAAAATACCTTTGAATCATGAAAATCCTTTTACTATCTGACACGCACAGCTACATAGACGACTTTATGCGCAAACACATCTTATGGGCCGACCAAGTGTGGCATGCAGGGGATATAGGCGATTTAAAAGTCACCGATGAAATAGCACAATTAAAACCTTTAACGGCAGTTTATGGCAATATAGATGACGATAAAGCCCGTTTACAATTCCCTTTGCACAACCGTTTTATGTGCGAGGGCATGGATGTATGGATCACACATATAGGCGGTTATCCAGGCAGGTACAACCCCGCAATACGTCAGGAAATCTATAGCAACCCGCCACAGCTTTTTATTTGCGGCCATAGCCATATTCTTAAAGTAATGATGGACAAAAAAATGAATTGTTTACACATGAATCCCGGTGCTGTGGGCCTTCATGGTTTTCATAATAAACGCACCATGTTGCGATTTGAAATCGTTGCTGGTAAGGTTAAAAATTTAGAGGTGGTAGAAAAGGATAGGTCTTAACGAGTTGCTTATGAATGCAGGTAGATGGTTATGTGTTACGCTTTCGCGAAAGCGAACTACCCAAAAATCTACTGCTTAAAATAAAAAATCCTGCAAGGTGGCGCCTCACAGGATTTCTTTCACTAATAAACTAAGATACAGTGTTTAACGTAATCTATCAGCAGATTTTACAAGCAACTCATCCTTTCTAATGGCCTTGTTAGCAAGAACCAATAAAACGATAGAAAAGATAGGAATGAGCATGCCAATGCCTTTCTCTGGTGACGCCTCACCTCCAGACACGGTTAGCGATTGATAAACGAAAACTCCTAGCAAAATAAAATTTAATATGATATTAAGTCGATTGATAACTGTTTGTAATTGACGATTCTTAAATAAAAAAATGGTTCCTAAAGATGCTGCGGCACTTACTAAAAAAATGACGATGTACAAGGGTTTATCTATTGCCGTAACAATTGTACCGTCACTATTTTTCCACAAATTTACTACAAATGGTAGCGATGCTGAAAGTGCCGCCGCAAATAGTAAATAGATGGTTTGTACACGTTGTATCATAAATGTCGCTACAAAATTGTTTAAGCGGTGCAAAAATAAAACATAGTAGCACAAAATAACACCGAGATTAAAAATTTTAATGTATCATTGCATGGCAAATGTGGTAACGTTCTCTTTTTAAGTTCACCACGCACCAGTATCTTCTCTCTTTATTTTATAAAAAGTAGTATACGACTAATCTAAAATTTATTCCATAACGCTTATATGTTTCAAATAGCTGATTTAAAATCAAAGAAACTTCCTGAATTGCAGGAAATTGCAAAAAATTTAAAAGTACCACAGTATCAAAAAATGCGTAAACTAGATCTGGTTTACAAAATTCTAGACCTGCAAGCCGCAGACCCGTCTAAAATAGAAAAGGTCGCTAGTAATTCAACATCAGACACACCGTTTGAAAATGATTTGCCTAAAAAGCAACGTACGCTGCGATTAAGAAAAGATCGTAAGGAGCAACCGGCTAAAAAGGAAACGGTAGAAACAAAGCCCAAAGAACAAGCAACTACCGACAATGTAGCGACTGACCCTCAAACAGCTACTGCTGAAACCACACAACAAGAGCAAAAAAAGGAGGCGGTACAAGAAAAACGGCCAATCAGAGAAAATAAAAGACCACATCCCATAGAACGTAACCCAGTTTCTACCGAACCAGTTGCAACTCCTACAAAAAGCGAGGAGCGGCCGCCCAGAAATGACCGAAATGACAACAGGCAAAACAACCAAAAGCACAAGCAAAATCTATTAAATGCGGTGCCTAAAGGAAATAAAGATACACGTAACAGGTATCGAGACCCAGACTATGAATTTGATGGAATCATAGAGAGTGAGGGCGTCCTGGACATGATGACCGACGGGTACGGGTTTTTGCGCAGCAGTGATTATCATTATTTAGCATCGCCAGACGACATATATGTTTCCCAATCTCAAATACGACTTTTTGGACTTAAGACAGGAGATACTGTTTTAGGTATGGTAAGGCCGCCTAAAGAAGGTGAAAAGTATTTCCCTTTAATTAAAATCTCAAAGATTAATGGTCTAGACCCCAATGTCGTGCGTGATCGTGTCTCTTTTGAACATTTGACGCCATTGTTTCCCGATGAAAAATTTAATATAGCAGATCGCCGCTCATCGGTTTCTACACGTGTTATGGATTTATTCTCACCTATAGGTAAAGGACAACGTGGTATGATTGTAGCGCAACCTAAGACAGGTAAGACCATGTTGCTTAAAGATATTGCAAATGCCATCGCTGCAAACCATCCTGAGGTTTATCAAATAATACTTCTTATAGACGAGCGTCCAGAAGAAGTTACTGACATGCAGCGCAATGTAAGTGGCGAGGTCATTGCATCTACATTTGATAAAGAAGCTCATGATCATGTTAAGGTAGCAAATATTGTTTTAGAAAAAGCAAAACGCATGGTGGAGTGTGGTCACGATGTTGTTATCTTATTAGATTCTATTACCCGACTCGCACGTGCCTACAACACCGTGCAGCCTGCTAGTGGTAAAGTACTTTCTGGTGGGGTAGATGCAAATGCATTGCACAAACCAAAACGTTTTTTTGGTGCAGCGCGTAACATAGAAGGCGGGGGTTCTTTATCGATTATTGCCACAGCACTTACTGAAACAGGTTCTAAAATGGATGAGGTCATCTTTGAAGAGTTTAAAGGAACCGGTAACATGGAGCTGCAGCTGGATAGAAACATTTCTAACCGCCGTATTTTCCCTGCCATTGATCTTACATCTTCGTCTACCCGCCGCGACGATTTACTACTAGATAAAGAAACGCTCCAACGCATGTGGATTTTACGTAAATATTTAGCAGACATGAATCCTGTAGAAGCAATGGAGTTTATTTCGCAGCGCATTAAACAAACTCGCAACAACGAGGAGTTTCTTGCAACCATGAATGATTAATAGAATGATTCATTACAAAAAGACTGTTTCCTTTTATTGAAGAGGAAACAGTCTTTTTAATGGTGGTTGTTTTATAGCACTGGTGTAGCTAATGATTAAATTGATCTTCTAGCTTGCGACTCGATACAAGAAATATGTTTGATTTAGGGTGTCAAAGCTTGCTTATTATTGTGTGTTTCTTTAACCCATTTCTATCCGGAAATCCCCCGTTTTGTTAACTCGTTTTTTAAAGGATTTCAGTAATGCTACTCTTGCATATATTCTTGTGATACAGTGGTTATCTAGTGTTCATTTAACGATTATAACCTGTATTATCTGTTTGTAACAAGCTTCCATTACACCATTTATGCAACCTGTATTTTTGATCGTAATGGCCGGATTGCTTACATAATTAAAAGTCTATGCCAGCATGGTTTTTAACGCTGCACATTCTTCTATTTGTGTTAAAGCACACGCATACCCCATTTCAAAGATTTTTTCAAGTTCCTTAAAACTGAACATCCCAAAGTCCTGTAAATGACTGGGCATTATTAGTATGTCGCATGCTTTAAATTGTGTACTATCTTTAGAAAATTGATTGATACAAAATGCCCTACTTGCAACATCAAATGATCGTTTAAGTTTTTTATCACCCAGTTCGTCTACCTTATTTGCATAACTGCCTATAATAAAATCACAATCGGTTAAAAGGTCTGTTGGAAAATTGTTCATGACACCACCGTCTATATATGTTTTTCCATTAATTTCTACTGGTGTAAAAATACCTGGAAATGCTGCGCTCGCAAGTAATGGGTGATAAAGTGGACCGCTGTTAAACACAACGCTCGTTGCATCGTTAATGTTTGTTGTTGTTATAGAGAGTGGGATTTTTAACGATTCAAAGCTGTCTTTAGGTATCACTTCACTTATTTGTGTTGAAAAATGAGAGCTTTTTATAAAACCAGCTTGTTTAAAAGCATACCCGCTTGGGTGGAACAGATTCGATTTTTCAAAGAAATGCAACATATCATCGGCAGCCATTCCTGCAGCAAATAACGCACCTATTATTGCACCCGCACTGGCGCCCGATATGTGGCTTACCGTTATGTTTTTTTCTAAAAGTGCCTTAATGACGCCAGCATGTACAATACCTTTTGCACCACCACCAGAAAGGGCAAGTCCTATTTTCTTTATATTTTTCATATTTTACGGTATAAATGCACAGGTTTTTGAGGGCTCGTTGGGTTAATCGAGTACTTATCTAACGGTAAATTGTTCAAGATAAAAATAATTTACTTCATAAAGATTAGACAATTTTCCTAAAGATAGGTTTTATAAAATCTGCACAATCTATTTTTTGTATTGCGATAAATTTGTTTTTCTTACACTGGATGTATATCGTAAAATGTGTAGACATGTTGTTTTACATGCTAACAATTTATTTAAAAATGATAAAACATTTGCGAAATCTTTTGTCTTTTTTATGAGTGGCACACCGCCATAAAAGTGTCGCATCATATGCAAGGTGTGGACAAGATATGAGTAATTTTGCTAGTTAAATTTAAAATAATAAAAGGGAACAAATGACTGATTTTTTTAATCATCTTATCCATGAATTTGATTTACCTCTAGGTAATCCTGTTCTCATTTTTTCTTTGATATTATTTATTATTTTGTTGTCTCCCATTCTTTTAAGAAAGCTCAACATTCCTGGTATTATCGGGTTGATTATAGCGGGCGTGGTGATAGGTCCTTATGGATTGAATGTACTGGAAAAAACATCGGCGATCGATCTTTTTTCTACCATTGGTTTATTGTATATCATGTTTATTGCCGGTCTGGATCTGGACATGAACGAATTTAGGTCTCATAAAAATAAAAGTCTATTATTCGGCTTTTTTACGTTTATTTTCCCGTTGAGTATCGGGTTTCCTGTTTGTTATTATTTCCTTGAATATGGCTTTAATGCCAGTTTGTTAACTGCTAGCATGTTTGCAACACACACCCTCGTGGCTTATCCCATCGTAAGTAAGCTAGGTGTTTCAAAAAATCAGGCAGTTGCTGTTGCTGTGGGTGGCACCATTTTAACCGATACCGCCGTGCTTATAATCCTTGCCGTGATTATGGGAAATAGTCAGGGAAATCTTAATGCAACGTTTTGGACACGGCTCCTTGTTTCTTTGGCAATTTTCTCGGGTATCATGTTTTTTATTATTCCCCGTATTGCAAAATGGTTTTTTCGCAAATTAGAGAGTGAGAAACATTCGCATTACATATTTGTTTTGTCAATTGTTTTTCTTGCGGCATTCCTTGCCGAGGTTGCTGGTGTAGAACCTATCATTGGTGCATTTGTTGCTGGTCTCGCATTAAATAAGCTTATCCCGCATTCATCAGCGCTTATGAATCGCATTGAGTTCATAGGCAACTCATTGTTCATCCCATTTTTTTTAATTAGCGTTGGGATGCTGGTAGATGTAAGTGTTATTTTAAGCGGCCCGACAGCACTTATCGTTGCAGGAACACTATCTGTGGTAGCGCTCTTCGGTAAATGGATTGCCGCTTTTTTCTCCCAAATAATATTTAAATACTCAACGGCCCAACGCCAACTTATTTTTGGATTAAGTAGCGCACATGCCGCGGCAACACTAGCTGTTATTTTAGTAGGTTACAAGGCAGGGATTTTAGACGATAATATTTTAAACGGCACCATCATTCTTATTCTAATTACCTGTATCGTAGCTTCATTTGCCACCGAAAAAGCAGCCAAAAAAATTGTGTTAGAGTCTGAAGATGATACAGAAATTTTAACAAATGCAAATGCTGCTCGTAGTGAACACATTTTATTACCCATTGCCGATATTGCGAACATTGAAAAGCTTTTAGAGTTTTCCATTTTTATAAAAGATAAGAAATCTTTAAACCCTGTATCGGTACTATCAGTCGTTTCTAACAACGACGAGTCCGAAATTAATATCCTTAGAGCAAGAAATAAATTAGAGGAATTTGTAAAACAGGCCAGCGCGTCTGAAACTTTGGTAAACATCATTACCACCATAGATTACAACACCGCAAGTGGTATATCCCGTATTTCGCGAGAAATCATGGCCGATATCATCATTTTAGGCTGGCCACAACGCTCGGGTTTCTTTGACAAGTTACTAGGCGATGATAAGGTAGATAGTATTTTAGAAACAACTTATAAAACCCTGTTTATATGTCATTTAGAAAAGCCACTCGTTGTACATAAACGTATTGTGGTAGGCGCACCGCCGCTTGTTGAATATGAAATCGGTTTTGACTCTTGGCTTCATAAAATTGCTGTACTCGCTCAAGAATTGAGTATTCCTATTGTTTTTTACTGCAATGAAACAACCGAAAAAGCCGTGGCAAAATCCATGAAGGTTGCAAAACTAACCGCATCCATATCTGTAAACTTATTTTCAGACTGGGATGATTTTTTGGTACTGTCTAGAAATATAAAAGATAACGACCTTTTTGTGCTCGTTTCTGCACGCAGGGGTGCGACTTCCTACATGAGCGCTTACGAAAACTTGCCGTTAAAATTAGAAAAGCATTTTGCCGCAAACACACGCATGGTGATTTATCCACAACAACACAGTGAGAACTACCGCGGCGACCAGTATGACGATTTCACACCCGAGTCTTTAAATAAAGGTATCGAGGCCGTTCATAAAATAGGTAAAGGCATAGGCTCCCTTTTCAAAAAGAAAAATCCCGATGCATGACTTTGGTCTACGCCTGGCTATTTAATTAAAAATTTTAGGAAGAAGCAAATTTGCTAAACGATGCGTGTGGTATTTTTACACGAATTGTTAAGTATTTCGCTTTCGCGAAAGCGAACCCAAAAAACGTTGTGTCTATAGTACTATCAATATTGCATGTATGGATTTATCTTATTGGGAACAAAAATCGTGGTTATCTAACATAGATTTTACCGTTGTAGGCAGCGGTATCCTGGGTTTGTTTTGTGCCCTGCAACTGCGCGAGCGATTCCCAAAAGCTAAAATCGTTATTCTAGAAAAAGGCGTATTGCCACAAGGTGCAAGCACAAAAAATGCAGGCTTTGCGTGTTTTGGCAGTTTAAGCGAACTTATAGATGATTTGCAACACCACGCTCCTGACGAGGTGCTGCAACTGGTGCAACAGCGCATTAACGGGTTACAAGTGTTGCGCAAAACACTAGGCGACAGCACGATAGGTTATAAAAATTTAGGTGGGTACGAGTTATTTTTAAAAACAGACCCAGCGCTTTACGATACGTCCATCGCACAACTAGCACGAGTGAATACCTTGCTGTTTCCTGTGTTTAACGCACCCATGTTTCAGCTTAAGAATAATGACTTTCATTTTAACAACATACAATCACAGTATAGTTTTAATCCTTTTGAAGGGCAGATAGATACTGGTAAAATGATGGTTGCACTGTTGCGTTTAACCCATCGTAAAAACATCCAAATATTAAACAACATCACAGTAGAACAGGTGCTAGAAACTACAGGTAAGGTGATGCTTAAAACAAACCATTTTGAATACAGTACGGGTCATCTTTTTGTTGCAACTAACGGGTTTGCATCGCAACTTTTAAAAGAAAATGTGCAGCCTGCACGGGCGCAAGTGCTTATTACAAAACCCATAAAGAATCTCGCTATAAAGGGCACGTTTCATCTAGATAAGGGGTACTATTATTTCCGCAATATAGATGACCGCATCTTGCTGGGTGGTGGCCGTAATCTGGATTTTGCGGGGGAGCAAACGACTGTATTTGCTCAAACACCGCTTATTCAACAGCAACTCGAGTGGTTGCTAACAAATATTATTATACCCGACCAGACGGTAGAAATAGATCACCGCTGGTCGGGTATTATGGGTGTAGGGTCTTCTAAAAAACCCATTGTAAAACAAGTAGGCAACCGCGTTTACTGCGGCGTCAAGTTGGGTGGCATGGGCGTCGCAATAGGCAGCCTGGTGGGTAAAGAACTAGCCGACCTTTTGCCCTAATTGGGTTTGCATAAAGCAACTTTTACCAATCTACTTTTATTTTACAAAAATCTGGATGTTGTTAATTTCGCTTTCGCGAAAGCGAGCCTCTCAAACCTGATCTACTGGAAAAGAAATGATTTATATTGTCTTAAAAACGGTTAGGATTCTGGATACCAGTTTAGCAATCTTACCTCGATGTTCTTATCGGCTGCGTTTACTAGACTTTTAAATTTGTTTGTATCTAGTTTGCCCTCGCTACCGCGGTAGTGATATGGAATAACCTCTTTAGGTTTAAACTCGAGTACCGCACTTGTAGCTTGCTCGACAACCATGGTGTACGGCAGGTTCATGCACACAAAAGCGAGGTCTATATTTTTAAGAGCGCGCATTTCAGGAATATCTTCGGTATCGCCAGATATGTAAACGCGATAGCCGTCTTTTTCTATGATATAACCGTTTCCACGACCTTTTTCATGAAATTTAAGACGATCGCTTGTGAGGTTGTACATGGGTACGGCGGTAATCGTAAAGCCTGCAATTGTTTTGGTTTCGCCATTAGCTAGTATGGTTGGCGCAAAGTCAGCACCTATTTTTGTGGCAACTGCTTGTGGGGTCACCAGGGTTGCGGTGCCTTGTACTGCCTTTAAGGTTGGAGCATCTGCGTGGTCACCATGAACATCGGTAACGAGCACCAAGTCGGCAGTTGGCTTGCCTGCAAAACTATCGGCGCCACCTACAGGGTCTATGTAAATAGTAGTGCCGTTCCAATTCATGATAAAAGTGGCGTGGCTTATCACGTCGATGCTCGGCTTTTCATTGGCAATGCTCGCAGATCCCCCAGCTGAGGACGTTCTTTGAGAGTTGCAACTGGTTAATGTAGCCATAGCGATAAATGCAAAAAGTATATTTTTCATGATGTGTTAAAATTTTCTCCAAATTTCGCAATAGTCTAGTAAATAGGAATTGTTCTTATGATTTAGTTAGCGTTTACCTAAAATCATTCACAAGCAATGCGAGTGCCTTTCCAGTTTCGTGCGGGGTTCCATATCGGGGTGCAGCTTCACAAACATGAATATATCGTGGGCTGTTAGCCGCCTGCTTACAAATGGTTTGTACAAGTATGCGCAATTGCTCAAAACTGTAACCAGCGGGTGATTGCGCACTCGACGGAAAGTTTGCAACAACATCCATGTCTATTTCTAATCCAAAGTTTTTAACATCGACGCACTTAAAAACATGTTGTACCAATTCTTCTGGATTAAAATTTCCTGGTACATAGGGATGGTATACTATGTTTTGATGTGTATTTATGGTATGAAACATCGCCTCACTTAGATAGGGTTCTTGAATACCTAGCATGTAATAATTGTGTAAATAACCATTTTTTAGGGCATGGGTAAAACCATTGCCGCTGTGTCGTCCTATCGCCGCTCGCAAATCGGTGTGGGCATCTATGTTTATACAATCTATGGGTGCACTTTGTCCAAAACTTTTTAATAAAGGATAACAATTGTTATGACCACCGCCTATAACGATAGGAATTTTATTTGTGGCAAGTACAGCGCTCAAAATCTTACAAATGCGCTTATCTAATTCTTGTACAGCACGACTTAATAGGACGCGGTCATGGTGTTTTGTTGCATCGAGTAGCGCCGTGTCGCGCATCAAATCTGTCGTTTCCACAGCCCCCAAAATACAAAAGCGATGCACATCATTAAGAGGATGATGTTGCAAGTTTAAAAATTGTGTTAGGAAAGCACTCCACGCCTCATGAGCACCTGGTCTACCCATGTTGGCTCGCACGCCTATATCCTCGGGAATACCTATAATCACATATTTTGCTGCTGATTGTTGTAATGCAGCGAGGTTTTCACAAATCGTTATACAATCTTTAAAACTGGTTGCGGGCTCTTCTATAATTTGCGCATCAGCGTGTTCCAGATGGTAGCGTGGGGATTTAAAACGGTCGCATGCACCTTGAGTAAAGTATCTAAAATGTTCCATAGTCAATTTATAAAAACACCTTGTGTCATCACTCTAGAAACAAGCATATCACCAAACGAGTACGGTATGCGAGCAAGCGTATCGATATCTTTAAAAAATAATAAATTAGCTTGCTTCCCCACGGTGATGCTTCCTACCTCGTGCGCTAGATAAAGTGCGTGTGCGGCATTCACTGTCATGGCGTTGAGTGCTGCCTCGGGCGTCATTTTCATTTGTATGCAAGCGAGTGCAAAAACAAAATTCATATTTCCCGATGGCGTGCTTCCTGGATTGTAGTCTGACGCTAGCGCCACGGCAATATCCTGGTCTATCATTTGGTTTACAGGAGCATAGGGGATACCTAAAAAAAACGAACAGCTAGGTAGGGCAGTAGCGATGGTAGCCGACCCAGCAAGTGCATTAAAATCGGCTGCTGTCATTTGTTCTAGATGGTCTACACTTAGCGCGCCTGCAGCAACAGCAGCTGGTATCGCACCTATGCTATTAAACTGGTTTGCATGTACTTTTGCAAGTAGACCGTACGTTTTGCCAGCGGCGATGATACGAGCCATTTCAGGGACGGTAAAGTAGTTGCTTTCGCAAAAAACGTCAATAAAATCGGCTAGATTCTCGCGAGCTATTTGTGGTAACATCTCGTTTACAATCAGGTCGATATAAGCTTTCCTGTTGTTTTTAAATTCTAGTGGGATTGCGTGTGCGCCTAGAAAGGTTGCTTTTATAGTTATTTGTGCGTCTTTATTCAAGGCATGGTACTCGCCGTCGGCAGTAAATACATTCTTTAACCTTGCAATAACCCGTAGCATTTTAAGTTCGCCAGCGGTGCTTAAACCATAGCCACTTTTTATCTCGAGCGTGGTGGTCCCCATGCGTGTTAGTTGCATGATTCTTTCTAGTGCCTTATTAAAAAGTTCTTCTTCACTTGCATGGGCAAGGGCATGGGCACTGTTTAAAATACCGCCACCACGTGCAGCAATTTCTTCATAACTAAGGCCTTTTATGCGGTCGTTAAATTCATTTTCTCGGGTGTTTGCAAATACGGCATGTGTGTGTGCATCTACATATCCGGGTAGTATAATGCTGTCCGCACAATCTATAACCTCGCTCAATTCTTGCGGTTGTAAATCGCTCATCGCACCATAGGCTGCGATGCGACCGTCTTCTACAAGCAGGTAGGCGTCTTTAATACTTGGCACTACTTGCATAGCCGCACCGCGCAGGGGTTGCGCTGTTGATTCACGCACTTGAAAAAGTTCTTTAATGTTTATAAACGCTTGTGTCATGGTTTAAAGATACTATGAAATGCGTTTTTGACTTCTTCTAAAAACACCGAAGTTGTCTCTTGTAGCTGTTTTTGATATTTTAAGAAGCTATTATTGCTGTTCGTTCTTATTTCTAGTAATTTCGTGCGATGAAAAACATTGAAAATTTGAACCATATATGCGTGCATGCTGGCGAGTTGCACGACCCTATTTATGGCGGTGCCACTGCACCTATATACACGTCCACGGCCTATGATTATCGCGGTGAGGGGACAAATTTATACCCGCGATATTTTAACACCCCTAATCAGGTCGCCCTTGCCCAAAAAATGGCGGCGTTAGAAAATACTGAAGCTGGACTCATTTTCAGTAGCGGTATGGCAGCCATTAGTGCCATTTTTATGGCCTTTTTAAAGTCTGGCGACCACGTTGTTTTGCAACGCAATATTTATGGGGGTACATCCCATTTTGTGGCGGCCGAGTTCAAAAATGTGGGTATTAACTACACGATGGTAGAACATTTGAATGCATCGTCACTCGAGGCTGCGTTGACACCTTCTACAAAAATGGTGTACATAGAAACTCCCAGTAACCCGCTTTTAGAAATAGTAGATATGTTTATGGTGTCCGCTTTCGCGAAAGCGAACTCCCTTATAAGCGTTATAGACAATACATTTGCATCGCCCGTCAACCAAAATCCTGCTAATTTTGGCATCGATATCATCATGCACAGCGCAACAAAATACCTGGGTGGGCACAGCGATATTACTGCCGGAACAGTGAGTGCGAGCCAAGAGCACATCGATATTTTATGGAAAACGGCTAAAAATTATGGCGGTAGTTTAAGTGATCACACCGTGTGGTTGCTAGAACGCAGTATTAAAACACTGGCCCTGCGAGTAACCGCGCAATCTCAAAACGCGTTAGATCTTGCCCAGTTTTTAGAACAACACGAGGCTGTAAAAAAAGTATATTATCCCGGGCTTAAATCGCATTCACAACATGCGCTGGCGACTGCGCAAATGCGTGCATACGGCGGTATGTTGTCCTTTGAATTGCATGAAACAATAGATACCGCGGCATTTTTAGATGCGTTACAAGTAGTAAAACCAGCGCTGAGTCTAGCAGGTGTAGAAAGCACCATCCTAGCGCCGGCAACGACCTCGCATTCTTTATTAACCGCAGCGCAGCGTGCAGAGCAAGGCATTTATGATACAACGCTGCGATTTTCGGTAGGAATTGAGGAGACTGCTGTTATTAAAGCAGATTTGAATCAGGCTATTGCACTAAGTTTGCGATCATGAATACCGCTGTAAAACTAGATATGCTGGCCATCGCAGCACACCCCGACGATGCCGAGCTAAGTTGTGCTGGGACGCTGGCCAAGGAAGCTGCACAAGGAAAAAAAACAGGCATTCTGGATTTGACCCGTGGCGAGCTAGGTACACGTGGTACACCAGCGATACGGGACGAAGAAGCTGCTAAAGCGGCTACTATTTTAAATCTAGCAGTACGCGAAAATCTAGGTTTTAAAGATGGTTTTTTTGTGAGTGACGAGTCGCACCAGCTCGAGGTCATAAAAGTGATACGCAAATACAAACCTGAAATCGTACTTTGCAACGCCGTTAATGACCGGCATCCAGATCACGCCCGCGGTAGCGATTTGGCCAGTGTGAGTTGTTTTTTAGCAGGTTTACGCAAAATAGAAACGGTGCTAGATGGCGAGGTGCAAGAAGCGTGGCGGCCTAAATTTGTGTACCATTATATACAATGGCGGGATTTAACGCCCGACGTTGCTGTGGATATTACCGATTTTATGGATGTTAAAATAGAAGCTGTGGCGTCTTACAGTTCGCAATTTCACAACCCTTCTAGTAATGAGCCTGTTACACCTATTAGCAACAAAAACTTTTTAGACAGTGTTCGCTACCGCGCTGCAAATTTAGGCAGGTTGGTAGGTACAGATTATGCCGAGGGTTTTAATGTAGAACGTTGCCCTGCGGTTGATTCACTATTTGATTTAAAATAAATAGCAAAAAAGTTTCAATTTTCTTTAAATGCATTAAATTTGCATCCGCTTAAAGCGAGTGGTTGAATTCTTGAGATCCACTTTAAACAAACTCACATTGATATGGTGGTTGTAGCTCAGCTGGTTAGAGCGCTTGATTGTGGTTCAAGAGGTCGCCGGTTCGAAACCGGTCTTCCACCCTTAAAAGTCCTAGAGCAATCTAGGGCTTTTTTTATAAAACTGTTTTTGTTCTACAGTTTAAACGATTTTTAAGTCACGGCTTTCTATATTTTTTAATACTCCCAAATTCTAAAGCACTCGTAAATAAGTGTCTACATTTCTGACAATCTGGAAACGATACCCTTTAGTGGGTCTGGGGAAAGGTTTTGATTTTTTAAGAATTCTTTGAACTGTAAAGAGGCAACGACCTACTTGTAAAAAGCCTCTCTTCAGTGCTGAAGAGAGGCTTTTTTATTAATGTTTACGAGTCGCGTCTAACGCCATAAATTTAGGGAAAAATCAGTAATACACTTGTTATCAAGCGCCTAAAGTAATTAGATCCAGTAATTGGTTACTTTTTGGGCATTGGTGGATATTGCATAAGGATTTCTCTAACCATCTCGTTGGTACGTTCTATTTTCTTTTCTGGAGTAGATTTAAGTGGGGACGTGCCTATGCCTTGCCAGACCAATTCTTTTTTGCGAGCATCTATAAAGTCAACGTACAAAACGCCTTCTATCGTGGTAGAGATGTTGTTGCCAAAGCCACCGCCCCAGCCCCAGCCGCCCCAACCCCAGCCGCCCCAACCCCAGCCTCCCCAGCCCCAGCCCCAACCCATGTTGTTGAAGACGTCTACGCGCTCTTTGGAGTCTGTGAAAAAGTTGACGATAATGTCTGGGTTTTCTGACTTGCTAAATCCTTTAGCGGCCATTTCAACATCCAGGGCTCTTAGGATACGCTTTTTGTCCAGCTCAGAAATCTTGTCTTCGTCTATACCCGATTTGTAATAGGCAAATGTTTTATACTGGGTAAAGTTTGTCTCGGGAGCATAATCTTGTGAGACACGTACTGCCTGGCATCCTATCAGTGTGGCACCAGCAAATAACAGTAGGAATAACTTTTTCATAACGGTAATTTTTAATTTCATTGTAAACTCGTTTAATTATTAAACAGTTTTTTTCTTTATTTAAATAAGCTGTTATCAACCATGTTAGGCATTGTGATCTTTAAATTTGGATTACTTTCCATTGCTTTTTTAATCGCAAAAATTGCATTTTCATTACGTGCCCAACTACGTCTAGCGATACCGTTATTCACATCCCAAAACAACATGGATTCTAAACGATTTTCTGCCTCTTTAGTTCCATCAATTACCATTCCAAATCCACCATTAATAACCTCGCCCCAGCCCACGCCGCCACCGTTGTGAATAGACACCCACGTGGCTCCTCTAAAACTGTCGCCTATGACGTTCTGTATAGCCATATCGGCCGTAAATCGCGAGCCGTCATAAATATTACTGGTTTCTCGATAAGGCGAGTCTGTTCCTGATACATCGTGGTGGTCGCGGCCTAGAATTATAATGCCTATTTCACCTGCCGCGATGGCTTTGTTAAAAGCACGAGCTATCTCTACACGTCCCACAGCATCGGCATATAAAATGCGTGCTTGCGACCCGACTACCAATTTATTTTCTTGGGCACCTTGTATCCATTTAATGTTGTCCTGCATTTGTTGTTGGATGCGTTCAGGCGCATTTTTAGATAGTTGTTCTAAAATGCTTGTTGCGATGGCGTCTGTCTTGATCAAATCTTCGGGATTATTGGACGCACAAACCCATCTAAACGGTCCAAAACCGTAATCAAAACACATAGGCCCCATAATATCTTGTACATAAGACGGATAACGAAATTCTGTTTGTTCACCTGCAATAGCAGCATTTGCACGACTAGATTCTAGTAAAAAAGCATTGCCATAGTCAAAGAAGTATGTGCCTTGTGCTGTGTGTTTGTTTACTGCCTCTACATGCCTGCGCAATGATGCCTGTACTTTTTCTTTAAACAGCGCTGGATTGCTGCTCATCAGTTCGTTTGCCTCTTCAAATGATAAATCGGCTGGATAATAACCGCCAGCCCACGGGTTGTGCAAGCTTGTCTGGTCACTGCCTATAGCGACATAAATCCCTGCATCATAAAGTGCTTCCCATGCATGGACAACGTTTCCTAGAAAAGCAATAGAAACTGTTTGTTTAATTGCCTGGGCTTGATGTACCCGGTTTATTAAATCTTTGGTAGTATCGACAACCTCGTCTACCCAGCCTTGTGTGTGTCTTGTTTGTACTGCTTTTGGATTCATTTCGGCACAAATGGTGATGCATCCAGCAATATTTCCTGCTTTGGGTTGTGCACCACTCATACCGCCCAGTCCAGATGTTACAAAAATATTCCCTTCTGGATTTTTGTTTATTTTTCTAAAGGCATTTAAAACGGTAATTGTCGTCCCATGCACAATGCCTTGTGGACCAATGTACATGTAGGAACCTGCGGTCATTTGCCCGTATTGCGTCACGCCTAGCGCATTAAATTTTTCCCAGTCGTCTGGTTGTGAGTAATTGGGAATCATCATGCCATTTGTAATCACACAGCGTGGTGCACCGGGATGTGATGGAAACAAGCCCATGGGATGACCGCTGTACATGACAAGTGTTTGCTCATCGGTCATCTCGCTCAAGTATTTCATGGTCAGTAGGTATTGCGCCCAATTTTGAAACACGCCGCCGTTACCACCATAGGTAATCAACTCATGCGGGTGTTGTGCAACAGCGTGGTCTAAGTTATTTTGAATCATTAACATGATTGCTGCAGCTTGTTTGGACCTGTGCGGGTAATCGTCGATATTGCGCGCTTTTATCTCATAATCAGGCATGAATCGGTACATATAAATACGGCCGTAATCATTCAGTTCTTTTTTAAATTCTGGTAGTAAGGTTGCATGATGCCTGGGTTCAAAATACCGCAGGGCGTTGCGCAGGGCGAGTTGCTCTTCATCGGCAGTTAAAATTTTCTTTCGTTTTGGCGCGTGGTTTACCTGTGGATTGTACACGTACGGTGGTGGTAGTGTGTTGGGGATTCCTTGTGTTACGCTTTCGCGAAAGCGAATTAAAGACAAATCTACTGCGGTTTGCATCATTCCTTCTTTTTAATATGGTCTAACGATTTATCATAGCCATAAGGGCAGTGGCGGCAACCGCTCTCGCAGCAATAGCCGCGTTTTAGGTGATACTGGGCTGTAAAACAACGGTATCCCTCGGGCGTGAGGTAGTAATCACCAGCTTCTACGGGAATGATTTTTTTCATGTGCTACAAAGTTAGCATAAGTTAGGCGGGTTGCCATAGAGTTCATGTGAACGTATTATTTTTGTGGCATATTTCAACAGGAAGGGCATCATATTATAATGCTTAAAGTCAATATCCTGAGGATATTAATCGTAGCGTGAAATGACCCCAACCGCAAAAGCATGAACTTATTTAACACTAAAAACTCAATAAATCAGCAGTTTGCAGTTTATCATGATGGCGCAGTCACTTGCGATATAAAGCGAGAGGATTTGTTGCATGCGCAGGTTTCTGGCAACAAATTGCGTAAACTTAAATACAACCTGCTTGCCGCAAAAGAACAAGGAAGGGAGTTGTTGATTACTTTTGGCGGGGCCTATTCTAATCATATTGCCGCTACAGCGGCTGCAGGAAAGTTAAATGGGTTTAAAACACTGGGAATAATCCGTGGCGAGGAGCTAGGGTGGAATCTTCAAAACACGTTTGCCGAAAACTCAACGCTTGCAACAGCTGCGGCTAATGGTATGCAGTTTAAGTTTATTAGCAGAAATGCCTATCGCGATAAGGACCAACTACATTATCTGTTTGCACTTAATCATGAGTTTTCCAACGCATACATTATTCCCGAGGGTGGTACAAATGCGCTAGCAGTGCAAGGAACACAGGAAATTATAACTGATTATGATCGTGAAAATTATGACGTTTTATGTGTCGCAGCAGGAACAGGCGGTACTGCAGCGGGTATTGTAAACAGTGCCGCAGCCCATCAACGGGTGATTGTTTTTTCAGCGCTTAAGGGCAATTTCATGTTTAACGAAATATGTAAATACACGACCCGTACGCATTTTGAAGTGATTGATGAAACGACTTTTGGTGGTTATGCAAAGTCAAATAATCAACTTATAGACTTTATGAATGCACGCTTTCGCGAAAGCGTAACCCCAGCAAACCCTAAAGGAATACCACTAGACCCGATTTACACAGCAAAAATGATGTATGGCATAGAACAATTGGTCCAAAGTGGCGTTATAACTGGTAAAACTCGTATTTTAGCGGTTCATACAGGCGGTATTCAAAGTATCGCTGGGTACAATAAAATGCTCTTAAATAAAGGTCGGCACACCATAGATTATGTATAGAATAAGTAGATCAATTTTTGTTGTTATTTTCTTAGGAATTATTTTAACAAGTTGTGGGTCAAAGAAAACCGTCGTCACTCGCAAAAAAAAGCCAACTCCCACAACAAAAACCGTTTCTAGACCAGTATCAACACCCGTGGAGCAAACCCTGCCTAAGGATAAAGACAAAATCACTGAAACCATAAAAACAAAGGGCGCCGATAAATTGGCCGACTATATTGCCGTATATGCAGACATCGCCATGACCGAAATGAAATTATACAAAATACCAGCGAGTATTACACTAGCACAAGGTATTTTAGAAAGTGGATCGGGCGAGGGCAGGCTGGCAATAGAGGCTAATAACCATTTTGGAATAAAATGCCATAAAGGCTGGACGGGCGGCGAGATTTATCATGATGATGACGCTTTGCAAGAATGTTTTAGGACATACAAAGACGCAAGTTATTCTTATAGAGATCACTCTTTATTCCTTAAAGATAGAAGCCGCTATGCAGGCCTTTTTAAATTGCCAGTAGATGATTATATGGGTTGGGCAAGGGGTTTAAGACGTGCAGGTTATGCCACTGATCCTAAGTACCCTGATAAGTTGATTAGTCTGATAGAGCGTTATGAGTTATATACATATGATGCAAAAGTTTTAGGTAAGACCGCAGCGCCGCAACGATATGATGATGCCGCAGTGGCTCATGTGCCCGGAATCACACACGCCGTGGTTAAAGGAGATACACTTTATAACATATCACAACGATACGGTTTAAGCGTTGACGAGTTAATGCGACTTAATAATCTAGGTAGTACCGCTATCAATCTAGGGCAGGTATTATTTATAAAAAAACAGTAGGTAGTTCAAATGGCATATACATACCAGCGCAGTAGTGCGTTATTTAAACAAGCAAAGCACGTAATTCCAGGAGGTGTAAACTCGCCAGTGCGTGCGTTTAATGCAGTAGGTGGTGATCCTGTTTTTGTAGAGCGTGCAAAGGGCGCTTATCTTTATGATGTAGACGGTAATGAAATTATTGACTATATCGCATCTTGGGGACCTATGATTTTGGGTCATGCATTTGATCCCGTGGTAGAAGCAGTAAAAAAGGCAGCAGAACGAGGAACTTCTTATGGAATGCCTACCGAATTAGAAACCAACATAGCGAGGCTGGTTTTAAAAATGGCACCTAACGTAGACCAAGTGCGTATGGTAAACTCAGGTACCGAGGCTTGTATGAGCGCAGTACGACTCGCTCGTGGATTCACTGGTCGAGAAAAAATTATCAAATTTGCTGGCTGTTATCACGGGCACAGCGATTCTTTTTTAATACAAGCGGGTAGTGGTGCTGTCACATTTGGTACTCCTAATAGCCCGGGCGTTACCCGCGGTACTGCTAAGGATACACTACTAGCGGCTTACAATAATCTGGACCAAGTAGAAACCCTTTTTAAAGCAAATGAAGGCGAGATTGCTTGTATTATTGTTGAGCCTATAGCTGGTAATATGGGCTGTATTGTACCCCATAAAGGATTTCTAGAAGGATTGCGTTTGTTATGTGACACCCACGGGGCTTTATTAATTTTTGATGAGGTCATGACAGGTTTTAGACTTGCAGCAGGTGGTGCGCAAGAAACTACAGGTGTGCGTGCAGATATCGTTACCTATGGTAAAGTTATAGGTGGTGGTTTACCGGTAGGTGCATTTGCTGCAAGACAAGAAATTATGGATTTTTTAGCACCGCTAGGGCCGGTTTATCAGGCGGGTACCTTAAGTGGAAATCCCCTGGCGATGAGTGCCGGACTTGCGATGTTGCAACATTTACACGATCATCCAAGTGTTTTTGAGAGTCTCGCTTTAAAGACAGAGTATTTGAACAAGGGTATAGAATCTGTGCTCTTAGAAAAAGGCGTGCCACACAAAATTAACCGCTATGGTTCTATGATGTCTGTCCATTTTACAGCCTTTGAAGTGATAGATTTTGAAAGTGCCGCCACCGGAAATAATGACTGGTTTAAAAAGTTTTTCCACGGGTTGTTGCAGCGCGGTATTTACTTGCCTCCCAGCGCATTTGAATCTTATTTTTTAAACGACGCGTTAAGCTTTCAAGATTTAGATAAAACGATACAAGCAACTCGCGAGGTCGTGGGTAGCTGGTGATTAAACCACATAACTTTAAACAACAAAGCCCACATCATTTTGTGGGCTTTATTTATCCATTAGACCAGCGGGGACTATTTTTCGAGACCACTCAAAAATAGCTGTAGCTGCTGGGTGTATGCATTATTAATAGCAGTTGCGCGTTCCTTTTTTACAGCCGCAACCAGGTTTTCTCTATTTAGGTTATCTAAATCAGTTTCCTTTTGCATGACAATTTCTTCTAAGGTGCTTTTGTGTTTATTTGCAATGCTGTTTTGCTTCATGATGGCATTCACTTGCTTACTTACTTTTGCGTCCATTGCAGCCTTTTCGGCAATGATTTGTTTGTTTTGATTTATTTGGGCTGCTGTCAGTGTGTTGTCAATTACCTGTGCTGTAGATATTCCTGCGATAAGAAACGCAAATACGAGAACTATTTTTTTCATGATTGTCAATTATATTAAGTTGTTAAAAGTAAGGAATTTGAGGCAACAATAAAAAAAGCTTTGCAATTTATTTGCAAAGCTCTCTAATGATTCACAATAAAAACCCGTTTAAAAACATTTTAAAGTCGGTGGTTAAGAGCGACGAGGGCGTCTATTTTTTACCCTTTCTTTGCCGCTTGCGACTCTTTCGGCCGTTATTTTTTCCCAACGCTCATACTGTTCTTCGGTTAGGATGTTTTTCATTTCTCTTTTATGGTCGATCATTGCGTCCATGCGCTGTAATCTTAGATCTTGCTTTTGTTCTCTTGTCATAGACTTTACATCTTTTCTTGCGGGACTGTTTTTTCTAGCCTGCATATTTTGTAAGGCAAGGTCATACACTTGTTTTTGTTGTTTGTCGGTAAGATCCAGTGCTAGCGTAAGTCGCTTAGATTGCATTTCTGCAAACTTTTCTGGATTTTGGGTGGCGTTTTCATCGCTTGACGCGGCATTACCTTGTTGTGCACTTGCCACACCAGCGGCAATAAGGGCTAGGGTTAAAAGTAGTTTTTTCATAATTTGTGAGTTTATATTGCATTATGACCGAAATAAAGAATTAAAGTTTAAGAACCTGTTAATTTTAAAATTTCAGGAAGTTTTCTCAACCAGATAAAACGACCATTTTTAAACCGCTAACTGTTAAAATCCTAATTTTTAAAAGGAAGTACTTTGTTCTTAAAATCTATAAGAGTCGTCCTACAAAATCTTTTTTAAAGAGCTAAAAATATCCTCTGTAAACTGATCATTGTCGGGTTGAATGATGGATTTACTCAGGTGATTGTATGGTGTGTATTGGGGTTCGTTTTTGCCTGTAAATAGACCCAATACAGGAATTTCACTAGCACAAGCTAAATGCATAATGCCACAGTCTGCACCTATCCACACTGCACAGTTTGCCATCACACCTGCAATCTCTCGCAATTCTCTAGAATACCAGTGTTTTGCCGCAAAATTAATTTGGGAGACATTTTCTGCTGGTAAAATCTCTAAAATGTTGTATCCAGGATATGCAGCTTTTAAACGTTCATAAAATGGTGTCCACCATGCAACTGGTAGGCATTTTTCGCCAGTGGCAAAGGTGTAAATAGCAATGGTTTTTTGGGTGTTAGGCACGAGCATGTCTAAGATTTCTTTCCCTTTTTCTTTTTCGGCACCGGTTAAAAATACCGTGAGTGGTGTAGCGGCTTCTTTTTTAACTAGAATCCCCAGTTTATTCAAATAATTACGCACGGTGTATAATTGATATTTTGCAATGTGTCTAGAATCGGTCGTGTGATTTTGAATTTCAGGGTCATTTTCTTTTCCTACAATTTTATAGGTTGCATTAGACAACACGGTGTACAACCTACCCGACGATGAATATTGCACCGCGTTAATAGCAAAATCATATTGTTTTGCACGCAAGTTCCAAATGGTTTTTATGTACAACCCCAATTCTTTAAATGGCTTGCGGGGCAGTCTTATAATGGTGTCTATTTGCGCAACATGACCGTATAAAATGGGAGCAAGATTGCCCTGTACGAGCAAATCAATTTTACAATCTGGCATCGCCTCTATAAGTTCGGCAATGATGGGCGAAATAAGAATTTGATTACCTAACCGGTGATTAGGTCTCACAATAAGAATGCGACTGCTGCGGTAATTAAAGCCACTGTTAAGCGGTTTTTTTGGAGACGCGCTTGCCAGTTTGCTGGTAAGCCATCTTAAAAACGTGCGTTTTAACTGGTTGATTTCTTTTTTCATGACCTCCAAATTAAACTAAAAAAGGACTACAAACAGTTGCAATCCTTTAAATAGTTTGAAAAAAATTAAATCAAGATTTATTATGTAGCACTTATGGTTAACCCGCTATCTGTTTTTGTGACTGCGGCGGCTTTTTTACCCGTAAGGCCCTTCATGGCTTTATCCCATTTTTTATTGCTAAAACCCGAGGCTTCTTTCAGCGCATTAAGATCCATGGGGCTGCTAGCGATTAAGAGGTCATAAATTTGTTGCTCGTCCTCGTTAAGCACGACCGTTTGTACTTTTTCAGGGCGCATCTGTGGAAAAAATAACACCTCTTGTATGGACGGGTTGTTTGTCAAAAACATGATAAGCCGATCCATCCCAATCCCTAATCCCGATGTGGGCGGCATACCGTATTCCAGGGCACGCAAGAAATCATAGTCTATAAACATCGCCTCGTCATCGCCGCGATTTGCCAGCGCTGTTTGTGCTTCAAAACGCTCGCGTTGGTCTATCGGGTCATTAAGCTCAGAGTATGCATTGGCAATTTCTTTACCGCACACCATCAGTTCAAAACGTTCTGTAAGTTCAGGGTTTGTGCGGTGTTCTTTGGTTAGCGGTGACATTTCCTTTGGGTAATCGGTTATAAATGTGGGCTGTATAAAGTTTCCTTCGCACGTTGCTCCAAATATTTCGTCGATTAGTTTGCCTTTTCCCATGGTAGGATTTACGTCGATGTGTTTCGCTTTCGCGAAAGCGAACAATTCAGACTCACTCTTACCCGTAATATCAAATCCAGTAAATTGCAGGATGGCGTTTGTCATCGTCACGCGTGGATACGGCGCTTTCCAGTTAATTTGTGTATCGCCAAAGGTGCTGGTCGTGCTGCCGTTTACAGCAATCGCGCAATGTTCTAGCAGCTGCTCGGTAAAATCCATCATCCAGTTGTAGTCTTTATAAGCTACATAAATTTCCATAGCCGTAAACTCGGGATTGTGGGTGCGATCCATGCCCTCGTTGCGAAAGTTTTTACTAAACTCGTAAACACCATCAAAACCACCCACGATTAACCTCTTTAAATACAGCTCGTTAGCAATGCGCATGTACAACGGTATGTCTAGCGAGTTGTGGTGTGTGATAAATGGTTTTGCAGCGGCGCCACCAGGAATTGCTTGCAATATGGGTGTTTCTACCTCCATATAATCACGAGCGTTAAAAAAGGAACGCATGGCGTTAAAAAGTTTTGTGCGTTTTACAAAAACATCTTTAACATGTGCGTTCACAATCAGGTCAGCATAGCGCTGTCTGTAACGCAATTCGGGGTCCACAAAGCCGTCATAGGTATTTCCATCGGCATCGGTTTTGGGCAGGGGTAGTGGTTTCAGGGCTTTGGTAAGTAGGGTGAATTTTTTTACCATGATGGTCATTTCTCCTACTTTGGTAGTAAAAAGAGTGCCTTCTATACCTATAATATCGCCTATATCAAGTAATTTTTTATAAACCTCGTTATACAATGTTTTATCCTCGCCAGGGCATATCTCGTCGCGGTTAAAGTAAACCTGTATGCGCCCGTCAGCATCCTGTAGCTCGGCAAACGATGCGTTCCCTTGTATACGACGCGACATGAGTCTACCTGCGACGTTTACCTGTTTATCTTCTTGAAATGTGGCTTTTATTTGTGATGTGGTACTATCTACTGGGTAAAGTGCTGCGGGATATGGGTTTATGCCTAGCTCGCGCAATTTTGTAAGCTTTTCACGGCGCACTATTTCTTGTTCAGAAAGATTCATAAATCGTTTTTGTTTTAGGGCTGCAAAGATAATGCAATCACTGCTTAGTCGGTTGATTTGTGGGACTGTAGTTGGTATGCGATATTATGTATGTTGATTTTTTAACGGGTAATCATGCATTAGGTGTATCAGGAACATTGCACCTTTATTTTCATGGTATTTATCCTTTAGCAGTTTACTGACATTGTAAACTTTGGATTATCTTGGTCGGCGTTAAAAATGTTATATGAACAGGTTGATTTATTCGATTTTTTTATTTTGCGCAATCAGTGTTACTGCACAAAAAGACGCAGGATGGTTAAGGCACAGTGTTATCGCACCCGATGGTAGTGCGATCGTATTTACCTACAAGGGAAATTTGTATAAGGTTTCCTCGCAAGGAGGCGATGCGCAACAACTTACCTTTCACGATGCCCACGATTATCGTGCGGTGTGGAGTAAGGATAGTAAAATGCTGGCTTTTGCATCGAATAGGTATGGTAATTTTGATGTTTTTGTCATGAGTGCCACTGGCGGTCCTGCCACGCGATTGACCTATCATTCAAACGACGAGGAACCTTTTACCTTTAATGCTGCTGGCGATGCAGTTATTTTTGGCGCTGCTCGTATAGATGACGTGGCGCACAGGCAATACCCGACAGGTTCACAGCCCGAGGTTTATAGTGTGCCAACTACCGGCGGTCGTGTGCAACAAGTTTTTACCCTACCAGCCGAGGATATTGCATTGAGTAAGGATGGTAAAACCATGCTTTATCAGGATAAAAAGGGCGGCGAGGACTACTGGCGCAAGCACCACAAGTCTAGTATTACTAGGGATATTTGGTCTTATGATATCGCGACGCAAAAACACAGCGCACTTACAACCTTTAATGGTGAGGACCGGCAACCTGTTTATGGTGCCACAGACCAAACGATGTATTATTTGAGTGAACAAAACGGGTCGTTTAATGTTTATAAAATGGATTTCAACAATCCAGCACAGGTTGATCAAGTGACAAACTTTAGTTTGCATCCAGTTCGGTTTTTGTCATACGGTAACGGCATACTTAGTTTTAGTTGGGATGGTAAACTATACACGATGAAAGAAGGCGAGCAGCCTAAAAAACTGGTAGTAAATATCATTACACAAGGCACACAAAATACTGATAAAATCATTTCGGTGAACGGTGGTGTAAGTCAAATGGAGGTCTCGCCTAATGGCAAGGAAATCGCATTTATAGCAAGAGGCGAAGTCTTTGTTACATCGGTAAGTGAGTCATTTACAAAAAGAATTACCAATACTCCTGAAAACGAGCAATTTGTCACATGGAATCCAGACGGTAAGTCTGTTGTGTATAGTAGTGAACGCAATGGTACGTGGAGTGTATATAAAACTGAAAAAGTGCGCGAGGACGAGCCATTCTTTTTTGCTGCCACCTTATTAAAAGAGTCACCAGTTTTAGAAAATGGAAAGGACAACTACCTAGCGCAATATTCGCCAGACGGCAATAAGCTCGCATTTATTGAAAATAGACGTAATCTTAAAATAAAAGATTTAAAAACAGGAACCGAGGTAACCTTACTCACCGAAAATGATTTATACCATATGAGAGATGGTGATAAGTATTTTAAATGGAGTCCAGACAGCAAGTGGCTGCTGGTACAATGGGGCAAAACATTAAGTAACAACGATGTATTGTTGATGGCTGCTGATGGTTCAAAACGTGTCAATCTTAATGAAACTGGCTACGACGATGTACAACCGTTGTGGGTGAACGAGGGCAAACAAATGCTGTGGTTTTCTAATCGTGATGGCTTAAAATCGTATGCAACGAGTGGCTCTACCCAAAGCGATGTGTACAGCATGTTTTTTAATCAAGAGGCATGGGATCAGTTTAACCTGAGTAAAGAAGACTTTGCGCTACAAAAAGAAATTAAAGAACTGGCAGAAAAAGCAAAGAAGAAAGACGAGGAAGACGATAAAAAGAAAAAGTCTAAGAAGAAAGATGACGACAGTAAAGACAAAAAGGTCAAGGAGCTAACCTTTGACTGGGACGACATGCGGGACCGCGTGAAGCGTTTAACCATACATTCTTCTGATTTAAGTGACGCGGTGCTTTCTAAAGAGGCAGATAAATTGTATTATTTAACAAGATTTGAAGACAAGCTAGATTTGTGGAGCACAGACTTCCGTACCAAAGAAACTAAAATGGTGCTTAAACTAGGGGCGTCATCTGGAAGTTTGGAATGGGACGCAAAACGCGAAAACTTATTTTTATTAAGCAGCGGTAGCATTTCTAAAATAGATCCTGAAAAGGGTAAAAAAGAGTCTGTTTCTATTGCAGCCGAGGTGTTATACAACACAGCAGCCGAGTTACAAGCCATGTTTGATCATGTGTGGATACGAACGAATGCCGTTTTTTATCATTCAAATTTTCATGGTGTCGATTGGAAATTGATGAAAACCGAATACCAAAAACACCTACCATACGTAAGTAATACCAACGAATTTGCCGAGCTACTTGCAGAAATGTTGGGTGAATTAAATGTTTCACACAGTGGCGCTAGAGCAGGTGGCTTTAACGTGGATAATGCAGATGCGACCGCCTCGCTGGGAATTTTTATAGATTACAAACATACTGGCAATGGCATAAAAATTACCGAAATTTTAAAGGGAGGTCCACTAGATAAGGCAGGTTTTGACCTAAAGCCTGGAATGATCATTGAAAAAATAGACGGCAATAGTATTACACCAGATAAGGATATAGCACAGTTTTTAAATCGCAAGCACGATGATTTTACCTTAATAGAAATCGTAGAACCCGAAACAAAAAAGACAAAAACCCTCACGGTAAAACCCATATCGCTGGGACAAGAACGTGCACTACTGTATAAACGATGGGTGAAACTTAACGAAAAAGAAGTAGAAGAAAAAAGTGGTGGCAAACTAGGTTATGTCCACATTCCTGGGATGAGTGACGGGCCATACCGCGATGTCTTTGAGAAGATGATGGGTAAATACAGTGAACGCAAAGCCATGATTATAGATACCCGTTTTAATGGCGGTGGCGATTTAGTAGCCGACCTAGCCATGTTTTTTACGGGCAAGCCATTTATTTCTTACGAAACCGAGAAAAAAGTAGTGGGTGGCGAGCCTACCTCACGATGGACAAAACCCACACTTGCCATTATCAACGAGGCACAGTACAGCGATGGGCATTGTTTTGCTAGTGGTTATACCGATTTAAAAATAGGTAAAACGGTGGGTATGGCTACACCGGGAACTTGTAGTTTTGCAGGCTGGGAGCGATTGCCCGACGGCACCGTTTGGGGGGTTGTGCCTATAAGTGCTAAAGACATTAAAGGCAACTGGATGGAAAACAACCAGACTGAACCTGATATTGTTGTTAAAAACACACCTGGTACCATAGATCAAGGAAAAGACCTGCAATTGGAGCGCGCTATCGTTGAGTTGCTTAAAGAACTGAACTAATTTTGTAAAATGACGCTTGTTTATCACAGCGAGGTAAGATTTTACAAATTATAAAAATGGAATAATGATTCTTGTAGCGATTTTTTTATTGTTTTAGGTGTTTTGGTAAAGCATGGAAAAATGTATTTTTTAATAGCAGGTTACAATACAATGTCAAAAACCGAGAAAGAAAAATATGCTATTGACAGTATTGCAACTGTTTTCAGGAACGCGCTGATTGGAATGGCGGCAATTATTCTTTAAAGAATTTTAATCGCTAGGTTGACACACATCACGCAAATAGAGCATATCGCTCTTTGGGTTGCTCTAGTGTCTGGGATTCCTTATTTGCTTATAAAGTCAAACGCCAAACGCTTTAAACAATGAGCTATTTTAATTTGGAGAATGATTTATTCCTGTTGCTATTTCTTACCGGGACAGTTTTTGTAGTTGTTGGTTTATTTATGCTAAAATTTCCTCCCAAGGATATCAACGGTCTTTATGGTTATCGTACATCTAGCTCCATGAAAAATCAAGAGCGGTGGGACTTTTCTCAAATATATGCTGCTAAGGAAATGATGAAAATAGGTGCTATTAAGTTGGTCATCGGGCTATTAGCGCTGTTGTTCTTTCCTTCAGAAATAGTGGGTGTTATTTTGGGATTGGGTGTCTTGATAGTGTCTTGTGTTTTACTTGTAGTCAGGGTAGAACCTGTGATTAATAATAAGTTCAATGAGGGGAATTAAAAAGAACTTATTGCATAAAGACTAAGAAAGTAGATACCGCCCTACTTTTAGATTGCGCGCAGATCTTATTTTTGAATGACATAATTAGCGTTATTGACAGTTTGCTTTTACAAAAGCAGTCTTGTTTCGGCAGAATAAATATTGGCCAAAAAACACGACCTTTGCCTTAAGTTGCAAAGAAAATCTATTGCGTGTAATTTATTCAAAGCGCAGTGGCATAGAAATACAGTTTTGCACAATGCGTGTTCAATGAATAAAAACATCACTTTTCAAGACCTAGGTCACAAGGATTACCAACAAACGTGGCAGTATCAAGAACAATTGTTTCAGGGGATTCTAGACATTAAAGTCAAAAATAGAAGAGAAGAGACGTCCCTGCAAACACCTAATCATTTGCTTTTTGTAGAACACGACCATGTGTACACCTTAGGTAAAAGCGGCGACTTAGAAAACCTGCTTGCGAGCGAGGCTGTTTTAAAAAATATTGGTGCTACGTTTTATAAAATTAATAGAGGTGGCGATATTACGTATCATGGACCCGGACAGTTAGTAGGCTATCCTATTTTAGATC
Source organism: Nonlabens sp. (assembly GCA_036796335.1). Lineage (GTDB taxonomy): Bacteria > Bacteroidota > Bacteroidia > Flavobacteriales > Flavobacteriaceae > Nonlabens. The sequence goes on from DAIRDE010000016.1 coordinate 34,677, forward strand.
TAGAGAATTTTTTTACCGACATACATAAATACCTGCGTTTTTTGGAAGATATTTTTATAAATATTCTTGCCGATTACGGGCTGCGCGGTGAGCGATCTAAAGGTGAGACTGGCGTTTGGTTAGCGGTGGGAACGCCTCGAGCGCGTAAAATTTGTGCGCTGGGTGTGCGCGCTAGCCGCTGGGTGACCATGCATGGCTTTGCCTTTAATGTAAATACCGATTTGCACTATTTTAACCACATCGTGCCTTGCGGTATTAACGATAAAGCGGTAACATCACTCGCTGCCGAGCTACAACGAGAAGTACCTATGGAAGAAGTGAAGACCAAAGTTAAACACTATTTTGAGCAGCTTTTTGAGGCACAAATGGTTTAAGTAACTTTTGTATGTTGCTATTCTACATAGCAAGCATTTGAAATAATAACGCTGTATAATCATGGTTAAGGTTGCTTGTTTTTAATAGTCAGTTTTATAAGTATTTTCTATGGATACCAACCGTTAGTATTTGTTCAAAATAATTGTACAATATGTATAATTTTTGTATCTTTAACTTATGACAGTGATTTAAATGAAAGTAAAAATTCTAGAAATAGAAACCAAATCGGAGGTTAAATCCCAAATTTATATGATTACAAATAAGTAAGTCAAGACTACCTTCATTAAATGAGGGTTGGAGATTTAATTTCAATAAGCACTCAAAGAGGAAGGGTTACGACACTTACATTTTAAAGACCGATAAATCTCCTGAAATAATTGAAGGTTGTTTAATAATAGATACTAAAAACCCTCACCAGGTTTATATGGCTTTTGTTGAGGTTGCACCACATAATAAAGGGAATAATAAAAGATACGAGCGAGTCGCAGGTTGCTTAATAGCTTTTGCTTGTAGACAAAGTTTCATTAAAGGAAAGGAAGGGTATCTTGCTTTTGATGTACAAGAAGAGGAAAAAGAAAATGAGATAAAATTAATGGAGTTATACAGTCAAAAATATAGTGCTGTAAGAATAGATAGTTCTACAACAATGATTATTCTACCAGAAGGCAGTGAAAAACTCATCAATGAATATTTAAATTAAAAGATTATGAAAAATACAGAAATCTTACCTACTGAAATTTGGAACGATGACAAACTCAACAAAATAAATGAGTTTGTTAAAGAGCATTCTGATAATCAGTCTAAAGAAAGAAAAATTAGAAATCAACTTCTTTCCATTCAATATAAATTAGAAGACTATATTGAAAGAGATGACATTAAAGAAAATGAGCTTCTTGATATTTTGGACTTTGTAAAATTGTATTTAAAGGTTTTTGATATTACCAAAAAGGATTTAGCTAAATATTTTGGAATGAAAGATAGCAACCTTCATAAATATTTAACGGGTAAAAGAAAATTGAATCCACAGGTGGTGCTAAAAATTAGTTCCTTTTCTCGAACAAAACCAGAATATTGGTACAGGGTTCAAGTTAAAAATGAAATTATAAAATTGAACAAGGAGGATACAAAAGAATACGACAAATATGACTATGAAAAGTTGTTGTCTATTTAAAAGATCATATACAAATATCTTTTATAAATGACTGCTTGTAAGGTTATTAAACAGATAATTTATCCTATGTCGCTTCTGTGGCGTATCAGAAAGTACAGATATGTAACCCGAAAAAAGAGAGCCACCCTTTAAAAAACAGGCTTTTATCATGCCCAGCTTTAACGATTCTTGAAAGAGTTTTATGTCTAACAAACGCCTATGAGGCTAAAACCAATACCTACTTACCACTTATAAATAATAATATCATTGCCATCTAGGGTTACTAAATATTTGTGTTTAGACTGCGCAAGTGCTGTTTTACCTGTCCCAAAAACCGGCATGCTTTCTACAATCCTCGCAAATTTATCAACGATATAGGCCTTTTTCTCACCGCTTTCTATAAAATGCGCATAGGGCACGTCTTTTAACTGCGTCACTTGCAGGTTTTCAAAAGTTCCAAAAGGTATCGTCACATTTTCACCATTAAGCAGCACTTTATTGTTTGTTGCAGTGATTTGCATGCTGCCACTTGCTGCATAAAGCGCATCGCTAGGCACATTTCCTGTTTTTGTAATTGCGCCGGTACTCAGGTTAATGCTTACCAGGCTACCATCGGCAGTTTTTGCACTTAGGCCGTTTTTGTGTTCATACAGCTCGCCGGTTATTTCTAGTTGTTCTTTAACTTTTGTACGTACCCCGCCTGTACGATTTAGGATGGCTATGCTGTTGTTCGCTTTCGCGAAAGCGATAAAATCATCTCCATTTACTTTAATATGAAGTGGTTGCGTAGTGATTGTGGCACCCGGAGCATAGCTAAAGCCGGGAATTTTTCTACCCACGGGGTCGTACATGATTAAATTGCTACCTTGGGTTACTGCGAGTCGATAGTCGCGCTTGTTATCATAATCAAAAACACTAACGGGCTGGGTAACTGCATCTTTAAAGTTTACAGGAAATCCCACCGTGGCATCGCCATTGCGGTCTAACATGTACAAAGTGTTTTCGGTATTAAAAACCAGCTGAAATTTATTGTTTTTAAGCCCATCTATGGCAACAATGTCGCCCATAATGGTACCGATAATTTTTTTACTCCACAATTTTGTGCCCTCATCGGTTAGTAGATGCAGGTTTCCACTAGCATCTTGAAAAGCAACGTCATGCCTGTTTGTATTGTGGTTAGGAAATAAAAAGGGTCCTGCAATAATTTGTTCAGTACTTTTATAAGTACCTATTTGTGTGGTTATAGCGGCGTCATTTGTTTTTTTGGATTTGGGTACTATAAGGTGGTAATGCGCATATTCATCTTCATGGGCATATTGACTTATCACCGCCGGATAGGTTGCGCCGTCTATAGATTTAAGTAGTTTAAGGTCTTTTTGGTTTTTTGTGCTGTTGCTGTTAAGTAGGTGGTTTAAGCTCGTAATATGTAACAGACTGCTCGAGGTACTCATGTTTTCCATAGCGCTTTCCCACCAACTTTGCTTTGCATAGACCGCTTGACTTTCGTAGTTAGCGATAATATTTTCTAACGATCGTGCTGTGGGACCTAGCAGCAAATAATCACCCACGAGGCTTATATAAGGAAGTTTACCGCCCGTGATTATAGGCTCTAAAACAGTCGCGTCTATAGGGTTTTTAAGTTTAAATATGGTGTTGTTGCGGTAAGTAGATTTTGCACTCGCAATGAGTTCTAAATCCATAAAAAATGATTCATAAGGAAGTAAAGAAAATACCACAGCGCGCTCGCCAGCGTTGTTTAACTCGCTTATTTCAGTGCTGTTTAAGAGGATGTCGTTTATCGTGCTGCTCATTTTTACATTATTAACTCGCAGGTTTTCAATAAGCTGGTCGGGATTGCTGTAGGATGTTGCCTTTATAGTTGTAGCCGTGATGGGCGCGATAAATTGTACCTTATTGGGCACTGCGTTCAATTTGTTGTAGAACCGTTGTGATTGTAAGGTGCTATCACGGTAGCTCAAAATACCGTCCAGTTCTAGACCATAGCTAGCTGTATCTATAAGATCTAGTTTAAACCAGTCTGCAAATGCATCTTCTTTTTTAGGATTGTTGTTTAATAAAAACTGCTCTAGCCAGTGTGACTGACTTGCATCTACATAAATAGCGGTGTCGCTGCTGTTAGATTTATTAAAAACAGTTGCAAAGGGCTTGCTAAAAACATAGTTACTTAGAGACCTGCGCACCAGACTTTCTATAACCAGTTGTGAGGAGCTTGCGAGGTAATATCCCTCGTGGGTGGTGCTGTAAAACGAGTTATCGTTTTTAGTCATTTTAGTTATTTGGTGACCGTCATAGGTTATAGAGGTAGGATTGCTATTTAACGTATCACCCGTGTAAAGGTTTTTTGCCATTGGCGCGATAAGTGTGACCACAACGTCATTTTTACCCTCTAGACTTATGGTGATTAAACTGGGGTCTTGCAATTTGTGATCGCTTAAAAACGCTCCTGCTTTATAAATATCTTGTATGCGATTAAGCTCTTTTAATTGTAAAAATAGCTTGTTGCTTTTAGCAAACTGGCTCAAATCAGATAAGTCTGCGGTGCTAACGACTATTTTACTGTTTTCGGGAACGTATTGCAGTATTTGAGTATTTGTTTCTACATCGTTTTTACAAGAAATTGTTAGTAGGATAACAAAAACAAGTACCATGCGAAAAAGCTTGCTCATCATAAGAAATTTTTAACAAAAGTACTATCTTAAAATGATATCCATACCGTATTCTCTTTTATGTTATATATCCAACTTTAACTGCTCAGGCAGCAACCTAAAACTCATGCGATGGTAGGGTGTGCTCCCGTGAGTGCGTATTGCATCGCGATGTTCTTTTGTGGGATAACCCACATTGCGTTCCCAACCATAAGCCGGGTAATCGCGCGCGATGCACTCCATAAATTCGTCTCTATATGTTTTTGCAAGTATGGATGCCGCAGCGATGTGCAGGTATTTACCGTCGCCTTTAATAACCGTTGTTGCTTTTATGTCTTGGTAAGGTTTAAATCTATTGCCATCTACTGCGATATGTTGTGGTATAATGTTTAGACCGTCGATTGCCTGATGCATCGCTAGGATACTGGCATTCAGTATATTAATTTTATCGATTGTTTCCATCATCACATGGGCAACGTGATAACTTAACGCCTCTTTTTCTATCACTGCACGCAGGTGTTTTAGACGCTTTCGCGAAAGCTGCTTACTATCAGTCAATCCAGCACATGTAAAACCTGGTGGTAATATCACAGCTGCTGCGGTCACTGGGCCAGCGAGACAGCCACGGCCTGCCTCGTCGGTACCGCATTCTTGCAAGTCTACATGTATTTTTTCTAAAAGCATACCGTAAAAATAGGCAACCACGTTAACTTTTAAAAGCCTAATCTCACGGGGACGCGATGTGCCCGCATGGACGTTAAACAACTGTTTATTTCTTTAAAATAGGTGGTTTAGGTACGTTTGAATATCCTTACTTTTGACCCATAGCAAGCACCACTGCATGAATAGATTTTTTTTCAATCTTTTTTTAGTTCTTTTTCCATGTATAGCTATTGCGCAAACGCTCAACCCTATGAGTGGTGGCGGTGATGTGGGCCAGCGTCCTTTATCTAATAAAGATGTCACCATATCGGGTGAAAAACCGCCCATTACCGATTATTTAATTATTTCTCAGCGTTGCGACACCACATTTGTGGACACGACCCTAAACATGAAAAAGGACTACAAGTTTAACAACTTGCGCCGTGACGATTTTGAGTTGATGCCTCTTGCAAACATAGGGCAGCCTTATAATAGTCTTGCAAAAAGCATACACATGGAATTGCTATCACCACGACTAGGTGCTCGCGGTAGGCATTTTAATTATATGGAAATAGATGATGTTTATGATTACCGTGTGCCCACACCATTTACTGAGCTTTTTTTTAAAACCGCCATCAACCAGGGACAGCAATCAGATGCGTTATTTACCAGTAATTTATCACCAGAATTTAATTTTTCTATAGGGTACAAAGGAACTCGCAGTGCAGGGGATTATGAAAATTCCCTGACCAGTATCGGTAATTTTAGGTTTACCGCAAATTATGTGTCTAAAAGTAAAAGATACCGCATGCGCTTGCATACAACTTTTCAAGATATCGAAAACCAAGAAAATGGCGGGCTTAATCAGGCGTCTCTTTTGGGTTTTTTACAAGGTGATCCCGATCTTAATAATCGTGCTCGACTAGATGTGAATATAGATGATGCAGTAAGCATGTTAGACGGTAAGCGTTTTTATATACATCAGGATTACGAGCTCTTTGGTAAAAAGGACAGTACCTCTTATTACAGCGCCCGCGTTTATAACAAAATGTTTTTTGAAGATAAATTTTATCGTTATCGCGAGACAAATGCGAGTGAAGCGTTTCTCGGACCATCATACATACGCACAAATTTAGAGGATAAAGCAAATCTAGAAGAAGGTAGTATAGAAGCTGGTTTAACCTATGATCATCACATTTTAGGATTTTATAAAGCAGGCCTGGCGCGCAGTAAATACAATTATGGCTATGATCGTATACTTAATTTAAACACAGGAAGCATTACAAACAGGTTGCAAGGTGAATTGTATCAGTTTAAAGCACAATTTGCAAAACGCATCAAAGATTTTGATATCGAGGGAAACGCGGGCTTAAATTTTATAGGAAATCTGGCAGGACAGTATTTAAATGGACAGGCGTCTTATGATTTTAAAGAAATAAAAGTTATCGCAGGAATTGCTATAAACAGTAATGCGCCTGACTTTAATTATTTGCTTTTTCAAAGCGATTACGTAAACTATAATTGGCAAAACAATTTTGACAACATTAAAAAACAGGAGTTGTTTTTTAATGCTGTCTCCTCAAAATACGGTGATCTAGAAGTGAGGTTTAACACCATACAAGACCAAACCTATTTTACCGAAAGTCTCGTGCTAGACGCAAACGGCGATATTTCTGGTTTTAATGCGCGACCGGTGCAAGCGCAAAGTGATATTACTTATTTAAAGGTAAAGGCACATAAAGATATCACGTTTTTAAATCATTTTGGACTCGATAACACCGTGATGTACCAGATTGTAGGGCAAAGCGAGTCGGTTATAAACGTTCCTACTTTTACCACACGCAACAGTTTATACTACAAAAACAGATTTTTTAAACGCGCTTTACAATTACAAACAGGGGTGACCTTTAAATATTTTACCGCTTACAATATGGACGGTTATGACCCTGTTTTGGGTGAATTTTATAACCAAAACCGGGAGCAATTCGGTGGGTATCCATTAGTAGATTTCTTTGTAAATGCTCGCGTAAGACAAACGCGCATTTTCTTTAAGGTAGAACATGCAAATGCACCTTTTAGCGACCCTGTCTATTTTAGTGCACCGCGCAATCCCTACCGCGATTTAACAATACGCTTTGGCCTTGTCTGGGACTTTTTCTTGTAAATATTTTGCGATTCCTTGCTTTAACTTTTATTTAACTATCACTTGATGATATATTAAAATACTCATTATTAAAGTTTTGTGTTTTTTTATTGAGTGATTTCTAAATTATTTTGAAGAGTTTTTCAAACCGCACACTTTTCTAGTGCGTACATGTGGTAAGTAATTAATCAACAAAATACACTCATGAAAAAATCTCTTTTTATCATCGCACTTGCTGCCACAGTTGTATTTGCAACTTCTTGTAATTCTGACGACGATAACAACAACGCAGCGCCTAAAATAACCGAACTTTATGTTACAAACGGGGCAAGTGGCAACGTTACTGTTTATGATTTTGAAGCGGCTAATGGTGTACAAACTACAACCTTTACTACCAGTTCTACATCTAATGAGGGTGTTATTTATGACCCGATGACCGACGAGGTCTTGATGGTTTCTCGCAGCAATGACAACGTATCTGTTTTTGGAAACATCAAAGAACAACTTACTGGCGGTTCTATCGCACTTACAGGAACCTCGAGCACAAACGATTTAGACAGCCCACGGGGTATTGCTGTTAGTGGTAATGTTGTGGTGGTTGCAGACAATGCAGCAAACGAGCTTATCGTATACACAAAAAACGGTAACAGCTTAACACTTAGAAATATTGTTAATGTAGATTTTCCACTTTGGGCGATAGAGTTTATAGGAAATGACCTGTATGCTGTCGTAGATTTCTCTAGCGATCTTGCCGTATTTAACAACTTTACAAACAACATGACAAACGGTCCTGTTGCAGCTTCTAAAAGAATTACTATTGAGGGGATTGTACGCACACATGGATTGGTTTACGATGCTCAAGATGATTTACTTGTAATGACCGATGTAGGTGCAGCAGCTAGTCCAACCAATGGCGCGTTTCATCTAATTCAAAATTTTTCTAGCCGCTTTGCAAACACAGCAAATGGTGGCACGATTACCCTAGCTAGTCAAACTCGTGTAGAGGGCGATGCAACCTTTATGGGTAATCCAGTAGCTGTGGCCTATGATACAGCAACAAACACCATTTACATTGCCGAGGCTGCAAATGGCGGTGGTCGTGTACTCGCATTGAGAAACTATAGCGCTGGTGGCAATATTGCACCAGTGATAAACAATATGCTAGCAGGTGCAAATTTTGTGCACTTCTATGCACACTAAATTTGAATTGGTTTAGTGTTTTGAGCTGCCCTAGGGCAGCTTTTTTTTGTTCATTATGAAGCAGTTGCAATGTCAAGCAACTGATTTTATACCTCTAAATTGTTAAGAATATACTAATTTTAGGTTTCTTTTCTATTTGGCCAGTGTATATTTGCCTCGATGTTAAGGTTTCAGAAACATATTTCTTTTTTCCTATTCCTCGTTTTTATTGGGATGCAGGCTGTTTCTTTGCATAGTCTCGAGCATCATGAAAGTGATACTACCTGCGAGGTATGTATCGTTATACATCAAACCCAGCACAACCCATTTGTGCTCAGTGAGGTAGCAGTTGTTTCACAAAATATTCAGTTTGAGAATAGTGTGCAGCGTGTTATTTGTTTCGCTTTCGCGAAAGCGAACAACACACCACTATACTACTCGGTACGTCCACCGCCTGTTTTTACTTGTTAATTGCTCGTTTAGTAATGAAGTCCTAAGGGCTTACAAGTAAAACTCATTTTTCATCCATGTTTTTAAAAAATGCCGTGATGGTATTGTTGCTATTTTTTGTAGCACTTTCCAGCGCACAGGATTGTAACTTAACACTTAGCGGTACTGTTATCGATTTTCACGATGGACAGCGCCTCGAGGCTGCGTTTGTATTTATCAAAGAACTTAATATTGGGACAACAACTTCGCCTACAGGGACTTATGAGTTTAAGAACCTGTGTCCAGCGACCTACACATTGTATGTGACGCATTTAAGTTGCGAGCCTAAAGACGTGAAGTTGCGGTTGCAGTCAAACACCCAAAAGCAAATTTTTATGGAACACCATATTAACGAGTTAAGTGGTGTAAAAGTAATCGCCGACGTCCATAACGATCTAGATAAATCACAAGCGGCAACGCGTATCACTAGAGAAACGCTACAAAGTTTTAGTGGTGCGACACTGGGCGATGCCTTAGAAACGGTGCATGGGGTTACTTCTCTAAAAACAGGAAACAGTGTTGTTAAACCTGTGATACATGGTCTGTATGGCAGTCGGGTTGCGATTGTAAATAATGGTATCAGGCTACAAGACCAGGAATGGGGTGTAGAACATGCTCCTAACATAGATGTGAATGCAGTAAACATTATACAGGTTATTAAAGGTGCAAGTGCGTTGCGTTATGGCGGTGACGCGGTGGGTGGTACCATTGTTTTAGAACCTGCGCGGTTTGTACGTAAAGACACACTTAAGGGCAGCGTGACCCTGCAAGTTCAATCTAATGGCCTGGGAGGCACCATTACTGGCAAAATTGATAATTACCGCAACAGCGGCTGGTTTCAACTTGCAACGGTAACGGCAAAACGTTTGGGCGATTTTGAGTCGCCAGATTATGTTTTAAGCAACACGGGTAGCGCCACGCGTGCGTTTCATTTTACTGCTGGATATGATGCATTTGATTTTGGCGCTAGTTTAAGTTACAATTATTATGATGCGCAAATCGGGATATTGCGGGCGTCACATATAGGAAATGTAGCAGATCTGGTGCGCAGTATCAACGCTGGGCAGCCTGTAATTATTAATGATTTTACGTATGAGATAAATCCGCCTAGACAGGAAGTTATACATCATGCATTACAAGCAAACGTCTTTAAACGTTTCAAGTCTTTTGGAAAGTTAACGGCTACCTATCAGTTTCAATTGAACAACAGACTGGAATTTGATATACGACGTGGTGCAAATGCAAATCGTGCGGCGCTTGATATTGATTTACAAACACAAACAGCTGCAGTACACTTGTTGATAGATGCACTACCCCGCATCACCTATGAATTAGGCATGGATGCATCGTACCAAATAAACACGCCAAACCCAGATACAGGGGTGCGCAGATTGATTCCAGATTATGAATCAGTAAAGACAGGGGCTTATGCAAGTGCTGTGTACAAACCTTCTGATAGATGGGTGCTAGATGCAGGTTTGCGATATGATTATTTTAGGATAGATGCTTCAAAATTTTACATAAGAAGCAGGTGGGAGGGCTTAAACTATGACCAATTGTACCCGCAGTTTGAAAGAGGTATTCAAGGTAATCAGATATTAACAAATCCAGTTTTTAACTACCATTTATTTGCTTTTACCGCGGGTGTTAAACGTGTTATAGACGAAAAATATGATGTGTCATTAAATGTAAGTACTGCAAATAGAGCGCCTAATGCAAGCGAATTGTTTAGCGACGGTTTGCACCATGCGCTTGCTACCATAGAACTGGGACGACTGGATTTAGCTAAGGAACAGTCGTATAAATTAAACGCCATTTTTCATGCAAATTTTAGCACACTAGATTTTGAGATTACTCCATACCTAAACCGCCTGAATAATTTTATACAATTAATTCCAGACGGTATAGAATCAACGATACGTGGTGCTTTCCCAGTTTTTCGGTACGACCAGGTAGATGCGATGATTGCGGGTGTGGATGTTTCTGTGGGTTATGATTTTTGGAAAACCAAGGCGACAGACACAAATGACCAAACAACTAGAGCGCACATAGATGTTCGGTTTTCATACATATATGGTCAAAATTTAAGTGCAGACCAGCCGCTTATAGACATGCCTCCTGTGCAATGGTCTAATAAGCTTACCTTTTATAAAGTAGCGCAACGTCTGGATGTTTTTGTAGCGCATCAAACAGTTTTATCGCAGTCTAGATTTCCTGACTTTGATTATGAAGTTTCGGTTCCTTTGGACAACGGTTCGTTTGCTACACAAACGGTACGTATATCCCAGCCACCACCTGCATTTACCTTGTGGGATATAGGTGCTAGTTATGAGAAACCCAGGTTTTTAGGTTCGCGTGGTTCTTTAAAACTATCGCTAGCCGTTCAAAACATGTTTAACACCTCTTACCGCAACTATTTGAATAGACAACGCTTTTATGCTGACGAGGTAGGACGCAACTTTAATGTGCAACTCCATTATAATTTTTAACCCTTTTTATTAATCCTTTTTATTAACCCTTTTTATTAACCCTTTTTATTAACCTTAATTAATTTTTAAATCTTTCTATTAT
>DAIRDE010000017.1:0-45297 GCA_036796335.1 Nonlabens sp.
CTGGGTTTACCTTTTACTTAAACAACGTACATTTGCAACATGGCAGATCAAATTTATCTTCAGGATTTCGACTATTTTAAAGGTGCAAAAGTGTTGCATTATTTTGAGTTTTTAGAACCACAAATAGTGCAAGACGATTACTTTAAAGAACTAGAAATTCATGCGCTTGCTATTTGCGATTATGCTGGTGAAGAGACGATGTTGTTCTATTTTGACCAAGATCTAGAAATCATCGCAAGTTTTGAATTTCTTACACCTAAACAAGCAAAAGAAAAAACAGCTACAGATTTTCACGGAATTGCTATAAACTGGAAAAACAAATAGCTTAGGAATTGTTAATGACTAATTTAAAGGACTTCCTTTTAAATTATTCTTTTAAGTGTGATAAATTAAAGTCACCTATTTCTCTTCCTACCTGTGACATAATCTTTAACTGCTTGCCCTGTGGTATACCATACACGGCCTTCTTTATAAGCATTTATTTTACCTTGTCGTGCAAGTAGGCTTATATATTCCTGCCCATAATTTATACCTGGCTCACTTACAATACTAGCAATAGGCGCATAATCACCAGCGGTGTCCTCTAGATTATTTAAATAAATATCTAGTGATCGCATGACCGCCTGACAAATTAAGAAAAAAAGTTTTTCCATATGACCATTGTTTGCATCGTTAAGTGCGGTGTAATACCTTTTTCTATCCACGGTTAAAATAATGGCAGGTGGAAACCCCGCTTTCATAAGCAGCAAGTTATAAATTAAACGCACCGTGCGACCGTTCCCGTCAAAAAAAGGGTGTATCCACACGAATCGGTGATGAAAAATTGATGCCTTAATAACAGCGTGTAAAGAACTGGTGTCGGTATTTACCCAATGTATCAAATCATTAAATAAATCGGGAACCTTACGCGCATTAGGCGGTACAAAGTTTGCGCCGCTTATGCGCACACCTGCATTGCGTATTCTTCCAGAAAAATCTTTATCGATTCTATCGAGTATTAAAGCGTGTACATCTAGTATGTCTCTTTCTCTTAACGTATAATGAGGTTGTACCAGCGACTCTACATGCGCAATGGCATCGTGATGATTTACGGCTTCAAAATACTCTCGCAACGATTTACCGCTTACGGTTAAACCGTCTTCTATCACCATTTTTGTTTCTTGCAACGTGAGTGTGTTGCCCTCGATACTGTTAGAGTTAAAGGTCCATTCCAGGCTTAAACTTTCTTTTATGTTTCTTATTACGTGATTTGGAAATGGCCTGTAGGCGTCTAGACGAGTCTTTTTCTCATCAATTTTTAGGAGCAAGTCCTTAATATCGCTGGATAGTGATATATCCCACCAATTTTTTTCCACCCTCCAAATATACTTCTTTTTTCTTAATATCGGTAAATTAAAAATTTCTTCTTACCGATATTAAGAGTGATATAAATCTAGGTATTGTTTTGCGATGTTTTTATAGTCGTGATAATGTAGCACGTGGTCACGCGCTTTAAGTCCTAGGGTTATTAATTCTTGTGGATTTTCTATAAGTTTTTCTAGTTGGTTGACCAGGTAATTCACATCGGGCTGCGCATCTATTACCGGTATTTCCTGCAACCCGTGTGCTGCTAAATAGGCCTCGCTGCCGCCCGCAAAAACTACTTTACCTTGCGCCATGGCTTCAAGCGCATTGTACCCCTGGTCATAGCAAAGTACCTGGTCCAACAGTATGTGACAGTTTTTATAAGCATTGATGTACGTTTTATAGGGCAAGTCCATTGCGCGAGTTACCACCACGCGATTGCCATATTTTTTCTCTATAATTTGTAGTGCAGCCTCAAAATAATTGATTCCCTTTTTCCAATAATTACTCTTATTGATACCCATAAATATATAAATAACGCTTAGATCAGTGTTTTGATAGAGCGGTAATGCATCTACTTGTACTGGCGCCGGTATAATTCGGGTTGCTTTAGGTTCTTTTTTTAATGGCGCAACAAAGTCAGTATTGCTAGGAACGATGTATTTACAGTGGTTTAATAGGTAATTATAATTGTCGATGTATCCTTTTTTAAGGTATTTCAACGTGTTAATAATATATTTTTCAGGCATTAATTTAGTAGCTTCGGGTTTTAAAACGCTGTAGCCCTGGTGGGTATGTACTAAATACGATGCATACGGGACATCGTCGCCGCAAGCAACGAGAAAAGCATGTTTGGTTTGTGCGATTAAAAATGAAAGCATTTTGCGCTCTACCGCAGGCTGGCAATTAAATGGATTAGAATTGATAAATTGTACAAGATCATAATTTTTTAAAAGGTGTTCGCTTTCGCGAAAGCGAACTAAAACAGATCGATCGTTCCAATCATAACCTGTAATTTTCCAGAATAATACGCGCAATTTTTTAAGTAAAAAGTGCTCTTTACCAGCCTTGTGTCCTACAAATATATCTACCGGAAACTGTTTGAAACCATCGCCATTACCCACAATAGTCACCTCGTGACCGTATTCTAGGAGTCCTTTTTTTAAGGCATTGTGAAATCCACTGTATTCACCTACCAGAAGAATGCGCATAAAAAGTATCTTTGAGGTAAATATAAGCACTTGAACCGCTATACATCAAATGATCTAGAACTGTGCATCGCTACCATGAATAGGAGCGACTTGTTGTTTTTAGAACATATTTTTAAAAAGTCGGTAGCGCAAATTGGGTTTCATGTTTTGGTGGTAAATCAAACTGTAAATGGATTTTTTAAGTCAGATTATGAGCATATTAAAGTAGTAAACACGCGCGACTTTGGTCTAAGTAAAAGCAGGAATATCGCATTATCTCAGGCAAGTAAAAAACTGTTTTGGTTTCTAGACGATGATGTTGAAATTATGCCTAACGCGGTCCAAGATATTGTGGAGGCATTCAATAAAAACGATAAATGCGGACTTAAAATATTTAGAATAGTAAATCAACGCAAACGACCTTTTAGACTGTACAACGACAGTCGTGTTGTAGCTTTAAAACCTGTGCACTTGCGTGGATTGTGCTCTATAGAGATGGTGATAAACAGGGTTGAGGTAACTAAATACGGTATCAAATTTAGAGAAGATTTGGGGCTAGGTACAAATTTGCCCGTGGGCGAGGAGTTTGTTTTTGCTACACAGTTACTTAAGGAAGGAGTAACCATTACGTTTGAAACGGCTGTGGTTGCTATACATGATGAAAATCACACGGGGCTAGCGGTAATGAGTGCGCAGGTACTGGCAGCTCGCGGCTTTATACATGCGTTGTTGTATCCTAAGTTTAAATATTTATTTCATCTTAAATATATGTTGTTCTTAGTGCGTCATGGTCATCTTAAAAGTTACAAACAATGGAAAAGTACCTACACTCATTTAACCTCACGCGTGCCTTAGTGTAAAACGATGTATCTTTAAAAAATGGATAGACAACTTATAGACATACCTAAAATTACAGACCCTAGAGGTAATCTAGCGGTGATAGAAAAAGGCACACTACCATTTGAGATAAAGCGTATTTACTATCTTTATGATGTTCCTAGTACATCGTATCGTGGTGGCCATGCTCACAAACAGTGTCTCGAATTGCTTATTGCCGTAAGTGGTAGTTTTTCGGTTGTGCTGGACAACGGTGTGGAGCAGCACGAGGTTGTTTTAAATAAACCAGATAAAGGGCTACTTATTCCCACGATGATTTGGCGCGAACTAACTAATTTCTCTAGTGGTGCCATGTGTCTTGTTGTGGCTTCTCAGGAATTTTATGAAACGGACTACATACGCGATTATGAGCAGTTTAAACTAAGTGCCGGTACGTAAATACCAACCCAGTTTTCCCATAAATTTTTGAACTTGTTTGAGTGCTTTAAGTTGCAATGTACCTAATTCTAAAAGTTTGTTTTGTTTAGGAGTTAAGTTGACTGTGTCTATCTTCTGTTTATAGAAACTTGCCTTTTTGAAGTCGTTCTCTAATCTGTATGCAAGTGATAGGGAAAATCGATTAAGGTCTAAATATTTCTTAAGTCCATGTATTGCAGGTGTATGCTTATCATAGATGTCCAAATCCAGTAAACGTCTTTTTGAAACAGGACGTGCAGCAGATCGATGAGCTACTGACCTATCTATAACCACACTGCTATCAGGATAAAAGGCAATTTTGCAATAAATACCAGCTCTTATAAAAAGGTCGGTGTCCTCGCCATGACTATATGCGGGGTTAAATAATCCCACCTCTTTAAAAACAGCAGATTTAAAACAACTACTGGACGACGTTAATATGCTGTTTAAAAAATTATGTTCAAAAAAATGATGAAGTACTTGTGGTTTTAAATGCGGTAAATTGCTAAAAAGTGCTTTTTTAGTATGTATCGTAAATTGTTTTATTTCATACCCTGTACCATAAACCGAAGCCTCGGGAAATGCATTTATAAGTTCAACGATGTGTTTGATATGGTCCTTTTTCCAGTGATCGTCCCCGTCTAAAAATGCAATGTGCGTGTAATCATTTTCAATAGCATAGTGTATTCCCACATTGCGAGCAACACTAACTCCTGCGTTTGTTTGTGATATAACGGTTGTGTTATCGTTTTTTAATGTATCGACGACAGCAGCGCTACCATCGGTAGAACCATCGTTAACGATTAGCAAATCTATAGTTGTCGTTTGCATGCGCACAGATTCTATAGCGCGCTTTATCGTCTCTTCTTTATTAAATAAAGGAATAATTGCTAGTAATTTCAACCTTGTTTTGCTTTACAATACGCATACAATTTAAGCAAATCTAAATACATTAGATTGTTAGGCTTTTTTAAAAGCGATTTTGTGAGCCTCGGCTCTAAAAACGACAATAAAACGACAAACACATGTACAACTTTAAATCTTTTAAGTTTTAAATAAGCCCGTTGTACGGGTCTAAAATCGGCTGGTATAAGTCTTTCCTTTGTAAAAGCTGCGGTCGCATCTACTGCTTGTAACGATTTTGTTAAATACGCTTGATTTTTCTCTAGTCCTAAATGCACAACTGGGTTGTCTATGTGTTTTATGGGATACTTATTCTTATTTATGAATGCAGAAAATAGTATGTCTTGCCCATAAACAGTTGTCGTGATCGTGCCTGCTATTTTTAAAAAAAGTTGTTTTTCTATTGCAAAACCCATAGAGATAATGGATTGATAGGCATCCATCTCACGTCTCGCAACGCTGCGTTTTTCTCTCGCACGGCCATAATACCAGCGCAGTGCCATATCGTTATGGGGTCTTTCTTTATGGTAACACACACCACCGTAAACTATAGGATGTCCCGCCTTCATAACGCTTATATAATCTTGAATAAACGTGGGCGAGGGGATTGCAACATCAGCATCTAAAAATAGTATCCAATTATAGGTGGCATCTTTAGCTAGTTGCACCCGACTGTGGTGCCTCCCCAATTTACTTGCAGATCTGGTGATGGTGAGTTTTATTTTTGAGTCTATAGTGTCGTTATCTATAATCTCAATAGAAGACGCATCATTGTGCACTAAGATTTCATAGGATACGTTCAACGATTCCAGCTGTTTCCTTAGTTCATTGATTAAGGAAGTGATATTGTAATCATAAACTGGAATACATATACTTAGCATTTGAAACGCGAGGGGTTATTTTTAGAAAACCTAAAAATGCTATTTAAACAGTACTTTTTCTTTGTACCACCTCAAAAACTTCTCCGTTGTCACATTTTAAAGTTTTAGAAGGATACTTTAATAGCAGTGCATAGTCGTGTGTTGCCATAAGAATCGTGTTGCCATTTTTGTTAATGGCTTGCAGCACTTCCATCACTTCTACACTGGTTTGTGGGTCCAGGTTTCCGGTCGGTTCATCTGCAATGATAAGTTCTGGGTCGTTAAGTAGCGCGCGTGCAATTGCAACGCGTTGTTGCTCGCCACCAGATAGCTCGTGCGGGAATTTGTATCCCATGGTTTTCATTCCTACTTTGTCTAGTACCGTTTCTATGCGTTCTTGCATTTCGGTTTTATCTTTCCACCCAGTTGCTTTTAAAACAAATTCTAGATTTTTTTGAACCGTGCGATCGGTAAGTAGTTTAAAGTCCTGAAAAACCACACCCAATTTGCGTCTTAAAAATGGAATATCACGCTCTTTAAGACCTACTAGATTAAAATCTACGATGCTTCCCTCACCCTCGGTAAGTGATAAATCGCCGTAAAGTGTCATCATTAAAGAACTTTTTCCACTACCTGTTTTGCCTATTAGGTACACAAACTCGCCCTTATTTATTTGAATATTAACATCTTTAAGAATCAGGCTGTCTTTTTGAAATATGTTTGCTCGCGAAAGTGAAAGGACTGGTTTTGACATTGCTCGTATTTTGTTGTAAAGTTACATAATGATGTGGATAACACTATGAATAATTAAAAGCACTTTACACCGTTGTAATAAGGTAACATTTTATTTTTACCTGCAAATTTTATTTCCACATTATGAAAAGACCATGGCTTATTTTGCTTTTTGCTAGCAGCACGTTGACGCTGTTTGCACAGCAATCTAAAATTAAGACAGACGAACTTTACACGTATAACCAGGCGCTAGATTTGTATCAAGAAGACCAGTACATGGCTGCGCAACGATTATTTGAAAAAGTGCTGGAACAAATTAGTGATGTCACCATAAGAGGCAATGCTGCGTATTACCGTGCAAATTGTGCGGTGCGTTTAAACCAGCGCAATGCCGACGAGCTCGTGACCGCCTTTGTAGACAACTATCCAACTTCTACAAAACGCAACGCGGCCATTATAGACGTTGCTAATTATTACTTTGATAACGGTGACTACCGCCGCGCTGTTACATGGTATGAAAAGGTTGATGAGAGTTCGCTTTCGCGAAAGCAAAAAGCACAGTATAATTTTAACAAGGGTTATACTTTGTTGCAAGACAAACAATATGCAGAAGCTAAGCCCTATTTAAACCGCGTAAGTGACGACAAAGAATATGGCGCAAAAGCAACGTACTACCTAGGTTATATCGCTTATGAGGCAAATGAACTAGAGCAAGCTAAAGAAATTTTTGACCAGGTAGGTGACTCGCCCGAGGCCGACGAAAAATTGTCTTACTACCAGGCCGACCTTAACTATAAACTCGGGAATTTTGACAAGGCAATTACGCTTGCCAAAGCCCAACTTGCAAAATCCAATCGCAAAGAGCAGTCCGAATTAAACCGTATTATCGGTCAATCGCTTTTTAATCAAAATAAATTTGACGAGGCGCTGCCTTATCTTTTAAAATATAATGGAGTAAACGGTAAACTCAATAACAACGATTACTACCAGCTTGGGTATGCATATTACAAACAAGGTGACTATGCAAAAGCGATAGAAACGTTTAATAAAATCATACAGGGTGAAAATCAGACCGCGCAAAACGCATACTATCATTTGGGTTTAAGTTACATAAAGCTTAATCGCAGTGCCGACGCTTTAAACGCATTTAAAAAAGCGAGCGAACTAGATTATGACGCGACAATTAAAGAAGACGCAACGTATAACTATGCAAAACTGAGCTATGAAAATGGCAACCCATACGATAGCACACCAGCCGTGATTCTTAGCTTTTTAGAAAAATACCCCAACAGCGATAAAAAAACCGAAATGAATGAGTTTTTAATAGACTCTTATTTTTCTTCAAAAAATTATCCTGAAGCTTTAAAACTCCTAGAAAATGGACGCATAAAGGGTAACGAGGCTGTGTATGCAAAAGTCTCTTTATACAATGGTTTAAATCTTTTTAATGCAAGCGACTATAAAGACGCCATTAAAAATTTAGACAACGCGCTTAAATACACCACTGTACCCGCGATAAAAAAACAAGCCCATTTTTGGAAAGCCGAGAGTGCTTATCAACTCAACGATTTCAACACAGCGCTCACACATTTTAAGCAAGCAAAAGCCCAAAATGTAGCCATAGACGAGGACAACGTTTTAGATTATAATCTGGGATACACGCATTTTAAACTCAAGGATTATCCAGCAGCGATTACAGCATTTATGGATTATGAAAAACAACCCGCAAATACTAAAGATAAGGCCCGTTTAAACGACACCTATTTACGCATTGCCGATGCAAATTTTGTAACTAAAAAGTACTGGCCAGGTATGGATTACTACAATAAAGCCATAGATGCAAAAAGCCCTAGCAGCGATTATGCGCTTTTTCAAAAGGCAATTTCCTACGGCTTTGTCCAAAAAGTTGACAATAAAATTCAAGATTTAAATAAACTAGTAACCACATTCCTTAAAAGCCCATATCGTGACGACGCGCTCTATGAACTGGGCAACACTTACATTGGTAACGGTAATGCCGCACAGGGCATAGCGGCGTACGACCAGTTAATTAGAGAAATTCCGACCAGCGTGTACACGTCACCAGCGATGATGCGCAAGGGATTGCAACTTTATAGCGATTCTAACTTAGACGCTGCACTTGCTGTTTTTAAAGATGTGGTAAAAAAATTCCCTGGGTCACCGCAGGCATCGCAGGCAATAAGCAGCGCACGCCAGATTTACATAGATCAGCGCAAAACAAATGATTATGCCGTGTGGGTGCGCGGGCTGGAAGGTGTAACAATTACCGATGCCGAACTGGACGACACAGCCTATGAAAGTGCAGAACAGCCTTTTATACGTGGCGAAATGGCCGCAGCAGCACGCGAGTTAGAAAAATATTTAAAGCAATTCCCTAACGGTAAGCACGCGTTGCAGGCTCATTTTTACCTCGCACAAGCACTGTATGCCCAAGATAAAAGAACCGAGAGTATTCCGCATTTTGAGTTTGTCGCAAATAAAGGTCGCAGTCAGTTTACTGAGCAGGCACTGGCTCGTTTAAGTGAATTGTATCTGGCTAGTTCCGCTTTCGCGAAAGCGATACCCGTACTCACAAAGTTAGAATCACTGGCAGACTACCCGCAAAATATCATCTATGCACAATCTAACCTGATGAAGGCCTATTATGAAACCGATGACTATGCAAAAGCGATGGCCTATGCAGATAAAGTTCTTGCAGATCCTACCGCAAATGCAAACGCACGGTCTGATGCGAGTATTATTAAAGCGCGATCGTCATGGAAACAAGGTGACGAGGCGGGTGCTAAAATAGCGTATCAAAAAGTTAGAGAAAACGCCACAGGAAGTCTCGCTGCCGAAGCCTTCTATTATAAAGCATATTTTGAAAATAAAGAGAATGCACACGATGCGGCAATTGCCACGGTGCAAAAAAATTCAAAGGACTATGCAGGTTTTAAATTGTGGAGTGCAAAGGGTCTGGTGGTTATGGGTAAAAGTTATTATGCAAAAAAGGAAACTCTTAATGCTACTACCATTTTGCAATATGTAGTAGATAATTTTGAGCAATATCCAGACGTGCAGGCAGATGCTCAAATGGCATTGGACAATATCAAGAATATAGAGGCAAAGACCAACTCGTCTATAGTACCAGTTAAAGAAAATTAAGAACCATGAGAACTAATCATATAAAATACAGCGTCATAGCCCTAACCATGTGTGTGGTATCAGCGGTAACTGCTCAAACGACAAAAGAAGAAGAACGACTTAATGGTGGTTCTATCACCGTGGTAAAGCCTTATGACCCGACGATAAGCGATGCCTTTAAAATAAAAAGTGTCCCCACGGTTAACGACACTACAAAAATTGCCAAAAAACCAGTTACCTATACCATCTTTTCGGTTCCTGTGGCATCTACTTTTACACCTGCTACTGGCGAATTATCTAGCTTGAAAAGAAAGAAGCGACCTACATATTTTGATAATTATGCGCGATTAGGGTTGGGTAACTTTTCAAACGCCCTAGCCGAATTTGCTGCAAATTTTGATGTAGACAGGGATTCTGACATCGGGGTGTTTTTAAATCACAACTCCTCGCAAGGCGGTATCAAAGAAGCCTTTTTTGACGACGATTTTTCAGATACTTCTTTAGAGTTGTCTTATGCCACACGTTCTAAAAAAGCAAATTATAGTTTTAACGCAGGCGGTCGTTATCAGGCAGCAAATCTTTATGGTGTGCACCAGCCGTTTAGAACTTTAATCACCAATGCAAATGATATAGATACTGGTGTAAATTACTTATCCTATGGAATCGGTGGTACTGCAACCTTTTTTGATTCGGTTTTTAGTGATATTAAAATGGGACTTAGCGCACTTAATTCGGGTACCGATGGGTCAGAAATACGTTTTAACATTGCACCACGTTTAAATTTTGAGGTCATGGACGAGGAAATAGGCGTGGGCCTATTGGTAGATTATCTAAGCGGTAGTTTTGGACAAATGGGTCTGGTTACTTTTCCTACAGATTATGCCTATTTAAGCACGACCATAAACCCAAGTATCAATATTTACGGCGATAATTTTACAGCAATACTAGGTGCAAAAATTAACTACTTAAATGACGCCGAGCGGTCTGAAGGAAAACTAAATTTTTATCCCGCCATTGAGGCGAGTTACATCATCGCCGAGGAAGCCCTAGTTGCTTACACCAGTATCAATGGAGATTTAGACATGAACAGTTTACAGCAGTTTGCATCTGAAAATCCGTTTCTTGCGCCGTCGCTTGCTGTAATACCTACCAGTAGACAACTAGATGCGCAAGTGGGTATACAAGGTAAGTTGTCAGAACAGTTTGGGTATAAACTTTATGGTGGTGTACGTGTAGAAAACGATCGGTTTTTTTATACAAAAGATGCTGGCAATCAGTCCATAGCTTCGGTTATTGAAAGTAGGCCATTTTCTTTTGGTAATGTATTTTACACACAGTACGGCAACTTAAACACAACCTTTGCAGGTGCCTCTTTAGGATTTGACGTTAGTGACATTTTTAATATCGCTTTAAATGCCCAATTTAATAATTACACGGTGAAGGAGGGGATTACCTTTGGCAATATCGCATCTAACTTGCCTAAGTTTACATCGGACATCGTCGCCAGTTACAAAGTAGATGAAAAATGGAATCTAGGTGCGACATTATATTTTGTTGGCGAGCGCGAGGTGTGGAGAAACGGTGATGGTGCAAGTACGCTAGATTCATTTGCAGACCTTAACATCCATGTAAACTACAAGATAAACCAAAAACTGAGTGCTTTTTTAAGAGGTAATAACCTAACCGGTGGTAGTTATGAGTTTTATCAAGATTATCCTGTCCAAAGTTTACAAATTATGGGCGGCGCAGTTTATAAATTTGATTTTTAATCATTCATAAAGTTTCACTTCATTTTTTAATGTAGAGCCTTGATTTTTTCATGGCTCTACTTTTTTATACCATTTCCCCTACATTTACTATATGAAAAAATATACCTTATACCTTTTTGCTTTTGTACTCGCTTCTTGCAGTAATAAAAAAGAACAAGTAGACCTACTAATTTCAAATGCAGTTATTTACACAGTAGACGATGCATTTACCGTTGCGCAATCAATGGCGATAAAGGATGGTAAAATTTATAAAGTAGGATCTAATGAAGATCTTAAAAACCTAAGCGCAGCGCAGGTCATAGATGCTCAAGGCAAGGCGGTTGTTCCTGGGCTTATAGATGCTCATTGCCATTTTTATGGACTCGGTCAGCAATTACAGCGCGTAGATTTAGTTGGTGCAAAAAGTTATGAAGAAGTTATAGAGCGTGTCACAAATTTTCAAAAAGCCAATAATAAATTATTTATCATAGGTCGCGGCTGGGATCAAAATTTATGGGAGACCAAAGAGTTTCCTACAAACGACGCATTAAATAAACTGTTCCCCAACACTCCCGTGGCACTAACTCGTGTAGACGGGCACGCCATGATTGCAAACGATGCCGCGCTCGCAGCGGCGGGAATCACCGTGCAAACTCCAGCACAAGGCGGTGCGATTGAACAAAAAGACGGAAAGCTTACAGGTATTTTAGTAGACAACCCCATGGAATTGGTCGAGGCTGTTTTTCCTAAAGATTCTAAAAAAGAAGATGTGGCTGCATTACTAGCCGCTCAAAAAATAAATTTAAGCTATGGGATCACTACCGTGGACGATGCTGGATTAATGCGGGAGACGATAACGCTTATAGATAGTTTGCAACAGGCAGGCAGTCTAAAAATTAAGATGTATGCAATGATTTCAAATACAGCTGCTAACCTAGACTACTACCTTAAAAATGGTATTGTAAAGACCGATAGGTTGCACGTGCGGTCGGTTAAATTTTATGCAGATGGTGCCTTGGGCAGCCGTGGTGCAGCGATGAAACAACCATACAGCGATAAGCATGACCATTATGGCGCATTGTTAAGCAGTGTTGCCGACTTCAAAGCAACAGCACAACGCATTGCAAATACAGATTATCAAATGAATACCCATGCGATAGGCGACAGTGCAAATATTGTAGTTTTAAAAACCTATCAGGAACTTCTTAAAAACAAAAAAGACAAACGCTGGCGGGTAGAGCATGCACAAATTGTGAGTACTGCCGATTTTAGTTACTTTAATGAGTTTAACATTATCCCATCGGTGCAACCCACGCATGCTACAAGTGACATGTATTGGGCGCAGGATCGGGTGGGGGCCGACCGTATAAAAGGAGCATATGCTTATAAAACCCTTTTGAAAAGCTCAAAAATTGTGGCCCTAGGAACCGATTATCCTGTAGAGCAGGTAAACCCGTTTTTAACTTTTTATGCTGCCGTTTCTAGACAAGACGTTGTAGGTTATCCAGATGGCGGCTTCTTACCAGAGCAGGCACTTACCAGAGAAGAGGCGCTTAAAGGCATGACCATTTGGGCCGCCTTTTCAAATTTTGAAGAACGCGAAAAAGGAAGTTTGCAAGTAGGAAAAGCTGCAGATTTTGTCATCTTAAACCAAGACATCATGACGATGGACATTAAAAAAGTCCCCAACGCGACTGTACAATCGACCTTTATAAATGGTGAGCGCGTTTATCACAGCAACTAAAAATTTTAGGTCGCAAATATTTGGTTAAAGTCTTTAAACGACTTGAATTCTAGCGCGTTACCACTTGGGTCTAAAAAGAACATGGTCGCTTGCTCGCCAGGTAAACCCTCAAATCGTATGTAGGGTTCGATAATAAACGATATGCCTTTTTCTGTGCACGCTTTCGCGAAAGCGTGGAAAACATCCCACGGCAATACCACACCAAAATGTGGTACAGGAACAGCCTTACCGTCTACGGTATTTGTAGAATTTCCAGGTGCATTCGGGGAAATATGAATAACGAGCTGGTGACCAAAGAAGTCAAAATCCACCCAGTGGTCGGAACTGCGACCTTCTTTACAGCCCAAAGTATCGCGGTAAAAGGCGCGAGTGGTGGTGATTTCTTTTACAGGAATGGCGAGATGAAATGGAGTTAGTTGCATAGTGTTATTAAAAAAAGCCATTCGGTTAATAAGAATGGCTTGTTGATACAATGGTGTTGTTAGTTTAAATAATACCGTCCACAATTCCATAGGCAACCGCTTCTTCGGCACCCATCCAGTAGTCGCGATTAAAGTCTTTCATAACTTTTTCAAAGTCCTGGCCGCAGTTGTCGGCTAGTATTTTTGCACTCAGTTCTTTTGTCTTTATGATTTCGGCAGCCGTAATTTCTATATCTACACTTGTCCCACGGCCACCACCACTAGGCTGGTGAATCATCACGCGACCGTTAGGTTGGATAAACCTGCGACCTTTTGCACCACCCGACAGTAAGATAGAACCCATAGATGCTGCGAGACCGCTACAAACCGTACTTACGGGACTTTTTATTTGCTGCATGGTGTCATAAATAGAAAATCCTGAAGTTACATATCCGCCTGGACTGTTGATGATGAATGTAATTTCCTCATTACTTATAGAGTCTAGTAAAAGAAGTCTATCAACGCAGTGCTGGGCTGTACGATCATCTACCATACCCCAAATAAACAATTTGCGCTGCTCTAGGTATGTTTCGTCTATTTTATCTTGTAATTTAAAAGCTTTACTCATGAAAAATATTTTAGTGTAAAATTACGCAATTATTGCGTTTTGTACTTTAAACATGCTCAATTTTAGTCGCATATTTTAGGACGTACTCCTCTTTATACAAGCGCATGCCCAGTAAAAATAAACTTAAGATTACTGGACCAAATATGAGTCCCATAAAACCAAAAAGCGGCACGCCTATTAATACACCTAGAAGTGTTTCAAGAGGGTGCATGTTTGCCAGTTTGCGTTGTACAATAAGTCTAAAAAGATTATCCGTTGAACCGATGACCACGATACCATAGATTAGGAAACCTATCGCCATGCCTGTTTGGTCTTGCGATAGTAAAATAATAGTCGCGGGAACAATGCCTACTGCCGTTCCTATAAATGGTATCATGCTGCCTATCGCGGTAATTACAAACCAAAAAAACGGATTTTCTACCCTAAAAATAAAGAAGCCTACCAATGCCACAAGGCCTTGCAGCAACGCTACTAATGGAATGCCTATCGCATTAGATTTTATGAGTAGCAAAGATTCTTGACCTATTCTACGCACGTTTTTCTTTTCAAAAGGTAAGTATGCAAAACATGCTTTTTGCCAGGCAGCGCGTTGTGTAAGCATAAAGTAAAGAACAAAATACATAATTCCCAATATGATAAAATAGCTAAGCCCAGAATTTGCTGCACCCGACAGTACACTGGTTAGGTTATTTGTAATCTGTTCAGTGTCAATATTTTTTGTAAGATTTATACCTACTTTAGCCTCGACACTGCTCAGGGTGTTTTGTGCATAACTTATAATTTCTTCTTTGTTTGCTATCGCCTGTTTTATCTTGCTAGTGAGCATAAAACCTATGAGGCCTAGTGGCACTAGAATTATAATGGTAGAAACGGTCATGAGCATGGTGGCAACTACATTTTTATTCCACCTGCGAGCTTCTAATTTACGCTGAAAGTCTTTGAGAATTGCATATAAAGCGATCGCTGCAAGAAACCCCGACATGTAAGGAACAAGTTCTATAAAAAACACAATCGATACAGCGGCCAACGCAAGTCCTAGGATTAGTTGATTAACTTTTACAGGTGAAAAATGTTGTTTCATTTCAAGATAACGGATGCTAAAATAGTTTTTAAAGGTAAGTAAATCTTGATCGAACGGGTTGCCTTTCTAGCTGTTTAAGAATTTTCTACAAAATCTAGGATTGCATCAACAACCTCGGGAGTATATAAACTGTGCCCACCTGTATGAGCTGTATACGTTGTGGCATGTGTTATTTGCGATGCAATTTCCTGCATGGCGGTATAAGGAATAATTACATCGTTAGGGTTGTGAATAAGTAATGAGGGTACCTGGATTGCTTGCGCAAAATAAGAAGCATTAAAATCCTTTATAGCAAACCCAAAAGTTTTTTTCAATAACGCATCAAGTGCTTCATAAACCCTGTTGTTAAAAGAAACAACACGCTGATATCCGCGCATGATGTCCTCTAATTTATTGGGACTACCTAAAAATACAAACTTTTGAACGCACGTGTGCCTATTGCGGTGCTGCTGATACATGGTTGCCAAAGCTCCCACACTGTGTGCAACGATGATTTCTGGCTTGTACAATAGAATGGTCTGCTCGATAAGTTTGGCATATTTTACAGCAGTAAATTCTTTACCATCGGTACTGCCGTGTGCTGGTGCGTCTATAGCAATTATGTTATAATCTAATTTTACAAGTGGCTCAATAAGATACTTCCACCTGAAAGAGTTAGACTCCCATCCATGCAACAAGAGTACCGTTGGGCCTGTTCCATTCCATCGATACAGCGCAAACAATCCCTCGTCCCATCCAATCAGTTGTTTTTTGGCAGTTTTTAAAAATTGATCCTGTAGTGGTGATATTTGACCTTTCCTGGGTATAGAAAAGACCTGCAAGGCTTTCTGTGCAGCGAGCTGCTTAGAAAAAACTGCAAGTGTGTTAAAATAAAAACCGTATAATTTTGGAATAGCTTTATTTAGCAATGCTTTCATAAGAAGTTTTTACCAACTTACAAAAACATATTCAGGCGTCGCAGTATCGGGAATCATGTTTTTGTCAAGCACCGAGCT
The DNA here is from genome assembly GCA_036796335.1 of Nonlabens sp. Taxonomy (GTDB): domain Bacteria; phylum Bacteroidota; class Bacteroidia; order Flavobacteriales; family Flavobacteriaceae; genus Nonlabens. Next base: position 16,064 of record DAIRDE010000017.1, read on the forward strand.
ACCGTCATAACTTACTGATTCTGGCAAATCACGTTGATTAATAGTGAAATAAAAACTTTGGTCATCTACACGTATCTGGGCATCGGTTACAAGCAAGTCCACACTGCTTATTTTGTACGTGCTGTCTATTTCTTTAAAGGTACTTTTTATAGAAATACCTTCTTCGGTTTTAAATCGGGCGTCGTGAATTTGTACGTATTCAATCTTAGAATTAGGATCATTTGCTGTGTAGGGTGTTAGGCTTAATAAAAGCACGCCGTCCTTTTCATAAATTTCAATGATACCAGATGATTCGCCATAACCAGATTCTATCGCATATTTTATGGTATAATCATCTGCAAAAACACTGTCTAGTTGACTTACCACGTGTTGCTTTTCTAGCAAGCCCACTTGATTTTTTGACCATAAAAAACGGTTCTTAGAGTTTTGACAACTGCATAAAATAATGGTGCTGCAAAATAAAATGATAATCTTCTTCATGATTTTTTTTGAGGTTGCAAAATTACGATAATTAAAATTTCAACCTCTTGAAATTCATACTATTTTTAACGTAATGCTTTACCCAAGATTCCCATAACCCCACGTATGAATGATGCACTCGTCAACACCTTTACAATAGGGTTTTGTGCGGTGCTTCTGCGCTTGGTGGTGTTTTGAGTTATCGTTTTTTCTTTTTCCTGCCTGCTTTTTTCGACGATTTCCCTTTCGTTAGCTTCTGCTATTTTTCTAGACAGTATTTCTTCGGCGCTTTCTCTGTTTAATACCTCGGCATATTTGTCTGTTAACGCAGAGTCTGCGATCAGGTCATCCAACTCACGGTCGGTAAGTACATCCATACGGCTTTCAGGTGCTCGCAATAGGGTAGCTGCTAGCGGGCTAGGACGTCCTTTCTCGTCTAGGGCAGACACCAGTGCTTCTCCTATTCCCAGTGATGTTAGAACCTCGGCAGTGTCATAAAAATCGGTTTCGGGATAATTTTGTGCAGTAAGTTTAATCGCTTTGCGGTCGTTTGCGGTAAAGGCTCGCAGCGCATGCTGAATTTTTAGTCCTAATTGTCCCAAAACACCCTCGGGAACATCTGTTGGATTTTGAGTGACAAAGTAAAGTCCAATACCTTTAGAACGTATAAGTTTTACGATATTCTCTATTTGGTTTAACAGGGCGTTGCTCGCCTCGTTAAATATGAGATGTGCCTCGTCAATAAATAATATGAGTTCGGGTTTATCGGCATCTCCTTTTTCAGGAAAGGTCTGGTAAATCTCGGCAAGTAAGCTTAACATAAAGGTAGAGAATAACTTTGGCCTGTCCTGTATATCAGTAAGTCGTATAATGTTTACATACCCGTGTCCATGACTATCTTTACGCACCAGGTCTTTAACTTCAAAACTTTTCTCGCCAAAAAACATGTCTGCTCCTTGTTGTTCTAACTCAATTATTTTGCGCAAAATCGCACCTGTAGACGATGTGGCAATACGACCATAAGATGCTTCAAATTCGGCCTTACCAGCGCCGGTTGCATAGCTCAACACCTTTTTAAGATCTTCTAAATCTAATAAAGGTAGTTTGTGGTCATCACAATATTTAAACACCACAGCCACAATACCAGCTTGTGTTTCGGTAACATCGAGTATGCGAGAAAGTAAAACCGGACCGAATTCGCTCACCGTCGCCCGCATGCGCACGCCAGCCTGCTTACTTATGGTCATGATCTCCACAGGGGACTTGTGCTTTTTAAAGGGAATGCCTATTTTCTCATGCCGCTCATCTATTTTCACATTTCCCTCGGCTGGAGCGGCAATACCCGATAAGTCGCCTTTAATATCCATCAATAAAACAGGAACGCCCTTTTGTGAAAGCTGTTCTGCAAGTACTTGCAAGGTTTTCGTTTTTCCAGTTCCAGTAGCACCTGCGATTAGACCGTGCCGGTTCATCGTTCTTAAAGGGATTTTAACTTGTGCAGTGGCAAATGCCTCGCCTTCTAGCAGCGCTGCTCCTATCGCTATGTAATCGCCTTTGGTACTGTAGCCGTCTATAATTGATTGGATAAATGATTCCTTTTTGGACATAATTCACAATTGTTTGTTTCAAAAATAAACAGAATCAACGTTCAAAAAAAGAGGAAGTATGTGTAAATAACTTTAGGTACCTGAATATAGAGTTACTTACCGCATTATCTGTAACTTTGCAGCATGATAATGGAAGCTACAAAAACACTAGTACAACAGGGTCTTATGTTACCACTTATGGAGGAATTCTACACCATTCAGGGTGAAGGCTACCATACGGGCAAAGCAGCGTATTTTATACGTGTGGGCGGTTGTGATGTGGGCTGTCACTGGTGCGATGTTAAAGAAAGTTGGGATCCACAAAAACATCCTGCGACTGCAATTAATCACATCATTGAAAATGCAGCAAAACATTCTAAAACTATTGTTATTACTGGCGGCGAGCCGCTTACATGGGATATGGGGCCTATCACTGCGGGTTTAAAAAATCATGGTATGCAGGTGCATATAGAAACCAGTGGCGCCTATCCGTTAACCGGCACGTGGGACTGGATTTGCCTTTCGCCTAAAAAAGCAAAAATGCCGCTTGCCCAGGTGTATGATGCAGCAAACGAGCTTAAAGTAATTGTGTTTAATCGTCATGATCTCGCTTTCGCGAAAGCGGAATCGCTCAAAGTACCTGCTACATGTAAATTGTACCTGCAACCCGAATGGTCTGTACGGGAAAAGATGATTCCCCTAATCACCGAGTTTGTGATGCAAAATCCAGAATGGCAGGTGTCCCTACAAACACATAAATATTTAAACATACCCTAACGTGTTCTTTAAAAATTTGGCGCTTACTCATTAAATACAGGTTGTTCCGGCCCATTAGCTGTATCCATAATTTTGTCGCATTAAGGCGGGGATTACATAAGCTGTGAATGGCATAAAACGCGTTAGATTTGATGTCAATTTTTTGATAATTTGTTAATAACTTAGGGCTTATAATCACATGCAAAGCTTTGTAAACACTAGTGTTTGCGTATTTTTGTTAATAACCAAAAACACAGATTAAAACTCACAACAATTTATGAGCGAAGAAAATAAAAAAGCCTATGGCGCTGACTCCATACAGGCGTTAGAAGGTATGGAACACGTGCGCATGCGCCCATCTATGTATATAGGTGATGTCGGCGTGCGTGGGTTGCATCATTTGGTTTATGAGGTTGTCGATAATTCCATAGACGAGGCTATGGGTGGTCACTGCGATACGATTTCAGTCATTATTAACGAGAATAACAGCGTCACCGTTTTAGATAACGGTCGTGGCATTCCTGTAGATATTCACAAAAAAGAAGGGGTGTCTGCTTTGCAAGTAGTGATGACCAAAATAGGTGCCGGTGGAAAATTTGACAAGGATTCTTACAAGGTGTCGGGTGGTCTACACGGTGTGGGCGTCTCCTGTGTAAATGCGCTTTCGGGACATCTTAAAGCTACTGTTTTTAGAGATGGTAAAATATATGAGCAGGAATATGAAAAGGGTAAAGCCATGTACCCGGTACGTGAAATAGGTACGACTGCCTTGCGCGGTACCGAGGTTACCTTCCTGCCAGATGAAACTATTTTTCAGCAAACTGTAGAATTTAATTATGAAACGCTCGTCTCCCGTATGCGAGAGCTTTCCTTCTTAAATAAAGGCATCACCATCACTATTACCGATAGACGTCATAAAGACGCTCAAGGTGAATTTATTACTGAAACTTTTCACTCAGAAGAAGGGCTTAAAGAATATATTAGATTTTTAGACAGTACCCGTGTCGCAATTATTGCCGACATCATCTCTATGGAAGGCGAGAAAGGTGGTATTCCTGTAGAGGTTGCCATGGTGTATAACGACAGTTATTCAGAAAACTTGTTCTCTTATGTAAATAATATAAACACGCATGAAGGTGGTACGCACCTTGCGGGTTTTAGACGCGGTCTTACAACCACGCTAAAAAAGTATGCCGACAATAGCGGGCTGTTGGATAAATTAAAGTTTGATATTTCTGGAGACGATTTTAGAGAAGGACTTACAGCCATTATTTCGGTGAAAGTACAAGAACCACAATTTGAAGGTCAGACCAAAACTAAGCTAGGGAACAGAGAGGTAACCGCGGCGGTATCGCAAGCTGTTTCTCAAATGTTAGAAGACTACCTCGAGGAACATCCTAACGACGCACGCATTATCGTGCAAAAAGTAATATTAGCTGCGACGGCGAGACACGCGGCTCGCAAAGCACGAGAAATGGTGCAGCGCAAGACTGTGATGAGTGGTGGTGGCCTGCCTGGTAAATTATCAGACTGCTCTGAAACCGACCCTACCTTGTGCGAGGTGTTTCTAGTAGAAGGTGATAGTGCAGGTGGTACCGCAAAACAAGGCCGTGATCGAAATTTTCAAGCCATACTTCCATTGCGAGGTAAAATTTTGAACGTAGAAAAAGCCATGCAGCACAAGGTTTTTGAAAACGAAGAAATTCGCAATATTTATACTGCCCTAGGTGTTACCATAGGTACCGATGAGGATTCTAAGGCATTAAACATCTCTAAATTGCGATACCACAAAATAGTTATTATGTGTGATGCAGATATTGATGGCTCTCACATCGCTACCTTAATTCTTACTTTTTTCTTTAGATACATGCGGGAACTTGTAGAACAAGGATATGTGTATATCGCTACGCCACCACTGTATCTTGTTAAAAAGGGAACTAAAAAACAATATGCTTGGAATGATAAAGAGCGCGATGCTATCATTGCAAATATGGGTGCAGGTGCCGCAGTACAACGTTATAAAGGTCTGGGCGAGATGAATGCCGACCAGCTGTGGGACACCACCATGAATCCTGAGTTTAGAACCTTAAGACAAGTGACCATAGATAGCAATGTAGAAGCCGATCGTATTTTCTCTATGCTCATGGGTGACGAGGTGCCGCCACGCAGGGCCTTTATAGAAAAGAACGCCATTTATGCTAAAATTGACGCATAAGGTTTTTCATTAACTTGTCACGATTTTAGAGCAGGGGCTACTTTTATATATGTCATTCAGATTTTTTTCGGATTTACTTACACATCCGCGAGATTTTCTAGGATAGCATTAACAAGGCCTTTTACACTTTAAAATTTGTTTTACGTATTTTTGCAACGGCTTTAAAGCCATCTTAACTATTATATAACCTTAAAATATATACAATGAAAGTTACCGTCGTAGGAGCTGGGGCAGTAGGCGCAAGTTGTGCCGAATATATTGCTATTAAAAATTTTGCTAGTGAAGTGGTGTTACTAGATATTAAAGAAGGATTTGCCGAGGGTAAAGCCATGGATTTAATGCAAACAGCACCTCTTAATGGATTTGATACAAAAATAACCGGAACTACAGGCGATTATGCTGCAACAGCAGGCAGTCACATCGCGGTAATTACATCGGGTATTCCACGCAAACCAGGTATGACTCGCGAGGAGTTGATAGGCATTAATGCAGGTATCGTTAAAGACGTTGCAAGTAATATTGTAAAGCACTCGCCCGATGTTATCCTTATCGTTGTATCTAATCCCATGGATACCATGACCTATCTTGTACACAAGGCTATAGATTTGCCAAAACACAAAATTATAGGTATGGGTGGAGCATTAGACAGTGCTCGTTTTAAATACAGGCTTGCCGAGGCTTTAAACGCACCAATGTCTGACATAGACGGTATGGTTATAGGCGGTCACAGTGATACCGGTATGGTGCCACTTACAAGATTAGCCACTCGCAACTCAGTACCTGTTAGTGAGTTTTTAAGCCAGGAGCGTCTCGCACAAGTGATGGAAGAAACTAAAGTAGGTGGTGCTACACTTACAAAACTGTTAGGTACCAGTGCGTGGTATGCACCAGGCGCTGCGGTATCCTCTATTGTACAGGCAATTGCATGCGACCAGAAGAAAATGTTTCCGTGTAGTGTGATGCTAGACGGGCAGTATGGTCTAAGCGATATTTGTATAGGTGCACCTGTAATCTTGGGTCGCAATGGTATTGAAGAAATCGTTGAAATACACCTTTCTGACGAAGAGAAAGCGCATGTAGCGGCTAGTGCAGTAGGTGTACGCGCTACAAACGACTTACTTTAAATAGTATTTTTGCCACATAAAAGCTGCTTAACATGCAGCTTTTTTTATGGTAATTCATCGGTTTTTAAGGTTAACCGTGCTTTTAAAGTGTTCGCTTTCGCGAAAGCGAACTAAATAAAATCATTGAAAATCAATTTATTAACACGCTTTTTCCACCTACTGTACAGTAAACAAATTATTATTGCCAGTAGCGGGTTGAAAGCCTATATTTGCTCGTTTTTTAAATTAATACTAATAAAAGTCTAAATAATGCAAAACAAAGGATTGGTAAGAGTCTTTGCAATCGTTTTTGCGATTGTAAGTGTATATCAACTTACCTACACGTTCATAACAAATAAAGTAGAACAAGACGCAGAGAAGTATGCGTATGCTATGGTAGATGCCAAAGCAATAAACGCAAACTCGCTTAGAGAAGAGGCGATAAAAAAATATTTAGATTCTGTAGGAGAGAAAGATCTTTGGGGTGGTTTTACTACCTATGACATCGCAAAAAACAAAGAGTTAAGAAAGGGATTGGACCTTAAAGGTGGTATCAACGTAATTCTACAAATTTCTATAAAAGATCTTTTGATAGGACTTGCCGATGGGTCTAATGATGTGTCTTTTAGAAAAGCGCTAGCCGCAGCCGACGAGCGCATGAAAGACGGGCAAGGTACTTATGCAGACTACTTTATAGAAGAGTTCAATAAAATTCCTGGGGCAAAACTAGCATCGCCCGATATATTTGCCCACCAGGATATGGTAGGCCGCATAGAGGTAGGGATGTCTAATAGTGATGTGGAGCCTATATTAAGAGAAGACCTACAGTCGTCTATGACTAGCGCATTTCAAGTATTGCGCAAGCGTATTGATAAATTCGGTACCACACAACCTAACATACAGCAACTCGGAAACTCGGGGCGCATTTTAATTGAATTGCCAGGTGCAAAAGATATTACAAGTATTAAAGAGGCGGTAACGCAAACTGCTGCGCTAGAGTTTTGGCATGTTTTCCGTGCCGAGGAGGTAGCGCCTTATATGCAATCTGCCACACAATTTTGGAAAGAAAAATTAAGTGCTGTTAAAAAGGATACGACCGCATCGGCAGTTAAAGAGGACACCGCGGCTGCTGCTAAAAACACTTTAGACAATCTTTTAAATACAAACGAGAAAGATGCTAAGCCCGTAGAGACCGTACTTAACGAGAACAATCCACTGCGCATGCTAGCACCTGGAGGTGCTGGTGGACCTGTAGTCGGTACCTTTAATGCAGCCAACAGCGAGCTAGTCATGTCATATCTTAATGATACACAGGCACGTGCATTGCTTCCTACAGAGTTGCGTAACGTAAAATTTGCGTGGGGTTTACCGGTTAAGAATAAGGAATTAGGTTTTGACATTGTAGATTTATATGCCATTAAGTCTAATCGTGATACCGAGGCGCCGCTAGGTGGGTCGGTAATTACCGATGCACGTCAAGATTACAACGCCACAGGTGGTGTTGTGGTAAGTATGACCATGAATAGTGAGGGTGCGAAGATTTGGGAGAAAATGACCACAGTTGCATTTCAAGATGGAACCCAAATTGCGGTGGTACTGGATAACACAGTGTACAGTGCGCCCGGTATAAGTTCGGGACCTATCACTGGTGGTAAAAGTGAAATATCAGGAAGGTTTACAGTTGCCGAGGCTGATGACCTTGCAAACGTGTTGCGCGCTGGTAAATTGCCAGCAAGTGCCGAAATCATTCAAAGTGATGTTGTTGGACCGTCCCTAGGGCAGGAAGCAATTAATAGTGGTTTATGGTCGTTTGTTATAGCATTGTTTATCGTTCTATTGTGGATGATCTTTTATTATGGTCGTGCAGGAGTTTATGCAGATGTTGCCTTGCTATTAAACCTACTGTTGATTTTTGGCGCACTCGCTTCCTTACAAACAGTGCTAACTTTACCAGGCATTGCAGGTATTGTTTTAACGATAGGTATGTCTGTAGATGCTAACGTTCTTATTTTTGAGCGAATTAAAGAGGAGTTGGCAAAAGGCAAATCTCAAGTTGACAGCATCAAAGACGGATTCGGCAATGCTTTAAGTTCGATATTAGATGCGAACATAACGACGTTTCTTACCGCTGGGATATTATTTTTCTTTGGTACCGGGCCTATTCAAGGTTTTGCTACCACTTTAATGATAGGTATAGCAACATCTTTATTCACAGCAATATTTATCACTAGGTTATTTGTAGACGGTTATGTAGAAAACGGAAAAGCGCTTGCGTTTACATCTTCTATAACCAAGGGTTGGTTTACAAATATAGGTGTGGACTTTTTGCAAAAACGTAAAATTGCCTATGTATTCTCTGGCCTTCTTATAATTGCTAGTTTAACGTCTTTGCTAACGGTCGGGTTAAATCAGGGTATTGACTTTACCGGTGGTAGAACCTATACTGTGCGATTTGTTGAAGACATGAACGCAACCGAAATAACCAACAAACTTTCTACACCTGCAGTATTTGTAAGTGCCGAGGCAAAAACATCTGGTGGTGCGAATCAATTAAAAATCAGTACGAAGTATAGAATAAATGATGACGAGAAAGACGCAAGTGCAGATATTAAAACAAAATTGTTTAATACCTTAAAGCCATACCTTCCTGCAACGATGACGCAAGAGGAGTTTGCTGATGTGAGTATCGAGGGTAAGGAATTCGGTATCATGTCCGAATTTCAAGTAGGTCCAACAATTGCCGATGATATATTGATTGGCGCTGTTTATGCAATTTTAGGTAGTTTACTTGTTGTTTTCTTGTACATTCTTTTAAGGTTTAGAAGATGGCAATTTTCATTGGGTGCTGTAGCTGCCGTATTCCATGACGTTGTTGTGGTATTAGGTATATTCTCAGCGTTTTATAAGTTTCTACCGTTTAATATGGAGGTGGATCAAGCGTTTATCGCCGCGATTCTTACAGTTATTGGATACTCACTTAATGACACGGTAATCGTTTTTGATAGAATTAGAGAGTTTTTAAACGAGCGTGCCGGTAAAAAATATGGTGACATTATCAACCAGGCAATTAATAGCACCTTATCTAGAACCATTAATACATCGTTAACAACACTTTTAGTGTTAGTGGCAATTTTTACATTTGGCGGTGAATCTATTCGTGGATTTATGTTTGCAATGATTGTGGGTATTACTGTTGGTACCTATTCATCTATTTTTATAGCAACCCCTATCATGTTTGATACCCTAAAAAAGTCAAATCAAGCGAATAGTTTAGATAATCCGAAGGATAAAAAATAACCTTTGTTAATCACTTCCTATTTTATAAAACCACTGTCTTAAGCAGTGGTTTTTTTATTTGGTATGTTTTTTAGTTGTTAAGGTTTATTTTGAATAAAAAATCATAAAATTAGTTAAATTATAAGCAACAATATTTAACAAATTGTGTATTTTGGTGCTTTAAATTTGAAATACGTTTGATTATGAGACAATTTTTACTTTTAGCAAGTTTTTTATTCTTTTTAAATAACATAGCTAACGCACAGGAGTTCTTAATGGGGGTGGGGAATTTTACCACGTGTTCAGGTAACTTTTTGGACTCTGGCGGTGTGACAGGAAACTATGCAAATGGCGAAGACGCTGTCATCACCTTTTGCTCCCCATTTCCAACAGATAAAATTCAAGTCACATTCAATTCCTTTGCGCTTGCGTCAGGCGATATTTTATTTGTTTATGATGGCAATTCAATTACCGCTCCCTTGCAAGGAGTATTTGTGGGAACTAATTCTCCTAACGTGAGAGTAGCCTCTGCAACAAATACATCGGGTTGTCTAACTTTTAGATTTAGATCTGATACTACAAACAATGCCGCAGGATGGAATGCTACTATTGCATGTATAGATAATTGTCAAACAATCACGAGTGCAGTGACTACGACACCAGCCCCCGATGCTGATGGTATCTTGCGCGTTTGTCAGGGTGAAACAGTGAATTTTGTTGGAAATCCCAATTTCAGTGTGAGTGGTGCAAATGCCACGTTTAAATATGTTCTTTCAGACGGTAGCGAGGTGGCAGGTTCTACAACAACACAAACGTACCCAAATCCAGGTATTTATAAAATCGATTATGTCGTTACCGACCCTACAGGCTGTAGAGATAGAACCCTAGAGGATGTCGTTATACAAGTATCGACAACCCCAGATTTTACTGGGACAACTGCATCTGATACCGATATTTGTTTTGGTGAACAGGTGACATTAACAGGGGTGGTTGCTACAACCCAGTTTGTCGCAGATGTTGCACCACCTATTACCGGTCAAACATTTTTACCTGATGGAAGCGGTGTCGCTTATCAAACGTGTATAGATGTTTCTGGATTTAATCCAGGTACAACGTTACAAAACGCTTCTGATCTTATAAACGTGTTTATAAATATGGAGCACTCCTATATGGGTGACTTGTCAATTACGCTCACAGCTCCTAATGGTGCGGTAGTAAGATTTCTTAATTATCCCAACACAGGCGGCGGTCGTTTTCTTGGAATGGCTTTAGATGATGGGACAAATACACCCGGTGTTGGACTTGATTACTTTTTTACAGACAATGCTCCGCTTACATTAAACCAATCAACACCAGGAGTTAATGCTTTTGGGGGTATTATGCCATCTGGCAATTACAGGCCCGAAGACCCTTTTTCAACCTTTATTGGGACACCTTTAAATGGCTTGTGGTGTCTTACCATCGTTGATAATCTTCTCATTGACAACGGTTACATTTTTCAGTGGGGTATTAATTTCAATCCTGCGATCATTCCTACTGCCGGTCGATACGAGCCTGCATTGGTTTCAGAACAGTGGCAAGCTAACAATGATATCGTATCCACAAATGGATCGGTTGTTGTCGTGCAACCTAGCGCTGCTGGACAAAATTGTTACAACTTTGAATTTAATGATGATTTCGGTTGTACGTACATAGAAACTATATGTATCAATGTAGCTCCCGAAATTACGAGCGTAGACCCAACAGATATTATCGTTTGTCAAAATTCGGGTGCAGCAGCCGTCGACTTATTATCTCGAGAAGCTGAGGTCCTTAATGGTCAAGGCCCTGCAGGATATGTAGTAACCTATCACACTTCTCAAGCCGATGCTGATGCAGCTACAAACTCCATTGCAACGCCTAACGCTTTTGGGGTATCTTCCTCGCAAACTATATTTATTAGAGTAGAGGATTTGTCCAGTCAATGTCACAAAGTACAAGAACTCGATATAGTTTATAGTAGAGCGATTTTTAACACTGTTCCAGATTTAGAATTATGTGACGATATAAGCGCTGATGGTCTTGAGTTTTTTGACTTAACGGTACAAACCGCCGATATTATAGGTTCTCAAGATCCTAACGAGTTTTCAGTGGCTTATTTTGAAACCCAAGCCGATGCAGATGCAAATACAAATGCAATTCAAAACCCAAGCAATTATCAAAGTTTAGGTAACTCACAAACCATATTTGTAAGATTATCTAACAATACAGATGCAGGATGTTTTACCACAGGATCTTTTGGGTTAACGGTATTAAGCCTACCGCAAATAGGTACAGGATTAGTCCTTACAGAATGCGACGATTCACCAATAGACAATGCAACGACCTTTGACCTTACCGCTAATGACGCTGTGATACTCAATGGTCAGGCTGCAACTGCATTTACCGTTACTTATCATGATTCTCAGCAAAATGCTATTGCCGGTGTTGCAGTGTCTAATGCAAATGCAATCGTACTTTCAAATGGTAGCACCGTGTATGCAAGAATTACTGATAATGCGACAGGATGTTTTAATGTCTCTACTTTTAACGTGGTTGTTGAACTTTGTGAAGTAATTATTCCTGAAGGTTTCTCGCCTAACAACGACGGTATAAACGACACCTTTGCAATTCCTGGTCTAGATCAATACAGCAACTTTGAATTAATTGTCTTTAATCGTAACGGGTCAAAAATCTATGAAACGAAAGCGGCTAACTATGTAGAGTTTGCTGGAATTCCCAACACAGGCTTTTTAGCCGGTAATGGATTAATACCTGTAGGTACGTATTTCTATGTCCTTAAATTTAACGACGGTGTGACACCAGACGTTTCTAGTTGGGTCTATGTCAATTACTAAGATTTATGTTCTTTAAGAGAATTTAAAGTATGCAGTGCAAAAGCGCTCTTCCATAATAACGAAGGGCGCTTTTGTTTTTTGAATCAGTCAGAGATGTTGCTCTTGCAAGTAAGAAATTTTGCGATCACGTACTTTACCAAATAGCAGTTTGGTTGTTAGAAATTCTTATGGGTTATTTTATTGGGTGCCTTTTGTGGAATAAAGGCAGCATTTATTTTTGTGCACAAACTGTTTTATGAGCAACTGGTTTGTAGTGGTGTACGCTTTCGCGAAAGCGAACCATTTAACAGCTTTTAAACCTTAGAATAGGTGCGAATCTTATAACGGACCCTAACGTTAAAGGCACAAATTATTTGGATTTTGCACTACGAACTTCTGGATTTTTAAATAACCCATCAGGACTGAACATGAGAAACAACCCGATAAGTATAAATGGTATGCTTAGGACCTGTCCGGTATTGAAAATAGTGCCAAAAATCTCAAAGAAGTCGGTATCTGTTTGTTTTTCTTTTACAAATTCCACAAAAAATCGCACGGTAAATAGCAACACAAAGAATAAACCTAGCAGGTACCCCAGTTTGTTGCGTTTATCGGTTTTCCAATAAACAAGATAAAGTGCAATAAACACACCTACATAACACAAGGCTTCATAAATTTGGGTTGGGTGCTTACTGGGGATACTGTTTAACAAGTCAGCAAATTGTGGTTGATTCACTAAGGCGTCAATGGCCTGGTCTTTATCTGTAATACCTGTTGATGACAGGGCTGCGCGCACGTTGTCATCGCTTGTGTCTCTAACAAATTTAAATGCCCATGCGTTACTAGATTCTTTACCGCCTATTTCACTATTCATTAAATTGCCCAATCGCACAAAGGTACCACCTATGGCCGTAGGGATTACAATACGATCCAAGATCCAAAACATGTGTTTTTGTAAATGCTTGCGGCTGTAAAAAAACATAGCAATAATAATTCCCAATGCTGCGCCATGACTTGCCATACCCATAAAACCAGTCCATTCAAAAGGGCTAATTTTAAAAGGTAAAAGCACATGTAAAGGGTCGGTAAATAATAATTCGGTTTCATAAAACAAGTAATGTCCTATGCGCGCACCTAATAAACAGCCTATTACGGTGTACATAAATAGTGGGTCTAATTTTTCAAAGGAAATGCCTTCACGTTTAAAGATGGGTTTTATGATGTACCATCCTAACATAAATGCTATTACATAAGAAAGGCTATAAAAATGAATTTTAAAAAAACCTAGGTTTATACCTTCTAATGGATTCCATATGATGTCAAGTGCGTACATGGTGTGCTTTATTTAATGTTCAAAAATAAGGTTTTCTAGAACGTTGCATGCGTTTTTATGCTGTTAGCATCGCAAGGTTTGTGATATGTTTTATGGATTTAAATTTTTATAGTAGCTCGTGTACCAGTAATGGTGATTAAAAGCTTATGACTGTAGGCTTAAAAATTTGAAATATACGTTTGTATAGATTGAAGGAAATACATCGCATGTTTGATGCCATCATGGCACTGGATCATAACCGTTACCGCCCCAGGGATGGCAGCGGCTTATACGTTTTATGGCGAGCCAAAGACCTTTAACGCCGCCATATTTTTTTATAGCATCTGCTGCATACGTGCTACAACTGGGGCTATACCTACAAGTAGCTGGTGTAAAAGGAGAGATAAGCGCCTTGTATGCTTTTATTATCCACAACGCAGGATAGGCTAGAAAGGCTGCTTTTATCATAGTTACTGTAAAATATAACTGGTGCCATCTGGACCATCTTTAAGCTGTATACCGGCGGTAGCCAGATCGTCTCTTATTTTATCACTTGTTTTAAAGTCGCGATTTGCCCGTGCGATCGCTCGTAAATCGATGACCAGTTTCATGGCAACGTCTAGGTGGTTGCTTGCGGCACTATTTTCGGTACTTGTGTTAATTTGTAACCCTAGAACATCTACAAAAAATGCGTTCATAGAGTCGTTTAGTACTTTTAGGTCGGCAGCAGTTATTGTTTGTTTCTCATCGGCGATTGCGTGAATGTATTTTGCGGCTTCAAAAAGTTCGGCAATAAGTATGGGTGTGTTAAAGTCGTCATTCATAGCCGCATACACGCGATCTTGCCAAGATGGTATATCGATACTCGACGACTGTGCGACAGGCAGGGTTTTTAACATTTTTAATACTTCTATAAGGCGGTAAAAACCTTTTTCGGCAGCGACAATCGCATCATTGCTAAAATCTAAAACAGACCTGTAATGTGCCTGCATCATAAAAAATCGCACAACACTAGGCGAGAAAGATTTTTGCATAAAATTGTTATTGCCAGTAAAAAGCTCTTCGGGCAAAATAGAATTTCCTGTGCTTTTGGACATTTTTTTCCCATTAAGCGTAAGCATGTTAGCATGTAACCAATAGTTCACTGGATTGTGCCCGTGTGCAGCACGACCTTGCGCAATCTCGCACTCGTGATGTGGAAATTTTAAATCCATCCCACCGCCATGCAGGTCAAATGTTTCTCCTAAATACTTAGAGCTCATGGCCGTACACTCAAGGTGCCAGCCTGGAAAACCGTCACCCCATGGCGATGGCCATCGCATGATGTGCTCGGGCAACGCTTTTTTCCACAGTGCAAAATCCTGTGCATTTTCTTTATCGCTTTGCCCAGCAAGCTCGCGGGTGTTTGCGATCATGTCGTCTATATTGCGACCACTTAAAATGCCATAGTGTTGCTCTTTATTATACTTTACAACGTCAAAATAAATGGACCCACCCTTTTCATAAGCCAGTCCCTTGTCTAAAATGGTTTTAATAATTTCTATTTGTTCTACAATATGGCCAGTAGCGGTGGGTTCTATGCTGGGCGGCAAGCTATTAAACTTGTGCATCACGTTATGAAAATCTATGGTGTAGCGTTGTACCACTTCCATAGGTTCTAATTGTTCTAATCGTGCTTTTTTAGAAATTTTGTCCTCTCCCTGGTCTGCGTCGTCGGTTAGGTGTCCAGCATCTGTGATATTGCGTACATAACGCACTTTGTACCCCAAGTGTCGTAAATACCTATAAATCGTGTCAAAACTTATAAAAGTGCGACAGTTGCCTAGGTGTACATTGCTGTAAACTGTGGGACCGCACACATACATGCCTACATATCCAGGTGTAATGGGTGTGAATAGCTCTTTTTTACTTGTTAAAGAGTTATAAATATGTAAGGGGTTATGTTTGTAACGGTTCATAATATATTCATTTACAAGGTGTTTTTGAATTGTTCGCTTTCGCGAAAGCGAACTAAACACAATCAGGCTTGCTAATTAAATGATAATTGATTTAAAATTGCGTATCAAATTTAATGTAATCTAAGAATTCGCGTTTTACAATAGGATCTTTAAACCTACCGCCAAACTCGCCGGTCACTGTACTGCTTTCTACATCTCTAATCCCGCGGCTGTTGACACACAAGTGTTTTGCATCGATGACACAGGCAACATCCTCGGTACCTAGCGCTTGTTGCAGTTCGCGTACAATTTGTATGTTAAGGCGCTCTTGTACTTGTGGTCTTTTTGCATAATAGTCCACAATACGATTCATTTTAGAGAGTCCTACAACGGTTCCTTTTGAGATATATGCAACGTGCGCTCGCCCCACAATGGGTAACAAGTGGTGCTCGCATGTAGAGTACACCACGATGTTTTTTTCTACAAGCATCTCGTTGTATTTGTATTTATTTTCAAAGGTAGATGCCTTGGGTTTTTTATCAGGCCTTAGTCCGCCAAAGATGTCATGTACAAACATTTTAGCGACACGATTAGGCGTTCCTTTTAAACTGTCGTCGGTCATATCCAGCCCCAAAGTTTCCATGATATGGTAAACGTCTTTTTTTATAAGGGCTAGCTTCTCGTCATCGCTTAATTCAAAGGCATCAGCTCTAAGTGGCGTTTGCTCGTTTGAAGATAGGTGGTCATCATCGTTATCGGTCATTGTGTGTTTATCCATTTTTATAACTGGGTAGTCGCTAGAAAGCGATGTTAAAAATTAATTTGCAAAGGTACAATTTGTAACGTTCAAAACAGTTTTTCCATGGTTGTTGTCTAAGTAAAATGTTTTTGAGTTAGTACTGTATGCATGACAAAGTTTTCATATTTTTGGATTTTACTCTTAAAATTGATTTAAAGTGTCCACTCCATGAAAATATTTTTAACCTTAATGCTTTTTTGTGTGAGTGCTGTGGTGACTGCACAATCTTTTTTTAACATGCCGCAGACCGATAACGGGGGGAATGGTACACGATTTGTCACTTGTTCAGGTTCATTTAATGATAGCGGGCAACAAAATAATTATAGTAACAATGAAAATGGGCTCGCAACATTTTGTCCAGGTATATCCACCGATCGCATGCGGCTCGATTTTTTACAGGTTAATATTCTTGCAGGTGATGTATTAACTATTTATGACGGTGATACGCCAGCTGCTCCAGTTTTAGGCACGATCACAAATACAACTGCACCTGCGGGTCTTTTCCAGGCATCAGCAGGAAACTCGTCGGGATGCCTTACGGTGCGATTTGTTTCTAATGCAACAGGTGTAGGCGGTGGATGGCGTGCACTTATAGAATGTTTTAATCCATGCCAAACAATTATACCTACTATAGTAACCACACCAGCGACTGATGCTGATAATATTTTAAGAATATGTCAGGGTCAACAGGTTACTTTCAATGGTACAGCTGCTTTTGGCACAGACGGCACGGGAGCAACTTATGAATGGAATTTAGGGAATGGCACCGCAATAGTTAGTGGACAAACACAAACAGAAACATATACCAATCCAGGCGTTTATTTTGTGCGGTTTACGGTGACCGATGCCACGGGTTGTTTTGATAGGGAGCTTATAGATCTTACCATACAAGTGAGTACCGATCCTGATTTTACGGGTACTAGGGCGCAAAACAATACTATTTGTTTCGGTGATACCACGACGCTTACAGGGGTAGTTGCGCCTCAGCGATTTTCACTATCGCCTTCGCCACCTATTGCGGGCACTACTTTTTTACCTGATGGTAGTGGAGTAAGTTATCAGACCTGTATAGACGTAGACCTGTTTGCACCTGGTGCCACAGTGACAAACGCGTCTGATTTGCTTAATATTTTTGTAAATATGGAGCATTCTTTTCTAGGGGATCTAGATATATCAGTCACTGCCCCAAATGGGTCTACGGTGGCTTTACACAATTACCCTAGTGGTGGTGGTAGATTCTTGGGCCAGCCTATAGATGATGACTCAGATTTAAGACCAGGCATAGGGTTTGATTATGTTTTTACTGAGCGACCCAGCGCTACAAGAACTTGGGCGCAGTATGTTACGCAGGTTCCGGGTGTAACAATACCAGCTGGTGATTACCGTCCCGTAGATCCTTTTTCAACATTTGTGGGTTCTCCTTTAAATGGATTATGGTGTATCAATATCAACGATAACTTATTTTCAGATAATGGCTATATATTTAGATGGGGGCTTAATTTTAATCCTGCTATTATACCACCTGCTTTAAGTTTTATACCCGGTACTACATCACGATCGTGGCGGCCAGACCCCAGTATTATTGCTACAAACGGAAATGTCATTACCGTACAACCTACAACTCCTGGACTCAATTGTTACGAATATGAATTTATAGATTCTTTTGGCTGCTCCTATGTAGAACAAGTGTGCGTCACCGTGCAACCAGAAATTACTAGTGCAGCACCGCCAGACATCGTATTGTGCGCATTACCAGGTTCGGGAACCAGTACATTTGATCTAACGCAAGATGAGACAATAACCCTTAATGGGTTAAACCCTTCTTTATACACCGTGCAATACCACACTAGCTTAGCAAGTGCACAGGCGGGTACAAATCCTATTGCAACCCCTAGTTCGTATACCAATACTTCAAGTCCAGAAACTATTTATGTATCTGTTCGTGACAACACCACACAATGTATAACTACGCATTCATTTAGTATATCTACCGTAGATTTTGGTACCATTGCAATACCAGATTATGAACAGTGTGGTGCTATTGTTAATTTTGATTTACCCAGCTATGTTACACCGTATCTTACATCATTAGGGGGTAGCGCCGGGGCTGGCGCGTTTACAATTTCTTATTACGATTCTTTATTAGACGCGCAGGCTTCATTAAACGCCATAGTAAATCCTGCTAGTTACACGCCATCTTCAAATCCTGTTACTATATATGTGCGTATACAAAGTAATGCCGACGCCACATGTTTTGCGATAACTCCTTTTTCTTTAAGTTGGTTTGACAACCCAATTGCAACCCAACCAGCAAACCTTGTTTTGTGTGATGAGACTACCACAAACGCGTTGCAAGCTAGTTTTAATTTTGACACACAAAACGCATCCATACTTAATGGACAAAACCCAGCTATTTTTAATGTATCCTACCATTTATCACAAACTGATGCAGACGCTAACAGTGCACCGCTCAATCAAAATGGATACATCAACATCGCACCAGTTCAAACAATTTTTGCGCGTATAGAAAATGCTCTTGCACCGCAATGTTTTGTGACTACTAGTTTTACCATAGAAGTTACACCGCTGCCTGTTTATAATACGGTACCAGACCTTGTGCTTTGTGATGATAGTACCAATGACGGTATCGCATCATTTGATCTGGATTCTCAAATTGCGGCAATTTTAGGCGGCCAGGATCCCGCAACGCTTGCAGTAACATTTTATGAAAGCGCTGCCGATGCTGGTGCCGGCATAAACCCTATTGTAAATTCAAATGCTTATAACAACACTTCAAATCCGCAAATAATTTATGTGCGAGTAGCATCTACAGGGGGTGCGGGTTGTTTTGTGACAGGTAGTTTTGAGTTAAATGTCTTCCAGCAACCTACTGCAAATCCAACGACAATTATTGAATTATGTGACGATGCAAGTAATGATGGTGTTGAAGTGTTTGACTTAAGCGGTGCCGTGACTCAAGTGTTAGGTTCTCAAAACCCCAGCGATTTTAATGTCACAATTCATGAATCTGTAACCGATGCTAATGTGGGTGCTAATCCTTTAAATCTAAATTATACAAATACGAGCGCCTCGCAAACACTGTTTGCACGTATAGAAAATAGTGCAAACGCCACCTGTTATGATACAACAACTATTTTCCTGCTATTAAATGAGGCCCCTAGAATCGCAACGCCGGCAAATTTATTTCTTTGCGATGACGTTTCAGGTGATGGAATAGAAGTTTTTGACCTTGGCGCAAATCAATCACAACTACTAAATGGCTTAAACGCAGCAGATTATGCAGTAACATACCACCTGTCTCAAAATGATGCGTCTACTGGCATAGACCCTATAGCAAGAAATTACACAAATACCGCCTCGCCCCAAACCATATTTGTAAGAGTAGAAAACAATCTAACAAATTGTGCAAACACAACATCTTTTACGATAAATGTCAATCCAATCCCAAGTGTCGTTCAGGTAGCTGCTATAGAAGAATGTGATGACAATATCGACGGTGTGGCGACATTTATATTGAGCGAGCGCACAAACGAAATCCTGAATGGACAAACTGGTGCGAGCGTTGAGTTTTTTGTTAATGATGCAGATGCACTTTTAGGAATCAATCAATTAAATGCTAATAATTACCAGAATATAAGTAACCCACAAACGATTTCTTATAGAATCATTAATGATGCCACCAGTTGCTTTGCAATAGGTAATTTTGTTATTGAAGCTGTCGCAGCTCCAGCAGTAAATGTACCTAGTGATATTGCCAACTGTGATAATGGTACAGGAAGCACTTTTGCCGATTTAGAAGCTAGCACCCTAGAAATTATAAATGGACAAACAGGCTTACAAGTAACTTATCATACATCGCAGTCAAATGCAAATACAGGATCAAATGCGCTCGCTAGCCCCTACCGTTATAGTGCAGATGCTACATTAACTGCTCGCGTAGTAGATTTAAGTTCGGGTTGTGTAAGTTTTACAAATTTGAATATTTTATATGATGAACTACCACAACCAACGTTGCAAGAGGAGTACATAATTTGTAGGGATCCTTCTGGGGCATTGATTAATGGACCAGAAATTCTAGATACGGGTTTAGATAACATTACGTATGATTTTATTTGGGAATTCCAAGACATGATTATTCCGGGTGCTACACAGGCTATCTATCAAGCGACTGAACCTGGAGATTACACCGTTACTGCAATAAATATCAATACAGGTTGCGAGAATACGACCTCTACATTTGTAAGACAATCAGGCGTACCACAAATTTATGACGTTCAAGTAACTACCGATCCATTTTCTTTTACCCACCAGATATTTGCAACAGCATCAGGTCCAGATACCTATTGGTTTAGATTGGACGACGGTCCCTATGTAAATTCTGGTAGATTTGAAAATGTTTCACCCGGACCTCACACTGTCACCATAGCCGAACGTAATGGCTGTGGTGAAATTATTGTTGAGGTTTTTGTTTTCGGCTATCCGGATTATTTTACACCTAACAACGATGGTTACCATGACACTTGGAACATCATAGGTGGTGATTTGTTGCCAGGGACAACACTTTATATTTTTGACCGATTTGGCAAGCTTCTTAAGCAACTCGATCCTGCAGGAAGTGGTTGGGATGGTACGTACAATGGACAACTACTGCCGTCATCAGACTACTGGTTTAAAATCATCTATGTTTTTGAAGGTAGAACGGCCGAGGCTACTGGGCATTTTGCAATGAAAAGGTAATTAAACAGCATTTTTATAAGAGTGCGCAGCTTTGTTTAAGCATGGTCTGTTTAACATTCTCGTTGACTTTGTTGCATACTATTTCCGCAATTAAATCAAAGCATTTGTACCTTTGTGATTCCTGTATTCAAGTGCTAATAAGCTTTATTTAAGAACGTTGGGCAAAATATACACCATACTTACGTATCATCCACTCATAAAAAAACACCACTTTATATAAGGTGGTGTTTGTTGTTTACAGTTTCGCTTTCGCGAAAGCGAACTTTATAAAATTATAAGTTAAACCCAACAGTTACGGTAATGTTATTAGTCGTCGTCGCTGTTCTACCTTGACCAGTAAAAAGGGTCTGGTTAATATTGCGGTCAGAGCCGTCATAAGAAAGGTCTAGGACTGTGTCGCCCCATGTATAACCTATTCCAAAACTATAACCATTAACGCTGCTTTGAATATTTTCGTCCTTAAATGGAGACCCCTCGTTGCGGTAACCCGCGCGCAAACTAAATCGCTGGATGCGATATTCGCCGCCTATTCTCAAGGTAGCTGCTGTAGTAAGGTTATTATTAATCTCTTGATTATTTTCTATAAAAACTGGGTCGTTTGCAGGTTTAAATTTTAGGCTGCTGTAATCTTTTAGGCTATAGTCTATACTCAACAGTCCTTTTTTTCCAAATATATATGCAATACTACCTGTAACGCTACCTGGTATTCGTAAATCATATGGCGCAAATACATTTTCCACGTTTGGGGCGATAATCTCGTTAATGCTGTTGCCTCCTTCCAGGCGTACAGCAGCGATTTGTTGGGTATTGATCTCGTTGATGGTCATCCATGTAGGTGACTCATAGGTTGCGCCTAATCGCAGGTTTTTTGCAACTTTTGCAATAGCTCCTAGTTGCAGCGATAGGCCGTTTCCTTGTACATCTAGGTTGTTTATAAACTGGGCATTTGTCACTGTTGCATCAGCGTTATTATTGTTTTCTACAAATCGGGTAGAGGTGCTGTAGTTTAAACTGTGTGCATTGACATTAAGTCCTATGCTTACTTTGTCTTTAATCTCCATGGCACCATTAAAACTAACCTTAGCATTAAAGCCAGAATTTAGGATGTCATAGCTTTGTGCAAACGTTCCCGTTCCTGTATTAGAAACATAATTAGGATTGTTGGGATCTGCATTATTGGTACTGTCAATAATAAAGGATTGATATCCTAAAAATCCCTGTTGTGCCCCAAAGCCGAAATCTTCACCCAAAAATCGGTAAAGTCCCGAAATAGTCTCGTTGCTACGTAACTGAAAATTATCCACAGGAATGCCATTTGCAAAACCTAAAAAATAATTAGCAATAGAGTTTGTAGAAAGGCCCCCGTATGTAAATCTATCGTCGAGCGAGCGGGTAGCGTCATAATTTATCCCAAACGAGAACTTAGTGATTGAAGCATCCTTTCTGTTGTTTCTAAAAACCATAACGCCACCAGCCTGGTTAAGACCTATATCATTATCTCTAGAATTTATAATATCTCCATTAAAGTCGTTAGCGTTACGACGGTTGTAATGGCTTAATGAAATGCTTGCATAATGATTTGCAAACACAACAGATCCCGCGGGGTTTATCCCAACTGCCGATAGGTCACCACCCAGCGCGCCAAATGCGCCACTCATTCCTCTAAAACGGGCTGTACCATAGCTGTCTTGTTGCCCGTAAAGTAAACCGTCGGCTACCGATTGTGCGTTGCTAGCAAGTGCACCTATTGACAGTACACCTAGAATTATATACTTTTTCATATCTTAAATAAAGTTAACCTCTTCTTCCTCCAGATGAGCGTCCGCCTCCACCTCCTCCTGAGGATCGTCCAGTAGCGCCACCACTCGATCTACTCGGTGAAGGGCTCATGGTAGGTGATGAGGATCTACTTGGGGCAGTTCTTGTAGATGGCATCGTGCTACGGCTGTTAGTGCGCGAGCTGCTTGGACTGTATCCAGATGAGCGTCGACTTGAACTAGGTGCTGTTGTTCTTGTAGAGCCACTTCTCGGGCTTGGGCTATTTACCCCAGTTGAATAACGACGGCTGCGGTCATTTGTAACTCCCTCATAACTGCGTGTTGCCGTACCACCACTGCGCTCTACTGATCTGCTTCTTGATACACCGTTTGTAGCTCTACCTACGTTGCGGTTTGTGCTGTTTCTAAAGTCACCAGTTGTGGATCTACTAGTTAAACCGCTATTGTTAAAATTATTTACGCGACCACCACGTCTATTGTTGATGTAAGCAAATCGGTCATTAAATGGTCTGCCGTAGAATCCGTTTCCAAAAAAACCAGGTCCGTAAAATCCAAAACCGCCGTTCCAAACATATGGATTGTAGAAACCACCGCCCCAACCAAAACCACCGCCCCAGCCGAAGCCACCGCCCCAGCCAAAACCGTTGTAAAAGAATGGGTCATAAAAACCACCCCAGCCCCAACCGAGACCAAAGCCACGATTCCAGAATGGATTACCGAATAATCCACCACCCCAGCCAAAGCCGCCACCCCAGCCCCAGTTGTTCCAACCAAAACCGTTATCTATGTAATTGATGGTTATGGCACTTGGGTTTTCACCCCAACCTGGATTACCACCGCCGTAATAAGAGGTTTCATCTGGATTAGTGTTGTCATAGCTGCCTGAACTATAACTTTCTACATCAGTAAATACGTCGCTACTGTCAAAGTTATTACCGTGCAAATCTGCTCCTTGTTGAAAGACTTGCTCATAGTAAGAAGAGTCATTATTGTTAGAGCTGTATGTTTTTTGTGCTACCGGCTCAGTAGTTTGCACAACTGCAACTGTTTCACCATAAATACCGTCGTTGTAAGAAACTGCATTAAATGAACTACAAGAACTTAATATGATAGAAATTCCCGAAAAAATAGCAAAGATGGCTTTACTGCTTGGGTTGCCTGAGTTTGTTTTTGTTCTCATAATTTAAGTTTTTAATCTATTGTATAAAATTAACTAGTTTTGCACAGACAAAATAGCTTTTAACAATTTTATATCATAATCACAAGGATTATGCCACAACATACATGGGAAAGAACCTAACAACCCGGGAAGAAGATTATTCAAAATGGTACAATGAACTCGTTGTCAATGCAGATTTAGCTGAAAATAGCGGCGTGCGTGGATGCATGGTTATTAAGCCCTATGGATACGCAATTTGGGAAAAAATACAGGCCGAATTAGACCGGATGTTCAAAGAAACTGGTCACCAAAATGCTTATTTCCCTCTTTTTGTACCTAAAAGCCTTTTTGAAGCCGAAGAAAAAAATGCAGAAGGATTTGCAAAGGAATGTGCCGTTGTAACCCATTACAGATTACAAAATGATCCCAAAAACCCCGGTAAACTGCGCGTAGATCCTGAAGCTAAACTAGAAGAAGAACTTATTGTAAGGCCTACAAGTGAGGCTATTATATGGAGCACCTATAAAAACTGGATACAGTCTTATAGAGATTTACCACTGCTTATCAATCAATGGGCAAACGTTGTGCGATGGGAAATGCGCACCAGATTATTTTTGCGCACAGCCGAATTTTTGTGGCAAGAGGGTCATACCGCTCATGCAACAAAGCAAGAGGCTATTACCGAGGCTGAGACCATGAATAATGTGTATGCCACTTTTGCTGAAAATTTTATGGCAATACCGGTTATACAAGGTAAAAAAACAGAAAGTGAGCGTTTTGCAGGGGCAGAAGAAACATACTGTATAGAAGCATTAATGCAAGATGGTAAAGCACTGCAAGCGGGCACAAGTCATTTTTTAGGTCAAAATTTTGCTAAAGCCTTTGACGTAAAATTTACAAACAAAGAAGGTAAACAGGAATATGTCTGGGCTACTTCATGGGGTGTGTCAACGCGCTTAATGGGAGCATTAATAATGACACACAGTGATGATTTAGGTCTGGTGCTTCCTCCTAAACTAGCTCCTTACCAGGTTGTTATCGTTCCTATCTATAAAAGCGAAGAGCAGTTAAACGAGATCACTATTGCTGTAAATGCTCTTATTAAAGAGTTGCGACAGCAAGGCGTATCAGTAAAATATGATAACCGTGATACATTAAGACCGGGCGCTAAATTTGCGCAATACGAGTTACAAGGTGTGCCGCTGCGCATTGCGATGGGCGCAAGAGATTTAGAGCAAGGCACTGTAGAGATAGCTCGTCGCGATACTTTAACAAAAGAAACGATACCAGTAGGTGAAGTTACCCAAAAGGTAGGCGAATTGTTAGACGACATACAGGTGTCGTTGTACACGCGGGCTTTACAATACCGTGAAACCCATGTTACCGAGGTTAATGATTTTGAAACGTTTAAGTCGGTTTTAAATACCAAAGGTGGGTTTCTAAGTGCACACTGGGATGGTACCGCAGCTACCGAAGAAAAAATTAAGGAACTTACAAAGGCCACCATACGCTGCATTCCTTTAAATAACATAAAAGAGTCTGGAACCTGCGTTTTTACTGGCAACCCATCGCAACAACGTGTGCTATTTGCAAAAGCATATTAATTTTTTTAAAAAAACTTTACAAAGGCATTTGCATATCCCGAAAAAGGGTTTATTTTTGCATCCGCTTAACGAGCAAAGTAAATGGCCCGTTCGTCTATCGGTTAGGACGCCAGGTTTTCATCCTGGTAAGAGGGGTTCGATTCCCCTACGGGCTACAAATAAATCGGTTTTAGAAACCACGTTTTAAAAAGATATGGCAAATCACAAAAGTGCTTTAAAGAGAATAAGAACTAGCGAGAAAAAAAGAGTGTTGAACAAATATCAGCACAAAACTACTCGTAATGCGATTAAAAAATTAAGAGAAACAACTGATAAGGATGCTGCATTGGCACTTTTAGTTGATGTTACCTCAATGGTTGACAAACTTGCTAAGAAAAATATTATCCACAAAAACAAAGCAAGCAACCTAAAATCAAAACTAACAAAGGTTGTAAACGCATTGTAGTACGTCTGCTAATTATATATTTAAATCTCCCTGCATTGGGAGATTTTTTTTTACGCCAACTTTGGTAAACATGTATTTTACTGGTTATCGTTCGTTGGCGTTTAAATAGTTAACAATTTCATTTGCGTTTAAAAGGATTTTGCTGCATCTGCCTATTCTTAAATCTTAGTAAGATCTTTTTAAAAAATGCATGTATCAGTACTTTGTGTTTTGACTTTGGTTTATTTTTGAGCTATGAAGAAAAGATACCTGTTTGTTTTTATTTTGTTCGCTTTCGCGAAAGCGACACTAGCACAATCCCCAGAGGAATTAACACTTAACTACTACTTACCAGCAAATGTCTCTTATGACCAGGCCATCCCAAAGCCGCAAGAAATATTAGGATATGTACCTGGTGCATGGCATGTTACGCACGATAAGTTAGAAGCTTATATGCGCACCCTAGCCGCAAGTTCTAACCGAATAACACTTGTAGAAATGGGTAAAACATTTGAAGGAAGACCCCTTCTTCTGCTTATTATTAC
Organism: Nonlabens sp.; assembly: GCA_036796335.1. Lineage (GTDB taxonomy): Bacteria > Bacteroidota > Bacteroidia > Flavobacteriales > Flavobacteriaceae > Nonlabens. The sequence goes on from DAIRDE010000017.1 coordinate 42,630, forward strand.
TTCTAAAAACAATCACGATAATCTCGAACAGCTGCGTTTACAACATCTGGAACTCACCACCAGCGGCGGTAACGACACCAGTAATATGCCTGTGGTTGTTTACCAGGGGTTTTCTATTCACGGGAACGAGCCTAGCGGGTCAAATGCAGCTTTGTTGCTAGCTTATCACCTCGCTGCGGCACAAGGCGATGCAATCGATGCATTATTACAAAATACCATCATTTTATTTGATCCTAGTTTTAACCCTGACGGCTTGCAGCGATTTGCAAGCTGGGTAAATCAGCATAAAAACAAAAATATAAATCCTGACAATTACGACCGTGAGTATGACGAGACCTGGCCGGGTGGTCGTACAAATCACTACTGGTTTGACATGAATAGAGACTGGTTACCGGTGCAGTTACCCGAGTCCCAGGCTAGACTTACCACCTACCACGACTGGTATCCCAATATTTTAACCGACCACCATGAAATGGGAACAAATTCTAGTTTCTTTTTTCAACCAGGGGTACCGTCTAGAACGCATCCATTAACTCCTGCTCTTAATCAACAACTCACTGCCCAAATAGGAACTTATCATGCGGCGGCACTCGATAAAATAGGCTCTTTTTATTATACTGAAGAAAATTTTGATGATTTTTATTATGGCAAAGGTTCTACATTTCCAGATATCAATGGCGGTGTGGGCATTTTATTTGAGCAAGCAAGCTCACGCGGTCATGCACAAGAGTCTGAAAACGGCGTGCTCACGTTTCCCTTTACCATACGCAATCAATTTACGGCAGGTTTAAGTACCCTGCAGGCAGCGCAGGACATGCGCAAGCAATTGCTGGATTATCAACAATCATTTTATGAGAACGCGCGCAAGGAATTTGGTAAAGATACAGGCGCTATCATTTTTGGCGATCATACCGATGCTGTACGAACAAATGAACTTGCAACTGTGCTTTTAAGACACAAGATAGCTGTTCATGATATTGACAAGGACATATCAATAAAAGGCAAAGAATATAAAAAGGGTTTTGCGTATCTCGTTCCAAAAAATCAAAAAAACGCAAAGCTTATTCAGGCAATGTTTGAGAGGCGTACAAAATTTCAGGACAGTCTTTTTTATGATATTAGCGCCTGGAGTTTTCCACTTGCATATAATATGGATTTTGATGAGAACGCTTCGTTAAACAACAAAGGCGAACAGGTTTTATTAGAACAAGGCAAAATCACCAGAACAAGTACCACTGTAGCAAATAAAGAGTTAGAACCTTCGTCTTATGCTTATTTATTGCCTTGGAACGCCTATTATGCTCCAAAAGCAGTCAACGAAATCCTTAAAAAGGGACTGCGCCTTAAAACAGCCATGCAACCTTTTACCCTAAACAATCAATCCTATGACTACGGGACCTTATTAATTCCTATACAAAATCAACCATTAAGTGCGCTGGAAATACAAGCCTTTTTAAGTAACCTACAAGACTCTTGCGAGGTGCAATTTCATGCAGTGCAAACAGGACAAACACTAGGAATTGATTTAGGATCTAGTAAGTTTAAATCGTTAACCGCACCAAAAATCGGATTACTTGTAGGTGACCGTGTGGACTATGCAGACGCTGGTGAAATCTGGCATCTGTTAGACGAACGTATGGATATAGCGGTTACAAAACTAGATATTACCGCTTTAAATGGTAAAGACTTGTCTAAATACACAACGCTTATTGTTCCGCCTACATACGGTTCACCAGAAAAGGAAACTGTTGAAAAACTGAAAGACTGGACCCGTGCTGGTGGTACTCTTATAGGATACGGGTCTGCTTTAAGATGGATGAGTAGCGAGGGATTAATTTCTTTAACATTTAAAAAAACAGAGAATCCTGCAAAAGATGTTTCTTTTGAACAACGCGAGGATTTTAATGGTGCACAAGCCATAGGTGGTGCAATTTTTCAAACAAAACTAGATCGATCGCACCCCATTGCATTCGGTTTTAAAAACGAGATGTTGCCATCCTTTAGAAACACCACATTATTTGTAGAACCCCACAAAGACTCGTATCGCAATCCCATTTCTTATATTAAAGATCCCTTGTTAAGCGGTTATATTTCTAAAATAAATTACGATGCCTTAAAAGGCTCTGTACCATTTCAACACAGTGGTTACGGTCGTGGAGAAGTTGTAGCCTTTACCGAAAACACGCAGTTTAGAGCATTTTGGTATGGAACGAATAAATTGTTGTTTAACGCAATTTTCCTTGCAAAACACATGTAGCACCTCGTCGCCACTAAGACGATAGAGCAAGCTGCCGGTTTTAAAGCAGCATGTTTAATCTAAGCAATGCGGTCGCCATTATTCGCATCGTGCGATGGTTGCAGCAAAATCACGTCATTGTCGGCCCCCACAATGCCTAAAACCAGGCACTCGCTCATAAAGCTGCCTATTTGTTTTGGTGGAAAGTTCACAACGGCAACGACCTGTTTGCCCAATAAATCACTAGGGTTGTATCTTTTTGTGATTTGCGCACTGGTTTTTTTTAAGCCTAAAGGACCAAAATTGATAACCAATTTAAACGCAGGTTTGCGGGCCTGTGGGAACGTTGTCGCCTCGATAACCGTACCCACACGCATGTCTACTTTTTCAAAATCACTCCAGGACAGCATCATTTTCTTTTTTTTGTTACAA
>DAIRDE010000018.1:0-43921 GCA_036796335.1 Nonlabens sp.
TTGCTTTAGAATTTAACACGGCTGGTATGTACCGCGCTTTCGCGAAAGCGAACTCACCAAAAACAATCAGAATCTATAAAGACTAGTACAAACGAGTCACTTGTTTACAATCTATTTGTTCAATTATCGATAAAATTTTCTGATTCCAAAAGAACTAACAATGAGAATATCAATAATCAATATCGTAATTCGTGTATTTTTAATATAAAAACACCTCAAACTAATAATAAAACTAGAAAAAATTGCACACATCGTTTTTTTTTTTCATTTGCCACTAACTTAAATTTAAAATAAATGAAGAAAGCAATTTTAATTTTAGCAAGCGTTTTTACGTTAGTGAGCTGTCAAAATGAGCAAGACACTCTAGCAAAAGACTATAAGAGCCTGTATTGGGAAACGGTTAATAAAGGTTTTGCCAAAAATGGTGGAGACCCATTTTTAGAACTAACAACAGTAGATCAAATAGGTGTGTGGGATTATAAATTAGACCTTTTTATCGCCGACAACACTCTCAGTCAGGAACAATTAGGCGCTATTCAAGCGATTAAAGATTATAATCACGAAGTTGGAACTCTTGACAGCATGGAATTACAGCACGAATTATTAGACAATTTTGATTATGAAACCACTACTATTTTAATAGGAAACCTACCAAATACTAGTGACAATACTGCAACACAAAGTTGCTGGTGGTGTTGGGAGGTAATAAGTGTTGTAGAGGATTGTCATATGGAATTTGTCAATGGTAAACCCATTGGCTATTATGAAACAATAAGTGTTCAACGTAGAGGTATATTTGGAATTCGTAATGGTGAACCTATTAACGTATTGACTGCCTGCGGTAATTATGGCCCTATTGAATAATATATTTGCAATCTTAATAAAAAGCTTTTGTTCTCTTCACAGAGTACAAAAGCTTTTATTTATACTAATAAGCGTTCAATCGGTCGATGCACAAGATTTGACTTTTAAACTCTCACACGACCATATTATCCAAGAGGAATTTTATTTAAAGGCATTTAAAAATAAAGGTTATCAGCTTTACAAATCAGAAAAATCTTTAATGACAGTAGATGCCTCAGTTTTAAGAAGGGCAGACTCAGTCATGCTTTTTTATAGTTTCTACAACGAATTATTTGACTTTAAAAAACTAAATTCTGGGATTTACTATGTAACTGGTAAGCTAGCACTGGATACCGTTGTTTTAAGCAACAGAGTAACACGTGTTATAGAATTAAAAGGGACAAAAAATTCATACATAAACTCAAAATATTTGGCAAGTTCCATTGAAAGAAAAAGGGTTTTTGGCAAAACTTTACAAGGTGTTGAACTGCGTTTTGAGCCAGAAGTTAAAATGCGTTTCATGGGAGAAAAACTGAAATATGCTAACATGGATAAAAAATTTAATCTGATTGTTGCCTTATCAAATCAAAGAGATAGTATCTACCCGACAAAATTGCCACACGTGTCCTATGAATTTAAAGTAACAAAAAAAGGATGGAACTATTTTCAACTAGATGGTTTTGATTACAACCTAGAAGACTATAAATATATTGTAATCATATTGTCACCAGAACCTGGGAGTAATATGGCACCAGGTGTCAAGTGGTTAAGAAAAAAAGAAAAAGGACTTTTATATTACAACCAAAGATTCACAATTGATAAATCAGAGATGTATTTTGTAAAAGCTCGTTACTTAAACAGCGAGGAGCTAACAGATTTTACCCTAGACTTCAAATTACATTATTTAGAATAACGCTTTCGCGAAAGCGAACTCACCAAAAGTGATTGCTATTTATAAAGACTAGGTATTAACCACACCAGGCTTACTAAGCGTTATCAGGACTTTACGTTTTTTAATTTCAAAAACATCGCCGTTAGAAAGGATGTGGGTTTGTAAATGGGCAATAGAAAGATTTTGTCCCACGTTAATGTAGTCTACATTGTTATGACGCAGTTTTCTAGGGTCAAATAGTATGACCATTCCCGACCCGATAACCTCTACCTGCCGACCGTTTTTAATAATTAACCCGGTATCTTCTGCAAGGCCTACTCCTAGCAAATAAGGAAATTTTGCAACACTCTCGGCCAGCCTGCCGAATCGCCCGCGGCGTATAAAATGGGAATCGATAATCAGGCTCGTAATAAACGACATGCCCTCGCCCATGGATACTGCACCTTTTGTAAAAGATTCTTTGGCACTGCCGCCAGTTATCATCTCTTGCGACATGCACATGGCTCCTGCACTGGTACCAGCGATGACAAACGGCTCGTTGTAATACCTTGTGAGCATGATATCGTGCAACTGGGTGCCCCCTATCTTTTCTGTAATAACACTTTGGTTACCACCGCTAAACATGACACAATGTGCCGCACGCATCACATCGATATATTCAGGCTTGTCAGAATCTTGCTTGCTGCGTATGTCTAAAATGTGAATATTGTTACAACCCAATTTTTCAAACGCTGTGCGATAATTTTCACTTACCTCGTCAGGAATACTGCTGGCAGTTGGGATTACAGCAATAATGGCGTCTTTACCACCACTTTCTGCAACAATACGCGATAAAATACCCTCTTGAATAAACTCTAGATTATACATCTCGCTGGTCTCTATTCCTTTATCCTCGTTACCACCTATAGGAATAAGAGTTCCTTTAATTTTCATGTATCGCATTTTTAGTACCGCAAAAATACTCTTTGTCCGCAGAATGATATACATTTAGGAACAACTAATTAAATACCCTGTCCCAAATGAAAATAAGAGAAATAAATGCCATGCGTGGGCCTAATTACTGGTCGGTAAGAAGACATAAACTTATTGTAATGGTCCTAGACCTAGAAGAGTTAGAAGAATTACCCACTCATAAAATTCCCGGTTTTTCTGAAAGACTTGAAAAACTACTCCCCGAGCTGTACTCCCACCGCTGCTCTGAAGGCTGTGCGGGTGGTTTTTTTATGCGTGTTAAAGAAGGTACCTGGATGGGCCACGTTGCCGAGCATATTGCGCTAGAAATACAAACTATGGCGGGCATGGATACGGGTTTTGGACGCACACGAGGCTATGGTGAAAAAGGCGTTTACCATGTTGTATTTTCTTATGTAGAAGAAGAAGTAGGACGCTATGCAGCAAAAGCAGCCGTGCGCATTTGCCAGGCACTCGTTGATAATAAAGAATATAACCTGCAAGCAGATATTCAAGAAATGCGCGAACTGCGCGAGGCAACACGTCTAGGCCCAAGCACAGGATCGATTGTAGAGGAAGCCGAAAGCCGCGGCATTCCATGGATACGTCTCAATAAATATTCGTTGTGCCAGTTGGGCTATGGCGCAAACCAAAAACGCATACAAGCGACAGTAACCAGTGAGACCAGCAGTATAGGTGTAGAACTAGCCTGTGATAAAGAAGATACTAAATTCTTACTGCAGGCGTCAGAGGTGCCCGTGCCTCGCGGCGAGATCATACGCCGCGAAAGCTCGCTAGAAGAAGCATGCCGCTATGTAGGCTACCCACTGGTGGTAAAACCTATAGACGGCAACCACGGTAGGGGCATTACCGTGGGTGTAGAAAATTATGAAGAGGCTGTTGTCGCATTTAAAGAAGCTAAAGAAGTATCTGACCGTGTAATCATAGAAAAAATGATAATAGGTGAAGATTATCGCTTACTGGTTATTAACCACCAGCTGGTTGCCGCTGCAAAACGCACACCTGCAAATGTGGTAGGAAATGGCGTCAACACCGTACAAGAACTTATAGATATTGTAAACAGCGACCCGCGCCGTGGTTATGGTCATGAAAACGTACTAACGCAAATCACCACAAACGCACTTACTAAAACCATTATCGCTGCAGCTGGTTATACCCTAGAAAGCGTGCTACCCGATGGTAATCGACTGGTATTAAAAGACACGGCAAATTTAAGCACTGGTGGCACCGCACAAGATGTGACCGATATCGTACACCCAGCAAACGTCTCTATGGCCGAGCGTATTTCTAAAATAATAGACCTTGATATTTGCGGTATCGATATCATGACTACCGATATTAGTCAACCGCTTACCGATACAGGCGGTGCCGTTCTAGAAGTAAATGCTGCACCGGGTTTCCGTATGCACCTGGCCCCTACCGAGGGGTTACCGCGCAACGTGGCGGCACCCGTGGTAGATAAATTATTTCCTAAACATGGCGATACAGGTCGTATTCCTATTGTGGCAATCACAGGGACAAATGGTAAAACAACCACCTGCAGACTTATTGCCCACATGGCAAAATTAAAAGGATACCGTGTGGGTTATACCACCAGCGATGGCGTGTACATACAAAACAGATTGCTTGTGACTGGCGACTGCACAGGTCCTAACAGTGCCGAGTTTGTTTTGCGGGACCCCACAGTAAATTTTGCGGTTTTAGAATGCGCTCGCGGTGGTTTACTGCGTGCAGGACTCGGTTTTAAAAAATGTGATGTAGGTATTGTGACTAACGTAAGTGCTGACCACCTGGGATTAAAAGGCATACATACCACAGAAAAGCTTGCCAAAGTTAAAGCCGTTATTCCAGAAACGGTGCTGCCCGAGGGATATGCCATCCTTAATGCTGATGACGAACTGGTGTACGACATGCGCAAAAACATCAACTGCAACCTCGCCCTATTCTCTATGAACGAGGAAAATCCCCACATAAAAGCCTTACAAAAACTAGGTGGTATCACTGCGGTTTATGAAAATGGGTACGTTACCCTGTGCCGTGGAACCTGGAAAATGCGCATTATGAAAGCCGAGGATATTCCACTCACTTATGGTGGTAAGGCAACCTTTATGATTCAAAATGTGCTACCCGCCATTATCACGGCAAATGTGCGTGGTATAAGCATAGAGGATATGAAAGTAGCACTAGAGACATTTATACCATCTGCACAAACAACCCCAGGCAGACTTAACATGTTTAAGTTTAAAAACTTTGATATTTTACTAGACTATGCGCACAACCCGGCTGGCATGAAAGCCTTAAAAAACTTTACAGACAGTTTTAAAGACGTCTATAAAGTAGGGATTATTGCAGGAATAGGCGACCGCCGCATAGAAGACAATAACGAGATGGGCGCCATCGCCGCTGCCATGTTTGACGAGATTATTATTAGACAAGATAAGCAGCTGCGCGGTAAAACCGAAGATGAACTTATCGCAATGCTTAAAGACGGTATCGACAAATCGGGCATTAACATAAAAACCACCATCATACCGTCTGAGCAGCAAGCCATCATGCATGCCATTGAAAATGCACAAAAAGGCTCCTTAATTATATGTTGCAGCGATGTGGTGCCCGACGCATTAAACCTCGTGATGTCCCTGCGCGATAAAGAGGCTAGTGGCGAGGTGGCCTATGCACAGCGCTAGCTCGTAAACTAAAGTACGGTGGTTTGTAGTGTGTTATGCTTTCTTAAGGTTTCGTTGAGTTTCGCTTTTGTTGAGTTTCGTTTTCGCGAAAGCGGAATTCAACAAAGTTTACACCGCATTCATTGCGGTGCGAAAGCGGAATTCAACGAAGTTTACACCGCATTCATTGCGATGCGAAAGCAGCATTCAAAGAAGTTGGTGCCTTGTTGATGACCTTATTATAATGAGCGATTACAAACTCCCTCTATTTATCGAGAAACGTTCTTAAAAACTAAATGCAAAAGCGTTCATAAAATACCGTATGCAACGGTAAGGTTTAAAACAAACGCACGTTCTAAACTGTTATAAATTTTTTATAATGTTCGGACTTTTTAAAAGCAAGAAAAAAGAGCGTATCGCGCAATACCTTAAAGAGGGAGCGACCTTATTAGACGTGCGCAGTGTGCAAGAATACAACGGTGGCAACATCGCTGGATCTTTAAACATCCCTATACAAACGCTGGGGAATCATATAGATAAAATCGATAAAACAAAACCTGTCATCGCCTATTGCGCTTATGGCGGTCGCAGCACCATGGCTGCCATTAAATTGCGGGGTTTGGGCTACAAGGTCCTGGACGCTGGTGGTATCGATAGCGTGCGTAGCGCTACAAAAAAGTAATTCGCAAGACTTTTAAATCATAGAAAACTCCTAGAGTTTAATAGGTTTTAAAGTTAACACCGCAACAAGATGAGCACTCTTTTTTAAAATCATCCCAAGCACGGTCATCATCACAAACCATTTTTTTTCGGGAACATGTGTATATTTAAACTCTAAATTCATACCATGAAAAAAGTCTGTATTCTTGTATTTAGTGCTGTTATATATCTCGCTTTCGCGAAAGCGAACTCCCAAAAATTACCCGAAGCACCAAAAGCCGAAGCTCTTTACAGTTCACAAAAATTTAGATTGCTGGGTCCCTTTAGAGGCGGTCGCAGCGCTGCTGTCACAGGCGTTGCAGGGAAACCTAACCTGTTTTATTTTGGTGCGACAGGCGGTGGCGTGTGGAAAACACTAGATGGCGGCCGCACTTGGAACAATATAAGCGACGGGTATTTTGGCGGTTCTATAGGGGCAGTAACCGTGGCTCCTAGCGATCATAATGTCATTTATGTGGGCGGTGGCGAGAAAACCCTGCGAGGCAACGTGTCCAGCGGTTATGGAATCTGGAAAACCGAAGATGCCGGCAAAACATGGGCACAAGCCGGTCTTATTAATAGCCGTCATGTACCGCGCATTGTTATAGACCCTAACAATCACAACACCGTTTATGCCGCAGTGCTGGGAGATATTTATAAACCTACCAAAGAACGCGGTGTCTATAAATCGACAGATGGCGGCAAAACATGGAATCAAAAATTATTTTCTAACGACTTGGCTGGTGCTGTGGACCTGATTATAGATCCTAACAACCCTAGAACGCTGTATGCCAGCACATGGCGAGTACAGCGCACACCTTACAGCCTCTCTAGCGGTGGCGAGGGCAGCGCACTTTGGAAAAGTACAGATTATGGCGAGACCTGGAAAGAAATTTCTAAAAACGACGGTTTTGCAAAAGGCACTCTAGGCATTATGGGTATTACCGTGAGTGCCGTTAACAGCGATAAATTATATGCCATTGTAGAAAATAAAGATCAGGGTGGGTTGTACAGCAGCAATGACGCTGGACTTACCTGGAAAAAAATGAACGACGACCGCAGTTTAAGACAACGCGCATGGTACTACAGCCGCGTGTATGCAGACACACAAGACGAGAACACGGTGTATGTGGTCAATGTAAGCTACCATAAGAGCACCGACGGCGGTCGCAATTTTACCGCTGCAAATGCATCACATGGCGACCACCACGATTTGTGGATTGCCCCAGAAAACCCAAAACGCATGATTATTGCAGACGACGGCGGTGCGCAAATTACCTATGACGGTGGCGACACCTGGAGCACCTACCACAACCAGCCCACATCACAGTTTTATCGATTAACTACCGACGACGCTTTTCCATACCGCATTTATGCAGCACAACAAGATAACACGACCATAAGAATACCACACCGCACTACAGGTTACAGTATCAATGACAACGATTGGGAAGAAACTGCCGGTGGAGAAAGCGCACACATAGCTGTAGATCCTAAAGATAACGACATTGTTTATGGCGGCAGTTATGGTGGCTTTTTAACACGTTACAATCACAAGACAAAGTCTGAACGCGCCATTAACGTGTGGCCCGATAACCCGATGGGGCACGGTGCAGATGGTATGAAATACCGTTTCCAGTGGAACTTTCCTATCTTCTTTTCTAAACATGAGAAAACCAAATTATACGCCTTTTCTAACCAAGTTCACGTTACCACAAACGAGGGTGCGAGTTGGGAAACCATATCGCCAGACCTAACGCGCAACGATCTTACAAAACAGGTTTCTAGCGGCGGTCCTATCACACAGGACAACACCAGTGTAGAATATTATTGCACCATTTTTGCAGCAGCCGAGTCACCGCTAAAAGCTGGTGAATTATGGATAGGCAGTGATGACGGTTTAATACATTTGTCTAGAGACGGCGGCACATCCTGGAACAACATTACCCCAAAAGGTTTTCCAGAATGGATTATGGTAAACAGTATAGAACCTAGCCGTTTTGACGCTGCAACGTGTTATGTCGCTGCCACCAGCTACAAACTGGGTGATTTTACACCTTATTTGTACAAAACCACAGACTATGGCGCAACATGGAAAAAGATTACAAATGGCATTCCCGCGCAACATTTCACACGGGTAGTGCGCGAGGATAGCGCGGACCCTAACATCCTTTATGCAGGAACAGAAACTGGCTTATATATATCAACAAACCAGGGCGCGAGCTGGCAATCATTCCAACTTAACCTACCCATTGTCCCAATTACCGACCTCGCAATTAAAAACGATAACCTGATTATCGCCACACAAGGACGCAGTTTGTGGATTCACGATGATTTAAATTTAGTGCGACAAGCTGTAGAGAGTTCGCTTTCGCGAAAGCAAAATGAACACAAACTTTTTGCACCTAAACCAGCCTATCGCATGGCAGGAAGCGCCGGTGGTACTAGCAATACCAGTGGTGCAAATCATCCAGCAGGTGTGCAAGTACATTTTTATCTGCCACAACTAACAGAAAAAGATAGCCTGGCCTTGCGTTTTTATAATAGCAAATACGAGTTAATTAAAACCGTTGCTACTTATAATAAAAAGGATAAACTCACAGCCAACCCCGGTGCAAATATTTACAACTGGAATACCGAAATGGATGGCGCCGAGCGCTTACCCGGTATGATCCTGTGGTGGTCAAAACTCACTGGTCCAAAAGCTGCTCCTGGAAATTATCGGGTAGAATTAGACCTTAACGGCAATAAGCAATCCCAACCGGTCACTATCCTGATAGCGCCTACTAGTGAAGCAACCGCTGCCGATATGCAAGCACAACATGACTTTGTACTTGCCGTAAACAAAACAGTGAATCAGGCACACAACTCCATTAAAAACATTCGCCTGTTTAATGAGAAACTTGCTGCCTTTAAAAAAATCTATGGTGACCGTAATGATGCGGGTATGAAAGAACTAATGCAGGTTGCTGATGCTATGCAAACAAAATTTGGCGAGATAGAAAAGGCCTTGTACCAAACCCAAAACCGAAGTGGTCAAGACCCATTAAATTTCCCGATTAGACTTACAAACAAACTGGCACATTTAAATGCACTGGTGACGGTAGGCGATTTTGCACCCACACAACAAGACGAACTTGTGCGTGCAGAACTAACTGCGGCTATAGAAAAACAACTTGCCGCGTTTAACAACATTCTCGAGACTGACGTAAAGTCGTTTAACGAACAGTTTAGAAAGTTAGAACTGGATTATCTGATGCTAGAAAAAGAGAAAAAAGACTGAGAATACGATTGAATAAACATTAGTTTTAAGTCTTACCTACTAAAAAACCACCACTGTGTAAAACAGTAGACGCATGCTTGCAAACGACTTTAACCGATGTTGTATGGTCAATGTTCATACTCTTCAAACCACCCAAAATGCTCGTTAATAAGTGTTTCTCTGGTTTCTATAATATACTTGATAAAGGTCTTTACCACTATGGATTGGTTTTTAGACTTTAACCATATAAGATTCCATGTTGTTTCTATGGGAAGACCTTTAGCGGGAATAATTTGTAATTCGTTAGAGGATAAACTGCTTTTAATCCCTATTAACGGCATGATAGAAACGCCTAAACCAGCGATAACCGCTTGTTTAACAGCCTCGTTTGATGTGAGTTCCATTTTTTTAGAAGCAACATACTCCCGACTGTTTAAGTATTTTTCCATGGCCAGTCTGGTAGCACTACCCTGCTCTCTAAAAATAAGAGGCAAGGCTTCAAAATCCTTTTTAGAAATATATTTATTTGCAACCTTGATGTTTTTACCGCCTATTAAAAACAATTTGTTTTTCATAAGCTCGAGACGTTCTATCGCCATGGTTTTAGGCAATGTGGACACCATGGCAATATCTACCTCGTTATTTTCAAGACTTTTTAAAACCGTTGCTTTGTTAGTAACATCCATCAACAGTTCAACGGCATCGTGTTCTTTTAAAAACCCAGACAACAGGTAAGGCATTGCATATTGCGCAGTAGAGACCACCGCTATTTTTAATTTTCCCGCGACTTTACCTTCATAGATTTTTGAACTAAAGGCAATAGCTTTGGCCTCGTTTAAAATATTGCGAGCAGCCACGGCTATCTCTTCACCAAATTCGGTTATATACAACTGCCTGCCAACTACCTCAAAAAGGGGAACGCTAAACTGGTTTTGAAAATTTTTAAGTTGGATAGATACCGCTGGTTGGCTTAAAAAGAGCGCTTCAGATGCTTTAGTTACACTGCGCAATGTGGAGATTTTCTCAAAAATAGCAAGTTGGTGCAAGGTGTAATTCATAAATTTTACAAATAGATTACTAAACAAATATAAACGAATGTTTAATCCTAAGCACAAACCGCTTAAAAACATTGTGCAACTGTATTTACAAATTCAACAACTGATCATGGGCTGTTAAAAACATTCCTAGCGATTTGAAAACTGGGTAATCCAACAGTAGTATTTTTACCGTCCCAATCAAAAAACCTGTGACCGCATCCATAATACATACTATGGTAACCTGGCAGGTGGTTAATATGGTGGTTTTCAATTAACATGACCGCATAAATAATTATGGATTTACATTTACTTACAGACAATCTTACAAACCCTGCACTACTTTTTTTCTTTCTCGGTTTAATTGCAGTTCAATTAAAAAGTGACCTTGCGATTCCAGAAAGTTCAGGGCGTTTTATATCGTTTTATCTTTTGCTTTCTATAGGTTTTAGAGGCGGTCAGGAGTTAGCACACAGCCCTATTACTGCCGAGATTATGTGGTCCCTCTTGTTTGGGGTTTTCCTAGCTGTTCTTATACCTTTTTATACCTTTTTTATACTGCGCAAAAAGTTCACCATTGCAAATTCTGGAGCCATCGCAGCGGCTTACGGGTCTGTGAGTGCCGTGACTTTTGTAACGACGATTTCATTTTTAGAGTTAGAGCAAATTTCATTTGGTGGTCATATGGTGGCTGTCATGGCGCTTATGGAGGCTCCAGCAATTATCGTTGGACTGCTTTTAATTTCGATCTACGACAAGAAAAATAAAACCCAAAAAAGCACACCGGCTATGGGTAGCGTTATCAAACATTCTTTTACAAATGCCAGCGTGCTGCTTATTTTAGGTAGTGTAATCATAGGAATCCTGGCAAGCGATGCTCAAGCAGAAAGCATTAAACCTTTTACCACCGATTTATTTAAAGGATTCCTAATGATTTTTTTGCTAGACATGGGAATTACCAGTGGTAGAGAACTCACTGTTTTTGTTAAAAAAAGCGGTTTTGCTGTAGTTTTTGCCATCATCATACCAGTCATAAATGGAACCGCAGTTGCTATACTAAGTGGTCTTTTTGTAGAAGAAGCAGGCAACAGGCTACTTTTTGCCATTCTCGCTGCAAGTGCCTCTTACATAGCCGTACCAGCGGCGATGAAAATTGCTGCACCCGAGGCAAATCCCAGCTTGTACATCCCCATGTCGCTAGCAGTCACCTTTCCGTTCAATATCACCCTGGGCTTACCGTTGTACTTGTATGTAGTCCAAGCGACATTCTAGAAATTATAGTTTTTTTATTAAAAGGTCACATATAACTACTCAACGGGTTGCCTTGTGGAATGCATTAGTTCTAGTTTCCAGACGGTATCCTGTTTCACTGCGACCACGCTTTCTAACCAACTGCGTTTAAAAGTTATCGTATCTCGCTTAAAACTACCATAATTGTGATAAGCAAGCCAGAGTTTGTCGCCACTTCTACGAGCATCGATACGTTTAAAAGTATTGACACGTTGCATCCCAGGGGATTGTTTTTGCATCTTTTTACACCAGTTTACAATCGTATCGTTATTCCACTCCTTGCCATGCTCTAGTAGCAGGAAATCGGCAGTTTGGTATTTTAAAACGGCGGTTTCATCATAGCCCGCCCACACCTCGTCAAAAAGTTTTTGCACCACCAGCTCTACCGCTTGTATAGCCTCTTCATCAGTCTCTTGCGGTTTATCAGATGCTTTTTGGCTACAAGAAACGCTTATCAATAAAAACGTGTGCAGGTAAATAATCTTCAATTTATTTTTCATAAAGTATAAGTTTTTTAGGGAGTTCGCTTTCGCGAAAGCGAAATTTACAAGATCAAAACGATACTTTTAATTTATTAGTACAAGCCGAAACCAGCGTGACCACTATGCCAAAACGTGGTCAAGAGGAGCGTTGAAGTGCGCGAGTTGTTGCGTGAGCGTTACCTGAGTTGAATGTGTGCATAAAGGTCTAAAGAATAAAACGTACGGTTAAAGTATCTTTGCGTCTCGTTATAGAAATAATTTAAGAAGTGTGCATCTAGAATTCCCGCTAGCTGATGTAACCATTGAGCTGACTTCCGTTAAAATGGAGGTCGAGACCGCTTTATATGACGACGGATTTTACAGGCTTAATCAAACCGAGTTTTCTATGGATGTTCCTGGCGTGGGATGGTTTTATGCGGCAAATGGCAATCACATCAACGCTGTTTTAGACCCTGAGGCAACAAAACCTGCTGTGGAATTGTACTTAAATGGCAGTGCATATGGTGCGATATTGCATCAGCGCCAATTGTTACCATTGCACGGCAGTTCATTTGTTCTCAACGGGAAAGGCATCATGTTATGCGGTGAGTCGGGTGCTGGTAAGTCATCGTTAACCGCTGCGTTTTGTAAAGATGGTTGCGCTTTTTTAACAGATGATGTGAGTCCAATAGTATTTAATAATAACAAACCACACATTTTACCACTGTCAGACAGGATTAAATTATGGCAGGACAGTTTAGACCAGCTGCATTATGATGAAAAACAGTTAACCGAAATCTGGCAAGATTACAGCAAATACTACTTGCCTGTAACAGCAAAGTCAGCAGACGCTCATGTTCTAGACCTTATTTTCATCATTGAAAAACATGAAGATAGCCAGGTTATCATCGAGGAGGTGCATGGCATGGATAAATTTCAACTGCTTAGAAACGAGATTTACCGCTGGGAATATTTACAAGGCATGAAAGAAACCGAGGCTAATTATTTACATAAAATTATTAACCTAAACATGCAGGTGCGAGTTTTTAAAATTTGTCGACCCCAGAATATTCAAATACAGGACATGAAAAAAGCGCTGACCGACTTTATAGGAAAGCTATACAATTCATAACCGATGAAAAAATGGAAAATTTACTTCAACAGATTTTTAACCTTCTCGCTAGCAGAGAAAAAGCTGTTTTTTGAAGCACTTTTCTTTTTGTATTTGGCTAAAATATGTCTGGTTTTTTTTTCTTTTAAATACTGTATAAAGCTTATCACGTTAAAAAAAAATCCACAGAAAAATATAAATACTGCAACACTAGTACTTATCAAAAGAGCAAATCATAGAGCTAGTTATTTTGCGTTTTGGAAAAATCCCTGTCTTGTACAAAGCATTGCAGCACGATGGATGCTTAACAGGCAAGCAATCGCGTCACAGTTAAAATTAGGCATCAGGCACGATGCGCACAAAAACATCGTCGCACACGCCTGGATTGTGGTACAAGATTTTGAAATTGTGGACAAAGGATTGCATTATACAGAACTGTCCTCTTTTTAACCGTGTGCACCTTGTGAATGGAAAAGAAATTTAGACAGCAGATTACGTTTGTAAGATTTTTAAGAAAAATAGTATCTAAGAAAATTTGGAATTGATTTACTTAACTCACTTTCAGTGTTTAAAGGTGGTATAAATGAATTTCTGCATAGATTACTAAAAAATAAAGTTGTTTTATATCGCTTAAAACAGTAGGTTTACAAAAAATTCCAAAGCATGCAAAATACAGACAAAAAAGTTTGGGAAACACCCTCTATAAGTGAGTTATCAATAAAAAGTATTACAGCAAGTGGCAGAAGTGTAAGCTTGAATGAGGACTCAAACTCTAAAGGTACTTTTCCTTCTTAACTGCATTATTTTTAAATCGCTGGCAATTTATGTAGTGTAAATTCTATGTCAGCAACCTAAAAATAGTAGCGATAAAGTTGAAATTTTGAATTGAATCTAGTAAAAATGTATCTGAGATAAGGTATATCTTGGAAACATTAATTCCTGAAAAATCCCAAAATTCATTACTAAACGACTTTATCGCTATCCACAAATGCTCACTTATGTAGTTGTATAGTTTTCTTTTTACAGAACTTTAAAGGTATTATTTTTACTTAAAGCTATTTAAAAATCTTAATTTCTCTCCTTCCATTTGTTGCTCAAAAAGTTTTCTGGTGACCTAGGTATTTTACGTATTTTATTTTGCTTAAGTCAATTCAAAAAACAATAAGTTAATCAAATTTGATCTCGAGTTTAAAACATAGACCTTCTTATTTGTTTAAATTGGTTTTTATTTAAATCAAGAATAACTGATAATAACTTAAAAGTAATGCTCTCAGGTATAATAAATGCAACGTTTACTAAGAATATTCTCGAGAGCAAATTAAAAAAACTTCTTAAGGATAGTGATACCCCAAGTCACACAGAACAATTTTTTACCGTTGAAAAATTATCGTTTTATAAAAATCAATACCAATCAGAACTTAACAAAGAACACATATTCTTTTTTGATATTGAACTAAGAACAATTTATTTGTTCGAAGGATGCATACACAACCTCGAAGAAATTAGCAGGGACTTATCGATCCCCAAAACCCAACAGTACGCACCTTTTGTAATTTCTGAAGCTTTTAAAAAATACGGTGAGTGCTTTGCTGAGAAATTAAATGGTAATTTTTCTATAATTATTTATAATGGTCTTGAACAGCAAACGTTATTTTATAAAGATCATTTGGGATTACAGCCATTAGCGATTTCTAAAAAAAACGATCAAATTTACTTTTCCACAAACCCCATGGCAATGTGCAAGGCTTTGTACAGAGACCAAAAAATAGAAACTGCTTTTTTAGTTAACAAGTTTACGTACGAGGATATTTCAGGAAATTTAATGCCGAACGCACAAGTGTTAAATTTAAAACCAGGACACTATTTAAAAATAACAAAGCAAAAAACCGAACAAAAAAAATACTGGTTTCCTGAAAACATTCAAACCAATAATAAATTAACAAAGCAAGAAGTTCTAAGAGATTTAAAGAATTTACTGCATGATGCTGTTACCATACGGGTGGACATAAGTAAAACGGCCAGTGCCCATTTAAGCGGCGGCCTAGACTCGGGAGTGGTTGCTGCGATGACTAGAGCTGCTTACAAACATCAAGAACAGTTTTATGGCTTTTCGTGGTCTCCTGGTTATTCAGAAAATGACCCAGACATTTCTCGTGACGAGCGGTTATTCGTTGAAAAAACAGCTCAAAAAAACAATATCATTCCTGTGTTTTCGTCAATGGATGGTGATTCCTACCAGTCATTTATACAAGCCTGGCAGCATCCTCGCGAAATGCTGTATGAAAGTAAGACAATCAGGGAAGCCATTAACAAAAATATTCATTTAATTTATAGCGGCTGGGGAGGTGACGAGTTTATAAGTATAGGAAATCGCGGTGTCGACGCTGATCTCATACGTCAGGGAAACTGGAAGAGCTTTCTAAAAAAATACCCTATACAAGAACCAAGAAACCTGCTGCGTGCACTTATTTTTTCGGCTCTTTTCCCATCCATAAGGAGACCGTATTCTAAATTTAAGGTAAGTAAACCTGTTTATCCATATTTGAAAAAAACCATTGGCAGTAATTTAGTAGCTAAAAAAAAACGATTTGTATTTCATTCTCGTCGCAAGGTGCATTTGCAATTATTAGCAATGGGACATTTAGGCGCTCGCGCAGCAGACTGGTATGTGTACGGCCAACTTTATGGAATAGAATATCGATACCCACTACTAGACAAACGTATAATCGAGTATATGATGAAGGTACCTTCTAAATGCCTTGTAGGTAACAACAACTATCGTATACTTTTGAGAGAACTAGGTAAAGATTTATTACCTGAGGAAGTTTTAAACAATAAATCCAAAAGCGATCCTGTAAAGGATCAAAAGCTAATCACCATGACGCAACATTTTAAAAAGCAATACATTTTAGAATTTCAAGATTTCAAAAAAAATCCAGATTTAGAATTTGTAGATTTTGAATTATTAGAGAAAAACATCCCGACTATTTTAGAAAATGTGCAAGCTGGAATTGAAAACGATGGTGCTGAGATTTTTTATTATTTAAAACGTGTTCATGAATTTACAAAAGCCTATCATTCATAGTCAATTAGTAAATGAAGATTACCTAATTTAGTGCCACTAAATAGCAATATGCAAAGTCCCATACTCGAACAAGAAATTTGTGTAACATGCGGCATGTGCTGTGATGGTACTTTATTTAGCAATGCCATATTGCAACCTGGTGAAAAAGGCCATTTGCCAGCAGCAATGGAAAAATCTTACACAAAAACAGATGCAGGCGAGTTTTTTAAATTACCGTGCTCTTATTTTCATGGAAAATGCAGTATTTATGATCAGAAAAAGGCCCACGTTTGTTCTGCATTTAGGTGTAATCTATTAAAGGATTTTTCAGAAGATAAAATTAGTCAGGCTGACGCTTTTATAATCGTAGAAAACGCTATTAAACAAAGAGACGAGGTTATACATCTTGCAAGAACCGTATTTGAAACGACAGAAAATATGTATTTAAAAAGCATTTTAGAGAAAATAGGGAAAACGGAGGAAGATGAAGATACTGCGATAACGACACACCCTAGTTTTAATTTGCTGAAAATTAAAGCCATTATCCTGGAGACATTACTTTTAAGGCATTTTAAATCCAAAGAATCTTTTGACAAAATGATTATCAACGATTAACACCAACTATATATTTATTACTATATGATTAAATACGCTAGAAACAATGACACCATATCGGGTCGCTTACATGACGAGATTGTCATGATGGATGTAGAAAAGGGTAAGTACTTTGCTTTTAACCGCGTTGCCACAAGTATTTGGGAAATTCTAGAAAATCCAGCAGACTTGAATACAATATGTGCCGAATTACAAAATGAATACAATGTTGATGCAATTAAATGCAAACTAGACGCCGAAAAATGCCTAGAAGACATGCTTCAACGCAATCTAATTACAACCGAAGTGTATTAAAACCCGCCTTTGGGGTTTTAAGAAAACACCTCCGTATAAAAAGCAACTTATGGCTTTTACTCGAGACTTATTGTACCATCGTCATAGGTTGTCACACCAGCAAATAGATATGTGGCTGGGTGAAGATAAAAAGCTGCATGTATCATTAGATGAGGTACTTAAAGATCTTTCTCAAATAGAGTCGTTTTTAAGTATAACTGATGCTCTTAAAAGTCACAATTTATCCTTTATTTCTCTAAAAGGCCCATTATTATCCCGACGTATTTATAATGACGCCGCGTATCGCAAATACCGGGATTTTGATTTTTTATTAAACCCCACAGATGCTGAAAAGGCCTATTTTGCACTTATTCAAATGGGCTACCTACCATATTCCATGGAGTTGCCAAAAGACGAATTAAAAAAGAAGAAGTTCTTTGAACACATTCATGACATACCGTTGTATAATAAAAATAACAATGTCACTGTAGAAATACACACCAAATTATTTAGATATAAGCATCTTGAAAAGAACCAGCTTGATGAAATAGTACAAGCAAATCTCACACAGGTAGAACTTGCAGGTAGAACATTTCAAGTGCTCGATACCGAATTAGAATTGCTTTACCTGATTATTCACGGTGGCTTACATCGCTTTCATAGACTTAAATGGCTTGTGGACATCAAAGACTTCTTGAGCAACATACCTATAGATGTTGTAAAATTTCAACAACTTACAACGACGTTTAAGGCTCAAAAGTTAGTAGGCCTTTGCAATGAGATGCTAAAAATCTATTTTCCAGCATCGCCATTGCTACCAGATAACCCTAAACCGAACAAACGCATCATTTACCAAGTTTTAGAAACTATTCAAGATGAAAATGATGAGAAGCGTTCTGGTTCGTTTCGGCATTTTATACGTTTTATGTATTTTACGCTAGCTATAAATCCAGGATGGCGCTACAGGTGCAGCGTGCTGTACACCCATTTATACCTGTCGTACGTCATGAACTCAAAAACCGAAAGTAAGAAACCGCTTGCTATACATTTTATCAAAGTACCGTTTCAAACGGCCTCTAGATGGTTAAAAAATAAAGGAAATGGCAATCTGCAATAAGGAGTATTCATGATAGATAAGCGCACCTTTCTTTTAAGCTTTCATTACCTTTTTAAGCATAAACCCTTTAAATTGTTGCTGCTATTTGCCCTGACTTTGTTCTTAGGGACTTCATCAGGATTCAGCATTATTTTACTTGTTCCTCTTTTACAACTATTAACAAGTGATACTATAGAAAGTTCAAACCAAATGGTTGTGCTTTTAAAAAACCTGGCTGCAAATGTACATGTAGAACTTAACATTGTTAACATTTTAATTGTTTACATCCTGCTGTTAAGCACAATAGCTGTTCTTAATTACTGGAAAAGCATGATTAGCGCTAGGTATAGACAAACCTTAATTTTTGACATCAGGCAACGTCTTTTCCGCAAAATCATCATGGCCGACTGGGCGCACTTAAACAACAAAAGCAAAACAAATCACCTACAAATACTTACTCAAGAAATACCTCAACTCTCTAATTATTTCTTTTACTTTTTAAAATTGCTTATTGCTGTAATCATGACCTTTTCCTATGTGGTATGGGCTTTACTTATATCGGTAAAATTTACGGTGACAATCATTTTTGTTGGTATGATTCTTTCCATTCTACTTAGAAAGTTTTTGTTTAAGGCTTTTCATCTGGGAGAAGATTATGTAAATGCTTATATGCAATTGCTTAAATACATCGATGATTTTTGGAGTACGGTAAAAATTGCAAAAGTTCACAGTTCTGAAGATTTCTATTACAAAAAATTTGATGCCGCTTCTTCATCCTTATTACATGTTGAATACGTGATGCAAAAAAATCACCAGCTGCCCCAATTAATCTTTAAACTTATAGGCTTGCTTGTGCTGGCGGTTGTCGTTTACATAGGCTACACGTTTGAATTAATACCGTTGACCTCGTTTTTTATTTTAATCATTTTGTTTGGGCGCATTTATCCAGAGTTTACTGGAATTAATAACGACGTGAATATGATGATATCGCAATTTGCATCGGTAAAACTAGTCATGACATTAGATAACGAGTTTGTGGAACCAGATATGCGCAGCCCTGAATCAGCAAATCCACTACCCCTTAATAAAGAGATAGTGCTTAAAAACATTCAATTCAATTATGCTCAGGGTATTGCTTTGTTCCAAAGCTTTTCAGTAAAAATTCCAGCCTGTAGCATCACTGGTATTGTAGGAGAATCTGGACGCGGCAAAACAACCCTGCTAGATATAATTGCAGGACTACAAAAACCGCAATCTGGTCAAATACTTGTGGACGACACCATTCTGCAAGAGAATAATTGGTCTCGATGGCGCAATGGTATAGGATACTTGCCACAAGACTCCTTTTTTATCGACGGGACTTTACGTGAAAACCTGGTATGGGATTGCCGTCGAGCAGTTACAGACGACGAAATTAAAAACCTGCTACAGCAAGTAAACGCGTTGCACCTTATACATCGTTTTGAGTCTGGTCTAGACGAGTACGTTGTTAATTATCCCTTTCATTTTTCGGGTGGCGAGCGACAGCGACTTGCCTTAGCGCGTGTTCTTTTAAGAAAACCTCAAATTCTTTTGTTGGACGAGGCGACCTCGTCACTAGATTTAGAAAACGAAAACCAAATCATGAACCTGCTGGTGCGATTAAAAGATGAACTAACTATTCTACTAGTCACACATAAAACTACGGTAGAACCGTGGTTGGACCATATCATTAAGCTAGAAACTAAAGATTAGAATCACACGAATTTTAAACAATAAAAGCACACAAATGAATTGGATTATGCTAGTTATCGCAGGATTTTTTGAAGTTGCCTTTGCCTTCTGTTTGGGAAAAGCAAAAGAAACATCAGGCACCGACATGTATTTGTGGTACACAGGATTTCTTATTGCACTTATCATAAGTATGTGCCTGTTAATCAAAGCGACGCAAACCCTACCCATAGGGACTGCTTATGCCGTGTGGACAGGAATTGGTGCTGTCGGCACGGTGCTCGTAGGTATTTTTGTATTTAAAGAACCCACAACATTTTTACGTCTATTTTTTATGACAACGCTTATAGCATCTATTGTGGGATTAAAAATCGTTTCTTAGTCAACTTGCTTGTTGGGATTTCACAAGGTGATGATTTAGCGATTTAAGATTTGAAAAATTTGGTCTGTCAAGATTATTCATTGTGTGTTGCGATTTCTATTTATTACGCTTTCGCGAAAGCGAAATTAAAAACAGCCCAGTGCATTTTTACACACACAAGGCTGCTTACCATATTTTAAACACTTTTTAAACCCGTATTTTAAACCAAGGCTTTATCCATAATTTCTTGAACAACCTCGGGATTAAGTAACGTACTAATATCTCCTAGGTTTGAGGTGTCTTTACTGGCAATTTTACGCAAGATGCGACGCATGATCTTGCCACTGCGCGTTTTAGGAAGCCCGTTTGTAAACTGTATTTTGTCCAATTTGGCAATGGGTCCTATGCGGTCTGCGATAAGCTGATTTATTTCTTTACGCAAATTGTCGTGATCGCGGCTCTCGCCTGCTTCTTTAAGGGTAATGTAACCATAGAGCGCATTTCCTTTAATGTCATGGGGGAATCCCACGATGGCACTTTCGGCAACTGCGGGATGCTCGTTTATGGCATCTTCTATGGGCGCAGTGCCTAGATTATGACCACTCACGATTATGACATCGTCCACCCGACCGGTGATCCTGTAATAACCTACAGCATCTCGCAAGGCACCATCACCTGTAAAATACATGTTTTTATAGGCGCTAAAATAGGTTTCACGATAACGCTCATGATTGCCATAAATCGTACGGGCGATAGCTGGCCACGGGAATTTAATCGCAAGCCTGCCCTCTACCTGATTGCCTATAATTTCTTTACCATGCTCGTCCATCAATGCAGGTTGGATTCCTGGCATGGGCAAGGTTGCATAGGTAGGGATGGTAGGTGTGGAATATGGAATGGGTGATATCATGATGCCACCAGTCTCGGTTTGCCACCAGGTGTCTATAATCGGGCTGCTTTTTTTACCGATGTGGTTGTTGTACCAATGCCACGCTTCTTCGTTAATAGGCTCGCCTACAGTGCCTAACACCTTTAACGAACTTAAATCGTGCTTTTCTACATAGGACACATTTTCTTTAGCAAGTGCGCGTATGGCTGTAGGTGCTGTGTAAAATTGGGTGACTTTGTGCTTTTCGACGATTTGCCAGAATCTAGAGAAATCTGGATACGATGGTACCCCTTCAAACATGACTGTGGTTGCGCCATTTGCCAGTGGTCCATAAACAATATAACTGTGCCCGGTAATCCAACCAATATCTGCCGTACACCAGTAAATATCATTTTCTCTATATTGAAAAGCATTTTTAAATGTGTAAGCCGTGTAAACCATATAACCACCTGTGGTGTGTACCATTCCTTTAGGTTTTCCTGTAGAACCAGATGTGTACAGTATAAACAAAGGATGCTCTGCATCTACAATAGTAGGCTCACAATCGATACTCGCAGCGTCTAGTAAGGGCTGTAACCATATATCCCTACCTTCTTTCATGGTTACCTGGCTGTTTGTGCGATTAACCACAAGTACTTTTTGTACATCAGGGCAATCATTTAGGGCGTCGTCTACAATTCCTTTCAGATCTATGGCCTTGCTACCACGGTAACTACCATCGCTGCATATCACCATTTTACAATCGCTATCGTTAATACGAGTAGCAAGTGCAGCAGCGCTAAACCCTGCAAAAACAACCGAATGTATCGCACCGATACGTGCACAGGCAAGTATAGAAACTGCAAGCTGGGGAATCATGGGTAAATAGACGCACACGCGATCGCCTTTTTCAATGCCCTGTTCTTTAAGCACATTTGCAAAGCGACACACGCGTTCATGCAATTGCTTATAGGTGATGTGCTGTGTAGCCTCGTTAGGGTCGTTAGGTTCAAAGAGTATGGCCGTTTTATGCGCTCTTATGGTTAGATGGCGGTCGATACAATTTTCGGTGATGTTAAGCAAACCACCTTCAAACCATTTTACCTCGGGTTTTTTAAAATCCCAGGTCAACACCTTATCCCAGCGTTTGCGCCATAAAAAATGTTCTTCGGCTACTTCTTCCCAAAAGTTCTCTGGGTTTCTTACAGACTTGCGATAAATTTGCCAGTACTCTTCTAAATTTTTTATGTGGTAATTACTCATAATGGTTTGTTTAAAGGGTTGTTGTTTTTTCCTGTTTGGTGCGCTATGTAAACGCTATTAATTTCGTTAATTATTTCTGGATCATCGATGGTAGAAGGGATCGTATATTTAGACTCGTCTGCAATATCGCGCAACAGTTTTCTCAATATTTTACCGCTGCGGGTTTTAGGCAGCCGTTCCACAACCAGGACTTCTTTAAAAGCAGCAACGGCACCTATTTTGTCGCGCACACTGTTAATGATTTGCGCTTTTATAACCTCTGGATTTTCTAGTTGGCTGTTTTTAAGCACAACTAACCCCAACGGTCGTTGCCCTTTTAAATCGCAATGAATGCCAAAAACTGCACACTCTGCAACCTGCTGGTGACTGGCGACTATTTCTTCCATTTCGGCAGTAGAAAGCCTGTGGCCTGCAACATTAATAACGTCGTCTACCCTGCCTGTAATGTACACATAACCAGCAGCATCTTTATAACCACCGTCACCAGAAAAATAATATCCTGTGAAACGCTCTAGATAGCCATTTTTAAAACGCTGTGCATTGCCCCAAATGGTCAATAACATTCCTGGTGGTAAAGGTAATTTCACGGCAATGTAACCCTCTTCACCAGGTACTGCCTGCTCCCCATCTTCTCGCAACACTTGTATGTCATATCCACAAACGGGTTTACCCGCGCTGCCTTGCACGGTGGGTAAGAGCTCTACACCCGTCATATTTGCCAGCATGGGCCAGCCACTCTCGGTTTGCCACCAGTGGTCTATCACAGGGATGTTTAAGTGTTTTTGCGTCCACGATAGTGTTGCTGTATCGCATCGTTCTCCCGCTAGAAACTGATATTTTAAGTTTGATAAGTCATACTTTTTTATACAATCCCCATCGGGGTCTTCTTTTTTAATGGCTCGTATCGCGGTGGGTGCCGTGAACATGGCACGTACTTTATGCTGACTTAGCACCCTCCAAAAGGTGCTCGCGTCAGGCGTTTTAATGGGTTTGCCTTCAAATAAAATGGTTGTGTTGCGATTAATAAGTGGACCATAAACGATAAAACTGTGTCCTACAACCCAGCCCACATCACTTGCAGCCCAAAACACCTCGCCTGCATCCACCCCATAAATATTTTTCATAGAAAACTTTAGCGCGGTAGCATACCCACCTGTGTCCCGCAAAATGCCTTTGGGTGTCCCTGTGGTGCCAGATGTGTATAAAATATACGACGGGTGTGTTGCGACAAGTGCTACCGCCGCAACTGCCTGCGAGCGATTTACAAGATCTGTATAATCCATGTCGCCTGTCATGGTATCACTATCTGGTGCATTATCGCGTTTGTATAGCAAGATGTGTTTTGGTTTGTGTGTCGCCTGCTTTATGGCCTCATCTACAAACGGTTTGTAAGGAATGACTCGGTTAATTTCAATACCGTGCGAGGCGGTGATGATGATTTTAGGTTTGCAATCATTCATACGTATCGCAAGTTCGTGCGGTGCAAAACCACCAAAAACAACCGAATGAATCACCCCTAACCGCGCACATGCCAGCATCGCAAAAACAGCTTGCGGTATCATGGGCATATAAATAATACATGTATCGCCTGCAACAAGACCCAGCGATTGCAAACCACCTGCTAGTTTTGCCACCTCGTCACATAATTGATTGTAGGTAATATGTTGCACAACACCCGTTACAGGGCTGTCATAAATGATGGCATTTTGGGCGCCATAACCGTCCATAATATGCTTATCAATACACAAATAACTCAAGTTTGTAAGACCGTCTTTAAACCACTCGTGATAGCCATCTTCGTTTTTAGAAAGGATTGTGTCTGGTTTTTTAAACCAATGGATGTGATTGCTTTGCTCCTGCCAAAATTGCTCAGGCGCATCGATACTGTGGTTATAAAAAGACTGGTAGGACATGGCTAGGCGTTTATTAATAGTTCAACTTCGGTAATCAGTTTTTTTACTGAAAAAGGCTTGGTAAAGTACGCATCGGCCCCTAGAGCGAGTCCCTTTTCTATGTCCTCGGTTTTGCTTTTTGCAGATAGAAATATAATTTTCGCTTTCGCGAAAGCGAGATTGTTTTT
Organism: Nonlabens sp.; assembly: GCA_036796335.1. Classification (GTDB taxonomy): domain Bacteria; phylum Bacteroidota; class Bacteroidia; order Flavobacteriales; family Flavobacteriaceae; genus Nonlabens. The sequence continues at coordinate 24,561 of DAIRDE010000018.1, forward strand.
AATTTGTTTTAAGGTTTCATAGCCGTCTACTTGCGGCATCATCACATCCAGAATGACAAGGTCAGGCACGTTTTGACTCATGATGGCTAAAGCCTCTCCACCATCGCGCGCTATAAACACCTGACAACCTTGTTTTTGGAACGCATATTCCAGAGACATTACAATATTAGGCTCGTCATCTACTATTAAAATCCTTTTCATGTTTGTCATTTTTTTAGGGTCACAAAAAATCGTGCACCATCTTTAAAATGGTGATCTATCGCAATGGTTCCGCCATGACTTTCTACAATGTGCTTGCTAATGGCTAGCCCCATACCACTGCCTGTGGGTTTTTTAATATTTTGATTATTAGATTGATAAAATTTATCAAAAATGTATTTCATGTCTTCTACCGGCACGCCTTTACCATTATCACAAAAGATTATTTGCACGTCATTTTCCTGCGATGTGGTCGATATGGTTATATTACCTGTATGCTCGGGTACAAATTTTAGACTGTTGCTCAACAAATTTGTAAAAACTTGAATCATACGATCCTCGTCATACTCTAGGGTGAGATTTTCTATGTGTTGCGCGTTTATATTGATACCCTTTTTTTGAGCAATTTGATAAACACCGTCCACAGCTTTGGTAATGGTGTTGGGTAGGTTGTACAGCTTCTTATCCATGATCTCGCGGCCACTGGATAGTTTTTCTAGATCCAAAATATTAGAAATAATAATACCCAACCTATCAGCATCTGAGACGATGTTGTCGAGAAACTTTTTTTTGAGTGCCACGGGCATGTCGTCATTTTCGGCAAGAACCTCGCTAGCAGCGCGTATCGATGCTGTGGGTGTTTTAAGTTCGTGGGCCACGGTGTCCAGGAAATCATCTTTTAATTTGTCCTGTTCTATAAGCGCGTCGTTTGCTATTTTAAGGCTTTTAGATAGGCGCTGCAACTCATAAGACTGCTGCTGTAATTGTTTATTTGCTGTAATGGTTTCTTTATTTTCTTCAAGTATTTTAAGAACCTCGGGCAGGGTAACTGGTTGCTCTTTAACGACGCTGCTTATAACCAGTTTTGCGCTTGCTGCACCGATGCTGCCCGTGAGCAGTTTTTCTGAAAAATTGACAAGACGCGCGTCGGCTTTTTCTTCTTTTGGATCCAGGCGATATTTACGATAAAAAATATCTAGTGCCCGCTGGGTGCGACTATCGCCCAAGAATTTAACAAGCGCCTTGCGTATTTCTGAAACGTATGCCTCGCCACGCCATACAAATGCGTTTTCTTGCATATCGCCATAACTGGAGGCGTTTACGACGAGTTCGGCATAATTGCGTTCTCGATAATTGCCTTTTAATACCACCGAAAAAATGAGGTAAAACATGAGATTAAAAACCATGGACCAAAAAAATGCGTGTGCCACGGGTGGTAAAAAATCCAAACCAAATAACATGTTGGGTTTAAGCAGGGTAATACCCCAAGGGCCTTGTAAGGTAAAGGTGCTTCCTTGCATAAAAACATCGGTTATAAAGGGTAAACCTAGGGTATATAACGTAACGAGTGCACCAGCAAGGACGCCCGTTTTTACAGCAAATGCATTCCCTCTATTCCAAAAAAGCCCAATAAAAAAAGCAGGCGCGAGTTGTGCGATAATAACAAAAGCAATAAGGCCTATGCTATAAAGAGAAAGTTGAATATTAAAATTTATGTAAAAGAAATAAGCGCCTATAATCAAAATGAAAATAGCTACTCGTCTTATGGTTTTAATAGACTTAACATTTGCCTCAGGTTGCCGTTTGTTTAAAACTTTTAGAAACCCATAAGGAATAATTAAGTTGTTACTTATCATCGTAGATAAAGCTAGCGCACTTAACACTACCATACTTATCACAGAAGACAAACCGCCTAAAAAAACGAGCAGCCCTAACCATGCATGTCCATGATTTAATGGTAAATAAAGCGTGTAGTAATCTGGATTTAAATCTGGTGACAATACTAATTTACCCGCCCAAGCTATAAAGATTACAAATACATTGAATAGGAATAGGTATAAAGGAAACACCCAACTGGCTTTTTTTAGATGGTTAACATCGGTATTTTCTACCACACTTGCGTGGAACTGTCTAGGAAGTAAAAAGATTGCAAAAAACGATAAGGCAATCATGAAATACCAGTTTATACTGGCTTCTATGTTTGAGAAGGTTGTTAATTGCTCAAAATTTTCTGAGACACTTATTTGGTTATAAATGTCACTAGTGCCGTCAAATAAATAGAAGGTGGCATAGATTCCTATCATTAAAAAGAATACTAATTTTAGAACACTCTCTACCGCAACAGTAAAGATTAAGCCACTGCGCCTTCTGGAGGCATCTGCCGTCTGGGTACCAAATAACGCTGCAAAAACCGCGAGCAATAAGGCAATGTAAAAAGTGCTGTCTGTAAGAATAAAACTGTGCTCCTTGCTATTTGATAAAATATCAAAGGTCTCTGATACCGCTTTAAGCTGCAGTGAAATGTACGGGACCACTGCGATAATACAAATAACAGCGACGAGTGCACCTATAGAGCGATCGTTACCGTACCGCAGCGAGATAAAATCGGCAATGCTAGAGACCTGATACTGTTTAGAGATGAGTACCACCCTTTTTGTAATAATAAACCACAGAGGTAGTGCAATGACCGGTCCTAAATAAGTCGTTAAAAAACTTACCCCGCTAGTGGCTGCGATACCCACACTGCCATAATAAGTCCACGCGCTGCAATAAACCGCAAGTGACAACGAGTAAACCCACGGGTTATGCACCCATTTAGAGCGCGCCCTTTTGTCTGCCCAAATTCCCAAGCCAAAAAGAACCGCCAGATAGCCTATAATAACAAGTATAATTATGTAGCTAGGCATCGTGTCGTTTAATTACAGTGTAGGTAATAAGAATACTGACACCCCACACTAAAAAAATATAAGCATATAATAAAGGTACACCCCAGATAGACGTGTTTTTATTAAAAATATAAATAATGGGTAAGTTTAAGAAAATGACCAGTCCGATGCTTAAAATAACCAATTTCTGAATGTGCCGTTTTTTCATGGGTTGTGTGTTCTTTTGGGTCGTTGTGTAACCCACTATTTTTTTAAATCAGAAATTAGATTACCGGCAGGCAGTAATCTAATTTCTTTTTTAGGGAGATCTTCTTTATAGTTTGTTAGTGACCGGTAGCCTCGCCAGCGCCACTTGGGATTCTTATATTTTCAACAATATCCTGAACATCTTGTGGTGGTGGAGCAGTAAATTTACAAACCACCAGACTCACGACAAAGTTTACAAGCATGGCTATAGACCCGAATCCCTCGGGAGAAATACCAAACCACCACTCATCTTTACCAGGCAGTACCTCGTCAAACCAACCCAGCTTATATTTTATCATGTACAACAACATGGTGATGATACCCACGACCATACCAGCAATAGCGCCTTCTTTATTCATACGCTTATAAAAAATACCTAGAATAATCGCAGGGAAAAACGACGCAGCTGCTAGACCAAACGCTAGCGCAACCACCGCAGCCACAAACCCCGGCGGATTGATACCAAAATAACCCGCAACACACACAGCTCCCACTGCACTTAAACGCGCAGCGACTAGCTCTCCTTTTTCAGATATTTTAGGATTTACTACTTTTTTAATAAGGTCATGCGATACCGATGATGATATAACGAGTAACAAACCAGCGGCTGTAGACAATGCTGCGGCAAGACCCCCAGCCGCTACCAGCGCAATGACCCATCTTGGTAAATTTGCAATCTCTGGATTTGCCAATACCATAATATCGTTATCGACATACAGCTCGTTTGCTGTTGCTGGGTTAGGATTTGTAGTCGCACGGTTTCCTAACGCTGTGCGTGCCTTATCGTCAAATACTGGTGCACTCTTGTCATTTAAAAAAGCGGCACCTGGACTGTACTGAATTTTGCCATCGCCATTTTTATCGGTCCAGCCTATAAGCCCTAGATCCTCATAATTTTTAAGCCATTGTGGTTGATCGTTGTACGATTTACCCACTACCTGATCCATCATATTTGTTTTTGCAAAAACCGCAACTGCAGGCGCTGTGGTGTATAAAATGGCAATAAGTAAGAGCGCCCACCCAGCCGACTTGCGCGCATCTTTAACACGTTTTACTGTAAAAAAGCGCACGATAACGTGTGGTAAACCTGCTGTACCTACCATAAGTGCGAGAGTAATCGCAAATACATCAATTAAATCCTTAGACCCATCGGTATAGGCGGCAAAGCCCAAATCGGTACTTAAACCATCTAGTTTGTCTAATAAATAGGTCCCTGAACCGTCTGACAAGGTGCCTCCCATACCCAACTGCGGTATCGGGTTGCCAGTCATTTGAATAGATATAAAAATCGCAGGAACCATAAAGGCAAAAATGAGCACGCAATACTGCGCAACCTGTGTATAGGTGATGCCCTTCATACCACCTAAAACAGCATAAAACAGCACGATAATCATCCCTATGATCACGCCCGTATTTATTTCTACCTCTAGAAATCTAGAAAATACCAGCCCCACACCACGCATTTGTCCAGCGACATAAGTAAAAGAAACGAGCAGCGCACAAAACACAGCGACCAGTCGCGCAGTTTTTGAATAATACCTGTCACCTATAAAATCAGGAACCGTAAATTTTCCAAATTTTCTTAAATACGGTGCAAGCAATAATGCAAGCAGTACATAACCACCCGTCCATCCCATCAGGTAAACCGAGCCGTCGTATCCAGCAAAAGCTATAATTCCTGCCATGGATAAAAAAGATGCAGCACTCATCCAGTCGGCAGCTGTGGCCATACCATTTGCAAGCGGTGAAACACCACCACCGGCTACATAAAATTCTTGTGTAGATCCTGCGCGTGTCCATATAGCGATACCTATATACAGTGCAAATGTGAGTCCTACGATAATATAAGTCCAGGTTTGAACGTCCATAATATTGTTTTTTAGTTGAGCGCGCACACCTTACTGGCTGCTTTGTGGCTCGTTAATGTTAGTGTTAAATGATCAATTTTTAGGGTGTTCGCTTTCGCGAAAGCGTAACAAGGCTACAACTCGTCGTAACCGTATTTTTTATCGAGATTATTCATAATGCGCACATACACGAAAATGAGTATGACAAATACATAAATAGAACCCTGCTGCGCAAACCAAAAACCGAGCTTAAAACCGCCCAATCTAAAGTTGTCTAAGGCGTCTTTAAACAGTATCCCTGCACCGTATGATACTGCAAACCATATAAATAGCAATATGGCTAGGTATTTAATATTTTCTTTCCAGTAAGCTGTTGCTTTGTTTTGTTTATCACTCATAATGTTCTTGTTTTTAAAGTGGGTTTATAAATAGATTTGAAGTTGGACAATAAACTCGCCTTTACTGGTGTCGCTGCCGTTAGCAAATTGCAGTGGTCGTGAGGAATATTGTGTGGTGATTTTTGCATGATGCCCGTCTAAGAAAAAATTTGCTCCTAAATCTACATTACTTGTAGCATTTTCTAAGGCTTCAAAATTTTTGTGGGTATAGGCTGCAAATGGTTGTATGCGCAGTTTTGGTTTTAAATTTTTGTTAGGCAATAAAACACCCGCCTGCGTGTAAAAAATATTGCCTGTACCTATAAGTGGTTGCGCGTTGCCTACACCAGCTAATGCCCTGTTGCCGGTAAAATCGGGATCGACAGTGCCTATGTTCATGATGCCCACATTGCGCAAATAATTAGGTCCAAAGTCATAACTGTAAAATACCCCATAAGCAGTAATGGCCATTTTGTTCTCTTTTTTACCTACAGGAAGATCCAAAAACGCATCGGCCGAAAATAGATTTATATCATGGTTTTGTACACCACCTGCTACAGATGATCTCGTGGAATTAGGTGCCACATAAAAACCTGCCCCTAAGTTAAAAACTTTTTTAGTTCCTAAATAAGAACCCACTTTAAAAGGTAAAAAATTAGATTCACTGTCTAGGAATTGATATTCTACATAGCCTGCTTTTGACCAGTCTGCATTGCCATTGTTATCTACGGCTCTAGCCAAATCCACAGATGCAACGTCAGCAGGTGTTAGGTTTGTGGCAAATGGTTTGTTGATACTGAATCGGTATTCAAATTTGTCGTATTTGCCCTTTGCAAAAAAACCAATTTGCCGTGCAAACTGATCTGAATTTTCTATGAGTGGCCAGTTAAAAATAGGCGCATCTACCGCCATAAAGTTGAGCGTAGAACTCATGGTCATGCGCGACAGCCCCATGTAGTAATGCAAACCGGCACCCACAGTCATGCTAAATTTTTTGTCTTTTTCTGGCAACACCACGGCATACTCGTTCCATGCATCGTGAAAGAACAGTCCTGGTTTTTTCCCAGCACCATTACCGCCAGTTCCCGCAGACCCTGCGACACCACCATTTATAAACGTTTGATTATTAATACCCACATGGGTAACAATCATGTAACGTGGTGATATTTGTGCATAAGCTAGGATGCGCAACCGTCTATTGCCTATGTCGGTTGTGCTGCTTGTTGCCTCGTCGCTAACGAGGGTGCCGGGATTCATATCGGTATGGCGAGCCCATATTTGATTCCAAAGGATGAATCGCAGGTTTTTTGAACCGCTCTCGTTTAAATTGATTTTTAAACCACTTCCATAGTCATCAGACCCTTGTGCACTGGACAAGGTGGCGACTAGGCAGGCTACACATGTTAAAAAGTTTCTCGTTCTCATAATTTCTTTGGTTGATGAATGATGGTGCCAAGTTGTGTGATTTATTTGATACGAGAAAATATCGTATAGTTTTATGTAAAATCTATAGTTATTGTTTGAATCGCTCCCATTTAATCATCATGAATTTGTCACCCAACTCGGTAATGATAACGCCTGCGCCTTTAATTTGTTTAGGATTTGTAAAGTAGGCGGTCAACTCGTTTGCGCTTAATATTTTGTAGCTGGGATGGTAATTTGTGCGATAGGGTCTTTTAATGTTGAACTTTTTTATCCAGTTCATGATACTTACATGCGATATTCCCAAAATGCGCTCAATCTCTCTATATGTCAACCCTTCTAAATAGAGTTGCAAAGCCTTATTTACATAGTACTCGTCAATCTTTTTGCCTATTTTATCGACGGTAAAAAAGTAGTTGCAATCTTTGCATTTATAGCGCTGCCTATCAGCAACTATACCGCTTTTTATGTGATTATCTGAGTTGCAATTAGGGCATACTTTCATGAGACTATATTATTTAAGCATAAATATAGTAATTTAGCAAATTATATTGGCAAATAATTAAGAATTATTTTATCGTGTTTTCAATTTTACCAGGTTTTTATGATATTCTGTTAAAAATACACGTTGATTTTTGCATTTATTAAAACCGGTCAAAATAAAACCCACGACAACCACAAATAAATGGTGTGCCGTGGGTTTTTTTATGTATTCACTTATGCGCTGCAATCAATGCTGCTAATTTTTTTTTAGTACGCTTTCGCGAAAGCGAAACAGAGAAAATGAAACTACTCGACAAACAAAATATGTAAGATAGCTTGTGCTTCTCGTTTACTTTCTAAGTTACCAATAACATGTGTAGTCCCACAGATGTAAGTACTTAAAAACTAATTCATTAATTCTATTGTGTAGGAATACCCATAGCGTATATCGTTGCCAAAAATGAGATCGCCATATCCCCGAACTTTGCGTTTACCTGCGTATTCTTCTAACCAAAAAGTATCTGACGAATTTGACAAGCGTTTTCTACCATCTACCGCATTTGGAAAATCAGTGGCGTTAACTTCCTTTGTGAGATACTGAAGTACCTCGACCATGTTGATGTTTCTAAACAAGGTATTATGTTGATTTTGTTGTCTTACAGCGGTCATATAAAGATCAATTACATTCACAAAGTTTAATTGCGATGCTTTCATGTCGGCCATAGACATGTCAATAACGAACTCATAGGGTTTTGATATTTTTTCTTCTACGCCTATTTTAAATTCGTGACGATTACCTGGTAGAATGGTTGCTGGTATGCTGTACGGGTAAAACTGGTCAAGATTAGGAGTGCTTTTGAGTAATTCTTGTCTTGTTTTAAACTCGAAAAATAATGGATGCGACTTGCTTTTAAATGCAATTTTAGGGGATGCAATTTTAGGGGATGTTTGATATTTTAACGTTGCATTTAGTGAATTACCAATTCTTGCTTTATTGAGTTTAAATGTATTCCACGTGACTCTTATTTTATAACCTTTATTTATTTTAGAGGCATTAGTGCTCGCATTGTTAGCGTTTTGCGGTGGATTATATCCTTTAAGATTGCCTGTTAGGTCTTGCTTACCGGTGGGCTTAAACCAATAACCTGTGAGCGCATTGTTAGCCTGGGTAATGGAGAAGCTGGTGCCATATTGCTTACCGATACCGATAACGTCTATAGTTTTCATAACACCCGTGAGCGTATTGTTATTTACTACCATACCGCAAAGTACAACCTCGTTTAATAATCCTAGAGCTCTATTACCACCCATGTGTATCACTTGTAATTCGCCGGCGTTTGTAGAAAAGGTTTTAGTCCAGGGTTTTGATGTGCTTTTAGAACTGCTTTTGGTACCGTTCCAATCGCCGCCATCTAGTTGTTCTAGGGTTTTAAAATTCTCGCCCCACGCCCATTTTCCCGTAAAGGCTGTACCTGTATTATTTAGTGTCCACTCAAAGCGACCGCTATTTTTTTTATCATCATTCCAAAAGGTACCTACGACTCTTTTATTACCAGGAGCAATTTTACCGTATAGCCAGCCCACGTTTGCGTATAAACCATAGACATAGCCTTTACTTGAGATTATTTCTACATGACCATGTTGTGTTTCCCAGCTGCCTTGCCACGATGATTGTGATTGCCCATGTTGCAAATAACCGCAAAACAGCAGTATTAAAAAAATGTTTTTCATGTTGCTATTTTTTAAATGATGTTTACCAAAAAAACCGTAGGTTGCGTAGTGCCAGGATTGCCCTCGGGTACAATACCTAGTCTAACCTCGTATTGATCTTTTGGTATGCGACCTACCTGTCTACGTATAAAACCTTTTGTATCTGTACCAGGAAGTTTGCCGCGCAAATCGGGTTTTGTGTTTTCGTTCATTCTTCCACCACTAGTTTCGGTCGGGGTGGTATTTTTTTCAAAAGCATCTAGAAGCATTTTTTCTACTTGAAAATGAGAAAGGTTTAAACTGTTACTTCCTGAACAAACCGGAATACCCTTTTGTACGGTTTTACCTACCTCCTTGCCTTTGTAAAAGATTTGTGTAACGAGGTCTACTTTGGTATAACTGGCTTGTGCTGCTTGTGCATCTTCTAATTTAAAATTAAGTTTTGGCGGATTTGCCTGTAACTGTCTTATCACATCATAAACGCTATTGTCTGACGACTTTACTGCAATCGCTTTTTGAGTGAGACTGGGGGAACCTAATTTTAAGTTTTGCGCAAACGTGCTGCAAAACATAAAACACATACCAAAGGTGCATACTATAGTTTGTGATTTCATTTTTCTAATATTTAAAGAGTTTGTGATTAATTTCTAACGGTTATACTATTTTTAAACAATTCAGCTTCATAATTTTCACTGCTTTTTACTGAAAGGTTGATAAAATCAACCCTTCTGTTTTGCGCTTTTCCTATGGCGGTTGTATTAGAAGCTATGGGATATTTGCTACCAAAGCCACCGCTAGCTAACAAATTGGTATCCACACCAAATTCTGAAACAAGGACCTCTCTAACAGCGGCACCACGTTGTTGAGAAAGCAATCTATTTGCTTCTATATCGCCATCACTATCGGTATGCCCGACAATAAGAAAACTTTTACTGTTCGATTTTATGTACTGTGACATTTGTTGTAAGGTGGCATAGGATTCAGGCTTTATTGTGGAACTGCCTGAGTCAAAGTAAATGCCCTGACTTGAGTAAACCCCGTCACTAGAAAGGTTGTATTGAATGGTGGCCTCGCTTTTTGCAAGACGTATGTTATTGATAAAAAAGTACTGATTATCTGCAGACAACTCGGTCCAAAATCTAAGTGTCGCTAGGTTTACATCATCTTCAAAAGCGCGAGGCACATCATACACTTTTTGTTCATCGAGATACACGCGCATGCGGTTATTTGTTTTCCAGAAAGAAACTTTTATAACCTCTCCTCTTTTAGTGTTGTTTTTATTTTGAGTATATGGGTGATCTTTTCTTTGTCTATCATTTAATGTTGCGTCACTTGCTTTTTTAACGTATTGTAAGCCACGTCCATTAGCACCACCAACAAAGGCAAACCGGAAAAAGTTATTTCCTACATCGGCTGTTGACAACTTGCTGTTTGGATTTTCATGGTCTGAAAAAAGTACATACACATATCGCGCATAGGTCGATTCTGCTGGATCGTAGTCAAAAACCAAATCAAACTCAAGAGTAAAATTTTCAGGGATGTCCTTTATAGGTGGTACTAAGGTGTTTTTGCCACGGCCAACTTGCAGCCAGTTGCCCTCTAGATGGCTTAAATTTACAAGTTCTACACCGCCCGAGAAGTTCCAACCTTTTGGGATATCCCCGATACTGGAAGTTTTAAAATCATCATAAAACAACACCTCGCTGCCTGGAATAAAATCGAACTTACTATAACGATCAAATAAAACTGGTGCTGGGCTTTGACTTGAAACACTTTCATACTCTATATAATCCGTTGATTGTGAGTTATCGCCAGATGTTTTTTCCATTTTGTCTGGCTCGGTAGAAAGCATGCCATCAACTTTTTTAAAGGCCTTGTCTGCTTTTTTTTCGATTGTGCTATCCAGCTTCCTAGATATTTGTTGCTCGGTTTTTTTAATAAGATTGCCTAATTTAAATTGTGCATGTACTGTTTGATAAGAAACACACATGAGCAAAAACACAAAAAAGGTAGTTATGCGATTTGATTTCATTTTTTAAGTATTAAGGGTTAACATTTCTTTGTGTGTATATTTGAGTGAGTATTAACATTGAACAGCAAAAAAAATTGGAAAAACAGCTTATTACTCATATCCAAAGTGATCATCCAAAAGAGGTAGCGTCGCTTTACCATATGTATAAAGATGCTTTCTTAAAATTTGGCCAGCGTTTTCAACTAGACAACCATGCACTGTTAGAAATTTATCACGATGCTTTGATAGAAATGCGCAAACACGCTATAAGCGGTCGTTTAGAAACTGTGAGCGCGAGTTTTAAAACCTACTTATTTTCTATTGGAAAATTTAAGATTTACAAATATTTAAAAGAAAGGGACAAGTCACCGCTGCAAATCACTAAAGAAATACCAGACGAGGAAACCATTGATATTTCCTTATTTGACGAGCAACTGCTTACCGAAAACCAACTAAAATTACAGGCTGTTTTTAAAGATCTGGGAAAAAAATGTCAGAGAATGTTAATTAATTTCTACCATAAAGAACTAAGTATAAATGAAATTATGGTTCAAGAAAATTATGAAAGTGAAAACACCGTAAGGAGCCAAAAAAGCCGGTGCTTAAAAACACTGAAATCGCTTTTTAAAAAATAACATCATGGAGAAACACTGGCAGCAACTTATAGACAAATTTGTAAATCAAACTTTAACGGAAAGTGAGCAAGAGGAATATGACTTACTTTATACAACCGAATTTGATTTTAAAAAGCACGCAGATTTTATAAAAGACCTTAAAATCGTCGCTGCTGTACAAGATCAAAATGATTTTAAAGAACTGCTTACATCCATAGAGGCAGAAAACTGCCGTTCCAAAAACAACACATCGTACAGATCGCTGTGGTTAACTGCGGCAGCAATAGCAGCTGTTCTTGTTATGGTCCTATATGTTTATAAATTCACGACAGGGGCAAAATCGCATGAGCAGTTGTACGCCACCTATTTTACACCGCATGCAAATACACTTGCACCTATTGAAAGAGGAGAAACGGCGTTAACAGTTTTAGAAGAAGCTTTTTTTGCTTACGAGAACAACAATTATAAGCAGGCAATCACGCTTTTTAATCTAGTAGACGAAATTATGTATCCCGATGTTGTGTTTTTTAAAGCCTCTGCACATATGGCTATAGAACAACATCGCACGGCTATTCCCTTATTGAAGAGCTATGCTGAAAAAGACGCGGCATACGCTACATATAGTCACTGGTATCTCGCTTTGTGCTATTTAAAAACGGACCAATTACCACCCGCTAGGTCACAATTACAACTGATTGTAAAAAATCAATATTACCCTGCTAAAAAAGCAGCTGCACTTTTAAAGGAATTAGATTGATGCTTTTCTTTTACGATACTTAAAAAACGAGAACATTAAAATTAAAGAGACCATACCCGCTAGAAGGTATAAAACCCACGAAAAGCTGTTAGTAACAGGCTGCGTATTCCCACTTAACACAAATCCAGCCCAATAATAAGGATGCTTTAACATAGGGTCATCGGTCGTTGCGAGGTAATTTATCTTTGCTAGCTGAAGTGCTTCATCTTTAGACTTACCATCCATAAGATTCTTGTAAAAGTCGACTATGATTTTAGAGGTTTCACCATCGGGCACCTTCCATAAGCTCATGACCACGGCATCCGACCCCGCATAATGAAATGCTCTTGCTAGACTTTGTATTCCCTCGGACGGGTTTTCATTTCCTGTACCCGTGTTACAGGCACTTAGCACTGCTAATTTTGCTGCTGTGCTCAGGGAATAGATTTCTTGTATAGACAACAACGACTCCTTTTGATTTTCATAAAAAACCAAATTAGATTGACCTTCTCCTACTGCTGGATATTGCGTATGCATCGCAAGGTGCAACATATTGAAATTCTCAGTTGCTTTTATAAAGTTAGACTTGGTTGCATTTGCCCCCTTAAAAACTTGACCATCTACTAGTTGCGATATGGCTTTAACCTCATTTTGTGCAGCAACAAGATTTGTATAATACTTACTTTTTACGGCCGATTTATCATAAGATGGCACAAATGCAGCCATTTTAAGTTGTGCCGTGTTTTGATTATTAGAAAGTAGATTAAGTGACGGCGCATAGCATATAATAAACTTATTTACCGCAAGGGTTTGCGCGTCTAAAGCAAGCGCTTCAAAAGGAATCAAGGCCAGACTTTTATGAGGTATAATGGTAAGCCTGTTAGTATTTTTTTTAAGAAATTGACTGGGTATCAGGAAATCCAGCGGCGGTAATTCCTTCTTATTTTGAGAAGTGATTGCATCATAAAAATTCAGATTTTTAAACTCGGTAGCCTCGCGATTTAAGATATGTTTAAAACGCACTTGATCCTTTTCAATGATAAACACATATAATGATTCGTTGGAAAAATAGTACCTTAAAATAGCTTGCTTAGCAGTTATTTGCTGCTGGACGTCTTCTAATTTTACCTGAGACGCCTCATAAGCATAATACAACGCGTCTTCTTTTTGAATTTCTTGATAAATGCTATCTAATGTTTTTTTAAGCGCATTTTGCTTATTAATTTGTAGTCGATAATCCTTTTCGCTTTCCCTAGAAACTACAAATTCATCCAGGGTTTTATTAGTTTGTTTAAACTGGTATTCTGTCTTATTTTTTAGTTGAATGAGTGGTTTTGCTACTTTTGAGCTTTGAAAACTGATTTTATTCAAATAATTGTTGAAAATCAAATTCAAGTTTTGGTTGAGTTCTAAAAGTTCTAAACTTTGTGAAACATTATAAGCAACACCTTTTTGCTTGATAAGTTCCTGTAAGGTTTCTAAAATCCCATTATTAATAACCTCAAAGTTTGCGGCGTCTGTATCATTAAGTATGGCAGCATTTTTTTGTGCGTTTAATGTTAAAGCGCAAATACCATATAACTTATGGGCAATAGTTAAATATTTGGAATTCTTAGACTCTTTAAAAGCTTCAAAATTCACATTGGCCACATGCAATATTTGACTCAGGAATGGATTTCCTGTAGAAAGTTGCAAGGCTTTTAAATCGGTCTTTAAAAAGTTATCTGTATCCTTCCATTGCAGCAGGTTAAAAAAACGTGCATTGTTTGTGTCTAATTGATTAAACGCCCTTTGCTGAAGATACAGTTGTGCATAATGACCTTTACTACTTAACATGTAAGATTTATTGTTCAAGGCAACACTTAACGAATCCAACTTTTTTAAGTAATGTAAAACCGAATCTTGCTTATTTTGTTTAGCAAAAATTTCGGTCAATTTTGAGTAACAGAACAATGGATTGATATAAGTCGTGTATTTGGCTGGATTTGTTGTTGTAATGGCCTCGTGCAAATAAGCAATGGCCTCTTCCTTTTTAGAAAAATGTTGATACAAAACCATTGCCGTTTGTTCTAAAGATTTGCCGTAATAAAAAATATCATTTGTACTGGGCTGTTCTAATGTGCGGTAGGTTTTTTTAGATTGCTCATGAATTTTGAACACACTATCATACTTTCTCAGGGCATAGTACAATTTTCGCTTTTTATCCAAAACGCGTAATGTCGTTAAGGCAGTTGGTTTGTCATACAGCGCCTCATACTTACGCACAAAAAAAAGTGCCTCTGCGTGGTCGCCTTGTTGCAAATAGGTGTCTATAATGGTCGTATATACATCTTCTATATATGCTTTTGAGTTTTCAGAAAAAGCCCTTGAATCAACATAAACTCTTAAACTGTCTATATACCTATTAGCCTTTTTAAAACCACCATTATTGGTGAAATTTAAAATTAAAAAGTTGTATGTAAGCAATTTACCATAATGATAGGTCTCTGTATGTTGAGCATTCTTTGGGTCGCTACTTAAACTGTCAATCAGGCTTAGGTTAGGTAACAAATCGTTTTCAATCGCCGTATCAAAATTCCCCAAATTCAGATTGTAATTACCCGCTGTGGTATTTGCAATAACTAGCGTTGTTTTATCCCAATGTTTATTTTTTTTGTATTGATTTCTAAATGCATTCACCACCTTTAAGGCTTCTGCAAAATTTGTTTGTTCCTGATAATACAATTCTTTCTCATAAAACAACAAATCTGAATCGGTTAAACTTTTGTATTTAACCTGATTAAAGGTTTTTATAGATTCGTTTATGTAGTACAAAAAGCTGTCTTGTGCGGTCCCGTTTTTTGTTTTGTATGTCACAGCTTTTTTGTGTAGACGCAAGTACTTCATTCTTAAAAGACTGTCTTGTGCAGCCGCATTTTTATTGCCGGCGGTTTGTTGCTTTGTAACAGTTTTTTGTGGTGATTGTAATGCCTGTAAACTCAAGATACTTGCAGCGAGTATCATAAAGAGGTAGTATTTTTTCAGAAGTTTCATTTTAAAAAGATTCACTTAAAATGTTAATGATTTAAGCATTACCTACACAAATATTGGACGCACCTACTAATAACAAGTTTATTACATGTAAGGTACGTACAAACACGCTATTAATCTTTTAAAATTAAAAAAATGAAATCAACAAACAACCTAGTGGCACTTTTATTTTGTGCCCTTATCACATTAACCGCATGTAAAGAAAATACGGGTGGAGATACCCTAAGTAATGTAAGTGGCAACGATGCCAGCACGCGCAGCAGCGCAAATGTATTTAAAGCAAAAATAGACGGGGTAACCTATCAACCCCAATTTGTAAATGCATTTAATTCCACCATGCTGTCGTCTATTGGAATCACTGGTAACCAGAACACTGGCGAGGAAATAGGCATAAGATTTTCTAAAGACATTACCGAGGGAACGTATCCTATAGAAGGAGGCGCCTACACCGGACTTTCTAAGGGAATCACCATGTATTACAGCAAGCCCAATAATGACAATAGTTCCCTAGAAGGTCAAGCGGTTACCGGTCAACTTATCATTACTAAAAACGATATTGCAAACAAAAAAGTAGAAGGTACATTTTATTTTACCACAAATGATAAGGGGATTACTAACGAGCCTGTACAGGTTTGGAAAATTACCGAGGGCTCCTTTAGCGTCACCTATTCTGATTTATAAACATGGCAGTGTTTAACAATAATCGCAGCTTAAAAATGTGACTCAACGGCACACAGTCTCAAAATAAAACCCACGACAACCACAAATAAATGGTGTGCCGTGGGTTTTTTTATGTATTCACTTACGCGCTGCAATCAATGCAGCTTGACTTGTTTTTAGTACGCTTTCGCGAAAGCAAAACTTAAATAAATCCAACTTTTAATTGCTACTTGCTAAAGCGTTAGAATTATCTATTGGTTTAACCACGCTTTTCTAACTTCAACCTGTGCAGGAGTAGCAGCATTGTTTTCTACCAAATCCTCGGCAATTGCATATGCTTTTGTGAGTTTAGTTTTTATGGTTACCGGCTTGCCGTCGCGCTCTAGTACCACAGTAATTTCCTGACCTTCTTGCCAACCGAACATACCGCCAATTACAGGATTTGCGTTTTGCAAGGTTAAATCGGTACCGTTTACGCTTTTAATAAAATCACCAGCCTGCACACCTTGCGCTTTCCAAAAGGAGTTTTTTAAAGCCACAGGAGTGAAGAAAATAAGTCCCTTTTCTTCATCTCCATCAAAGATGATGTTGCGACCGCCCGCAAAAATATAATTAGTTTCCACCTCTTTTTCTTCTAGTTTTAAACCGGCCATGGTAAAAAAGTCATTGTAGTTGATAGGTGTTTCTCCTTGTACGTGCGTTTTTAAGAAATTGCCTACACTTGGATAGGTCATGGCTGTAATCTCTTCTATAAGCGCATCGTCTACAAATGGTTTTTCTTTACCATATTTTGCAGAAAGTTCTTTCATAAGCGACAGCATGCTTCTTGTGCCGTTACTTTCTTTGCGCATCAATATGTCCACACACATGCCTACTAACGCACCTTTATAGTAAACATTAATGTAATTTGTCTTGTACGGTTCATCCAGAATGTTCTCGCTCATATTTGTAAAACTCATGGTATCGTCAAAGTTTGCAGCAGTAGCAATCTTTTCTAAGGTTGTATTGTAGTAGCTATTAGCGTCCACCAGGCCCTCGTAAACTTGAAAATGCTGCGCAAAATATTCGGTTACACCCTCATACATCCACAAATGTTTAGAAAATGTAGGCTGGTTGTAGTCAAAATAATGCACATCTTCAGAATGTACAGAAAGCGGCGTCACGATGTGAAAAAACTCGTGAGCCACAACGTCGATGATAGAAGACGCAAGACGCACGGGCGTGCTGGCTTCTGGCAGGACAACGACGGTAGATGTGTGGTGCTCTAAAGCGCCAAAACCTTTAGGTGCTGTCTCGCTATCGTCTGCAAGAAACAAGTAAATATCATAACGTGGGGTGCTGTTGATATCGCCTAGATATTTCTTTTGTGCTTGCATCATTTTATACACTGTTTCTTTTTGACTAGCCGCAGTGTGAACATTGTTAGGCGAATAAACACTTAAAACAATTTTAATGTTATCTACCATAAACTCTTCTACATCCAGCTTACCATACATCATTGGGTTGTCGGTAATATCAAAATAACGCTGCGCAAAATAACTTGTGGTAACTTTTTTACCGTCTGGGCTTGTTTTTTCTCCTGTACTTGCCAGTGCCGATGTTCTAACAAAAGACGCAGGTGACACCACATCTAGTGTGTACTGGTTGTCTTTAAGCGAATCAAAATATCCTATAAAACCATGCAAGTTTAATACATAATTATTGGGGTCTATATTTGTACCGCAAGGAGAAAATGGTTGCTCACCACCGATACCGCCCACACTTTCTATGTCAAAAGTATCGTTAACTAAATAGGTGATCTTGTCTAAAGTTGTTGCATTGCTTATCGTCCACGTGTTTGTGTCTGTTTTTGTAACCTCTAACGGTTTACCGCTATAATCTATGGCTGTAAAATCGTCTACATATTTGCCAAAATCACTAACGGCATAGGTACCTTGAACCACTCGTGGCATGCGGTAAACAACTGTTTGATCAGTAAAACGACCAGGGTTTATGACCACCGGCACTTTATCATCGACCACCGCGGTAAGGTCTAGGGATGTCACAATTGGGTTGCTGCTTGCAAGATCGTTTGTATTAACCTTTGCTTTACACGCTGCAAATAACAGTGTAAGGCCTATCATAAAAATGTACTTTTTCATAAAAATTTGGGATTTGGAATTTTGCATTACATCGTTGGTAAACAAAAGATTACAACCGTAAGTCTTAGAGAGCAGTTCGATGTTACATTAAAAACTAAAAAAATACGAACAACGCAGGCAAGACCTTTAAAAACCAGGGATTTGTAGTAAAGGTAAAAAGACAGTAAAAAACATTAGCTTTATTTTATGACCGATAACGCAGGGACTCAATACCTTTGTTCTAACTTAAAGACAAATTTGAATAAATACTTAGACAAAAAAACTTTAAAACAAATTACTTAAAACACAAAATCATGAATTTAAAAAACACCTTTAAAATAGCATCGCTTGCCATATTTATGGCAGCAGCTACCGTTACAACAGCACAAGATGCAAAATTTGGAGTTAAAGGAGGCGTAAATTTCTCTAACATTATTGCCGGTGGAGATTCTAGCAACATATCCGATGAAAACCTTTTAACCAGCTTTCATCTGGGTGTTTTCACGCAACTAGCGGTTACCGAGACCTTTTATGTACAACCAGAATTGTTGTATTCTAGAAAAGGATCTGAATTATCTTTTGGTGCGTTGGGTGATGCAAAACTTAGATTAGACTACATTGAACTACCCGTCATGTTTAGAATTCAAATACTTGAAACTATTAACATAGAGGCTGGACCTTATGCAGCATACCTGATAGAATCTACGTTTGCCGATGGTAATAATAATGTCATCGCTACCCTAGATACCGATGATTTTAGAAAACTAGATTATGGTCTAGGAATAGGCGCTGGATTTAATCTAGACGCAATAGAGTTTGGTGCACGTTATAACTATGGCCTGGCTTCCATAAGTAAAAACGATAACTTTGATTACCGCAACAGCACCCTAAGCGCTTACGTGGCTTTTAAGTTGTAAACAAGACTTTTTATCACATAGAATCGCTGTAAGCCGCATGGTTTGCAGCGATTTTTTATTTGGGTACATATACATAAAATAAAAACTCAAGAAGCCATAACTATTCATTACGATAAGAGTGTTTTAGATTCGCTTTCGCGAAAGCGTAACGCCCCATGAGTGCAACGTAAAGGTCAAAAAAAATTGATACATATTAAATAATGCGCTAAGAGCTGTAAGGCCTTTCAATTATTTTCGTTTTCCTACCCTAGATGGTGCGGAAACCTCTGCTTGTTTCCGTTCCCCGGCCCTGAAGGCTGCGGAAACCTCTTCCATGTTTCCGTT
>DAIRDE010000019.1:0-43522 GCA_036796335.1 Nonlabens sp.
ACACATCTAGGACAGGCTGCGCCTTTAAAAAATGATACTTAAAAACCTTTTTACAAGATCATATTTCAGTCTGCCTCAACACCACAAACACCCTGAAATTTAAACCCCAATTTTCCGTACTTTTGCGACCTTTCATAAACAGGGTGTCATGAGTAATAAATTCAACGAATACAAAGGATTAAACCTACCTGAGGTAGATGCGCGTATCAAAGCTTTTTGGCAGGAAAACGACATTTTTACAAAATCCATGACTACCCGAGAGGGAAACGAACCTTTTATTTTCTTTGAAGGACCGCCTAGCGCAAACGGCTTACCGGGCATTCACCACGTGATGGGTCGCACGATTAAAGATTTATTTTGTCGTTTTAAAACGCAGCAAGGTTATCAGGTTAACCGCAAAGCAGGTTGGGACACGCACGGCCTGCCGGTAGAGCTGGGTGTTGAAAAAGCACTGGGCATTTCTAAAGAGGACATAGGTACTAAAATATCCATAGAACAATACAACGAGGAATGTAAAAAAGCAGTTCTTAAATACACCGATATATGGAGTAAAGTCACCCAGGATATGGGCTACTGGGTAGACATGAACGACCCGTACATCACCTATAAATCCAAGTATATGGAAAGTGTGTGGTGGCTTTTAAAAGAAATTTATTCTAAAAATTTACTCTACAAAGGCTACACCATACAACCATATTCTCCTGCAGCGGGGACCGGTTTGAGTTCGCACGAGTTAAACCAGCCTGGTACCTATCAAGACGTTACAGATACGACTGTCACCGCACAATTTAAAGTGACAGACCCAACAAAATTACCGTTTGCTGTAAACCCTGCGACAGATGTTTTCTTCCTTGCGTGGACCACGACGCCGTGGACCTTACCGTCTAACACTGCCTTAACCGTTGGGCCTAAGATAGATTACGTCCTCATTGAAACGTTTAATCAGTACACGGGCGCACCCATGCAAGTGATTCTAGCCGAGAAACTTGTGAGTTACCAGTTGGGTAAAAAGTATCAGGTTTTTGAAGGTGACGCTTTCGCGAAAGCGAAACAATCCTACACCCTATCAGACAAAACAATACCCTATCAGGTACTCGCAAGCTGCAAAGGTGCTGACCTCGTAAACATAAAATACGAGCAATTGCTCACCTATGCGCTGCCTTTTGAAAACGCGCAAGACGCCTTTAGAGTGATCGCAGGTGATTTTGTAACGACCGATGACGGTACGGGAGTCGTGCATACGGCTCCTACTTTTGGCGCAGACGATGCACTTGTTTCTAGACAGGCCGTGCCACCCATACCGCCCATGCTGGTGCTGGACGAGCATAATAACCCGGTGCCGCTGGTAAACCTGCAAGGAAAATTCATAGACAGTTTACCCGATATAGGTGGCAAATATGTAAAAAACGAATATTTTGCCCCGGGCGAGGCCCCAGAGCGCAGCGTGGACGTGGATATCGCTATAAAATTAAAAGAAGACAACCGCGCTTTTAAAGTAGAGAAATATGTGCACAGTTACCCGCATTGCTGGCGTACAGATAAGCCTGTATTGTACTATCCGCTAGACAGTTGGTTTATAAAAGTAACCGATTTTAAAGAGCAAATGCACGAGCTTAACAAATCCATAAACTGGAAACCTAAAGCTACGGGCGAGGGACGTTTTGGCAACTGGCTCGCAAATGCAAACGACTGGAACCTGTCGCGGTCTCGTTTTTGGGGAATCCCCCTACCTATTTGGCGCAACGACGCAGGTACACAAGAACGCATTATAGGATCTATAGACGAGTTGATGACCGAGATAGAGAAATCTATCGCAGCAGGTTTTATGAGTAAGAATCCGTTTGCTGGTTTTAAAAGTGGCGATATGAGCGAGGCAAACTATGACCTGGTAGACTTGCACAAAAATGTAGTCGACGCCATCTATCTGGTGGGTGAAAATGGTGAAAAACTAACCCGCGAGGCCGACCTTATCGATGTGTGGTTTGACTCGGGTGCCATGCCGTATGCGCAATGGCACTACCCTTTTGAAAATAAAGAAGAAGTAGAAACCCAATTGCGCAAAGCCGATTTTATTGCCGAGGGTGTCGACCAGACCCGCGGCTGGTTTTACACGCTACATGCCATTGCGACCATGATAAGTGGCGATATTGCCTATAAAAATGTCGTTTCAAATGGTTTAGTACTCGATAAAAACGGCGTTAAAATGTCCAAAAGACTGGGCAATGTCATTGACCCGTTTGAAACGCTAGACACCTATGGCGCAGATGCCACACGCTGGTATATGGTGAGCAACGCAAATCCATGGGATAACTTAAAATTTGATTTAGAGGGAATTACCGAGGTGCAACGCAAGTTTTTTGGCACGCTTTACAACACCTACAGCTTCTTTAGCCTGTATGCAAATGTGGACGGGTTTCGCTTTCGCGAAAGCGAAATACCACTGGCAGAGCGACCCGAAATAGACCGCTGGATTTTATCTGAACTGAATACGCTTATTAAGGACACAACTGCATTTTACAACGATTATGAACCTACTAAAGCAGCGCGCGCGATAACTACTTTTGTTACCGAAAACTTGAGCAACTGGTATGTGCGCTTGTGCAGAAGAAGATTTTGGAAAGGCACCTATGAGCAAGATAAAATTGCCGCTTACCAGACCCTGTACACCTGTTTAAAAACCGTCGCACAACTAGGCGCGCCCATAGCACCATTTTTTATGGACCAGCTGTACCGCGATTTAACCAGTGTGTGCGAGGAGAACGCGCCCGAAAGTGTGCACTTATCCCTGTTTCCCGAGGCAAATCTAGAGCTTATAAATGCCGCGCTAGAAGCTAAAATGCAAAAAGCACAAACCATTTCTAGCTTAACGTTATCCCTGCGTAAAAAAGAGAATATTAAAGTGCGTCAACCCTTACAGCGCATCATGATACCGGCACTAGACGCTCAAGAAAAAGAACAAATAGAAGCCATTGCCGACCTGGTAAAAAGTGAGGTTAATGTGAAGGAAATAAAACTGCTAGACGATGCCAGTGGCATACTGGTAAAAGAAATAAAACCCAATTTTAAAAACCTGGGCCCGCGATTCGGTAAAGACATGCGCCACGTTGCAGATGCTATAAAAAGTTTTCAACAAACAGATATTGATTTGTTAGAAAAAACAAATGAAAAAGTCATCTCTATAGATGGAAATGATATTACTTTAACGCTCGCAGATGTTGAGATAACGTCTAAGGATATTGAGGGATGGCTAGTAGCAAATCAGTCAGGTACAACCGTAGCACTAGACGTGACCATCACACCGACACTTAAAATGGAAGGCATCGCAAGAGAACTTGTAAATCGCATTCAAAACATAAGAAAAGAGTCAGGTTTTGAGGTTACAGACCGTATAGAGATTACCATGCAATCGCAAGAAAGCATAGATCCTGCGGTACGAGCAAACGAGCAGTACATTAAAGATGAAACACTTGCAAACCTTATTTATTTAACCGACCAGCGGGTAGAGAACGGCACGCAAATTGAATTTGACGACCTATCGACTACTATACTGGTAAAAAAACATTAAAAATGGATACAACTACAGAAAATAAAGAGCGCTACAGCGATGCTGACCTGGCTTATTTTAAAGAATTACTACTAGAAAAACTTGCAGATGCTAAAGTGCAACTAGATCTTATAAAAAGTGCATATATGAACGATGCCAGTAATGGTACCGACGATACCGCACCACAATTTAAAGCATTTGACGAGGGCAGTGAAGTGATGAGTAAGGAGACCAGCTCACAACTAGCAATACGCCAAGAAAAGTTTATACGCGACCTTAAAAATGCCCTGATACGTGTAGAAAACAAAACATATGGCATATGCCGTGTAACAGGTAAAAAAATATTAAAAGCACGATTAGAATTAGTACCGCATGCAACCTTAAGCATTGAGGCAAAAAACATGCAAGGATAAATAACTACTTAAAAAACCGCTTTTCTTATGGCTGTAAACGATTTGTATAGCTATAAAAAGCGGTTTTTTGTATGTCAGTTTGTTTTTGTTTTGTTCGCTTTCGCGAAAGCGTACACCCAAACAACCACCTCGCAAAATAGCTATATAGAGCTTAATAACAGCGCTATAACGCATGTCGAAATCCTACTTAAAGACCATATTGCGCTACAAATAATTACGACAAACGAGCAGGTAATTAAAATCATAGACAGTCATTATGGCGAGTACCAGCAAGCGGTACTTCTTACAAGCGCACAACGCAACGACACTCTTTTTATCACCGACCCGCAAAATCCCACGTTTACATATCCCGATGATAAATTAAGCGCGCACAAGGTCATCGATGGGGTTGCTACTGTTTATTTACCTGTGGGTAAAACAGTTTTTATCAATGCCGAAAGCGCCGATATAACGCTTACAGGAGATTTTAAAAATGTGACGGCAAATCTTAAAAATGGTAGGTGCGAATTAAAAAATATGCGTGGTGACTTTCAAATTGTTACCGTGTATGCGCCGGTGGTGTTGAACAACGTTCGTGCGACTATTCAAGCAACTTCTAGAAACGGTGCGGTCATAAACAAATCAGTTTTAAAAAATACCCGTTTTAAAGGTAAAATAGAATCCATAAATGGCACCATCACGATACATTAATGTGTTTTAAATAGTACTTTTGCAACCCGTAAAATTGCTATGAAATTATCTAAGGCCATTCTCATTATTCTAGCGGTACTATTTATAGACCAGGCTAGTAAAATATATATAAAACTTAATTACACCCTGCGCGGTTCTAACGATCCCATTATAGACTGGGGTAAATTTGAGTTGTTGTTTTATGAAAATCCAGGTGCAGCGTGGGGATTTGAAATACCGGGGAATTACGGTAAAATAATCCTTGTACTTTTTAGAATTGTAGCCATTTGCGGTATAGGCTACTGGCTGTACAGCAGTATTCAAAAAAATGCACACAAAATACTTGTTATTTGTATTTCTTTAATTTTTGCTGGGGCTTTAGGTAATATTATCGATTCTGTCTTTTATGGGGTGCTTTTTTCAGACAGTACCCATACGGTTGCAACGTTTCTTCCTAAAAATGGTGGGTATGCACCTGTTTTTTATGGACAAGTAGTGGATATGTTATATTTTCCGCTTTTTGAAGGAACATGGCCGGACTGGGTACCATCGCTGGGTGGGGAACGTTTTATGTTTTTTAATGCGGTATTTAATGTTGCCGACAGCGCCATAAGTATAGGCGTTATGTTGCTTATTATCTTCAGTAAAAAGGCGTTTCCAGAGGGTTAATTTTTTTGAAAACCCAAAGTTCTATTTATAAACCGAAGTGAAAAACCTGGTGAGGCGTGACGAGTGCATGTAACCGCACATCATTTTCATGAGTGTCTAAAATTTGTGCAACTGGTTCAAAAAAACAGAGCCCTATAAACTGAGCATCGGGTTTGCATTTTTTTAGGAATTTGTCATAGAAGCCTTTACCATATCCTACTCGATTACCATAAGAATCAGCACAAAGCAATGGAACAAAAACAACATCCAGCTGCTTCTCGTCAATGACGATTCCCGACTCTGGCTCTGGTATGCCATAGGTATTTGTTACTAACCGTGTTTGATCTGTTAATAAGAAATGTTGTAAGGTGCTGTCCTTAAAATTTGATTTTGGAACGACTACATTTTTATCCTTACCAAATAGAACACTCAACAAATAAGAAGTTTGCACCTCGCTTAAAGAATCTATAGTAAGAAAAACATGAAACATGTTGCGCTGCCAGATATCTAACTGCAAACAATTATTTGCAATATCTATACTATATTGTTCGCGCTGTGTTGTAGAGAACTCAAACCGTTTGTTCTTGTACAGTTGTCTCAGTTTCCTTTTGTGCATTTATAGAAATATGAAAAATAGCATCACCTTGATAGACAAGCGGGCTTTGGTTAACATTAATAACATATCCAGAGTGTGGTGCTTTTATTTTAAAGCGGCTGGACCCATAAGGATCGGTAATGGTGGCGATAAGTTGCCCAACGACGACAAAGCTGCCACATTTTATTTTAGGATGTAAGAGTCCCGATTGCGACGCGCGTACCCAGCGGGTTTTAGAAATATGCACTATTTGTCTATCCATGGGTGGTTTTGCAATCTTTTCACTAAGCATGTCTAAGTGTTCTAAAACTTTTAAGATTCCCTGAACACCTTCATGCATGACGCTGCGATCGGTATCTTGTGACTTGCCTCCTTCAAAAAGCAAATAATTCTTTTTCATTTTAGAACAGGTCGCCCTAAAGGTTTTACTTACATTAGAAGAATAAACAATAAAAGGTGGTGCAAAGACATTTGCGAGCACGACAGACTCCTGCTCATTTTTATCTATGCGTATTTGTGGAGCGTTAAATCGATGTGCGCCGCCCGTGTGAAAGTCCAGAATAATATCCACATGCGGTATAAGTTCTTTAGTAATATTATAAGCAAACCTACTTGCTAACGAACCATTTTTAGAACCAGGAAAACAACGATTTAAATCACGACCGTCGGGAAACATGCGGTTACCATTTAAAAAGCCAAAAATATTAAGCAGTGGGATACAAATAATAGTACCCCGTTGCGGCCTATTAAACTTTTTAGAGATGATTTGCCTAACGATCTCAACGCCATTGATCTCGTCACCATGAATTCCGGCAGTTATTAAAACCACAGGCCCTGCCAGTTTTGCCCTACTTATGATAACCGGAATTTCTACAGGTGTGCTGGTGTATAGATTTGCGGTGTTTAAATTGAGCCTGTGATAGGAACCTGGCTTTATAATGGTGTCCAGTATTTTTAATTCCTTAAGTGCCATTATACATTTTTTTCTATGTATCTTATGATAGCCCCTGCAATATTTTCGCCAGTCGCTTTCTCAATACCCTCTAATCCAGGTGATGAGTTAACTTCTAGAACCAGCGGGCCTCTACTACTTTGCAAAATATCTACCCCGCACACACCTAATCCTAGTGATTTTGCCGCAGCTATTGCAGTATCTTCTTCGTCCTCGGTAAGTTCTATACGTACAGCCGTACCGCCTTGATGCAAGTTAGAACGGAATTCTCCTTCTTTGGCCTGACGTTTCATAGCACCTACTACCCGTCCTCCCACGACAAAAGCCCTGAGGTCAGCCCCACCAGCTTCTTTAATAAACTCTTGAATAATAACACGTGTTTGCAAGCCGTTGTGTTCGTCTAGCAGCTGGTCTGCTTCTTCTAGCGTCATAGCTAGATTTACACCTATTCCTTGTGTACCCTCTAATACTTTGATAACCACAGGCGGCCCGTCTACAAGCTCACAAATATCATCGGTGTGTGCCCCAAAGTTTGTAAAAATGGTCTTAGGCATTCCCACACCGCTGCTAGAAAGTCGCTGCAAAGACTGTAATTTATCCCTGCTGCGCACCAGTGATTGAGAACTCACGGTGGTAAAGCAATTCATAGATTCAAATTGCCTAACGATGGCAGTCCCGTAAAAGGTAATAGATGCACCTATACGCGGTATAATCGCATCGGGAATATCTAGTTTTACACCGTCATAATAAACGCTGGGCATGCGTCGCTCTAATTTTATATCACATTGCAAGGGATCGATAACCAGGACCTCATGTCCTGCCCTTTTAGCCTCTTCTACAAGTCGTTTTGTACTGTAGAGCGATTTTGCTCTAGAAAGTATATTAATTTTCATGGTTGTTTTGTAAGAAGGATACATCCTTTAATGCAGGATCTACCATAAATTTAGAAGATAGAAATTTTCTACCTATAAGCACAGGGTAACGCATTTTCATACGATTATTAAGAGTAAGTGATATTTTATAAACTTTATTAAAAATACGAATATTTGCCCGAACCTTAAAACGCTCGTCAACTTGACCATTACTGCTGCGCACTGTGGTTACTTTATAATCGGTAAATGTAAGCGCCTTGCCGTGGAATTGCTCGTGCAACTCGTCTAGCAAAGTGGCATGTAGCACACCATCCTTTTCATTAATATCACTGCAATGTATACTGCTGGTATAAGCCCCCGTATCAATTTTTATAGCAATATCCTTAAGCCCCAGCATGGGGAAATCGGCATGGTCGGTACGACCTATAATCATTTTTTTAGAAGACACTGTTTTACTTTTTTTATGAATAATGTGAAAGATGTTGCGCAAACGCTTTACATACTGTCTAATGTAAACAATAAAAATCGTTTATAAACTTAAACATATTTTTGCAACAAGGCTTTAAGTTCGTGCAAGGGTTGTACACCGCTGCCTCGCCATACTTGTGTACCGTTTTTATAAATCATAAACGCCGGCACGCCACGTATTTGAAATTTTGTTGCAAGGGATTGGTTTTTATCAACGTCTATTTTTAAGATTTTAATAGAATCCCCCATATCGTTTTTAAGATTTTCCAAAACAGGCATCATGGTTTGACATGGGCCGCACCAGGTGGCATAAAAATCGATCAGTACAGGCGTACTGCCATTTACAATATCATTAAATCCTGCCATATCAATACGTTTTTAGCCATATAATCATTCACAACTCGTTTATACCACTACTAATTTTGCAGCAAGATACCAATACTTGCGAAATCCTGAAACCTACCAGCTAGACTGTGTTGCACAACCTCATTAAAATATGTAACGTTTGTTTGTTTTTGGTTCGCTTTCGCGAAAGCGTAATCTATAAAATCCCTACCTTTAACCTTTCATGAACAATACCGCGCTAGACATACAAATTAAGACCTTACCGCTAGCCCCAGGCGTTTATTTATACTATGATAAAAATGACCGATTGCTGTATGTAGGCAAAGCAAAACAGCTTAAAAAGCGCGTATCTTCATACTTTACAAAAAAAAATGACAGCTATCGCATTGCGACGATGGTGCGTAAAATTCACAGAATTGAGCACATTGTTGTACAAACCGAAACCGATGCACTGCTACTAGAAAACAGCCTTATTAAATCTAGAGCTCCCCGATACAACATCATGCTGCGCGACGATAAAACCTACCCGTGGCTCATGATAAAAAACGAGCGTTTCCCCAGGATTTTTTTAACAAGAAAAAAAATAAAAGATGGCAGCGAGTACTACGGGCCTTATGCCAGCGTTAAAACGGTACGATCACTGCTAGATTTAATAAAAATGCTTTACCCCTTGCGCACTTGTAAATACGATCTTGCGCAAGAAAAAATAGATGCAGGAAAATACAAGCTGTGCCTAGAGTATCATCTAGGAAATTGCAAGGGTCCCTGTGTGGACCTGGTGCCCGAATTGCGTTACAACCGCAATGTCGATGCAATACGCAAAATAATTAAAGGCGATTTTAAAGAGGCCGTGGCTTATTTTAAAGAATTGATGCAAGAGCACGCAGAAAATCTGGAGTTTGAAGAAGCACATCGCATTAAAGAACGCTTAGATATTCTAGAAAATTACCAGGCAAAATCCACAATAATTAATCCGTCGATATCTAATGTCGATGTGTTTTCAATCATAAGTGACGAGAGCGCTGGATATGTAAATTATTTCCAAATTAACCACGGCGCCATCACGCGATCGTTTACCATGGAGCTTAAAAAGCAGCTAGAAGAAAGTGATAAGGAACTGCTAGAACTGGCCATTGTAGAAATACGCAGCCGTTTCCAGTCAGACTCACGAGAGATTTATGTACCGTTTGAGGTAGCGCTGGGCGAGGACCTAAAAGTGGTCGTGCCGCAAGTAGGCGATAAAAAACGAATTTTAGAACTGTCTGAACGCAATGCAAAATATTACCGCCAGGAACAATTTAAAACCATTAAAATTGTAGATCCAGACCGCCATGTAAACAGACTCATGGCACAAATGAAAGCAGATTTGCGACTGGATGAAGAACCACGACACATGGAGTGTTTTGACAATTCAAACATTCAAGGGACAAATCCAGTTGCCGCCTGTGTGGTTTTTAAAAATGGAAAGCCTAGCAAAAATGATTACCGTCATTTTAACATTAAGACCGTAGATGGGCCAGACGATTTTGCCAGCATGGAAGAGGTTGTTTACAGGCGTTACAAAAGATTGTTAGAAGAAAACGAACCACTACCGCAACTTATCATTGTAGACGGTGGGAAAGGCCAACTTTCTAGCGGTGTAAAAGCCCTTGACAAGTTAGGATTGCGCGGTAAAGTGCCTATCATAGGCATCGCAAAAAGACTGGAAGAATTATTCTATCCCAACGACCCAGTACCGCTTTATCTAGACAAACGGTCAGAAAGTCTCAAGATCATACAACAAATGCGTAATGAGGCGCACCGTTTTGGCATCACGCACCACCGTAACAAACGCAGTAAAGGCGCTATTGAGACCGAACTCTCTCAAATCCCAGGAATCGGTGAAAAAACAGTGGTTGAACTTTTACGGCAGTTTAGATCTGTGAAAAGAATAAAAGCAGCTACCCAGCAAGAATTGCAAGGTGCGGTTGGCATAGATAAGGCTACAAAGATTAAGTCATTTTACGCAAATAGCGATGAAGAAGAATAGCCTTTGCTTTGCTTTTTTAATCATGCTACTTACAACAGTCGTGACCAGTCATGCGCAACAAGAGCAACCGATTACCACTAAAAAAATAGGTGTTGTGCTATCTGGTGGTGGTGCAAAAGGCCTGGCACATATTGGAGCATTAAAAGTAATAGACTCCCTAGGCATAAAAGTAGATTACATTGCAGGAACCAGTATGGGTGCGATTATCGGGTCGCTATATGCGTCAGGGTATTCAGGAAAACAATTAGATTCTATCTTTAACGAGACTAATTTTGAGGAACTCATATCAGACGATATCCCGCGCAGTTCACAAAGTTATTTTGAAAGACGCGCTGCCGAGCAATATGCCGTGACCCTACCGTTTAAAAATTTTAAAGTATCCCTTCCTAGTTCTTTAAGTAAAGGGCAAAACCTCTACAATTTTTTAAGCAGACTCTTGTCGCATGTTAGGGATATAGAAGATTTTAAAAAACTGCCCATACCGTTTTTTTGTATGGCTACAAATATCGAGACCGGTGAAGAAATCTTGTTAGACAGCGGTAATTTACCCAAAGCCGTAAATGCCAGCGGTGCATTGCCCTCACTTTTTGCCCCAGTAGAATTAAATAAGCAATCCCTAGTTGATGGTGGTGTTACCAATAATTATCCGGTAGAAGAGTTGCGCGCTAGAGGCATGGATTTTATTATAGGTGTAGACGTACAAGACAGTTTGCGGGACTCAAACGACCTTAATAGCGCGATAGATATTCTTACACAAATAAATAACTTTAGAACGATAGAGGCTATTAAAACAAAAAAGATAGTGACCGATGTTTATATTTTACCAGACATCGCGGCGTTTACCGCGGTATCTTTTGATCTTGGTCGGCAAATAATTACCGAAGGAGAGAAAGGTGCTATTAAAAAAATAAGCGAACTCGAAAAATTTAAAACTCCTAACTACACAAAGAAAAACTTAAAAAGAGCGGTGTTTGCAGACAGTATTCAACTTGTCGCAATGACTTTAAATGGCAACAATAACTATTCGCGATCGTTTATAAGCGGCAGGTTTCCATTTAAAATCCCTGAAACCATAAGCTATGAACAAATAAACGAAGGCATCAATAGACTACAGGCCAGTTCTAATTTTTCTAAGGTTAACTACGATATAAAACAAGACATGACAGGCTCTAGGCTAGACCTAGAAATTGTGGAAAATCCCGTACGCAATAAATTGCGATTTGCAATACACTATGACGAGTTATTAAAAAGCGCGGCGCTTATCAACCTGTCCAGAAAAACCGTCCTTTTTAAAAACGATGTACTTTCTGGCGATTTAATTTTAGGGGATAATGTGCGATACAATTTAGATTATTATATTGATAAGGGTAATTATATATCTATAGGTTTTCATAGCGAGTTTGTGCAATTTGACAAACAAATTAATGCGAGGTTTGCGTCACAGGTTATCGGGCTAGACCTTGCTTTCAACAGTATAGGCCTGAGTTACAACGACTGGACACAACAACTATTTTTACAAACCAGGCTTGCAAATAACGCATCTGTCACTGGTGGTGTGGAGCTTAAAAAATTGCGCATTTTTACTGAAACTCTTGTGACATTAGACCCAGACGACCGCCGCACGATATTCGAAAATAACGCGACCGGTAGCTTGTATGGTAAAGTCTTGTTTGATAGCTATGATAACAACTTTTTCCCAGCTACAGGCTGGAAGGTAAAAGGTGACTTTCACCTATACTTATTAAGCAGTGATATAAATAATGATTTTAACGAGTTTTCCATCGCCCAGCTATCCGTGGGTAGAGCGTACATGTTGCGGCATAATTTAAGCCTGCGTGGAGAAGTCTTTGTAGGATTTCCCATAGGCGATCCCTCTAATAGTTCGCTCGATTTTTTCTTAGGCGGTTATGGCGCTAGAGACATCAACAACAGTCTTTCCTTTTACGGCTATGATTTTATAAGTTTAGGAGGTAACTCGGTAATGAAAACCTTGTTTGAACTGGACTGGGAACTGTTTAATAAAAACCACATCGTTATTAGCGCAAACCTTGCAAATGTAGAAGACGATTTATTTGAACAAAGCGATTGGTTTAACAAAGCGCGCTACACAGGCTATGCACTAGGCTATGGATTAGAAACCTTTTTAGGGCCTATAGAATTAAAATACAGTTATTCACCACAGCAAAGTCAGGGACAATTTTTTGTAAACCTAGGATTTAGATTTTAGTACGACACCGCAATAATTGTATTTTTTAAATTAAAGTCTCTAGAATTTAGCGAAATTTGAACATATATAAAGGAACAGTATATGCCATTTTATCACAAGCTAGGAAACATACCGCGCAAGCGACACACCATTTTTAAAAAACCAGATGGGTCTTTATATTATGAGCAACTGTTTGGCACCATAGGATTTGACGGCATGGCAACCAACTCTTACCACGAGTACCGTCCTACCATGGTTAAAGAAATTAAGAGCAGTGTTTCTGTAAAACCACAAATCGCTTTAAAAAATCACATCACTTCCTTCAAATTTAAAGGTTTTCAGGTAGCACCACAAGACGATTATTTAAAAAGTCGCACTGTTGTATTGACAAATAGCGATGTAAACATCATTCTAGCCGCCCCAAAAAAATCTACCACAAACTACTTTTTTAAAAATGCCGATGCCGATGAGGTCATCTTTATACACAAAGGTGCAGGCACGTTGCGCACGCATCTAGGTAATTTAGACTTTAGCTATGGCGACTACCTAGTCATTCCCCGAGGGATTATTTATAAACTAGATTTTAAAGACCAGGATAACAGGCTATTTATTGTAGAATCCTACAGGCCGGTGTACACGCCAAAACGCTACCGCAACCATTTTGGACAGTTGCTAGAGCACGCGCCCTATTGCGAGCGAGACATACGGCAACCGCAGCAACTAGAGACGCATAATGAAAAAGGCGACTTTCTCATAAAAATAAAAAAACAAGACGAGCTATTTGATATGATATATGCCTCGCATCCCTTTGACGTGGTGGGCTATGACGGGTTTAATTATCCATATGCCTTATCCATTCATGATTTTGAACCCATCACCGGTCGCATACACCAGCCGCCACCAGTGCACCAGACCTTTGAGACCGATGCCTTTGTTATTTGCAGTTTTGTGCCGCGGTTATACGATTATCATCCAGACAGTATTCCTGCGCCCTACAACCACAGTAATATAGACAGTGACGAGGTATTGTACTATGTAGACGGCGATTTTATGAGCCGCAACGACATCGCTCCTGGTCACATAAGTTTACACCCGGCAGGTATCCCGCACGGTCCACACCCCGGCGCAGTAGAACGCAGTATAGGCAAATCAAAAACCGAAGAACTCGCCGTGATGGTAGACACCTTTAAGCCACTTATGGTCACGCAAGCCGCGATAGACATTGCAGACGGCACGTATTTTACAAGTTGGCTAGAATAGCGCACAGGTAGATTTTTTGAATTTCGCTTTCGCGAAAGCGTAATCACCACAAAAAAAGTACATTTGTAAAACAATCAACTAACTAATAAACCATGGATCAAAACAGTACAACCAACCCAGGAAATACAGGAAACACAAACAATGGGGGATATATCAATCGCAACGACAGCTTTGGCGACCCCTATAACCAAAACAAATTACCTGCCGACAGTAGTGCCATGACCCTAGGAATCATAGGCCTTGTGGCGGGTGTGCTTTCTTGCTGTACCATTGTTACTGGCGTGGTGGGTATCATCCTAAGCGCGATCGGGCTGTCACGAGCAAATAAAAGCCTCGCACTTTATAGACAAAGTCCTGATGCTTACAACTATGCCACCTATAAAAACGTAAATAACGCAAAAACAGTAAGTATCATAGGGGTTGTTGTATCTAGTATCGCGACCTTGTTTTGGATTGTTTACATATCGGTCGTGGGGTTAGCATTTCTAAGTATTTTTAACTCACGAGAATTTAAAGATGCGATAAAAAACAATCAAAATACTTATGAAGAAGAGTACAATGAAAGTGAATACAACGATACCCCCGAAGAAGAAATGTACCAGTATGAAGAAGAGGTAGACAGTTTGCAAAACGACACACAGCCACCTGCTGAAAATCCATAGAAAGTGAACATGATTTGTTTTTATAGCCTTTTAGAAATTTTAAGTGTGCGCAGCAGGGCGATGTGGTAAACTGCTTGTTGCTTACAACACTTTATATAACTAAAACAATAAAACATCATGTCTACCGAAATAAGAAACTTAAAAGATCTAGCAAATACCGAATACTCTTTAAAGAAACTGTTTAAAGAGGCCGAGGATTTTTTACCCCTGCTAGGCACCGACTATGTAGAACTTTATGTAGGAAATGCAAAACAAGCTGCGCATTATTACAAGACGGCTTTTGGCTTCCAGTCCGAGGCTTATGCAGGTCTAGAAACGGGATTAAAAGACCGCGTGTCCTATGTCCTTAAACAAGACAAAATACGCCTCGTACTTACTACACCTTTAATAAAAGACGGTGAACTTAATAGGCACATTAACGAGCACGGCGATGGTGTAAAAGTCGTTGCCCTGTGGGTAGAAGATGCTACAAGAGCTTTTCAAGAAACCGTAAAACGCGGTGCAAAACCCTATATGGAACCCGTTACTGAAAGTGATGAGCACGGCACCGTTGTGCGATCTGGTATTTATACCTATGGCGAGACCGTGCACATATTTGTAGAACGCCACAATTACCGCGGGGTTTTCTTACCCGGCTTTAAAAAATGGGAGTCACACTACAATCCCGCACCTGTAGGCCTTAAGTTTATAGACCACATGGTAGGGAATGTGGGCTGGAACGAGATGAACACCTGGTGCAAATTTTATGGCGAGGTTATGGGTTTTGCGCAAATCATCTCTTTTGCCGATGATGATATCGCCACTGAGTATACCGCACTTATGAGTAAAGTGATGAGCAACGGCAACGGCCGTGTAAAATTCCCGATAAACGAACCTGCAAAGGGCAAGAAAAAATCACAAATAGAAGAATATTTAGACTTTTACAACGGACCCGGTGTGCAGCATATAGCCGTCGCGACAGACGATATCGTCGCAACCGTAAGTGCCATGCGCGATCGCGGTGTAGAGTTTTTATATGTCCCCGAAGAATATTATGACGACCTGCTAGAGCGCGTGGGAGCTATAGACGAAGATGTAGAAGTACTCAAAAAACACGGTATCCTGATAGACCGCGATGAAGAGGGCTATTTGCTACAGCTGTTTACAAAAACCATTGTAGACCGTCCTACCATGTTTATAGAAGTGATACAACGCAAGGGCGCACAATCTTTTGGCGTGGGAAACTTTAAAGCACTTTTTGAAGCAATAGAGCGCGAGCAGGCGCTGCGAGGCACTTTGTAGAGAGGGCTTAGGCACATGCCGTATTTTGGAACGGACTTTGTATTAACCCGTCTCGAGCAACCTAGTGACTCCTTAAATAAAACACCATGAAAAGAATTTTTATACTCTTAACCACATTACTCTTAACAACGACCGCCTTTGTATCTGACAGCGGTAAGCAAGAAACTGCGTTTAAAGAAGGTGAATATTTTAAATTTCGTATCCACTACGGTATTTTCAATGCGAGTTTTGCCAGTTTACATATAAAAAACGAACAACTTCACGGTAAATCGGTTTATCACATTGCTGGCGAGGGTAAATCTACAGGACTGCTTCATTTGTTTTTTGGGGTCGAGGATTACTATGAGACCTATATAGACCGCAACACAGTAAAACCCTACCGGTTCATAAGAAAAATTAACGAGGGCGGCTATACTAAAGACTTGCAAATAGATTTTAATCACGATAACAACACCGCTGTGGTTGTTGACAAAAAAGCAAACAAAACCTATTCACAAAAAATAGAGCCTAACACACAAGATATGATGAGCGCTTTTTATTATTTGCGCAATCAGGTAGATCACAAATCACTAAAAAATGGCGATGAGTTTATTGTACCGATGCACTTTGATGACGAAAATTTTAAGTTTAAAGTTAAGTTTTTAGGTCGTGAAACGGTAAAAACCGATATTGGCAAAGTAAACAGCTTAAAATTTGTTCCTTATGTGCAATCAGGCCGTGTGTTTAAAGCACAAGAAAGTCTTACCGTTTACATAAGCGATGACTACAATAAAATGCCTGTAAAAATAAAAGCAAAACTGCGTGTAGGATCTATAGAAGCAGACCTGATAAGCTATAACGAGGTTAAACACCCGATTAACTTTAATAAAAAGTAAAACGTAATTTAAAATCAGCCATCCTAAGCAGCATAGGATGGTTTTTTTACACTTTAAATGAACTATGTTATCAAGGTGCTATCTGCTACATCCCCACCCAATTCACACTAATTAACGCAAACTAAATTTAAACTCCTTGAATGGTTTGTGGGGTATGCTTACATTTGCGTTTTAAGCCTTAATGAATGCACGAGGAAATCACCCCAGATATAGCAAACCGCCTAAAATTACTTGAAAAAAAGTTCCAAAATTCTGGGCAGGACATGCTTTCTTACCTCGATGGCCTTATTTATGACGACTACATCACCTACTGGAATTACATAAATCTAGACACCCTTTTAAGCCTGCAAGTGCCTAAAACCTCGTTCCCCGACGAGCTTATTTTTATCACCTACCACCAGATTACCGAGCTTTATTTTAAACTCATCATACACGAGCAGCTACAGGTAATTGAAAACGAACATCTTACCGCTCCTTTTTTTATAGAAAAAGCCATACGCATCAATCGGTATTACAACGTGCTCATACATTCCTTTGACGTGATGATTAACGGTATGGACCGCGCACAATTCCTGCAATACCGCATGTCCTTGCTACCGGCTAGCGGCTTTCAAAGCGCGCAGTTTAGAATGATAGAATTTTACAGTACTGACCTTATAAATTTAGTACACCCGTTAGAACGATCTCGCTTTCGCGAAACCTGCCTACCGGACAGGCAGGGCGAGCAATCCACCACCCTACAAGAACTTTACGAGCACATTTACTGGAAAAAAGGCGGTATCGATTTAAAAACCGGAGAGAAAACGCTCACGCTCAAACAGTTTGAAAAAAGATACACACCACGTTTCTTGCGCATCGCAAACGACATGCGCCACACAAACCTAAACCAAAAATACTTGCAACTGCCCGAGGTAGAAAAAACCCCTGCACTGCAAGAGGCACTGCGCACCCTAGACCAAAACGCAAATATTAACTGGCTGCTCATGCACATGGGTGCCGCACACCGCTACCTGCGCCACGAGGGCAAAACGGTAGAAGCCACTGGTGGCACAAACTGGAAAACATTCCTGCCACCTAGTTTCCAAAAAATAACATTTTTTCCTACCCTATGGAACGAGACCGAACATGATAACTGGGGCAAACAATGGGTAGACCACATTTTAAACACAAAATAATATGAAACAATTTCTCATCGTAGCCCTAGCGCTGGGAATTAGTATAACATCCTGTAAGAAAGAAAAAGAATTCATAAAACCTATAAAACCCAAGCCGGTTGCAACCATACCACTTATTCAATATGGTTTTGACCTAAATAGATTTAATGTTATAACCGACACAGTAAGATCAGGAGACACCTTTAGCACCATACTCGACCCGCACCTCGTGTCGGGTCAAAGCAGTTTTGAAGCCGCACAAAAATTAGACGCTATCTACAGCCTGCGTCGCATGCGAGCAGGTAATGCCTTTACCATTTTAAAACGCAAGGATAGCGTCAACACACCGGCTATCTTTATTTATGAAGCATCAAAACTAGATTTTGTCGTGCTGCGCCTTACCGACTCGGTACACGCCTATCGCAAAAAACATCCTGTACGCTTACAACGCACCATCGCCGCAGGCAAAATAGAATCCACACTGTCCGAGGCTATGCAAAAACAAGGGCTAGGCATGGGGACCATACACGAACTATCTGAGATTTTTAAATGGAGCATTGACTTTTTTAAAGTCAATAAAGGAGACAACTTTAAACTGATTGTGAACGAGCGATATATCAACGATACCATTTATGGGGGTATTGTAAATATAGAAGCTGCCGTATTTAACAAAAGTGGTAAAAATTTTTATGCCTTTAACTACACTACAGATTCTATAAATGAAAAAAGCAGCTATTACAATGAAAAAGGGGCACCGCTCAAAAACTTTTTTCTAAAAGCACCTGTTAATTTTTCACGCATTTCTAGCCGGTTTACCCCACGCAGGTTCCACCCTGTCCAAAAACGGTGGAAAGCCCACAACGGCACCGACTATGCTGCGCCGCACGGCACACCTATCATGACTACCGCCAGTGGTGTTGTGGTAAAAGCAGGTTATAGCGGTGGTAATGGTAATTATGTAAAAGTAAAACACAACAGTACATACACCACGCAGTATTTGCACATGAGTAAAATACTGGTGCGAGAGGGACAGCGTGTAGAGCAAGGACAAACCATAGGCCTTGTGGGCAGTACGGGCCTTGCGACCGGTCCACACGTGTGTTATAGGTTTTGGGTAAACGACAAACAAGTAGATCCATTTGCACAAAACTTGCCCAATGCAGACCCACTGCCTAAAGAGCAGCTAGAAAAATACAACCTGTATATTAGTCCATTAAAACAAGAATTAGACAGTAAAAAATTTAACACACCAACTAAAACCTAGTTTAAAATGCAAAATATAGACCCAACCCATACAACTGCGTGGCAGCAACTAAATGCACATTACAAAGACATGGCTTCCTTTAATTTAAGAGAGGCATTTGCAACATCACCCGGTCGCGCACAAGAATTTACCCTTATCGAAGATGACTTTTTTGTGGACCTTTCTAAAAATCTAATAGATGCAAAAACACAAGAACTGTTAGTAGAACTTGCTACAGCATGCGACCTAGAAGAAGCTATAGAATCACAATTTACAGGCAAATCCATAAATGGGACTGAAAATAGAGCCGTATTACACACAGCGTTGCGAGCACAAGATAACGCTTTTAACGCGGCAGTTTCTAGTAACATTCAAGCAGCGGCAGTTTCTAAAGAAAAAATGTTTGCCTATGTTGACCAGGTATTAAACGGTAGCATCACTGCGGCAAATGGGTCAAAATTCACGACCGTTGTAAATATTGGGATAGGTGGTAGCGATTTAGGGCCTGTGATGATTTACGAGGCCTTACAAGCTTATAAAAACAACCTTGCATTGCATTTTATATCTAATGTAGACGGTGACCACGTGGTAGAGGTTCTCAAAAAAATAGACCCTGCTACCACCCTATTTGTGATATGTTCTAAAACATTTGGCACACAAGAAACCCTAACAAATGCAAATACCGTGCGCACATGGTTTAGCGATAAGGTAGGTGCAGCGGCAGTCTCGTCACATTTTATCGCTGTAAGCAGCAATGTAGAGCGTGCCGTGGATTTTGGCATTAATCCCGAGTATATTTTCCCCATGTTTGACTGGGTAGGCGGTCGCTTTTCCTTGTGGAGTACCGTGGGACTTTCGATTGCTTTAGGAGTTGGCAGTGCAAATTTTCAGGCATTGCTAGATGGTGCACAAGCAATGGACTCGCATTTTAGAAACACCCCATTTAAAAAGAATATACCCGTGCAGCTCGCACTACTTACCATATGGTACAACAATTTTCATAACGCACAAAGCGAGGCTATCATCCCCTACTCGCAATATATACACAGGTTGCCTGCATATTTGCAACAAGCCATTATGGAAAGTAACGGTAAAAGTGCAGACCGCAACGGTAATCCTGTGACTTATCAAACGGGGAACATCGTTTGGGGAGAACCAGGGACAAACTCACAGCACGCATTCTTTCAACTAATTCACCAGGGAACTAAGTTAATTCCTGCGCATTTTATCGCTTTCGCGAAAGCGAAATACCAAAACCAAGACCATCTTAACAAGCTCATGGCTAACTTTATAGCACAAACTGAAGCCCTGATGAATGGAAAAACAGCTGCAGAAGCACGTTTAGACCTGGAAAAGGCTGGCAAACATGGTGAAGCGTTAGAAGCGCTATTGCCTTTTAAAGTCTTTTCGGGCAATCGACCTACAACCACCATACTTATAGACGAGTTGACCCCTAAGAGTTTAGGGAAACTTGTAGCCATGTATGAGCACAAAATTTTTACCGAAGGCGTGTTGTGGAATATCTATAGCTATGACCAGTGGGGTGTGGAATTAGGAAAGGTCCTTGCAGATACTGTTTTACAAGACATAGAAAGCCATAATGCCGCAGGACATGACGCTTCTACAAACCAATTGTTGAAACAATTTTTATCCAAAAAAAACTAATAAACTGGCATAAAGTTAATTAGTGTTAAAAACAAAGGCAATAATTTAATGATAGCTTAATATAGGATTGCATACTAGGGAGGTACTTTTGCGTCATAAAACCCAAAAAACCCCAGTAATGAAAAAAACGTTACAATATCTACTAGTAGTAAGTCTTATGATTTTTACTACGGCAGTTAGTGCGCAGGTAACAACCTCGTCCATTAATGGTCGTATTCTAGATCGAGAAAACGAGGCTCTTTTAGGTGCAACCGTTATTGCTTTGCACACACCTTCGGGAACCAATTATGCGACCACAACCGATATGGATGGTCGTTACCGTATCGCAAACATGCGTGTAGGTGGTCCTTATACCTTGACCTTTACCTATGTAGGTAAAAAAGAGGAGAAATTGCAAAATATCTTTTTGCAATTAGGAAACTCTGAAAAAATTGATGTGGTCATGACCGACGAGCAAAATGCGCTCGACGCTATTGTTATTGATGCAACGCGTGACAATGTATTTGATTCTGGTAAAACAGGAACTGCTACAAACATTTCACAAAGAGATCTTAATAACATGCCTAGTGCCACTCGTGGATTGGGTGATTTCTTAAGAAAAACACCACAGGCTAGAGTGGGCGAAAATGGCTCCATAAGTCTAGGTGGTCAAAACAACCGTTACAACTCTATTTTTCTAGATGGTGCTGTTAATAACGACGTTTTTGGTCTAGCAGATTCTGGTACAAATGGTGGTCAGATAGGAGTTAATCCTCTGTCTATAGACGCCATAGAGTCTTTTCAGGTAAACCTTGCTCCATTCGATGTACGACAGTCGGGATTTGCAGGTGGTTCTATTAACGCCATCACACGCTCTGGAACAAATAATACAGAAGGTAGTGCATATGCTTACATTAGAGACCAAACGCTAGCAGGTA
This sequence comes from Nonlabens sp., assembly GCA_036796335.1. GTDB lineage: Bacteria > Bacteroidota > Bacteroidia > Flavobacteriales > Flavobacteriaceae > Nonlabens. Next base: position 21,799 of record DAIRDE010000019.1, read on the forward strand.
AAACACCTACTGGCATCCGTGAAACAGATCGTACAAGATTAGATGAATTCTCTACACAACTTATTGGAGCACGTGTAGGCGGTGCCATCATTAAGGATAAATTATTCTACTTTGTAAATTATGAAAATCAGGACGACAGTACACCACGCCCATTTGACCCTAGCACCTATACAGGAAACTCGTCTATTGAGGATTTAGATGCCCTACGTCAAAATTTGTTAAGTGTTTTTGGTTATGACGCAGGTGACTTTAGAAATAACGTGAGAACCCTTACAAGTGATAAGCTTACTATACGTCTTGACTACAACCTAGATGATAAAAACACCATTACTCTTAAAAACAATTATGTAAGTGCAGAGTCGGTAAGCCCGGGTTCTAGTAACCCAAGAACAATTAGATTTGAGAATAACGGTATTGCGTTTCCATCAACCACAAACTCTACAACGCTAGAATGGTCTACAACAAATGGAAGTAACCTATCTAACAATTTAATAGTCGGTTATACCACTGTTAATGATGACCGTAACCAGATGGGAAGCCCTTTCCCTACCGTGCGTATCGATGATGGTCCAGGAAATATTTTCTTCGGCTCTGAGGCGTTCTCTACTGCCAACTTGCTAGAGCAAAAAGTATTAACAGTAACTAACAACTTTGAAATCTTTACGGGTAAACACAACATCACTTTTGGGGCAAACTTCGAGCACTACGACATGCTTAACGTATTTGTTAGACAAAACTTTGGTTCATACCGTTTTAGATCTCTTGCAGATTTCAATACCTATTTTGACAACGATCCTAGTAACGATAGAGCGCCTAGAGATTATGACTACACCTACTCTTTAATAGATCCACTAGGAACGTCTGGTGACAATATAACAAACGCAGCGGCAAAATTCAAATATTCACAACTTGGACTGTATGTACAGGATGAGTGGAGTGTGACCGACAACTTTAGACTTACCTATGGTTTGCGTTTTGACATCCCCTATTTTGAAAATGGTACCGAGAACGAGGACTTTAATACACGTACCGTTGCACTTTTAGAAGCTGCTGGTAAAGATCTAGAAGGCGCACGTGTCGGTAGAAAAATAAATAGCAATATACACTTCTCGCCTAGAGCTGGATTTAACTGGGATGTTAAAGGCGACAAAACTTCGCAAGTACGCGGTGGTTTAGGGATTTTTACATCACGCATACCTCTTGTATGGCCAGGGGGTGCATACAATAATAACGGTGTTTCCCTAGCTGGTGTAGATGAGCGTAATACAATAGGTGGGGCTGGTGCAACACGTTTTGTTGCTGATCCGTTTAATCAACCTCTAGGTAATGGTGCTGTACCAGGAAGCGGTCAGGTAGGTGGTCAAATAGATATTTTCTCACCAGATTTTAAATTGCCACAAGTGTTTAAAATGAACATAGGTTTAGACCAAAAACTAGGTGTTTGGGGACTTATCGCGAGTGTAGACTTCTTGTATAATGAGACGATAAACAACATCTTGTATCAAAACCTTAACATAGGCGATGCAGTAGGGACTCTTAATGGTGCAGATAACAGACCTTTCTACAACCGTAATGCTCCAATCGACCCTACCTACACTGGTATTTATCTAGCGACAAATACAAACGAGGGTTATTCTTACAACGGTACGTTTACACTTACTAAACCCGTTCAAAATGGTTTTGGAGGCCAGTTAGCGTATACCTATGGTGATGGTCGATCTATTTTTGAGGGAACTTCTTCTCAAAACAGTTCACAATGGAGAAACATAAGAACCGTAAATGGTAAAAATGGTCCACTGCCTACAGCCCCATCTGCGTTTGCTACTGGTCACAGAATAAGCGCAAACCTTTCTTATGAGTATAAGTGGAATGACAACATTAAAACCACTTTAGGCCTTTTTGTAAACGCAGAACAAGGAAATACCATCTCTTATATATATAACAACAGTGCTGCAAATATTCTTGACGACGACTCTAATGATGGTGCACTTATTTACATACCACGCAACCAGTCTGAAATTAATCTTGTACCGCTTACTGTAGGAAGTGGCGCAAACGCAGTAACATTTACGCCACAACAGCAGTGGGAGGCTTTAGATGCTTTTATCTCTAGTAGAGATTATCTAAACGAGCGTAGAGGACAGTATGCCGAGGCTAATGGTGACCGTGGCCCATTCAATACAACTGTTGACCTGAAAGTATTGCAAGACTTCTCACTTAACTTTGGTGGATCTAAAAAACACACATTCCAGGCTTCTCTAGACATGTTTAACTTTTTAAACTTCTTAAATAAAGATTGGGGTGAGATACGTGGTATAGGTGGCACAGCGGCACCTATAGAAACACGCACTGGTGGTCCTAACCCAACTTTTAGCTACAACCCTAACTTTGCCAATAACTTTGAGTTTGTAGATGATCAGGGTGTAATATCTTCTAGATGGCAAGCACAAATAGGTCTTAGATATATTTTTAACTAACATCTAATAACCTTTTCTAAAAGAACCCCATTTCTTGTGAATGGGGTTCTTTGTTTTTAGCCTATTTTTGAACCATTAAAAACACGTTTATGTATTCCATTTTACAACATGCGCACTCCGGCTGGGCCTACTTACTACTACTAGTTTTAGGCATCGCTACCATAAATGCACTCTTGGGTTTCTTTACAAAAAAAGAATTTGGCAACCGCGATTTTAGTCTCGCTCTAGGCGGGTTGATTGTAACCCATATACAGTTGCTTGTGGGCATTATTTTATGGGCTGTTTCTCCCTATTCAAGCGCATTGTTTAACAATACCAGCGCGGTGATGAAATCACGAGAACTTAAGTTACTCGCCTTAGAACATCCATTAATGATGATTATAGGGGTTGCATTACTTACCGTAGGTTATTCTAAGCACAAGAAAAAAGTAATAAGCTCGGGCAAATTTAAAATGCTAGCTATTTTTTATACACTTGCTTTGCTCGTCGTCCTTTCTAGATTGCCGTGGAAACAGTGGTTTGCATAAACAGAAGTCTATAATTGCTTACTGCTAGTTATTTTTATTTCGCTTTCGCGAAAGCGAAATATGCATGAAACGCTGTAAAACTAATGACACCGTGCCATTTATAACGCCTGTAATACCCTACGACTTCAGGATTTTAAGAAACCTTATTGCGTTAGAAAGTTTTACATTCCTAAAAATCAGCTCTGCGATTTAATCCTGTTAACTATGTACTGCAGTCTGCGGCTTTAAATAATGCAATAGCTGCAGCGCGCTATCTACCGTTTTTACACGGTCAGCAACTAGCAACAACCGCAAGCCGGAACGAGTTTGTTTTTCCTTAATGCGCAACTCGTTAGGATGTTGTTGAACAGCTCGCATGACATTCATAAACGCTGGACTGCTAAAAAATGTGCTTGTCTGGTCAGCTATAAAATAACCCACCATTTTTCCTTCTTTAAGCACGACACGTTCTAAGCCCGATCGCGCTGCAATCCACTTTATTTTTAGGCTTGTTAGCAACTCTTCGGCCTCTTGTGGTAACGCTCCAAAACGATCTACAAGCGACGCTTTAAAAACAGCTAGTTCTGCATCGGTTTGTACCTCGTTAAGTGCCGTATACAATGCTAACCTTTCGGTAATAGAATTTACATAGTCATCGGGAAATTGCAGCTCGATATCGGTGTCAATGGTAACATCACTTACGTGTTTTTTGTCTTCTTGGGGTGTATCGTATAAATCCTTAAACTCGTTTTCTTTAAGTTCTTCGATAGCCTCGTTTAAGATTTTTTGGTAGGTATCAAAACCTATTTCATTGATAAAACCACTTTGCTCACCACCTAATATATCGCCTGCCCCGCGTATTTCTAAATCTTTCATCGCAATATTAAAACCACTACCTAACTCCGAAAAGGTTTCAATGGCTTGCATCCTGCGGCGTGCGTCATTTGTCATCATGTCTAATGGTGGTGTAATAAAGTAGCAAAAAGCTTTCTTATTGCTACGACCCACCCGACCTCGCATTTGGTGTAAGTCACTTAGGCCAAAGTTGTTTGCGTTATTAATGAAAATGGTATTGGCATTAGGTACATCCAATCCACTCTCGATAATAGTGGTAGAAACCAGTACGTCAAACTCGCCATTCATAAACGCGAGCATGGTTTCTTCCAACTTTTTACCATCCATTTGTCCATGACCTACAACAACGCGCGCATCTGGCACCGACCGTTGTATAAGACCTGCAACCTCTTTAATAGTATCGATACGGTTATGGACAAAATACACCTGGCCACCGCGAGAGACTTCATAACTTACCGCATCGCGTATTACCTCTTCTTGAAAACGAACAATTTGTGTTTCAATAGGATAGCGGTTAGGCGGTGGCGTTTTTATAACGCTTAAATCACGAGCAGCCATTAGCGAGAATTGTAAAGTGCGCGGTATGGGCGTGGCAGTGAGTGTTAGGGTGTCTATGTTTTCCTTTAATGTTTTTAGCTTGTCTTTTACGCCGACACCAAATTTTTGCTCCTCGTCGATAATAAGCAATCCTAAATCCTTAAAAACAATACTTTTACTTACCAGCTGGTGTGTTCCTATAACAATATCAACACTGCCATTTTTTAAACCTTCGAGAACCGCTTTGCGTTCTTTAGGGGTTCTAAACCTATTTAAATAATCTACCGTAACAGGCATATTGCCTAATCGCTCCTTAAATGTGCGGGCATGTTGAAAAGCCAAAATGGTAGTAGGCACGAGCACCGCAACTTGTTTACCACTTACGGCTGCTTTAAAAGCGGCGCGTATAGCAACCTCGGTCTTGCCAAATCCTACATCACCACACACCAACCTGTCCATGGGGCGATCACTTTCCATATCGGTTTTTACATCGATGGTTGCGGCACTTTGGTCGGGTGTATCTTCATATATAAAACTCGCCTCTAGCTCGTTTTGTAAATAGCCATCGGGGTCAAAAGCAAAACCTTTTTTAGCACGTCGCTTTGCATACAATTTAATCAGGTCAAAGGCGATCTGCTTAACCTTGGTCTTTGTTTGCTGTTTTAGTTTTTTCCACGCTGGGCTACCCAATTTGTAAATTTTAGGTGCCTGCCCGTCCTTGCTTGAATATTTTGTTATTTTGTGCAGCGAGTGTATAGAAACAAATAAAATATCGCGCTCGCCGTATATAAGTTTAATGGCTTCTTGCTGCTTGCCATTAACGTCTATTTTTTGCAATCCCGCAAACTTACCTATACCATGATCGATGTGCGTAACATAATCACCTATCACCAGAGTGTTAAGTTCTTTAAGTGTAATGGCTTGCTTTTTAGCATATCCATTCTTAAGTTGAAATTTATGATAACGTTCAAAAAGCTCGTGATCTGTGTAACAAACTATTTTTAAGTCGTTTGACACAAAGCCCTGATACAGGGTTTGCACGACAGTCGTGTACTGTATTTTTGCATCTATATCAGCAAAAATGTCTTCAAAGCGTTTGGCCTGTTGCGCAGTACTGCAAAAAATATAATTTGTGTATCCGGCATTTTCGTGCTCTTTCAAATTTGCCGCGATAAGGTCAAACTGCTTGTTAAAAGATGGTTGCGGCATCGTTTTAAAAGCAAAATCACCTGATGTAGTAGAAAATTCGACCACATTGTAGCGTGCAAGTTCTTCCTTGATTTGTGAAGTATTAATAAAGAGCTGCGCAGGTGTTGACCGCTTTATTTGTCCCGAGGTTTGCGAGTATGCTTGTTCCGCTTTCGCGAAAAGCGAATCCATACGTGCATGGAGTAAACGAAGTTGAAACGAGAAAATGACTGTATTTGCGTTTATGTAGCTGAAAATTGACTCCCGCTGCTCATCCAATCGTTTGTGCTCTACATTATGAATAATGGATATTTTCTTAACCTGTTCTTGTGATAGCTGCGTTTCTACATCAAAGATGCGTATACTTTCAATATCGTTTCCAAAAAACTCTATGCGATATGGCGCGTCGTTTGAAAAAGAAAACACGTCTAAAATACCGCCACGCAACGAGAATTCACCAGGCTCTGTAACAAAATCTACCCGTTTAAAATCATATTCAAACAGCACCTCATTTGTAAAGTCGATGCTTATCTGGTCACCAACGGCAATTTTCAACGTACTTTTTTCTAGTTCTTTGCGTGTGACAACTTTTTCAAAAAGTGCATCAGGGTAAGTGACTATTACGGCAGGCTTGCGACGTGATGCGATGCGATTAAGCACCTCGGCGCGCAGCAACACATTTGCGTTATCGGTTTCCTCGATTTCATAAGGCCGCCTGTAACTAGCTGGATAAAAGAGCACGCAGTCGTTACCTATAAGTTTTTCTAAGTCGTTTAAATAATAAGCGGCTTGCTCTTTATCATTACATATAATGACAAAAGGCTTATCTTGGTCTTGAAAAAGCGTGTGCAACACCATAGAAATAGCGCTGCCGTGCAAACCTGAAACTGTAGTTAAACCTTGATCATAGGTAAGAGCTTCCCGCAAACCAGTCATGGGACTGGAATTTTTAAATGCTTCTTGAATAGATGCGTAAGCCAAAAGTCAACGTGTTTTACAAAACGCAAAGATAGCGCAGCATTACATCTATGACTGAATATTTCTTGGCTGTTTTCAACTAAAAAATAATAGACAGCAACCCTACCCATTATTTTAGCGTTAAAAGAAGGTGAATTTAAGAACCCGCAGTAATTAAGTCAGGAAGCTTGCACAACTATTTACTACCAAAAACGGCCTTCACAAACGGATTTGTCTTTGCATTTTTTAATCCGTGAAACATGATAATGATAGCTAGCACAACGGCAAGCGATAACGCGGTGTAACTTATAGTCGTGTACGAGAAACCGTCAACATGGGCAGACGCCCCACGATGCCTTACATAAATGGCAACAAGCGCCCATACACCTACTAAAGCAAATTCTCGCATGCTACGATACAAGACCATAGCTGTGTTTATACCAAAAGCTATAACAAGCATGACTATGGTAATATAAAACTGCGTCACATGTGCAATGTCAAAAGTACTATTCAAATAAGCGGCAATGTTTGCTATAGTGGCCACACTTATCCAACCTGCATATAACGACAACGGCCACCAAACAAATGCGATAATAGACCTAGGCGCATCCCAAATTTCTAAATCCAGTTTTTTAACACAAACCAGTAGTGAAAAAAGTATCCCTAACATGCAAAAAACCGATACCCCTACCATCTCGTCTAACCAGAATGCCACCCACACCGTGCAAAAAATATTAGCCACGAGAAACCATGGCATGGTCGTTTGCACAAAATCGGTACGATAATTTAGTGGTTGAGATACATTGGCTTTTGCAAAAGAAACAACAACACCATAAATACCGAAAACCAAAAGCATCAAAAATATAAGACCCCAGATGCTAAATGCATATCCAGCAGGAGTAAACATATTCCCATATTCGGCACTTAGGTCACCCACGCTTTTTCCATTGTAATTTCCTGTATTTGCATAGCCATTCCATGCAATTAGTATAACAATACTCAAAAGATTTAAAATGGAAAATAATTTGCGCATTTAGCTGATTTAAAGTTAAAGTACTACGGTTAAAGGTTCAAATATTGTTCTTTATTAGCAATAGATTATATATTGATAAGTACATAACAAATTTTTACCACAAACTGATTCTAACATACATGTTTCCCCTTTAGGATGCAGTAAAAATAGATCGAAAAAAACAGCCACCTTAAAATATTTTAAAGTGGCTGCTTTTAACACAAAGTTTATTGCTACAAACTATCGTTTTGCATGTATCAGTTTTACACTGTCTACAAAACCGTTGTCATAATATAGGTTTGCGATATACACCCCTTCTGCATGATTAAAAGAGGTAGTGAATGTACTAGCATTAATTTTCTTGTAGTCCTCTACTAACCTACCAGCCATGTCGTGAATCTGTATGTTATTAACAACAGCAGAAGCGTCAAAACTAAACGTCGTATCGATTAATGAAACATTAGACTGTGGTAATGTAGTGTCACCACTAGACAATGTCCCAGTTTGATATACGAGTTCAAAACGGTTTTCGATGCTGATATCACTAGTAGTAAAAGAGAAGCTACCAGCAGTAAGGTTGTGATACGTATCAAGAACTTTATCGTGAATGTAAACGGTTGCTGTACCATTTGCAAACACACCTTCTTGCTCGGCTAACTGAAAGTTAAGCGTTTCAGTATTTGTATTAGACTTGCTGATACCAACGTTTACTGCGTCAGTATTAACAAAGTTAGGACGTGCATTAATAGATAACTTAGTATCGCTATTGTCAAGTATACTAAATAACTGTGTTGGGCTAGTAGAGAATCTTCTGGCGTCATAAAGAACGTCGTATCCTAATGTGCCATTCTCTGAGTAAGCTACAAGTATTTGGCTAAAAATACCATCTGCTGTTGTCAGGTTTACTTTATAACGATCTACAGGTTGTGTTGCGCTTTTTAAATCAACATTGTCTCGAGTAATGCGCATACAGTTGTTAAACTCAATAGGCGTTGCACTTCTCACCGCAGTTTTAAAACCTTGACCAGTAGCAATCACACCGGTAAAAGTACCTGTAGGCCCAGTTACAACTACTCCAGACAGGTTAAAAATGGAATAATCAGCATTTGCATAAACACGACCATTATTAGAATCAGTTAGCGTTTGCCAAACTGCAATATATCCGTCAGTAGCCCCGCTTGCGACATTTTCTTTCAAAAAGGCTGCGCCGTCAATAGCCGATGGATATGGGTTGCTTAGTAGTATATTATTTCTTGCATCTGTTGGTGCACCTACCGTAGCACCCACAATTGTTTTTACACCATTATTAGAACGACCGTTAAAAGTTATTTGTACATTTTCAGAATCTGTAGGCGATGATAAAAATGGTCGCGGTGCAATACGTCTAATAATTCCACGTCCAACGCCATTTGTGTTGTTACTAAATTCCCAAGGACTGCCACCTGTAGTACCGTTACGATATACATAAGAAAGGTCAAAAATATTTGTGTCATTTGATGAAAGACCTAAGGTTGGGAATGTTGAAAAGTCGGTATTTGTTATTGGCGAACCCATGTAAATATAATCATTTACTTTCATAGCAGTAGCCACTTTTCTTAATCTTACAATAGGTGCAGTCGCAGCATCAGATCTTTGAATGACATTTGCGGTAGATGCCATAACGATTCTACCAGCACCAGATGCGCCATTCACTATTTCAATGCTCTCGCCAGCGTCTAAAGTGACGGTAACCCCATTATTTATAACAAGGCGGTTACAAACAAAAGAAGGTTGCGCACTAGGATAATTACCTGTAATGGTTACAGCACTTGTTAAGCGCGGAATACCATTTGACCATGATGAACCGTTCCATGTAGTGGCATCGGCTGGAACTGCAGCAACAAGCTCCGAACAAGCACCTTTAACACCGAGTGTAAACCGTGAATAAGTTGCAAAATTAACAACGGCATCAGAACTTATAGAACCTTGCGAAGCTGCTCCGAAAGCATTTGAACCGTCAATAGTGGAAGGTATTGCTTCCCAACGGTCAGTAGCGGAGTTTAGACCAGCAATGGTGAGGTCAGTAGCTAAACTAGTTGTCAACGCGTTTGCATCTGCCCTATAAGACAAGGTAACACGCGCACTAGTACCACCACTTATCACCCAATATTCATCGTCGGAAATAGCATTAAGATTTGCACCGTTTATATCTGATTCTACAAGCAAAGGAGAACTTCTAAAATAAGCACTGTTGTAGGTAGAGGTCGCTGTAGCTTCAAAAACCCTAGAAGGAGCATATATCGTTGGAACACCAACAGGAAAAATAAAAGCCGTTTTACCTGTCGCACTAGCATATCCATTGATACTGTGCGCATTTGCGGCACCAACACTGTTTGCCGCTTGTAAAAACAATATTCTACCAAAATTAGCTGCGTCTCTACCTGTACTGGTAGCATCACCAGTGCCAGTCCCAAAATTGAATGGTCCATTTTTAACTGTTAAAACACCGCCGTCCTTCACAAAGACGACGCCGTTTTGTTGCACCTGTTGTGCAAACACTTGAGCAGTAAAAAACATTATCACCACTGCAGATATTGCAACTGGTAGTTTTTTAAGAGGAATAGTAGAATTTTCCATGTTTTTATTTTTGAAAGGGTTGTAGGCACTTATTCTACGTTTGTAATAAAACACCGCAATTATAAAAGCCAGTAATAGCATTGGTATGATGTAATCATCGATGGGAGCACCAGGTGGTGGATCTATGGCTTGTTGAGCCAAAATGGAGTTCGAAGTTAATAACACTAGAATAAGCGATATTACCTTAAATGATGAGTTTGTAAATTTTGAACGCATTCTTTTACCTTTTAGTAATAGTTTAAGCGACAAATATACTAATAACAAACAATAATCAAAATGAATGTTAACAATTTAACATATGAAATTTTCAAACACTTGTTGTAACTAAGTAACTGATTTTTAGATATATTTTTGGTAATCCTATTTTAAACAGCAACTTGTCAACCAAATTATTACGTAAACATAACCATTTTTTAACATGAAAAACATAAAAATATTAAGGATTTCTTAAGAATAATGATTGATCAGGTATTTGTAGAGTATTTAAAATATTGGGCAAAATCATCAATAGACATCCATGACAATAGCAAAAAGCCTTTTGAATATCCATGACAATAAGCAAACTTTTTTTAAAATGAATAAACCGTTACAAACTGCGTTTTAGCAGCCTTACCACGATCTCTAGCTGGTATCACTGGTGGAAATTTTTTCATAACTTGTATGATCGAGTGAACAACATCATTATTTTTAAAATGCACCTGTATGTCCTCTATCTCGCCATTTGCGCATATTTTAAACATGATGTGCAGGCATTGCTTTGTAGTAAGGTCGGTAAATTTATTTAAGCGCTTGCCCAGTTTACACTCTAAGTAATCATTTACATGATTTGTAAAACACAGGTGTCGGTCTTGTAACTCATTGAATTTTAAACATTTTTTTGTTGAAGGTGGCTCTTGGACAGCCATAAATGGAAAAACATGGTCTTGATTATTGACAGGATATTTAAAATTCATGCTTTCTACCACCGGTGGCGCGAGTGTAATTACCACCCATTTCTTCTTGCGTTCTATAATCTAGCAAAGTCATGTCGTCTACATGATACGTTAAAATAAACTTTATAAAAACGCCATTTTCTCTAGCTGGGAAAAACGAGTCCATGGTTTTCAATTTAATGGCTACCGTATTTTCAAGGGTCTTACTATTTTTATTTACCTGGACAGCAGCAATAGTACCTGGATCGTTTACCGCTATGTGAATATCCAAATTAACAGTTGCATTCATGCTGTTCCACTTTTTAAATTGCATGACTTCATTAATGATTACTCGCATCATTTCTCGATTTGTACATGATATTGGGTCTACATGGATACTATCGCGCACACATATTTGCAACAGGGCAGGTGCGTTCTTTTGCATAATAATTTGTGCACATAAAACGGTACCAAATAAAGCAAAACCCATATGAAGTAGAAAATGCCGCATCCGTATAAAAATTTGCTTATGAATTTGGCCCTTAAACTATAATGACAATAATATGTTATTCACGCGCTTTCAATTGTCAACGCAATGTTTTGGAAAGTTCGCTTTCGCGAAAGCGAAACAACCACAATAATTAACTATCCAAAAAATCTATTAAATAAATTAAATAGCTACCTCGCCCTTTATGGCAGGATGCGGGTCATAATTTTCTAAGGAAAAATCGTCAAACGTAAAACTAAAAATATCTTTGACCGAAGGGTTTAAGCGCATCGTAGGAAGCTGTCGTGGTTCTCTAGAAAGTTGCATGTGTACTTGATCCATGTGGTTTGCGTAAATGTGTACATCGCCAAATGTGTGAATAAAATCGCCCGCTTCTAAATCACATACTTGTGCCATCATCATGGTTAAAAGCGCATAACTGGCTATGTTAAATGGTACACCCAGAAAAACATCGGCACTGCGCTGGTATAACTGACAACTTAATTTACCATTTGCTACAAAAAATTGAAAAAACGCGTGGCACGGTGGTAGTGCCGCCTTTCCATTTGCGACGTTTTCACTAAAACTTATTGAGGTATCGGGAAGCACACTGGGATTCCATGCGCTCACAAGCATACGCCTGCTGTTAGGATTTGTTTTAAGTGTTAGAACGATGTCCTTGATTTGATCTATCTCCTCGCTATTCCAGTTGCGCCACTGGTGTCCATAAACAGGTCCTAAATCACCATTTGTATTTGCCCACTCATTCCAAATGCGCACCCCGTTGTCTTGCAGGTATTTAATATTTGTATCGCCTGTTAAAAACCACAACAATTCGTGAACAATAGATTTTAAGTGTAGTTTTTTTGTGGTCACCATTGGAAAACCGTCTGCCAGATTAAATCGCATTTGATAGCCAAAAACACTACGCGTTCCTGTACCTGTGCGGTCCCCTTTATCGACACCATTATCTAGAATATGTTTGAGTAAATCGTGATATTGTTGCATGTACGTTTTATTCTTTTAAGGGTTTAAAAATACAATTTCTAAAACAAAAGGAGGGCGTTTAAATTTGCTAGGCTGATTGCGTCATGAGCATTTGAGCCCAAGAAATAGCACTGTCCATATTTTTAAAATAGCCGAAAGAACCGTCGTAACGTTTTTGCTCTTGCGCAATTTGATGCTTTACAACATCACTAGCAACTATGGCTATCCCAATCATCAATTTAGGATTAATAAGTTTATAAACCTGAAGGTCTACGTCGTGACCCATTTCTCTATTTGCTATGTAGACAAATTTTTTATTTTGGTAAAACGCTGTGATGTCGCTTAAAATTAAAGACGCTGCGACCGTATCGAGTAGAAGGTTTCTATTTATTTCACCTATTACATAGGCAGGATAGTAAAAAACGCTTCCAAAATGGTAACGTTTTTTCTCTAAAAAGTTTGAATGTTCCAAAGCTGGTGGCGTAATTGTTAAAATTACGTTAACAAATGTAGTTAAAAAAAACTATATGCGAACTACTATCCAAATAACATCCCTGCAATAGTCGCAGTCATTAAGGCAGCGCAGGTTCCGCCAATAAGTGCCTTGATCCCAAAAGCAGCTAATGTCTTGCGCTGTCCAGGAGCGAGAACGCCTATTCCACCTATTTGTATCCCAATGGAGGCAAAGTTTGCAAAACCACATAGCGCATAGGTAGCGATGATGATAGACTTAGGATGTAAAATTTTACCTGCTTCTTTTAAATCTTTTAAAGAGCTGTAGGCAATAAACTCGTTAAGGATGGTCTTTTCACCTAAAAGTTGACCTATAAGAACCATATCGTCTGCATGCACACCGATCACCCATGCCACAGGAGCAAAGGCGTTACCTAAGATGTACTGCATAGAGAAACCATCATATCGACCACTTGTAGATGATTGAATAATGGTGTTTAATCCCGTCACATCACCTATTAAGTCGCGCAATCCAAAATTGACTACTGCAATTAATGCAGTAAAAACAAGCAACATAGCGCCTACATTCACAGCAAGCTTTAAACCATCGGTTGTACCACGAGAAATGGCGTCTAGTATATTGGAACCTATTTTATCTTTAGAAACGTCTAGCGAGCGGTCTATATTAATAGTATCATCTTCAGGATACAAAATTTTAGAAATCACAATCGCCGCAGGGGCACTCATAATAGACGCCGTGAGTAAATGTTTAGTGAATAGTATTTGCTGCGCCTCGCTCTCACCGCCTAAAAATCCTATAAACGCTGCAAGCACGCCACCTGCTATGGTGGCCATACCACCTACCATTAAACACAACATCTCTGATTTGGTCATTCGTTCCAGATAGGGTTTTACCACTAGGGGCGCCTCGGTTTGACCTATAAAAATGTTTGCAGCGGCAGCAAGGGACTCGGCACCACTTAATCGCATGGTTTTACTCATGATCCAGGCGAGCACATAAACAACTCGTTGTAAAATACCCAGATAATATAAAAGAGAGGTAAACGCTGAAAAAAAAACAATCGTGGGCAATACCTTAAAGGCAAATACATAGCCCCAACTGCCACTTGCGTCTATAAAATTACCAAATACAAATTGTGCACCTGCCTCGCTTACATTTAGAAACTTAACAACACCTTTTGAAATATAATCAAAAACTAGCGCAACGCTATCAAATTTTAAAACAGCAATCGCAAAAACCAGTTGTAACGCAGTACCAACAATAACGAGTCTCCAGTCAATATTCTTTTTGTCTTTACTAAGCAAATAGCAAAAAGCAATAATAACAAGCATACCCAGTAAACCGCGATAAAGGCTTTGAAAATTAAAACCTATATCCTGCGGTATTTCCATGTTTTTAGATACCACAGGGGTATTTTGCTTTTGTACAAAATTAAAAGTGGTGCCATCGTAACGAACACTTAAACTATCAGGATTTATTTTAAGTATATCCAACCGCTTAAAACCAGCACTATTATTACTAGGATAAAGCGCAATAAAGTCACCTTGAGCAATAAATTTGCCTTGGCTGTTTAAACTATCGTTGCTTGTGAAAATTTGATAGTCTTGTTTTTTAAAATAAAGGCTATCTATTTGTAGCCGGTTATTAGAAAGTCCTGTGCTAACATTGTATGGTTTTATCCATGTACCTTCAACCGTGGCAGAAGATTCCTGGGCATGCAGGTAACTAAGGTGGCAACACAACGTTATTGTTATTAGAAATCTAACCAGTGTTGCATTCATAAAGTAAATAGGTTATCGTTTTGAAATAGCGTCACGCAATTTAACAGCTAATTCATAATTTTCATTTGCTACTGCCTCGGCGAGCATTTTATTAAGCTCGTCTGTTGACAAATGTTCAAAATCTTGGTTTGCGGGGTTTTGCACCTGACTTAATAAACCGTCTAGGGAATCGTCATCGTCACTTTCCATAGATCGCAATTCTTTATCTGGTCTTATATGCTGTTGCACACCAGCCTCGTCTAGTATATTTTCATAGGTAAAAACAGGAGCTCTAAATCTTACCGCTAATGCAATCGCGTCACTGGTACGGGCATCTATTATTTCTTCTATACGGTCACGCTCACAAATTAAACTGCTGTAAAAAACACCATCCACAAGCTTGTGTATAATTACTTGCTTAACAACGATCCCAAAACGCTGTGCAAAGGATTTAAATAAATCATGTGTTAACGGTCGTGGTGGGCTTATTTCCTTTTCTAAGGCTATTGCAATGCTTTGTGCCTCAAAAGCGCCTATCACTATGGGCAGCTGCCGGTCGCCATCTATTTCCTTAAGCACAAGTGCATAGGCACCATTTTGGGTTTGGCTGTAAGAAATTCCTCGTATGTCTAATCGTTTTAGACTCATAATTATAAAAGCTGTGCAAAAATGAACGTTTTTATCAAATTTGCACAGCTTAAAACTAATTATTCATTATTAAAATTTAGGCATTAGCTA
The DNA here is from genome assembly GCA_036796335.1 of Nonlabens sp. Lineage (GTDB taxonomy): Bacteria > Bacteroidota > Bacteroidia > Flavobacteriales > Flavobacteriaceae > Nonlabens. The sequence goes on from DAIRDE010000019.1 coordinate 37,305, forward strand.
TTTTAAATGCTTTCAGCTTTTCTATTAATGCAGGAACTACTTGAAAAGCGTCCCCTACCACACCATAATCTGCTGCTTTAAAAAAGGGCGCCTCGGGGTCTGTATTTATTACCACCTTAACTTTAGAAGAGTTTACACCAGCCAGGTGCTGTATAGCTCCCGAAATTCCTATGGCAATATATAAGGACGATGCAACTGGTTTTCCTGTTTGCCCCACGTGCTCGCCATGTGGTCTCCATCCCAAATCACTTACCGGTTTAGAACATGCGGTTGCTGCACCTAGAACACCCGCTAACTCTTCTATCATCCCCCAGTTTTCAGGGCCTTTTAAACCGCGACCTGCACTCACGACAACCTCAGCATCTGCAATAGTAACCTGGCCTGCTGCTTTATCCACAGACTGCACTTGCACGTTAAAGTCACTATCTTTTAATACAGGGGTAAAAGCCTCTACCGCACAACTCACTGCATTTTCTTTAAGGCCAAAAGCGTTTTTAGAAAGACCTATTAATTTAACGGTCGTGTTTATTTGCGTGTTGCTGTATGCCTTGTTTGTAAACACGGTTCTTTTTACCACAAACGGACTCGCACTTTCGGGCAGCGCTGTTACATTAGTCACATATCCAGCCTCTAGATGGACGCTTAACAAGGATCCTAAATACTTGGCATCTGCACTAGAACTTATAATAACTACCTGGGCTTGTACCTTTTTTGCTGCTTGTGCGATGGCATCGGCATAGGCCGCTGCGGTAAACTTTTCTAATTTTGGGTCGTTGACAGTAAGCATTTTGCTCACTCCATAAGTTCCCAGCTCGCCAGCATCATTCACATTAAATGCAATGGCGGTAACATCAGTGCCTAACATGTCTGCGATACCTTTGGCATAACTCGCCACTTCGTGCGCTGTTTTTTTAAATACTCCGTTTTCTGATTCTGTATAAACTAGTACGCTCATAGTTTTTATTTTTAAGTAGCCTTAACGCTACAATATTTTTGATGGATACTTGTATGATGTTGGATAGTTTGCTTTCGCGAAAGCGGAAACCCCACAAATAGTCGTTTTAAATGTAATTACTGTCTTTATTATAGAACCTTTGCCTCGTTGTGCAACAGGTCAATAAGTTGGTCTAGATTTTCAGCATCTATGAGTGTTACAGCTCCTTTAGGCTCTGGTTTTTCAAAGGAAATCGTCTGTGTTTCAGCATTTGCGTTTACAGGCGGGATCACAGTTAGGGGTTTTTGACGCGCCATCATAATACCGCGCATGTTTGGAATGCGTAAATCACTTTCTTCTACCAGTCCTTTTTGCCCTCCTATAATAACAGGTAATGCGGCTGTTGCAGTCTCTTTACCACCATCTATCTCGCGCACGGTTGTTGCATTTGTACCATCAATCTCTATGGATATACAGGTGTTTACAAAGTTTGCGCCGGTCATAGCCGCTACCATACCAGGCACCATGCCACCGTTATAATCTATAGATTCGCGGCCTGCGATTACCAGATCATAACCACCATTTTTAACCACTGCGGCTAGTTGCTGGGCAACTGCATAACCGTCTAGTGCTGGCATATCCACACGTATGGCAGCATTTGCACCTATAGCAAGTGCTTTGCGCAATGTAGGCTCAACATCGGCTGTACCCACCGTGACAACGTCTACCGTTGCACCTTGCCTTTCTTGAAACCATATCGCTCTCGTTAGCCCAAACTCGTCGTTAGGGTTTATAACATATTGTACGCCGTTGGTATCAAACGTTGTGTTGTTGTCTGTAAAATTGATTTTAGATGTGGTATCAGGTACATGGCTGATACAGACTAATATCTTCATAATTTGCGGGCTTTAAATAGTTTTGCAATCGTTTGCGAAGATACAACAGAAAGCATAAATAAACTATGCATGCATAGTAAATATTTTATGTTTTAATGAAAATGCATTTGTTTATATACCTTATTTTTGTTCCTTAGTTTTGATGATATAATTAAAGGTATGAGAACGATACAATTTCGTGAGGCGATTTGCGAGGCCATGAGTGAAGAGATGCGCCGCGACGAGTCTATTTATTTAATGGGTGAAGAAGTAGCCGAGTATAATGGTGCCTACAAAGCGTCTAAAGGAATGCTGGAAGAGTTTGGTCCCAAACGCGTTATAGACACGCCTATTGCCGAATTAGGTTTTGCGGGTGTAGCTATAGGCAGTACCATGACTGGTAACCGCCCAATTGTAGAATATATGACGTTCAATTTTTCGCTGGTGGGTATTGATCAAATTATCAACAACGCTGCAAAAATTAGACAAATGAGTGGTGGGCAATTTAATTGCCCGATTGTGTTTAGAGGTCCCACTGCTAGTGCAGGACAACTTGCAGCAACACATTCACAAGCTTTTGAAAACTGGTTTGCAAACACCCCTGGTTTAAAAGTTATCGTTCCATCCAATCCATACGATGCTAAAGGCCTCCTGAAAGCCGCGATACGCGATGATGATCCGGTAATTTTTATGGAGTCCGAACAAATGTATGGCGATAAAGGCGAGGTGCCCGATGGTGAGTACGTCCTACCTATAGGTGTTGCCGACATAAAAAGAGAAGGAACAGATGTGACTATTGTCTCTTTTGGAAAAATTATCAAAGAAGCATACATTGCAGCAGATGAGCTTGCTAAAGAAGGTATTTCGTGCGAAATCATAGACTTGCGCACCGTGCGTCCTTATGATAAAGAAGCGATTTTAAAGTCGGTAAAGAAAACCAACTGCCTGGTGATTCTAGAAGAGGCATGGCCATTTGGTAACGTATCTACCGAAATTTCTCACATGGTACAGGCCGAGGCCTTTGACTACCTAGACGCTCCTATTTATAAAATAAATACCCAAGACACGCCTGCACCCTATTCCCCTGTATTGTTTGCAGAGTGGTTGCCTAACTCCAGCCAAGTAGTAGAAGGTGTTAAGAAAGTGCTTTACAAGAAGTAATTTTAACCTTACATGATGAAAATCCCATGACTAGATTGCTGGTTGTGGGGTTTTTTGTTGCTCAAATTTTTAAAGTATTTTAAGTTCAAATTAAAAATGATTTTGACTTCTATATTTTGTATCTTGATATTATTCAGTCTGTATTTTTCAGAGTCATCAGAAATTTACAAAAAGACTAATGTAAGGTTCCCTAAAGTTTTTATCAATTTTTAAAAGATTGGTATTCGTCTAATTCTTTGGATTTTCATCAACAACCCAAAAAATCCCCACACAATTTCATGCAAAAAAATACCACAGGTGCTGGAGTCTGTATATCTTCGGGCTTTGTATGGTGACACGCTTGTATCGTCAATATTGCACCTTTGCACCGCAACAAACCCGTGGTAAACTGCTGCTTGTTGTCCTTTCTCAACGCATTAAATACAGCATGAACTTCTTGATATCTCGCTTTCGCGAAAGCGAAACACCAAGAAAGTTTAACACCATGAAAACGACTCGATCCGGCATACTTGCGATTCTTATCTTTTGGATGTGTAACATTATTACTGCACAAACTAAAGTAGGTGGGGTTGTTTATGACGAACTGGGGGAACCGGTGGCTTTTGCAAACGTGACTTTTACAAACAGTGCCGAGGGAACAATCACAAACACCGATGGCCGTTTTTACCTAGAGTCAAAGCAATCGTATACCCAGGTTTCGTTTTCTTTTGTAGGGTATAAAACAGTCTTGCTAGACCTTACCCAAAAAATAAATACGAATCTTAAAATCACCCTGCTTACAGACACGGCATCACTAGACGCGGTAGAAATTTATACGGGTAAAACATCTAAAAAAGACAACCCTGCACTGGATATTTTGCGCAAAGTGTGGGAAAACAGGCGCAAAAATGGGCTCGCACAGTTTAAACAATATGAGTACGATAAATACGAAAAGCTAGAGTTTGACATGAACACGATAGACAGTGCCATGATTAATTCTAAGCTTTTTAAAGGCATGGAATTTATCTTTGACTATGCTGACACGAGCAGTGTTACGGGTAAAACATACTTGCCCATTTTTATCAATGAATCACTATCTACCGTCTACGGCGACAATGTTTTAAATAAAAATAAAGAAGATGTCAAGGCAAATAAAAACTCGGGGTTCTCTAACAACCAGACGATAATTGCTTTTGTAAAAGATTTGTATACCGATATAGACATCTATGACCGCCACCTTAAGTTTTTTGACAAGAGTTTTGCCAGTCCCATAGGCCGTGCTGGTATAGACACCTATAATTATGTGTTGCGCGACACGGCCATTATCGATGGTGTAGAGGCTTACAACATCGTGTACTACCCACGCCGCAAGAACGAGCTGACTTTTAAAGGAGATTTTTGGGTAGCCACAGGATCCTATGCCATTAAAAAAATTAACATGCAAGCTACTAAGGGTGCCGATGTTAATTGGGTCAAAGAAATTTATCTAGAACAAGAATATGACGTGCTGGGCGACAGCCTTTACCTTATTAAACGCGACTACTTTATGAGCGATTTTGCGCTTAATAAAAAGGAAGAGTCTAAAGGGATTTATGGCAAGCGCACAACGCTATACCGCAATTATGAATTTGATAAAGAAAAAGAACCTGATTTTTACAAACGCCGTTTAAACGATTACAATCCCGAGATTTACAATCGTGATGAGAATTACTGGGACGAGAACAGGCTGGAAAAATTGAACAAAGACGAGAAACAGGTCTACGCCATGCTAGATACACTTAAACAAAACAAAAAGTTTCAGCGGCTTTACAATCTGGGTACGGTACTAGCATCTGGTTATTATGAGATGAACAACTTTGACCTGGGGCCTATTTTTTCCATATTTGGTTTTAATGATGTAGAAGGTACCCGCATTAGGCTAGGTGGCCGTACATTTTTTGACGCAAACGACGCTTGGCGCATAGAGGGATATGGCGCCTACGGATTTAGAGATCAAAATTTTAAATATGGTATCTCGGCAAAGTGGCTATTAGATAAAAGCAGCCGTCTCACTATTTACGGTGGTAATCGCAACGATGTAGAACAACTCGCTGCCAGTTTAACAAATTCTAACGATTTGCTGGGGCGCAGCCTGGCATCCAGCGCGCTTATAAGTGCTGGAAATAATGGCAACCTGTCACAAATAAACTTATATACCGCAGGCATCAGTTTTGAGCCGTTGTACAATCTGGAATTCCGCATGGGGAGCAGTTATCGCAAAATCACTACTGCAAACCCTGGCGTTTTTAGTCTAGATTATGTGGACCCGACATCCGTCACAGGAATAAGTGGTGTCACCCGCCAGGCCGAAGTAGACCTGACAGTAAACTACACACCCGGTCGCAAAACATCTAATTATGGTGTAGAACGCACCCTTATCAATGCAGGCAGTTATCCCGTTTTATATTTAAGTTATGCCAAAGGTTTAAAAGACGTCCTAGAAAGCAATTTTAACTATGACAAGCTGCAATTTTACTACAGCCACCCGTTAAATGTGGGTGGTTTTGGACGACTCACGGCACGTCTCGAGGCCGGTAAGACCTTTGGCGCCGTACCGCTGGCCCTACTCAATGTTATCCCCGGTAACCAAACCTATTTTAACATAGACGGTGCCTTTAACACGATGAATTTCTATGAATTTGTGTCCGACCAGTACGTGACCGTGCACTTAAACCACAATTTTAACGGTCGTTTATTCTCGCGTGTACCGTGGTTGCGAGATTTAAACCTGCGCGAGCTGGTGGGCGTGCGCGCTGTTTATGGCACCATAAGCAACGAGAATATCGCCCTGAACGCCAGCAGCATCACCTACCGCGCCCCAACCGATGTTTACTGGGAATACAGCGCAGGTATAGGCAATATCTTTAAGATTTTACGCTTAGATGTAAACTTCCGCGGCGGGTATAATTTCTTACCCGATGCCCGCAGAATAGGGATTACAGGTAGTTTTGGATTCTCGTTTTAAAGAGCTTTTCTAAATCATACAGGGCGTTTTGAGTTCGCTTTCGCGAAAGCGTAATCCTCACAAACGCATTGCACAAGTAAAAAGCAAATGTTTCCGCACCCTTCAGGGACGGGGAACGGAAACAAAACCGAAACCTTTTGCCCCAGCCCTTTAGGATTGGGGGAACGGAAACAAAAAATGAATGCCTTAGTTTCTGCACCCTTTAGGGTTGGGGAACGGAAACAAAAATGAATGCCGTAGTTTCCGCACCCTTTAGGGCCGGGGA
>DAIRDE010000020.1:0-42044 GCA_036796335.1 Nonlabens sp.
GCGGCGGTGGCGGTGCCCCGATCACAGATCCCCCTTCAACTGATTTCCCTGGTGGGGGCGCTGCTAGCAGTGGTAGTGGAACAAATTCAGGTTCTCAAAACCCCACGATTCCTGGCGATGACAATAGTGGCGGTAGTGGCGCAAATTCAGGCTCTCCTAATGATTTACAAAACGATGAAAGCCTGATGATTGCTATAGGTGTTGTTCCTAATTTACCGCCTATACCTAGCATTGCAGATGCTTTTTTCAATAACCTTTCTAATGTTTTTAGAAACTTTATCCAAAGCACTGCACAAAATCAACTTAGAGTGCAAATAGAAAATTATCTCATGACAAATAACTTCTCGCCCGAGGCGACAGGGTTTGCAACCGAGGTTATTAAAGCTAAAAAGGAAAGCAGCAACGCCGAGATTGACTTTGAGAACCTATTAATTTTTGATGCTAGTGTACCCGAATGTTTAAAAAGCATCATAAATAAGTTGAAGCCGACAGAGGGGTTTAATGTTAACTTTGCTGGAGTTGACAATAGATTATTGCAACAAATGCAATTGCCTAACATGATTTTAGACTTATTTAATAATGATGCTGGATATTCATTGAAAATAGAAACGGCAAACATCCCTCCAGATCCTATTTCTGGTTTGATACCCAATGCACAGACATCTAATTTAGCTCCTAGCACGGTGCCTGCTGGCGATGTTTTTAATATTACGATAACAATGAACAATAGCTATCTTAGCGCTGCCACAGATCTAGCCTTAGCTAGAACGATGATTCATGAACTTACTCACGCCTATTTTAGTTACTTACGACGCTCGCAACCACAAAGTGATATTGCACAACAATTGCAATTTTTAATGAATGATGCCGCGGGTCCAAGACAGAGTTCAAATGATGCGGATCACCAAATCATTGCCAACCAATTTATCGACACCATAGCCAATGCTCTAGGTGTTTGGGATAACGATAACAAGATTTTACAAAGAAACGGCTTCACTTTTGATTATTACAAATTATTAAGTTGGTCTGGGCAATTAATAGATACAGATTATTTTACAGAAAATATGTCTGCGGAGTTCCAGTATTTTTCAATACTAGCAAACAAAGCTGAACAGGGAATAGTATCTATTTTAGACCCGGAAATGCTACCACCAAAGGGTCAAAATAACTGTAACTAATGAGAATTTTGTTATTTGTACTTTACCTCCTTATTACATCCTGCAAGGCGCAAGAAAGGATTCATATAGTTGATAATGAGTTTTATATAAAAAGCCATAAATTATTAGATGATATTTTAAATAAAGGAAAATCTACTTATTGTCTCAAAAAAACTTTTGATTTTAACAATCAACAAAATTTGACTGTGATTAAGTTGTTTGGTGAGATTACTTATTTTCATCCTTTGTCATTTAAAGAATCACGTGGTTTAAATGATGCTATTAAGGATATTGCACGTTTTAAGGATAGTACTGGCTGGTTAGCGCCTTCTTCTAATGACAATTCATTAAAAGAATGGAAACTATCTCTATTTGAAAAAAGTAAGATAGTAGTTGTAGATTCTCTTAAAAAAGAATTTATTTACACTGAAAATGGAGTAACATATTTCAATATTATACCACTACAAATAAACTTTAAAGATGATTTAGCGATGGTCCTTTATAAGGGTCCTTTTGGTCTAGAACTTTATGCATACAGGTTTGCTGACGGAAAGTGGGGTGCCATTGGGGTTGCAAGGCAATACAAGGGATCAAAGGAATAATAACATCTAATACCAAAGCCACAAAATTTACTGTAATGGCTTTAAGTTTTGTCGATACCCTAGCCGATGCTTTGGGAGTGTGGGATGATTTTAGTATTACAATCAACAGCAATAATGGAAGGGAGTTTGACGGTACACCTTTTGATTATTACAATTTATTGAGCTGGTCTGGGGAGTTGGTACTAACGGATGATTATAGAACCAAATCTTTTGAATACAAAACTCATTCAAATACATCTAGAAATGCTGAGTCAGGAATCGTCCTTTTGAATGCGCCCCTAACGTTAAACCTAAAAGGAAGCAATAACTGTGAATAATGAATATTAAACAAACCCTACTTGTGTTCTGTTTTATTTATGGTGGTGCACAAGCGCAAAATGACAGTTTACAAAGTTATTTTTACTTAAAAGCACATTCATTAGTTGATGATATTTTGCGAAAAGACAAAGGTAGGATGATGCTGTCAAAAACCTTTGACTTTTCTAATGAGAAAGATTTAGCAACATCACCGCTTTATGATAAAATGCTAGATAGTCACAAACGCTGTTTCACACCCTCTAAAAGATTCGAAATCACATCTGAAGAATATGATAATCTGAAAGATAAATATGGGTGGGTTAAGGGTGCAATTTGCAATACTTATAATTATTGGGATAAAAATTCACTGCTTAAAAGCACACCAATTTTGGTTGATAGTTTAATTACAGTGCGTAGAAGAGATTCAAGAGACCCTATTGCTTTTCGTTCCATACAAATTAGTTTTAAAGGGAACTTAGCACTCATAGAATATTTGGAATTCCAAGGTGTTGAACTTGCAGCTTATATTTTGTATAAAGAAAACTGGTAATTGATAGGTGTAGGAAGTAATTATATACTCAGAAAGGAATAAAAAAGCATGATTCTCAACATTATAGAGTTGCTGAGTTTTGGTGCTTTTATAACTTTAATTGGATGTAAGTCGGTAGTTATATTGTGCTAGAAACCTGAACGCTGAACATGTCTTTAGTTCGTTTTCACGAAAGCGAAATATCTCACCAATCATCTAGCAACGTACCAGCAACTATCTCACTAAATTTTCCTAGTATATATTCAACAACAAGTGATATTAAATTTTATAATTTATGACAGATCAAGAATTTTATTCGGCAAAAAATGTAGATATCTTTTCGCCTGATGGTGTAGAGCTATTAAATCGCTTAATAGAGTGGACAACGGCAATTCCTATTTACACACCCGAGGCAAGGGAATATGGTTTGGAATTAATAGAAAAATTATTAGAAAAGGAGTTGATTGAAGTCTTCAGATGGGCAAACCCCGTAAATGATTTTTCAAAAGAGGGTATTTTAAATTACCTAAAAAGCGTTTGGTTTGTTGGTGCTGACTATTTAGACTTTCTATCCATGCCTATGTTTAAATATAAAGACTGGTATTTAAACGCATTAGAACAACGCGGTTTAACAAGCACCACGTTTTTCAGAACTTTTGTAGAAGAAGAAATAGGCGACATCGGTGCTTTTATAGAGGAGCATCGTCCAAAAAAATAATAATAAGCTGAACATGTCTTTAGTTCGCTTTCGCGAAAGCGAAAATACCTAACAGCTAGTCGTTTAACTTTAAAACTGCCATAAACGCCTGTTGTGGAATTTCTACATTACCTACCTGGCGCATGCGCTTTTTACCCTTTTTTTGCTTTTCTAACAGCTTGCGTTTGCGCGAGATGTCACCACCATAACACTTTGCCGTTACATCTTTACGCAGGGCTTTAATGGTCTCGCGCGAAATGATTTTTGCGCCTATTGCTGCTTGTATAGGAATGTCAAACTGCTGTCTTGGGATTAACTCGCGCAGTTTTTCACACATGCGTTTGCCTATGTTATAGGCATTGTCCTGGTGTATCAGGGCGCTTAATGCGTCTACCGGCTGGGCGTTGAGTAAGATATCTACGCGTACGAGTTTTGATGCGCGCATACCTATGGGGGTGTAGTCAAACGAGGCATAGCCTTTAGAAACGGTTTTTAAACGGTCGTAAAAGTCAAAAACGATTTCGGCTAGGGGCATGTCAAAACTCAACTCTACACGCTCGGTGGTTAAATAGGTCTGGTTAGTAACAATCCCGCGTTTTTCTATACACAGGGACATGACGTTTCCTACAAAGTCTGACTTAGTGATAATGGTGGCTTTTATGTAAGGCTCCTCGACACGGTTTAGGGTAGATGGCTCTGGTAAATCGCTCGGGTTGTTAACAATAACAATGGTGTCTGGGTTTTTATTAGTAAAAGCGTGGTAAGAAACGTTAGGCACGGTGGTAATCACCGTCATGTTAAATTCTCGCTCTAGACGTTCTTGTATAATCTCTAAATGCAACATCCCTAAAAATCCGCAACGGAAACCAAATCCCAGTGCCGCACTACTTTCTGCTTGAAACACCAGCGAGGCATCGTTTAATTGCAGTTTTTCCATGCTGCTGCGCAGGTCCTCATAATCCTCGGTATCTACAGGATAAATACCTGCAAAAACCATGGGTTTTACATCCTCAAATCCAGAGACCGCATTTTTACTAGGGTTGATAGCATCGGTAATGGTGTCGCCTACTTTTACTTCTTTGGCCTCTTTGATTCCTGTAATCAGGTACCCTACATCGCCTGCTTTTATTTCTTTTTTTGCTACTTGGTTAAGTTTAAGTGTTCCTACCTCGTCTGCATAATAGGTTTGTCCGGTTGCTACAAATTGTATTTGTTGGCCTTTTTTTATCGAGCCGTTAATCACCCTAAAGATAGTTTCCACACCGCGGAACTGGTTGTAATGGGAGTCAAAAACCAGTGCTTGTAAGGGCTCGTCTATGTTGCCTTGTGGTGGCGGGATACGCTCTATAATGGCATCTAAAATTTCTTGAATGCCCTGACCTGTTTTTGCACTTGCTGGTATAATCTCCTCGCGTTTGCAACCCAATAAGTCCACAATATCATCTTTAACTTCTTCGGGGTTTGCGCTGGGTAAATCAATTTTATTAAGTACAGGAATAATCTCTAGGTCATTTTCTAGTGCGAGGTACAAGTTTGAAATGGTTTGTGCTTGTATACTTTGTGCGGCGTCTACTATAAGTAAAGCGCCCTCGCAAGCGGCTATAGAACGCGACACTTCATAAGAGAAATCGACGTGACCAGGGGTGTCTATTAAATTAAGGATATACTGCTGCCCATCGGGTGCGGTATAATCCATTTGTATCGCGTGCGATTTTATGGTAATACCTCGCTCACGCTCTAAATCCATGTTATCTAGCAGTTGTGCTTTAGATTCACGCTCGGTAACGGTATTTGTTGCTGCTAGAAGCCTGTCGGCCAGCGTGCTTTTACCGTGGTCTATGTGTGCGATAATACAAAAATTGCGTATGTTCTTCATAATCATTATATACTGTTACAAATATACTCTAATACAAGGTCTTTATTTTGCTCATTTTTGCAGTTGTTCAAGACCTTTTAAGGGATACCATTTTTAGTAGGATTCTTTGCAAGCATCTTACACGTGCTTCTAAAGTGTACGTGTTTTATAGTGGCTTGTTTTTAGGACTGTTGGTGGTTTTCTTACTTTTATGAACGTACAGAATGGATTACCTTTGCGGCATGGTTAAAATAGGCGATATAGAGCTACCAGATTTCCCGTTGTTACTTGCACCTATGGAAGATGTGAGTGACCCACCATTCCGCGCGTTGTGTAAAGAACATGGTGCAGACCTGGTGTATACCGAGTTTATCTCGAGCGAGGGATTGATACGTGACGCGGCAAAAAGCCTGATGAAACTAGACATTTATGAGTCCGAGCGCCCTGTGGGCATACAGATTTTTGGTGCTAACCTAGATTCCATGTTACAATCTGTCGAGATTGTAGAGCGCACAAAGCCCGATATTATTGATATTAACTTTGGATGTCCTGTAAAAAAAGTGGTTTCTAAAGGTGCCGGTGCAGGCATTCTTAAAGACATAGACCTCATGGTGTCGCTTACCGCGGCCATGGTAAAACATACAAACATTCCTATCACCGTAAAAACGCGTTTGGGTTGGGATGATGATTCTATAAAAATCGTTGAGGTTGCCGAGCGGCTGCAAGATGCGGGCATTAAAGCGATATCGATTCACGGCCGTACCCGCGCACAAATGTATAAGGGCGATGCAAACTGGGCACCTATTGCACAAGTAAAGAACAACCCGAGAATGCACATACCTGTTTTTGGAAATGGTGATGTCAATACACCCGAACGTGCTGTGGAAATGCGCGATCGTTATGGACTAGACGGCGCTATGATAGGCCGTGCAAGTATAGGCTATCCATGGTTTTTTAGAGAAGTAAAACACTTTTTTGAAACAGGAACACATCGTGCATTACCTACGATGGTGGAGCGTGTGGAAGTCGCTAGAAAGCATTTAGAAATGGCAGTGGACTGGAAAGGCGAGCACCTGGGTGTTTTTGAAACCCGCAGGCATTACACAAATTACTTTAAAGGAATACCCGATTTTAAAGAGTACCGCCAGCAAATGGTTACTAGTGATAGCGCAGCCGCTGTTTTTGCAGTTTTTGACGAGGTTCTAGAAAAATTTGGTGATTATAGTTTTGCCTGATTAAGCAATCGCTCGTTAATACGTCTAGACCCTATATAACTTGCGATAAATCCTAAAATCGCTATTGTTAAAAGCGAGACAACAATATTTTGCCATTGGATTGCAAACGGATACACAATACCAGGCGCGATGTAAAAAAGCTTCATGGTTATTTGCGTGTACACAAATCCCAGCCCTATCACCAGCCCTAGAACACCACCAGCCAGGGTCATTAAACTGCCCTGAATAAAAAATATCATGCGCAGCTGCGGGATCGTTGCCCCCAAGTCTGATAGCGTTTTTAGATTCTGCTTTTTGTCTAAAATCATCATGATGATAGAGCCTACCACATTAAACAATGCTAAAACCAGTACAAGAGTAAAAATAAGATACACCGCGAGGTTTTCAGAATTTAGCATCTTGTAAAGGGCATCATTTAATTGCAGCTTATTTTTTATGATAACAGGTTCTTTAAAAATCGCGTTAATTTCTTTGCGCACATCATCCTCGCGAGCATCAGGTTTTAATTTTAACTCGACAGCGCTGGCAGTAGAATCGTTGTAATTAAGTAGCGTACGGGCTGCACTTAATCGCGTAAAAATATATTTGCTATCCAGCGTTTCGTTAACCGAAAATATACCAGTAGACATCGCATTTAAGGTAGAAAATGAGCTGTTTAAATTAAGCGCGTTTATGGCGTTTGTACCCGGTTTAGGCACCATGATTTGCAAGTAATCACCATAATCATTAATGCCTAGCGATAACTCTAGTGAGATACCAGCACCCACAACTACTTGTGAATCGCTGTCTGTCAACCAGTTACTTCCATATAATAAAATAGAATCGGGTTTTATGATGGTCTCATAATTTTCTGGCACCCCTTTGATATAGGCGATACTGTTTTTCCCGTCATAGCTTAAAAATGCCTTTTCTTCTATCACAGGACACACTGCGTATACACCTTTAATGTTTTCGAGTGCACGCTTTCGCGAAAGCGGAATAGCCACAGTCTTACCGTTTACAGGACTTATTTGCAGGTCGGGATCAAAATAACTAGAAAATTGTGTACTGAAATCTTTAAGACCCGAAAAGCCCGAAAGCACGATGATAAGCGATGCGGTGCCTACAACGGTGATAATAAAACTAAGGATATTAATGATGTTAATGGCGTTTTTACCATTTTTAGAAATCAGGTAGCGTTTTGCAATGTACGTAGAAAGTCCCAACTATGATTTTTTGCGGCGCGGTAGGATATCGGGGTTGTCTATGGGATTGTTCTCACCACGCAATTCCCTGTCTATCTGGTCCATATATTCTAGGGAATCGTCATTATAAAATTGTAACTCGGGCATGCGGCGCAATTGATGACGCACTTTTGCAGCAACTTCATACCGTATCTCGTGGGTCATTGCAACCAGTTCTTTGACAACGGCGGTCGCTTTATCTGCTGGGAATATAGACAGGTATGCTTTTGCATATCCCAGGTCGGGAGTTACGGTGACTTTAGTAACAGAAACGATAAGGTTAGCTACCGCATTTTTGCGCAAAACGTTACTAATAACGTTTGCAATGTCTTCTTGCAAAATGCCACTTATTTTTTTTTGTCTATTACTTTCTTCCATGCCGCAAAGGTACGCAAGTTGTAATTGTGATATTTTTGATGATTTAAAAAATATTTATGTTAGGTAGAATAGAACATTTGGGTATTGCGGTTAGGGATTTACAAAGTGCAAATGATTTGTACACAAAATTGCTAGGTAAACCACCGTATAAAGAGGAGGAGGTAGAAAGTGAGCACGTGATAACCAGTTTTTTTCAATGCGAGGCTAATAAAATAGAGCTACTTGCAGCTACCCATGAAGACAGTGCGATTGCAAAATTTTTAGAAAAGAATGGCCCGGGCATACATCATGTCGCGTTTGCCGTGGATAATATAAAAGCAGAATTAGAGCGCTTAAAAAAAGAAGGCTTTGTGATTCTTAATGAAGAACCGAAGCGTGGTGCTGATAATAAATGGGTTGCATTTGTTCATCCCAAAAGTTGTGGCGGTGTTTTAGTAGAGTTGTGCGAAGAAATAAAGGAATAGTTTGTACAGTACCGATTATAGTTTAAATTTGCAGCCTGTTAAAACAAGAAACAACTATATTGTTTTTTGTCGGGCCTATAACTCAGCTGGTTAGAGTATCTGACTCATAATCAGAAAGTCCCTGGTTCGAGCCCAGGTGGGCCCACGTCCTTAAAACCCTAGTTGTACAGCTAGGGTTTTTTGATTTTTATGACTATATACGACGGCTATCTTTATTTTTTAGGTGTCTAAAGACAAACGTAAACCACAATCATAGGTAAAACAGCTATGCAGCAATATTTCATGTTGCAATTTATAAAGGGGCTCCATACCTAAACAACTTAGTAATATCGCACATAAAACAGTCTTTCAGGTTAGGCGTTTAATTTTAACAAGTAAAAACCTTTGTTTATTGTTAATAGTTTCTAAAAATAATTACATTTGTGAGTTGTTAACAAAATGGAATGATTAAAAGTTGCTTGGCTTTTATTGCAATAACTTTAGTACAAGGATCGCCTCCACCGCCTCCTCCCCCTAAAAACGTACCGCCAGTAGGTGATGTACCTATAGATAGTTATACGCTAGCAATTTTTGTTATCGCGCTACTTGTGGGGATATTTATTGTTTTAAAGAACACTTCTAGAAAAGCAATCTAGCGCTGCAGCAATCGCGCAACATATTTACCGATTACATCAAATTCTAAATTTACCGCATCACCCACTTTTAAGGTTTTAAACCCTGTGTGTTCATAAGTATAAGGTATGATAGCTACCGAGAAGCCATGATCGGTTGCATTAACCACTGTTAAACTTACACCGTTTATGCAAATACTGCCTTTTTCAATCGTGACGTTTCCTAGACTGGGATCGTAATCAAAAGTATAAAACCATGAGCCGTTTTTGTCTTCGGCATGTGTGCAAATCCCTAGTTGGTCTACATGACCTTGCACAATGTGACCGTCCAGCCTAGCATTCATTATCATTGCGCGTTCTAGATTCACAACCGCTCCCACGGTTAGGTTTCCTAGATTTGTTTTTTGCAATGTTTCATCAATAGCAGTGACGGTGTATGTGTCGTTGTTAATTGCTACGACCGTAAGGCACACGCCGTTGTGTGCAAGGCTTTGGTCTACCTTAAGCTCGTGCGCTAGCACACTTTTAAGTGTTAGGTGCAAATTGGATTGATCCTTTTCTAAATGAACTACTGTTGCTGTACGCTCTATAATACCTGTGAACATAAATGTCTAAAAAACCATTACTTTTATCTACTCAAAAATAAGGCTAAAAAAGGCATAGTCCATGAGTAAATCTAAGAATATAATAGTAGGTATAAGTATAGGCGATCCTAACGGTATCGGGGGCGAGGTGATTTTAAAGTCTTTTGAGGATCCAATGATGCTCGAATTATACACACCCGTCATTTTTGCTGAGAAAAAATTGCTTTCTTACTATATTAAGGAGTTTAACCTAGATGTGCGTTACCATAGTATCAAAAACATAGAAGACGCACTCCCTGGAAAACTTAATTTACTATCTGTAATAACCGACGAGTTTAAAGTCACTTGGGGCCAGGTAAGTAAAGAGGCTGGTGCTGTTGCTATTGCAAGTCTTAAAGCAGCAACCACCGCTTTAAAAGAAAATAAAATACAGGTACTGGTTACTGCGCCCATACATAAAGAGTCCATACAGTCTGATGAATTTAATTTTCCCGGGCATACTAACTTTTTAAATCAAGAACTAGAAGGTGAGAGCCTTATGTTTTTAGTTTCAGACGATTTGCGAGTAGGCCTGTTAACAGACCATATACCGGTATCAACGGTGGCTAGCCGTATTAATGCAAAACTGATTAAGGCTAAAATAGGTACTATTAAGGATTCTCTTGTTAAGGATTTTGGTATTACTAGGCCTAAAATCGCGGTGTTAGGCATAAATCCACATGTGGGCGACAATGGCGTTATAGGTAATGACGATCAGCTGGTGCTTATTCCCGCGTTAGAAGAGTTAAGACAAGATGGGACGCTTATTTTTGGTCCATATGCTGCCGATACGTTCTTTGGGAGTAAAAAATACACACAATTTGATGCAGTGTTAGCCAGCTATCACGATCAGGGATTGGTAGGATTTAAAACGATAAGCTTTAGCGAAGGTGTAAATTTTACGGCTGGATTGAGTCATGTGCGCACCAGCCCTGACCACGGTACAGGCTTTGATATTGCTGGAAAAGGCGAGGCAAACCCATCGTCTTTTATGAAAGCCATAGACACCGCGGTGACTATTTACAAGAACAGGATGATGCATGCGAGACTTACAGAGAATCCGTTAAAAAATAATTCAAGAAAACGAAGATGATATTAACAATGTGTTTTAATAACTTTTATTATCTTTGCCCGCTCGTTTAACGAGGTATGTTATGAATCTCAAACCTTTTAAGATAGCTTTTGCAGGATTAAAGGATGGTAAACATGAGTTTACTTATGAAATTGATAGCGCGTTTTTTGAAGAATTTGGATTTGATGAGTTTAATGACACAAACATAAATGTCACGATAATCATGGACAAAAGACCCACCCTAATGGATCTTGAATTCCATGCAACAGGATTTGTGAATGTAAATTGTGACACCACAAACGAGCCCTTTGATTTGCCTTTAAGTGCACACATGGACCTCGTTGTAAAATTTGGTCATGAGTTTAATGATGAAAATGAATCATTATTAATTCTAGAGCATGGCGAGTATGAATTTTACGTATCGCAATACATCTATGAAATGATTGTACTGGCAGTTCCTGCAAAACGTGTCCATCCGGGCATTGCAGACGGCACATTACAATCGGAAATAGTAAAAAAATTAGAAGAATTAAAACCCAAAGCCTCTTTTTTTGAGAAGCAACAAGTACCCGAAGACCCGAGATGGGATATTTTAAAAAAATTAAAAACAGATAATAACAACACATAGCCATGGCGCATCCTAAAAGGAAAATTTCCAAAACCAGAAGAGACAAGAGAAGAACCCATTATAAAATAGGAGTTCCTACAATCGCAACAGACAGCACAACCGGTGAGGCACACCTATATCATAGAGCACACTGGCACGAGGGTAAATTATACTACCGTGGTAACGTGGTTATAGATAAGTCAGAAACTATAGAAGCGTAACACCTTTTTCATACAAACCGAATACTCGGTTTTTTACCGTATTTCATCAAAATGATACGCTTTTTATCAAAAAGCGTATCATTTTTTGTTATATTTAAGCTATTTTGAGTAGCTTTCCACGTTTTAGCAAATCATTACAAACGTTTCATGAGTCCAGTAAAAGCAGCAATTACCGCAGTAGGAGCATATGCACCTGATTTTAAGTTAACTAATAAGATGCTTGAAACCATGGTGGATACTAACGACGAGTGGATAGAATCTCGCACAGGAATTAAAGAACGCCGCATTTTAAAAGACCCCACAAAAGGTACCTCGTACCTAGCAATTAAAGCAGCACAGGACTGCCTGTCGGCACGCAACATAGACCCCGCAACCATTGACCTTGTGATTGTAGCGACTGTAACACCAGATGTGCTTGTAGCTTCAACAGCAGCGTTTGTCGCAACTGAAATAGGAGCGGTAAACGCTTTTTCATATGACCTCATGGCCGCTTGCTCTGGTTTTTTATATGGCATGAGCACCGCTGCTAGTTACATAGAGTCAGGACGCTATAAAAAAGTCTTGGTCATAGGCGCCGATAAAATGTCTAGTATTATAGATTATACAGACCGCGCCACGTGTATCATTTTTGGCGATGGCGCAGGAGCTGCACTTTTTGAACCTAGCCCAAACGAGTACGGCTATGAAGACGAAATTCTTAAAAGTGATGGTATAGGTAGGGAATTTTTAAAGATTGAGGCTGGCGGGTCTTTACTGCCTACCTCGCAACAAACTATAGATGCTAAACTACATTATGTAACGCAAGACGGTAAAACCGTATTTAAATATGCCGTGTCGCACATGGCAAGCATTGCAGAGGAAATCGTGAGCCGCAACAACCTTACTAACGATGACATAAACTGGTTGGTACCACATCAGGCTAATAAGCGCATTATCGACGCCACCGCAAAACGGGTAGAACTTCCCGAGGACAAGGTTATGATAAACATAGAAAAGTACGGCAATACCACCAGCGCCACACTACCTTTATTGCTTAAAGATTACGAGAGTCAACTTAAAAAAGGTGACAAACTTGTTTTTGTAGCTTTTGGCGGTGGCTTTACCTGGGGTTCTATTTTACTTACTTGGGCCTATTAAAATTAAAAACCTAAACTTTATTATATGGACATTAAAGAGATTCAAAACCTGATAAAATTTGTAGCTAAGTCTGGCGCGAGCGAGGTAAAACTAGAAATGGAGGATATAAAAATCACCATTAAAACCGGTTATGACGGTGCCGTTTCAGTAAGTCACGCTGCACCAGTCGTGATGCATCAACCTGCCGCAGTAACCATCCCTGCACCAGCACCAGTTGCTGCCGCACCAGCGGCACCAGTGGTAGAAAAAAATAACTTTATTACCATAAAATCTCCCATCATAGGTACTTTTTATAGAAGACCTGCGCCCAACAAACCTATGTTTTGCGAGGTAGGCGATAGCATTAAAGAAGGGGATACCCTGTGCGTTATAGAAGCGATGAAACTTTTTAACGAGATAGAAAGCGAGGTCTCTGGCACCATCGTTAAAATCTTAGTAGACGATTCCTCGCCTGTAGAATTTGATCAGCCACTATTTTTAGTGCAACCATCATAAATCAGTACACTTAATTATTTAAAGTGATGATGTTATAGAGTTCGCTTTCGCGAAAGCGAACAAAAAACGTCCCGCACGATAACTAAAACAACACATTATGTTTAAAAAAATACTGATTGCAAACAGGGGTGAAATCGCGCTGCGGGTTATTAGAACCTGTAAAGAGATGGGAATTAAAACGGTTGCCGTTTACTCTACAGCCGATGCCGATAGTTTGCACGTAAAGTTTGCAGACGAGGCCGTGTGTATAGGACCACCACCTAGCAAGGACTCTTACCTTAAAATGTCCAGTATCATAAGCGCTGCCGAAATCACAAATGCCGATGCGATACACCCTGGATATGGCTTTTTGTCTGAAAATGCCGAATTCTCGCGTATATGCCAAGAGCACGAGATTAAATTTATAGGCGCAAGTCCCGAAATGATTTCTAAAATGGGGGACAAGGCAACGGCCAAAGCAACCATGAAAGCAGCAGGTGTACCTTGTGTGCCAGGGTCTGATGGTTTAATTACAGATTTTGAAGATTGTAAAAAAGTCGCACAGCTAACCGGCTATCCTGTTATGCTTAAAGCGACTGCCGGCGGTGGTGGTAAAGGAATGCGTGCCGTGTGGAAAGAAGAAGATCTTTTAAACGCATGGGAAAGTGCGCGACAAGAAAGTAAAGCGGCTTTTGGCAATGATGACATGTATATGGAAAAGCTTATTGAAGAGCCACGCCATATAGAAATCCAAATTATAGGCGATAGTTATGGAAAAGCCTGTCATTTAAGTGAACGCGATTGCAGCGTGCAACGCCGCCACCAAAAATTGACCGAAGAGGTGCCATCACCTTTTATGACAAAAAAATTGCGTAAAGAAATGGGTGAGGCTGCCGTTAAGGCTGCCGAGTTTATTGCTTATGAAGGTGCTGGGACTGTAGAATTTCTAGTAGACAAACACCGCAATTTCTACTTTATGGAAATGAACACCCGTATACAAGTAGAGCACCCTATTACTGAACAGGTTATTGATTTTGACCTGATTAGAGAACAAATACTTGTTGCTGCGGGAGTTAAAATTTCTGGCAAAAATTACGAGCCCATGATGCATTCAATAGAATGTCGTATTAATGCCGAGGATCCTTTTCATGATTTTAGACCGTCTCCAGGTAAGATAGTAACCCTGCATGCACCAGGTGGTCACGGGGTGCGATTAGACACTCACGTGTATTCTGGTTACAGCATACCGCCCAACTATGACTCTATGATTGCTAAGTTAATAACCACTGATCGCACACGACAAGAGGCTATTAATAAAATGAAACGCGCACTGGACGAGTTTGTGATAGAAGGTGTTAAAACAACAATACCGTTTCACCGTCAATTAATGGATCACCCAGATTATGTTGCTGGAAATTACACCACAGCATTTATGAATGACTTTAAAATGCAACCCGAATAAAGCCAAGTATTTTGCATCTAATAAAACCTCTTTTGCTATGCTGAATAGGTTTTTTTATGCACCGTAATTTTTAACTACCAGTGGTATCTAACACGATGAATATGCATGCTTAATAGACAAAATTCTGAAAGAGCATTTATGGGCTGAAAAGCAAGGATTTTTAATCGGCGCATCCATATTTCACAAAAAAATTTTCATACGTGCACACAACCTAGGACACTACGAGTTTAACACGTTGTCACGACAAAACCTATTGGTTTGCTGCTTTTTTAATGGGCTTTACAGTTTAAATTGTTCTATCTTTTCTCAAACTTTTTTATTCAATACGCCACTACTAGCCTGTGCGGTACACATGACGGTCAGGTCGGCGATGTTAACGTGCGCGGGTCTAGTCACAGCAAACAGGACGACATCGGCCACATCTTGTGCCTGCAGGGGTTCAAAACCTTGGTAAACACTTGCAGCGCGTGCATCGTCGTTTTTAAAACGCACCCTACTAAAGTTAGTTTCTACCATTCCTGGATTGATTGCGCCCACTTTAATTCCATAAGGATTAAGATCCAGCCGCATGCCGGTGGTGATGGCATCTACCGCATGTTTAGAACCACAATAAACGTTGCCTTTGGGATACACTTCTTTACCTGCGGTAGATCCTATGTTGATAATTTGACCGCTTTTGCGATCGCGCATTTGTGGAATCAGCGCGTGGCTTACATACAGCAGTCCTTTTACATTGATATCGATCATTGCATCCCAGTCGTCTAGCGATGCGGTATCCACAGGATCCAGACCGTGAGCGTTACCAGCATTATTTATAAGGATATCAACCGTGTTAAATAGCGCTTGCAAACCAGTAATAGCCTGATTAACAGCGTCGCGATTGCGTATATCAAAGGCAAGTGTGGTTACCTCGCAATAAGGACTTAATTGTTCTTTAAGTTTTGCAAGCATGGTGGTATTACGACCACACAAGATAAGGTTAAAACCCTGTTTTGCAAATGTTTCGGCAATTGCCAGTCCTATACCACTCGTGGCGCCCGTTATAAAGGCAGTTTTTTGTTCATTCATATCTCAAAGATACGACCTCGCAGCTATTATCTAAACATGCATTTGTTGTAGGCTGTTTGTAGGTTTTGTGTTTCGCTTTCGCGAAAGCGTTATTCACACTAATTAACACTAAAACAATACACATTCTTCTTATAGCATGGTGCTATGGCTAATTTTACCCTTTATTTTAAAAAACACCTAATTTTAAACGTGTTATGGAACAACAACAAGGACCTCTAGATATTGCTAGTATTAACGAACGCGTCGCACAAGAAAGTCAGTTTGTGGACCTGCTGGTTAACGAGATGAACAAAGTTATTGTGGGACAGCGATATATGGTAGAACGTTTGCTCATAGGGCTATTGGGTCGCGGTCACATTTTGCTAGAAGGGGTGCCAGGTCTTGCAAAAACACTGGCTATAAATACACTTGCAAAAGCAGTACAAGGATCATTTTCACGAGTGCAGTTTACACCCGATTTGTTACCTGCCGACGTTGTGGGAACACTCATTTTCAACATGAAAGAGAATGATTTCTCCATCAAGAAAGGACCTATTTTTGCCAACTTTGTCCTCGCCGACGAGATTAACCGTGCTCCGGCCAAAGTACAAAGTGCCCTGCTCGAGGCGATGCAAGAAAAGCAAGTAACCATAGGTGACACCACCTTTACGCTAGATAAGCCATTTCTTGTCATGGCAACACAAAACCCTGTAGATCAAGAAGGAACTTATCCTTTACCCGAGGCGCAAATGGACCGTTTTATGTTAAAAACGGTGATAGATTACCCAACAATAGCCGACGAGCAATTTATCATGCGGGCAAATCTTAAAAAGGACTTTCCAGAGCCTAATGCTGTTGTGAGTGTTCAACAAATATTGCGCGCACAAGAAGCGGTAGAAATTGTGTACATGGACGAGAAAATCGAGAAATACATCCTGGACATCATTTTTGCAACACGATATCCAGAGAAATATGGTCTGGCCGAACTTAAACCGCTGATTAGTTTTGGAGCGTCGCCTCGTGGGTCCATCAACCTAGCCAAAGCAGCAAAATGTTATGCATTTATAAAACGTCGCGGTTATGTAATTCCCGAAGATGTGCGTGCAGTGGTCCTAGATGTTTTGCGCCACCGTATAGGCATTACCTATGAAGCCGAGGCCGAAAACTTTAGCAGTGAGGATATTGTCAATAAAATTGTAAATACCATTGAAGTACCGTAGTGAATGATGCATGCAGCATGACATGTGCAGTTTTTAAGTAATGAGTCCAGATTTATGATTTCAGACTTTATGTTTTTGTTGCTTAGAATGCTTCATTCATCATTCTAAATAAAAAGGAAACCTGCGACGTATGATTTTAGGAACACGGCCAACAAAAAATACAGCTAAAACAAACGCTTCCCGATTAGGGAACCATGCGTTTTATCGCGTTGTTGTTTTTTGTGGAATGTTAAGTTGCTTGTGGTGCGCAGGACAAGAAAAACCATGGAGTATTGAGGGAAATTTCCCGTATACTTTTGGTGACAACTTTGTGGACGAGGGCTATAACGGCGTTGCAGATGTGGGACTTAAATATAGGGTCGCTGCATCTAGGGCATTTGATGTAGGCGCATCCTTAAATGTAGGAATATTTTTAAGAGATGACAGCCGTTTTAATACCGGTGGAGAGGTTAATGGAAACGCCCTTTTATTTCAGCCTAGGTTGTTTGCATCCTATGTTTTAAGTACGATGCCCCAATTACATCCTATGATAGGGTTAGGGTATGCTGTTTTTTTGTTTAATGTGAACGAAGAAAATTTTAACGGTGCAAACTTTCAACAAAGCAAGTCTGACGACGGGATTAATTTTAATGTGGCGCTGGGGTATGATATTGGTCAATCATTATTGTTGCAACTGCAATACGATTACCTACGTTTAAGCGCGCGCAATGCAATCGACAGCCCGTATAATAAAAATGTCAATATTATAAAACTGGGTTTTGGGTATAGGTTTTAGTTTAATAATGATTAATGACTATTGTCTAATGAATAATGAATTTAGATTTTTTGAACATTAAACCTTAAACCTTGAACATTAAACATTAGACAATAGCCATTAAACATTAATCATTAAAAACAGTGGATACTAAAGAACTTCTAAAGAAAGTACGTAAAATCGAGATCAAGACTCGCAGGCTTAGTGATGCGATTTTTGGTGGCGAGTACCACAGTGCTTTTAAAGGTCGCGGGATGACCTTTAGCGAGGTGCGGCAGTATAATTTTGGTGACGATGTGCGCAATATAGACTGGAATGTTACCGCCCGCTACAACGAGCCTTTTATAAAAGTATTTGAAGAGGAGCGCGAGCTCACCCTCATGCTGGTGGCCGATGTAAGTGGTAGCACCCTTTTTGGAACCCAGCAACAGTTAAAACGCGAGGTGATTACCGAAATTTGTGCAACACTAGCCTTTAGCGCTTTACAAAATAACGATAAAGTCGGCCTGTTGCTTTTTACAGGTCAGGTAGAACTTTTTGTACCACCTAAAAAGGGCAAGTCGCACATTCTTAGAATTATACGCGAGCTTCTTGAGTTTACACCTACAAACAACCAGACTAATATCGCAGGTGCACTAGAATATATGGCCGGTGTGCTTAAGAAAAAAGCGATTGTTTTTATCATGTCTGATTTTATTACCGACGACTACCAGCGCACCCTACAAATCGTGGGTCGCAAGCATGATGTTACAGGAATACGCTTGTACGACCAGCGCGAGCAAGAAATGCCTAATATAGGCATGGTACAATTTGTAGACCAGGAGACAGGACAGTCTAAAATGATTAACACCGCCTCTAGCAGTGTACGCACAAAATACAAGGCATTCCATTTAGAACGCCTTGCATACTTTAAAAATGCCTTTACTAAGGCCGATGCTGGCACCATTGATCTAGAGACACAAGACAATTATGTACGTAAATTATTAGGATACTTTAAAGCACGATGAGAGGACTACTTATTTGTATCATTTGCCTGTTGCTGCAACCAGTGCTCGCCCAAGATAAGCTTAATAAAAAGCTTAAAACCACCGTGGATAGATCTGAAATCCTAATGGGTGAAGAGATACAATATACCATTGAGTTAGAAACAGACCTTACCGAGCTTATCGTTTTCCCCGAGTTGCAAAACATAGGGCGTTTAGAGGTGTTAGAGTCCTATCCGGTAGATAGCATTCGTAAAAATGACAAGTGGTTTCTCTATAAAAAGTATGGCATCACACAATTTGACTCTGGCGACTACTGGTTGCCGCGGGTAGAAGTTATACGTAATAATGAAAAGTATAAAACCGACTCGCTTTTAGTAAAAGTGCGCGAGGTAAAGGTCGATACGCTTAAACAAAAAATGTTTCCTATTAAAGATTCGGTAGACATCGATTACAAAAGTGACAACAGTTATTTGTGGTGGTTACTACTGTTGTTATTGATACCTGCGGGTATTTATGGGTGGATGCTTTCGCGAAAGCGAACTACTAAAACCTATGAGGAAACTTTACAACCCTATGAATGGACAAAATTCAGGCTGCAAAAACTGGATGAAAGTCGTGTGCTAGAAAACAAAGATTGGAAAGAATATTATACCGAGCTTAGCTATATCATACGTAAATATCTGGATTCTAAAGTGTATGGACAGGCATTAGAAAGTACCACCGACCAGCTTTTAACCGAGCTTAAAACCACCATGAGTGATAAAGGCATGAGCGTTACGTCTACAACACAGGCTAGGCTAGAAGCTATTTTGCGCCGTGCTGACCTGGTGAAATTTGCAAATGCAGCTGGGGACGGCATCAGTGCAAAAGAAGATAGAATGCATGTAAATGATATCATCTATAATATTAATCAGGTACTGCCACAACCTACCGAAGAGGAACTGCTGCAAGACGCAAAATACCAGCGTGCACTAGCGCGTAAAAAGCAAATGCGCAAACTTGCGATAGGTGTCGCAGGGTTGTTTGTCGCATGCATCGCTGCAATTGCTGTATTTGGTATTGTAAAAGGTTGGGATAATGTAAAAGATACATTGTTGGGCAACACCTTGCGCGAGACCTATGAGCAGCAATGGCTCACATCAGACTACGGGTACCCGATTATTAAAATAGCAACTCCCGCTGTACTGGTGCGAGAGGATAGCCTAACAGGTAGCAAGTTTTTTGAGGACTTTGCACAAACTAAAGAAAGATTTGCCATCAACCAAATAGGCGACGTGTGGAATGTAGCTGTGTTTACCTACACTTTTAACAAGAAAGCATTAAGTGAGGACGAGGAAATTCCGGTACAGGTGGTTTTAGAACCATTTTTAGACGGACTAGAAAAACAAGGTGCTAAAAATATTGTGGCCGTAGACGATAAAATCACCCGCAACGATTTAAAAGGCGTTCTTATTAAAGGTACCTATGAATTTGACGGTGAAGAATTTGAATTTAGAATGGAACTGTTTGCAAATGGCGCTGCGGTGCAACAAATACTGGTAACTACCGCACAGGATTATGAGGAACTGCCCGAACGAGAATACGGTCGTCTTATTAGAGAACGCATATTTGAATCGATAGAGCTAGTAAAAGCACCTAACAACACTGGAAATTAATGAGTTGGTTTACAAACATAAAATTTTTAAACCCAGAAATGTTCTGGTTGCTGGGCCTTTTGCCACTGCTAGGCGCATGGTATTATTACACCCAAAACAAGCAGCAAGCACAAGTACAACTATCTAGTTTAAAAGGATTTGAAGTAACAAAATCGCTTTTAAGTAACTTGCGACCAGTCCTTTATGTGTTGAGACTTCTTGCAATTGCAGCTGTTATTGTCGCGCTTGCAAGGCCACAAAGTACTGACACCACTACCAAGGTTAAGACTTCTAACGGTATAGATATTGTCCTAGCAATAGACGTAAGTGCCAGTATGCTTGCAAAAGATATGAAGCCCGACCGTGACAGGCTAGAAGCAACTAAGGCGGTGGCCTCTAATTTTATAAAAGGACGCGTTAATGACCGTATAGGTGTCGTGGTTTATGCAGGCGAGAGTTACACAAAGACACCCATCACATCAGACGAGGTCATATCCCTGCGTGCGATTAATAGTATAGCCTATGAGCCATCATTAGAAAATGGTACGGCCATAGGGTCCGGGCTTGCAACGGCAGTCAATAGACTTAAAGAAAGTAATGCCCTAAGTAAAGTAATTATATTAATGACAGATGGTGTGAATAACGCTGGAGCCATAGACCCTAAAATCGCGAGTGAGCTAGCTTCAGAATTTGAAATAAAGGTGTACACCATCGGGCTAGGAACAAACGGCAATGCCATGTCGCCTGTCACTATTAATCCCGACGGGTCTTTTCGTTTTGGTTTAACACCGGTAGAAATAGATGAAAAACTCATGAAGCAAATTGCTGTGGATACAGGGGGTAAATATTTTAGAGCCACAAATAAGAAAAAGCTAGAAGCTATTTATGAAGAGATAGACAAACTAGAAAAAACAGAAATAGAAGAATTTAAGTTTTACAATATCGACGAGAAGTACCGTGAACTGGTGTTGCTAGCTTTGGGATTGTTGCTTATCGAGATGACCTTGCGTTACACCATTTTTAGAACAATTGCATAGAAGAACCTTTTAAGTTTATAAAAATTATCAAACAAAATATACAGTGTATATATTAGAAGAGAAAATATATTTTTGGTTGCTGCTAATCATTCCTGTTTTAGCGCTGCTATTTTTAGGTTTATCCTATTGGCGTGTGCGCGCACAGCGCAAGTATGCGCAGGCAGCCATGCTAAATCATTTAATACCCAATCGCTCTTGGTTTAAACCCATTCTTAAACTCGTCACGGTTTGTGCAGGGGTGGCTTTTCTGGTCATTGCACTCGTCAATGTAAAAGCTGGCGACAAGTTAGAAACCATCGATAGAGAAGGAGTGGATATCGTTTTTGCAATAGACATTTCTAAATCTATGCTTGCCGAAGATATTAAGCCTAACCGACTCGAGAAAACGCAGCAGCTGGTTAATCAAATTATAAATAATCTGGCGAGTGACCGCGTAGGAATTATTGCATATGCAGGTAGTGCTGTCCCACAATTACCTATCACAACAGATTATAGCAGTGCAAAAATGTTTGTCCAGGCACTTAACACCGATTTAGTTTCTAGTCAGGGAACAGCTATAGGCGATGCCATTCAACTGGCCGAAAGTTATTTTGATGCAGAGTCAAAAGCTGCTAAAGTCCTTATAATTATAAGCGATGGTGAAGACCATGAGGGCGAGGCCATAGACATTGCCGAAGCCGCTGCTGATAACGGGATGCGCATCATTACTATAGGTGTAGGAACCTCGCAAGGTGGAACCATACCGATGAAAGAAAACGGAATCGTTAAGTCCTTTAAAAAGGATAGCAACGGGGAAACAGTAGTTACAAAACTTAACAAAGAAACCCTAACTGAGATTGCTAAAGAGGCAAACGGTATTTATATAGATGGAACCATCACTGCCGTTGCTCTTGAAAACCTTCAAAAAGAACTGTCGGGCGTGGATAAAGTGGCTTTTGAATCACAACAATATGCTTCGTTTGAATCACAATTTCAGTGGTTTTTAGGGTTAGGATTATTCTTTTTAGTGCTGGACCTCTTTTATTTAGAGAAAAAAACGGGTTGGTTAAAAAAATTAAACTTGTTCAATGAATAGTATTCTTAAATATATTTTTACAACGATGCTTTTTTTGGGCGTGCTACCTCTTGCAATGGCGCAACGAGAGAATGTAGACAAAAAGAAACTTCAAGAAATGAAATCCTATGACGCGGCAGTAAAACTTGCGCAAGAATATGCCGGTAAAAATAATTTTAATCAGGCCGAGGCTGCCTATAAAACAGCCATAGCCATGCAACCTGAAAACCCAAAAGCTATTTACAACCTAGGGAATTTATATTATGCTAACGGTAAAGAACAACGCTACAACGCGGTAGAGCAATATAAAAAAGCCATTGCCAAAGCGACCACCAAAGAAGATAAGCACCGCATCTATCACAACATGGGCAACGCATATCTAGAAAATAAACAATATGCTGAGGCGGTTGAAGCGTACAAACAATCCTTGCGCAACGATCCTACCGATGACGAGACGCGATACAATCTAGCACTTGCTAAGCAAGAACAAGAAAAAAATGGCGGTGGCGGTGGCGATGATGGTAAGGATAAAGATAAAAACAACGGCGACGGTGATTCTAACAGCCCTGAAAATAAAGAGGGGAATAAGGATCAAAATGCCGATGGTAAAAATAAAGGTGATAAAAACCAAAAAGAAGGTAACGACAAAGAAGGCGGCAACGGTGATAAAAAAGAAAGCGATAAAGGAAAAAACACCCAAGGCGATAATGGCCAGGACAAGCCTAATGACAATACAGGCGGTCAGGCCCCTAAACGCGTAGACGGTAAATTAACACCGCAACAAGTAAAGCAGCTACTAGACGCAATGAACAACGAGGAGCAAAAAGTGCAAAATAAAATTAACGGTAAAAAACAACAAGGCAAAGCCACTAAAAAAGAAAAAGACTGGTAATGAATAAGTTTATCACATGTATATGCTTAACATACTGTTTGTTTACACAAGCACAGGTGTCTTTTACTGCAAACCTGAGCCGTGACGAGATAGGTAAAAACGAAAACCTGCGTGTAGAATTTAAAATGAATGTAAACGGGGACAACTTCAACCCACCAGATTTTAAAGACTTTACGGTCGTGGGCGGCCCCAGCACGTCTATCTCGCAACAATGGATTAACGGTCGCGGTAGCATGTCTAAATCCTTTACTTACTTTTTAAGACCCAACCGTATGGGTAAATTAACCATCGGGCAGGCGACGATGAATTATGACGGTGCAACCTACACGACCGAGACTGTAACGGTAAAGGTTACCGAGGCTGTGCAACAATCCCAACAGGCAGGTGGCAATTCTTACCAGCAAGGCGCTACTGTTGCACCTTCTAACATGGCTAGTAAAAACATACATCTGGTAGCCGAGGTTTCTAAAAGCAGTCCATACATTAACGAACCCATACGCGTGGTTTATAAACTGTATGTATCTAACAACGTGGGTGTTGGTGGCTGGAACGAGGTAAAAAGTCCAAAATTCGAGGATTTCTGGGTACATAATATAGATAATCGCAATAGGCAAGTGCAAAATGGCACCTACCAGGGAGAACCCTACCGCTATTTGGTTTTACGCGAGGCAGTACTTTATCCACAAAAAACAGGTGCTGTTACTATTGAACCGCTGTCGCTTAACATAGAAGTAGAAGTGCCTACAAACCGCAGGGACTTTTTCGGTCGGCCGTATTTTTCAAAAGAAAATATCGTCGTTAGTGCTGGCTCCAGACAAATTCAGGTAAAAGACGTCCCACTTGCAGGTAGACCGGCCAGTTTTAAAGGTGCTGTAGGACAATTAGATTTTAAGGTAAGTATCGATAAAGCATCGCTAAAAGCAGGCGAAAGCCTCTCTGCGCTTCTTAAAGTAAGCGGCTCAGGAAACCTAAAAATCATGGAATTACCACGACTAGTGACCCCACAAAGTCTCGAGGTTTTTGAACCTGCACGCAAAGACAATGTGAACACCACTATAGACGGTATGCGCGGCAGTGTCGAGGACGAGTACACCATCGTTCCACAATTCGGCGGTAAATACAAAATACCGCCTGTCGAATTTTCTTTTTTTGATCCCAAAAAAGAGCAATTTGTAACCATCACCAGCGACGAGTTACTGCTCGAGGTAGATGGCCCAGCACCCACCAGCGGTGTTGCAGCAAGTGCCGTGAATCCAGTAAATCCAGTAGAACCTTTTGTTTTTATAAAGGCAAATACTGTGCTGGTACCTAAAAAGCAGGATCTATTTTTTAACACGACAGCTTACTGGTCTATCCTAGGGGGGCTTTTGTGCATGTTACCACTAGCCTTGTTTATACGTAACAAACGCGATGCGCTGGCTGCCGATGTTGTTGGGAATCGCATTAAAAGTGCAAATAGACTAAGCCGTAAATATTTAAGCGAGGCCAGTAAAAACCTAGGAAATCACGAGGCCTTTTATGTCTCCCTAGAAAAATCGCTACACAATTATTTAAAATCTAAATTAAATATCCCCACTGCCGAAATGAGCAAGGAACGCATCAGCGAGTTGCTCGAGTTGCGTGGCGCACAGCCAGAAACCCGCGATGCCTTTACCCAGCTACTTGCTAATTGTGAGTTTGCACGTTACACGCCGTCTACCGTGGCAAGTATGCAGCAGGATTATGACCTTGCTAGCAGTGTGATAGGTAGTTTAGATAAACAATTAAAGCGTTCTTAATGAAATATTTTGTTACCATTATTATCGCAGGAATTTCGCTTTTAGGCAGTGCACAAGAGGGTCTAGATATCGCTTTCGCGAAAGCGAACAAAGCATACACAGCCGAAAAATATGAAATAGCTATTGCAGGCTACAATCAAATTTTAAAAGCCCAAGTGCACAGCGCCGAGTTATATTTTAACCTAGCAAACGCTCATTATAAACTTAATCACATTGCGCCGGCTATTTATAATTATGAAAAAGCGTTGCAATTAGATCCCGCAAATGTTGACATTAAAACAAATTTGGGATATGCAAACCAGATGAAGTTAGATGCAATAGAAGAATTGCCTAAACAGGGATTTAAAGTGTGGTTTAATGAAACAATAAAAGGCTACAGCACAGACTCGTGGGCGTATTTAAGCCTGGTAGCTGCTTTATTTACCGTACTTCTTTTTATCTTATATTTTTATGCCATTGCAGGCAGTAAGAAAAGGTTGTTTTTTATCCTTTCGTTGTTTGCTTTAGTACTTACATTGTGCTTTATCTACAGCGCATTTACATCACTAAATTTGTCAAAGACCGAGCGTTTTGCCATTATTTTTGACACCGAGGTAGTGACCCGCACCGAGCCACGCGCTCAAGCCGAATCGCTTTTTACGCTACACGAGGGCACAAAAGTTGCTATTGTAGAAACCTTTGAAAATTGGGTGCGGGTAGAATTAGCTAACGGCAGTAAGGCGTGGGTGCCTTTACAAGTTTTAAAAGAGTTGTAAGAGCTTCTTGTGCTCGTTGCAATGGGTTATTTGTTAAACAGTTTTAAAAACCAAAATAGAGATATGAAATAAATTGCAACAATTTTAATCGCATGCTTTTTTGCAATAGCAGCACAAGCACAAACCGCAAGTGTTGAAAAATCTACGGTCGGCATACAAACAAGCTTTTTGGGCGTTTGGGTACACAATGAATATGGATTATCTAATCAAATCGCGTTGCGTAGCGAGATAGGTTTAGACGCAGGTTTTTTTGGCGGCGGGTTTTATGATACAAATGGGTTTATCATGGCTCCTGTATTTAGATTAGAGCCGCGCTGGTATTATAACCTTGATAAACGTGTTAGAAAAAACCGACGTATAGACGGTAACAGTGGTAATTTTATTTCGCTTAAAACCAGTTATAGACCTGACTGGTTTGTGATTTCTAATGTTGATGGTTTGCGATTAGTAAGTGATGTGTCCTTTATTCCTACTTGGGGTATAAGAAGAAATGTGGGAAATCATTTTACGTATGAAACCGGGATAGGATTAGGCTACGTTTACTACGTTGCAAAAAGAGCTGGTTTTTTAGAAAATGAAGGCGATGTCGCATTAAACCTACATTTACGGTTCGGGTATAGGTTTTAAATAGATTTTTAAAACGCAATTTCTTGAAACAACCACAGGTTTTTTATTTGAATACCTTTTATATTTTCAAACACCTTTGATTATAAACCATTTTTAAGCGCCTAACTACAAGACAGGTTTGTGATTTAAGGCACCTCTTCCTCGAGCACCTCGTCTTCTCGCAAACTGCGATCCACGCGATCGGCTTGTTCTAAGATTTGTGGTAAAAATGCAGGCGCTAGCGGTTCTATCAGCGCATAGACTTTACTTTCGTTTTTTGCATCACTAGATATCAAACTAAATTCGCCAGTAGCCACAGCTGCAAACATGAGCAACACACTGGTTATAAATGCCATTTTAAGTAACCCAAAGGCTGCGCCAGCAAATTTGTTAATAGCCCCTAGTTTTGCAGTGTTTAAAACTTTAGTAAGCACTTTACCTAGATATTTTAAAGTGAATGCGATAATGACAAAAGTGGCTATAAAACCAGCAATGGTTACATAAATCTCGTCCCACGCTGTATGTTCTCGTATCCATTCACCAGCGACATTTGAAAAAAAAATGGCTGCATAAATCCCAGCAACAAGCGCAATAAGAGAGGTGAGTTCTACAAAAAAACCGTTGAGAAGACCTTTCCAAAACCCAATGCCTAGTGCTGCTAAAATGATAATGTCTAGCCAATTCATAAAGCTAAAATAAGCATTAAGATAGCTATGAACATCTTATTTTAAGGCAGATTTAATATCCTGCAACAGGGCTTTGCCACCTTGTTCTAAAATAGTATTTGCTAGTTGTGTAGCAACAGTGTCTAGCCCATTATTTGCTAGTTGTAATACATCGATAGTCTCGTTTACTTGCAAATGGGTTTTCCCGTCTAAGCTAAAAAGACAACCTTTAAAAAACATAGTGTTGTTTGTTATTGTCGCAATAGCACCTATCGGCGCGGTGCAGCCACCTTCTAGCACTTTTAAGAATGCGCGCTCTAGGCTTGTACAAATTTCGGTTTCTTTATGATTTAACGCTTGTGCTGCGGTTAGTGCATGGTGGTTAGATTGCATCGCAGCAATCATCATTGCGCCTTGCGCAGGCGCAGGAATGTTGCTGTCTAGGTCTATGTAATCAAATCCGTAATGCGGGCGCAGTTTGCTTAGTAAACCGATGCGTTGCAATCCTGCCTTTGCAAATATGGCTGCATGCCACGGTTGCGCGTGCAGTTTTGCCAGTCGCGTGTTTACATTCCCGCGCAGGTCGGTAACTTGATGGTGCGGGTTTGTATGCAGCCATTGCGCTTTGCGACGCAAACTACCGGTAGCCACAGTCATTTCTTGATCTGGGTGAAAGTTGTTTTTATATACCAGGATGTCGTTGCTTGTTGCGCGTTTTAGCACAGCCGCTTGCACCATACCGTGTGGCAATGCTGTGGGAACATCTTTAAGACTATGAACGGCTAGGTCTATCGTTCCATTTATTAAAGCAACGTCCAGTGTTTTTGTAAAAATGCCAGTGATGCCCATTTCATAAAGCGGCTCTGTCAGGTTTAAGTCACCGTCAGATTTTACGGGTACAAGTGTGGTTGTGTGACCTAGTGCCTCTAATTGATTTTGTACCGTTACTGCTTGCCACATTGCTAGCTCGCTATCGCGGGTACCTATTTTAAGAGGTTTAGTCATAACTAGGTTCTTCTAGCTTAAAGATTTTTTGTAGCAAAAGAATAGCCTCGTCGGTATTTTCATCTTCATCGCGCAAGTGGTTTGCAAAATGGCCTGCAATTTTTTGAATAATTTTATCGGCTACGAGGTGTGCCTGGTCTTGGTTAAAACCTTCGATTTTAGTGCGTGTGTTTTTTATTTCGGCGTCTTTAAGAGTCGCTAGTTTTGTTTTTAAAGCGCGCATGGTAGGTGCAAATTTGCGTGCATCTTTCCATGCGACAAATTCTTCATGCACCTCTTTAATAATCGCTTGTGCAGTCGGTATATAAAGTTCTCTATTTTCTAGGGTGCGATTAGTCATTTTAGAAAGTTCATCTAAATGTACTAAAGTCACATTGGGTAAGTCATTGACATTTTCATGCACATTTCTAGGAATGGATAGGTCTAGAATAATTAGTGGTTTGTTGGTGCAAATAAGATTTTTAGACACGGTGGGTCGTTGTGCGCCAGTGGCTACAATAAGCACATCGGCCTGTGCGATTTCTTCTTCTAGTTGTGCATAATCTTTAACAACTAGGTCAAATCTCCCCGCGATTAATTCGGCTTTATCTTTTGTGCGATTAATAAGGGTGATTTGTTTATTTGCGGTGTGTTTTACTAGGTTTTCGCAAGTGTTGCGACCTATTTTTCCAGTGCCAAAAAGCAATATTTTCTTTGCATCGCCGTCGGCAACGTGTTCCATCAGGTATTGTGCGCTTGCAAAACTTACCGATGTTGCGCCACTGCTTAATCGGGTTTCATTTTTAATGCGCTTACTTGCTTGGATAACAGCGTTGATAAGCCGCTCCATAAACGCATTGATAAGACCTAGCTTTTTAGAACGCTTAAAAGCCACTTTAAGTTGGCCTATGATTTCAAAGTCGCCCAAAATCTGGCTGTCTAAACCGGTACCTACTTTAAAAAGATGTTCTTGCGCCTCGGTATTTTTGTAAACATAGGCAATACGTTCAAAGGTTTCTACGCTACCATTGGCGTGTTTGCACAGCAGTTTAATAAGTTGGTGTGGGTGGTCTGCAAAACCATAAAGCTCGGTACGGTTGCAGGTTGACACTACCGTAAGTCCATTGATACCAGTTTCTCGCGCTTCTATGAGTAGACTCTCAATGGACTCGTCACTTAAGGAAAAATAGCCTCGCGTGCTGGCATCTGCCTTGCGATAACTAACTCCTATAGCATAAAATGTCTTTAAGTGATTTTTCAAATTGTCTAAGCTCAATATTCGATGCAAAATTAAAGCAGGATGTTTTGTATTAGTAACGCTAAAAGTTCGTTTTATACCGTAATGTGTTATTTTTGCATAAGATTTATCTAATGCAGTATTCGTGCTGCTTATGGTTCGCTTTCGCGAAAGCGAAACTCTTTAAATAGAATCGTTTTAAATAAGAAGATTTATGGAAAATATCGCTAAAAGTGCTACCGAGGTAACGGTTATTGAAGGAGGGTTTCATGTATTGCGATTAAAAAATGATACGGATGGTCAAATGCCTTTTAATCACGATGTTAACAGGAGTTTTTTGCAGTTTCATTTTTGTTTAAAGGGCAATGTAACCTTGTGTTTTAACGAGGGAGCCTACACCTTATCCTTGCCCGAACAAAATAGTTATTTATTGTATAACCCCAGCAGGGATTTACCAGTCAATGGGATGCTGCAGGCAAATACTTGGTACATTGCTATTTTGGTAAGTATAAAGAAGTTTCACTCGCTTTTCTCGCCCGATGCACAGCATGTGAGTTTTTTAAGTGCTGAAAATAAGGACAAAAAATATTATGTAGACGGTCATATATCGCCAGCCATGGCTGTGGGAATGCACCAACTTATGAATTACAACTTAAACGATGCTATTAAAAGGTTGTACTTTAAAGGAAAGTCCTATGAACTACTCTCCTTATATTTTAACAGACCCGAGGATGCCGATGTTGAAGCTTGTCCCTTTCTCGTGGACGAGGCCAATTTGCGCAAGATTAAGCTGGCAAAAGATATCGTAGTAAAAAGACTGCTAGACCCGCCATCGCTGCAAGACCTGGCTTTGGAAATAGGACTCTCCCTTAAAAAATTAAAGGAAGGTTTTAAAGAAGTGTACGGGGACACTGTTTATGGATACATCATCGACCAAAAAATGGAATACGCTCGCCAGCTACTAGACAGCGGGCAAAATAATGTAAACGAGGTAGGCATGAAAGTGGGCTACAGCACCGCAAGTCATTTTATAAGCGCTTTTAAGAAAAAATACGGCACCACGCCAAAAAAATATTTGAGTGGGAAATGAGTTTTAAGTGAGCAGCTACTTTTTAAAAGACTCCAAAATCTCTTTGTACGTTTTTGTGTTATCAGGATGCTCGCGCAGGTAATTTAGAACCTTGTTTTTAATGTTTGTGCTGCTGCCTAGTGCTTCAAAAATCTTTTGATCTTCTGGCCAGTTTTTAAAACTCCCCACGCGTTTTGACAGGGTTGTTGTTAAGTTATTAATATCTCGCATCTTTAGGTAAAAATCAGTTTTTTTTACCTTTTCCATTTCGTTTAATAAATCTTTATAGGTTAGCTTTTCTACTTTCTTTTCTTTGGTCATTTTGGTAAGCATGCCAGTGACAGCGTTCATAGTCCCAAAAAACTGCACATCAAAATCATCGATTCCACAACTTTTAAGTTTTGCTATTTCTCGTGCAGGCACCTCTTCAGATTTAAACGAGCCGTCTAGTAAAAAGTTAAGCCGGCTGCTAAGCAATGCGTCGCAAGAAATACGGGTGTTTTGTTCGGTTTTGTCAGAAACGGCGGTTTGTGCATGCAACGCGTGGAGACTTAAAAAAGCAATGAAAATAAAAAATAAGTGACTTTTCATAAAGTGATAACGTTGCAAGTGCAAAGTTCGCACATTATAAGCAAACAAAATGCCATAAAAACCCTACACGGCGACAGGTTTATTGATCATTACAGCATCTAGGGCTTGCGATATGTCCCAAATGATATCTTCGTGATTTTCTACTCCTATCGATAGTCGTACGAGCGCATCGGTCACACCCATATGCGCTAGGTGATCGGCTGCAACGCCTGCATGGGTCATGCTTTTAGGATGCTCGGCCAGGCTTTCGGTACCGCCCAGACTTACTGCTAGCTTCATCAGTTTTAAAGAATTTAAAAATGTAAAAGCTTCGTGCTCGCCACCGTCTATATAAAACGTGACCATAGCGCCAGGACCCGAACATTGCTTTTTATAAACCTCATAATCGCGGGTTCCCTCTTTAAGCAGGCCTAGGTATTTAACTTCTTTTACTTTAACATGTTTAGTTAAAAAGGCTGCTACTTTTATAGCATTTTCTTGCATGGCTTCCATTCGTATCTTTAATGTTTCTAGGCTGCGCAGCAGCATCCAGCCAGTGTGTGGCGATGCCATGTTCCCTAAAAAGGTGCGCAAGGTCTTTACACGACTCATATGTGCTGCATTGCCTAAAACAGCCCCAGCAATCAGGTCGCTGTGCCCACCTATATATTTAGTAGCGCTATACATGACCAGGTCTGCGCCTAGTTTTAACGGGTGTTGCCATAATGGGCCCATGTAGGTATTATCCACAGCCATGGTCACAGGTTTGTCCACGGTCGCAAACCTGTCGGCCACGCGACGGCACATTGTTATATCGATAAGTGCATTTGTGGGGTTTGCGGGTGTTTCTATATGCATGTGTGTAAGTTTGTCACTCATGCCCGATTTTTCTAGAAGTTGCACAAGTTCCGCTTCACTAGTGTCACTAGTAAAACCCAGAGTATGTACACCTATTTTAGGTAAAAAATGATTGATAAAGTGGTCGGTACCACCATAGGTAGGCGAGCTGTAAAGTAGTAAGTCGCCCGGTTTTAAAAATTCTAAAAGCACGGTAGAAATGGCGCTCATTCCGCTTTCAAAAACCGCACAATCCTCGGCCTCGTCCCACAGGCGCAACCTGTTTTCTAAAATTTCCAAATCGGGATTGTTAATGCGGCTGTAAATAAGTCCCATTTCCTCACCCGGATTTTTTTCTCGTTTACCGTAAGCGAGTTCAAAAAAAGCTTTGCCTTCTTCGGCGCTTTTAAATACAAATGTTGAGGTTAAAAATATGGGACATTTTATAGCACCCTCAGACAACTCAGGCTTGTAGCCATAAGACATCATTAAGCTTTCTGGTTTGAATGTCTTGTTCATCATTATACCGGTTTTAACGGGTTGCAAGATACTGTTTTTAAATCACTATATCGATTGCGCTTGTCTAATTTATAATCTTCTTTTGAGTAAAATAACTAAACATGATGCACTGATTAAAACCACACAAAATCCAGCGCTACCCTAAAGGTATTTGCATGCGCTTCTATAATCGTTTTTATATCAGGCGAGTAACCGCCACCCATGCTGCATTGCACTGGGATGTGGTTACCGCGGGATTTTAATCGGTGCAATGTTGTGGGTGGTAATTCCGCTTTTGCGAAAGCGGACAACGCAAACAAATCACGTGCCTTGCAACCAGCGATGGTCATGCCTAATTTGCCTAGTTTGTCACTTTCTAAAACATCCACACCACACAAATAGAAAATAAAATCGGGTCGTTCTTGCGCGAGAAGGTCGGGTAGAATATGGCGAAGTTCGTTAAGGTACTGCTGGTCGGTGGTGCCATTAGGAAGCGCAATGTCCAGGTCAGATTGCTCCTTTTTAAACGGGTAATTAGATGCCCCGTGCATGGAAAATGTAAATACAGAATCGTCGCCTTGAAAAATTTGGGCCGTGCCATTGCCCTGATGCACGTCTAGATCTACGATTAAAATTTTTTCGGCAAGATGATTTGCTTGTAAATAACGTGCTGCGATTGCCTGATCGTTAAGTAAGCAAAACGCCTCACCATGCCCGGTAAAAGCATGATGTGTACCACCTGCTATATTCATGGCTATACCGTGATTAATGGCTTTTAGACAACCCTCTATCGACCCTTGTGCAATACGTAACTCGCGTTCTACAAGGGTTTTACTAAGTGGAAAACCCAGTTTGCGTGCAGCACGCGGGTCTAGGGTTAAATGCAGCAAGTCGTCTAGATATGCTTGTGTGTGTACCCGCAGGACATCTTTATGTTTACAAAGCGATGTGGGTTCAAAAAAGTCGGTTTTTGTAGCAGTGCCTTCTAACAGCAATTGTTGCGGCAACAACTCATATTTTTCCATAGGAAAACGATGCCCGTCGGGTAGCGGGTGTTTGTAAATGGGGTGGTAGGCGATGGGCAGCAACGTGAGGCTAATTTTTTAGACACATAAAGTACAAAGCTAGTCATTACCTAGCATGCATTTTAAAACCCTATGAACTATCTTTGCGCATCAAATACATGCTCATGAAAAGGATTCTTTTTTTTCTACTCGTTACCACCAGTATTATTTCTTGTAAAAAGGCACAAACCGATGCCGAATTGCAGCAAGAAGAAGCTAAAACAGCCGTACAAACCAGTTTTGACATCTTACAGCAAGAGGCTATGGAAGCACACGATGCCATCATGCCTAAAATGGGCGATTTAATGAAGCTTAAAAATGAGTTGAGTGTTATAGAAGCCGCAGACCCGTCTATCGAAGCACAAAAAATGGCGTTACAAGTAGCACATGACGACATGATGTCGTGGATGCACAGCTATTCTGAAAAATTCCCGTATGAGTTTAAGTTGCCCGAAGACCCAGCAACGGCAGCCCAAAAATTAGAAGAAATGAAAGAAGAACACCGCAAAATCGTTGACCTTAAAGAACGTACGATCAACGCTATCACCCAAGCTGAGGAACTGCTGGATCAATAACATTTTAAGGCGTTATCATTTACAAATCTTTTTTCATTTTTTAACCTATTGATTGCATGGATTTACACC
The DNA here is from genome assembly GCA_036796335.1 of Nonlabens sp. GTDB lineage: Bacteria > Bacteroidota > Bacteroidia > Flavobacteriales > Flavobacteriaceae > Nonlabens. The sequence continues at coordinate 33,976 of DAIRDE010000020.1, forward strand.
ACACCGTTATAGGTAGTGCGCGGCCTGTCATGTTGTTTATCCACGGTTTTTTAGGCAGTGCCTCGCAGTGGGATCACCTTGTCGCGCACTATAAAAATCATTTCACCCTGTTGCTTATAGAATTGCCTGGTCACGGGAATAGTGCCCCAAGTGCGCAAGATTTTTCTATAAATGCTGTTGCTGCGGCGATTAACGATTTGCTCGCTCGTCACCATGTCGTTAAAGCACACGTGGTAGGTCATAGTATGGGTGGTTATATAGGAGCCGCTTTCGCGAAAGCGTACCCCTTAAAAACCCTGTCACTTACACTTATAAACAGTATTGCTGGACCAGACCTAGCACCACGTAAAGCCATGCGTGACCGTGCCATAAAACTGATTGAAAAGTACCAAGAGGCATATGTCTCGATGGCGGTAAGCAATTTATTTACAGAGCAAGAACGGCTGTCGCATCAACAAGCCATAGACGTGATGAAACAAAACGCTAAAGGCATCACTTTATCTTCTATCATACAGTCACTTAAGGCCATGCGCGATCGCCCTGGTGTGCTTAAAGATTTGAAAAAAAGGGCGTTCCCGATGGTGTTTTTAAGTGGTAAAAACGATACCGTCATTGCACAAGCGCTTATTTTAAAAGAATCACAAACGCTGCAAGCAGCACATTTTTCTATTCCTGGTGGTCACATGTTGCTTATGACGCATGCTGCAGAACTTATAGTGGCACTCGAACAGGCAGCTGTATTTAATCCTTAAAACTGTTCCAACCCATGGCGGTTATAGCGACTTGTTCACCAGATCGTGTAATCAGGTTAACCCCGTTTTCCCTAGGCACTGCATGACCTATGACCGATAGGCTGGGATTTGCTTTGATCTTGTCAAAATCGGTTTGTTTTATGGTAAATAGCAGCTCATAATCCTCGCCACCACTTAAGGCAACCGTGGTGCTGTCTAAATTAAATTCTTCGCAGGTGGTAATAACTGTGGGGTCTAGCGGTATTTTTTCTTCATAAAGCGACATGCCTATATTGCTGTGTTTGCACAAATGCAGGATTTCAGAACTTAACCCGTCAGACAGGTCTATCATACTGGTGGGTTGTACGTCTAGATCTTCTAGTAATTTAATCATGTCTTTACGCGCTTCGGGTTTTAGCTGGCGTTCGAGCAAATAGCTGTATGCCTCTATATCGGGTTGATTGTTAGGGTTTGCCTTGAAAACTGCTTTTTCGCGTTCTAGAATTTGCAAGCCCAAATATGCAGCACCTACATCACCAGTAACCACGAGTAGATCAGTTTCTTGTGCACCCGATCGTTTTGTTATTTTGGCAAGATCTTGTTGTCCCACCGCAGTAACCGAAATTATTAATCCGCTGGTTGATGATGTGGTATCACCACCTACCAGGTCTACATTATAAAATTTACATGCCAGGGCGACGCCTTCATAAAGTTCGGCGACAGCTTCTAAAGGAAAGCGATTAGAAATGGCGATGGAAACGGTTATTTGGGTAGCATGAGCATTCATGGCATACACATCAGACAGGTTTACAACGACGCTTTTGTAACCTAAATGTTTAAGCGGTACATAACTTAAATCAAAATGCACACCCTCTACCAGCATGTCTGTACTTAGCACAGTATGTTTTGTGTGATGTAAAATGGCAGCGTCATCACCTATACCCATAATGCTACTTTCTTGGTTAAGAGTTACATTTTTTGTGACGTGTGCAATGAGGCCAAACTCGCCTAGCGTTTCTACAGGCGTGCGTTGTAATGTTTTATCTTCTATCATGCTGCAAAATTACAACCTGCGGTTTAATTAACCCGCAGCATTTTAGGATATTAAAAGCGGCGCATGGTATCAGTCTTTCCAATAAGCGCATGTGAATAACTAATTAATAAACAATACAAACCGTTGCGGGTGTTGTATATTTGTACTAAGAATAAATAAGGAGTATCAAATGATAAATGTTTCAGAAACAGCCAAAACCAAACTCGCCCAGCTCATGGCCGAGGACGGTTATACCATTACTAATGATTATGTGCGCGTAGGCGTTAAAAGCGGCGGTTGCAGTGGTCTTTCTTATGACTTACATTTTGATAAGAACACTACAGAAACTGACAAGGTTTTTGAAGCAAACGAGGTGCGCATTGTCGTTGATAAAAAAAGTTTTTTATACCTGGTTGGTACCACGCTCGAATTTAGCGGTGGTCTAAACGGTAAAGGATTTGTCTTTAACAACCCAAATGCACAGCGCACGTGCGGTTGTGGCGAGAGTTTTTCATTGTAAGGTAGTTTGAAGTTCAAGGTTTAAGGTTCGAAGTTTAAAGTTCAAAGTAGTAGGTTAATCATGTAATGTGCTAATAATGAGTAAAATAGAGGTTTTTGAAGAGTTAGAGATATGGCAACTTGCTCGAGAGATATCTAATGATATTAGGCAATCGCAAACAGTTCAAAATTAAGAACGGACTTCAAGCTTTACTCACAACTAGACGGTTCCAGCGGTTCGGCAATGGATAATATAGCCGAAGATTTTGAAAGAGAAGGAAATAAAGAATTTCATCAATTTCTTGCTATTTCTAAAGCGTCTATTGGAGAAACTAGGTCGCAATTATAAAGAGTTCTAGACCGCAATTATTGTGACGAAGAAACTTTTACAACCATAAAAGATAAATGCATCTTACTATGCAGAAAGGCAAGTGCATTTATGAAGTATTTAAGAGAAAGTGATTTAAAAGGAAATAAATTTAAATAGTGTTTTATCAGAAATAAACACTACGAGTGTAATAAAAAATTTAATAAGGTAGCGTGGGATAAGTTAGTAAATAAGGGTACAAAGGTTTGCAATTAAGGTGTGCCATTGAACTTTAAACTTTACACATCGGGCTTTGAACGTGAAACTTCAAACCTCAAACATTAAACATTAAACATCATGTCTAAGTACACAGAAGAAGAATTAAAAAAAGAACTGGAAACCAAAGAGTATGAATATGGTTTCTATACAGATATAGAGTCAGACACGATCCCCATAGGGTTAAGTGAAGAGGTGATTAAGCTTATTTCTTTTAAGAAAAACGAGCCACAATGGATGCTGGACTGGAGACTCGAGTCATACAGGTATTTTATACAAATGGAAGAGCCAGACTGGGCAAATGTATCGTATGCAAAACCCGATTTGCAAGCCATTTCCTACTACAGCGCACCTAACAAAAAGCCTAAATACAACAACATTGACGAGGTGGACCCTGAACTATTGGATACCTTTAAAAGATTGGGAATTTCGCTAGACGAGCAAAAAATGCTTGCCGGTGTGGCGGTAGATATCGTCATGGATTCGGTTTCGGTGGCAACGACGTTTAAGAAAACCCTGGCTGAAAAAGGCATTATTTTTTGCCCGATATCTGAGGCGATTCAGGAACATCCAGAGCTTGTAAAGAAATATTTGGGGTCGGTAATCCCGCAACGTGATAACTACTATGCTGCCTTAAATAGCGCTGTGTTTTCTGACGGGTCTTTTTGTTACATTCCTAAAGGTGTGCGATGCCCAATGGAATTGTCTACCTACTTTAGAATTAACCAAGCAGGAACTGGACAGTTTGAAAGAACTCTAGTTATTGCCGACGAGGGTAGTTATGTAAGTTATTTAGAAGGTTGTACCGCACCGAGTCGCGACGAGAATCAGTTGCATGCTGCCTGTGTAGAACTTATAGCATTAGACGATGCCGAAATTAAATATTCTACCGTGCAAAACTGGTATCCCGGCAATAAAGAAGGAAAAGGCGGCGTGTACAATTTTGTAACAAAACGCGGTCTTTGCGAGAAAAACGCAAAAATATCATGGACACAAGTAGAAACTGGTAGTGCCATTACATGGAAATATCCTAGCTGTGTGCTTAAAGGCGACAACAGCGTGGGCGAGTTTTATTCCATTGCCGTAACAAACAACTTCCAGCAGGCAGACACAGGTACTAAAATGGTGCATATCGGGAAAAACACAAAATCTACCATTATTTCTAAAGGGATAAGTGCAGGAAAATCACAAAACTCTTACCGCGGTCTGGTGCGTATTAATGCTGGAGCGACAAACGCGCGCAACTTCTCACAATGTGACAGCTTGCTTATGGGTAACGAGTGTGGCGCACACACATTTCCATATATAGAGACTAAAAACAATACCGCACGTGTAGAACACGAGGCAACGACCAGCAAAATAGGCGAGGACCAAATATTTTACTGCAATCAGCGGGGAATCGATACCGAGAAAGCGATCGCGCTCATCGTAAACGGATTTTCTAAAGACGTATTGAATAAATTGCCTATGGAATTTGCAGTAGAAGCTCAAAAGCTTCTAGAGATTAGTCTAGAAGGATCTGTCGGTTAATCAAATATCTTTAAAAGAATCAGCATTTTTGCACCCTTTAAGATTGGGGAACAAAAAAGAGATTATTAAATACATTGTGTAAACAGACAAACACTGTGAGACTGAGAAATATAGGAACCATGATAACTATTTTGCTTGTTTTGACAACGGCTTGTAAAAACGATAAAAAAAAGGACGCAGCAATGCCTGTGGATAACACACACCGCAGTCTTGAAAAAGAAACCAGTATCATACGCGGTGAATTTATTTACCTAGAAGATATCGCTGTTTTTACCACAAACAGCGCAATTTATGAGGTGATTCAGGATACAAACATGAAAAAATTGCTAGCTGCAACGCAAAAACTAAAAAAAAACGAAACCGACATGGTCCAGGCGACTTTAAAAGTAAAAATTATACAGAATCCTAAAAGACAAAAATCAAACGACGTGTGGGAAAAAGCCATAGAAATTAAAGAAATTATGGAAGTACAACCCGCGACAAGTTCACCAACCACAACTATTCAATAAATCAGTACAAAAACTTATTATGTTAAAAATCAATAATCTGCAAGCGACTATAGACGATAAAGAAATTCTAAAAGGTATTAACCTCGAGGTAAAAGCAGGCGAGGTGCATGCTATCATGGGACCTAACGGCTCTGGTAAATCCACCTTTGCAAACGTTATTGCAGGTCGCGAGGAATATGTGATGACAGGCGGCAGCATCTTGCTAAATGACGAGGACATAACCGAATTAGATCCCGAGGAGCGTGCACATAAAGGCGTTTTTCTATCGTTTCAATATCCAGTAGAAATTCCTGGGGTTAGCGTGACAAACTTCATGAAAACTGCTATTAACGAGACTCGCAAGGCACAGGGCAAGGAAGAAATGAAAGCCGCCGAGATGCTTAAACTCATCCGTGAGAAGTCAGAATTGCTAGAGATAGACCGCAAGTTTTTATCGCGATCGCTTAACGAGGGTTTCTCTGGTGGTGAGAAAAAACGCAACGAGATTTTTCAAATGGCCATGCTCGAGCCCAAACTCGCCATACTGGACGAGACAGACTCTGGTCTGGATATAGACGCCCTGCGCATCGTGGCAAATGGCGTGAATAAACTGCGCAGCAAGGATAACGCAACGATAGTTATCACCCACTATCAGCGGCTTTTAGACTATATCGTACCCGATTTTGTACACGTGTTGTACAACGGCCGCATTGTAAAATCTGGCGGTAAAGAACTTGCACTAGAACTCGAGGAACGCGGATACGACTGGATTAAAGAAGAGCTCGCCCAGTAGCAGTTAGGTAGTCGGGAGTTCGCTTTCTTTTTATTTCGCTTTCGCGAAAGCGAAACACTCCAAAACCATTTTTTAAAATACAAATTGTACTCCTTAAAAGAGACTATTATGAGTTTTACCGATAAAATACACGCATCGTTTATAGCCCTAGAAAACGAGGTAAATACCGAAAGTTATGTGCACACATTGCGCAATGAGGCACTGCACCATTTTGAACAGCAGGGCATACCACAGCGCAAGAACGAAGCTTATAAATACACCTCGTTAAAAGGAGTTTTTAATAAGGACTTTACCCTCTTTCCCAAAAAGGACGCCTCGGTCGAGTATTCTGATATTAAAAAATACTTGATTCATGAGATTGACGCTTATCGTGTCATCTTTATAGATGGTAAGTACAGTTCGCACTTGTCACAAACCACGCATGATAAATTTGATGTGTGCCTTATGTCTAGCGCATTAAATGGCGCAAAGTACCAGCCTGTTATTGAGAATTATTTCAACAAAATTGCTAGTAAAGACGGCTTGAGCTCGCTAAACACAGCGTTTGCAAAAGAAGGTGCGTACATCGTGATAGGTAAAAACGTTGCGGTAGAAAAACCCATAGAAATTGTAAACTTTACCACGGGTAGCGAGGCGGCACTCATGTCACAACCCCGCAATCTGGTGGTGGTGGGAGAGAACTCACAGGTGCAAATTATAGAACGCCACCAAAGTCTGGGAGCGCACGCTGCGGTAACAAATGTGGTAACCGAAGTTTTTGCCGGTAAGCGCGCTATTATTGATTACTATAAGATACAAAACGATAAAACGACAGCCACGCTATTAGACCACACCACGGTAGAACAGCAAGAAAGTAGTGAGGTACGGGTGCATACCTTTTCTTTTGGCGGGGCGCTAACACGCAATAACCTTAACTTTTACCAGCGTGGTGAGCACTGCAACTCCATACTCAATGGGGTCACTATTATAGAGGGTAAACAGCACGTGGACCACGCCACCCTAGTGCACCACACGGCGCCGCATTGTGAGAGTTTTCAAGAATACAAACAAATTTTTGACGACAGTGCTGTGGGTGTTTTTAACGGCAAGGTGTTTGTCGATAAAGTGGCGCAAAAAATAAATGCCTACCAGCAAAACAACAACATATTGCTAACCGATAAAGCAACTATTAATGCAAAACCGCAATTAGAGATTTTTGCAGACGATGTACGATGCTCTCACGGGTGTACCATAGGCCAGCTAGACGAGGATGCGTTATTTTACATGCAATCACGAGGCATAGGAAAAAAAGAAGCCCGAGCACTACTTATGTTTGCCTTTGCAAATAGCGCCCTAGAAAGTGTCAAAATCCCCGAAATAAAATCGCGTATTACCAAACTGATTGCTGAAAAACTGAATGTGCAATTGGGGTTTGATTTGTAGTAACAGGTAATAATGATTTTAAAAAGCTGCCGAGAGGTGGCTTTTTTAACCTGTTAAAAACAAGGGGTTAAAAATAATTTTTGCTATATATTAATAAAAAAATCAATTTAATTTGTTTATTTCCTTTCCTTTCCTTTGAAATATATTAACAAATTAAATTTATTTTATGAAACATTTTTTAACTTTAATAGCACTTTGCTTTACCATCTTAGCAACTGCTAAAAACGGAAAAGAAATCGCATTTAGTAATCTTGAAAAACCTACAATTGAAGAAAACAGGTTGGATAACGTAAAGGCCTGTGATGATTTGGTAGAAAACGCAACGACGGATGTTTTAGATCAAGAAGAAATTTTTGGATGTGGAAGTTCAGGTAATTCTTATTACAACATTTTAAGGTCAGACAATCCTGACATGTCTCATCGAGAAGCACGAGCCGCTCGAAGGGCATTTGTAAGAGATTGCCGAGGTGGTCCTGTTTGGGTACCGTGGCCTTGGGAATAAAAATACTGTTTAATTTATTAATAGGCTGATTTTATGATCTCAGCCTATTTTTTGTTTTAAAAAATAGCCAATGAAAAATACAATACTGTTCCTGTTTACATTAATATCTTTAAATTCACTATGTCATTCTCAAAACCAATATGCCAAGGTAAAAGTAAGTTATGGCGTTGAAACAGTTATTGATAAAAGTAAAAAATCCTATAAATTCTTATTGGAAAATGCTCCCAATTTAGCTCAAAAATTAGAATCTATAAGTTCAGAATTTGAATTTACTTTGTTATTTAATGACTCTGTATCGACATTTTATCTAGAAAAAAAAATGTTTTCTGACAATAATGCAGCTAAAATGTCCCTTACACACGCACAATATTTTGGCCGTATTAAACAACAAGCACACAATTATATTACAGAAGAATTGGAAGAAGATTTCGGTCAGTTTTTAGTGTCTCGTCCTTATCAAGATTGGCAACTACATGATGAGAGCAAAAT
>DAIRDE010000021.1:0-40718 GCA_036796335.1 Nonlabens sp.
CTTAAACCTAAACTTAAACCTAAACTTAAACCTAAACTTAAACCTAAACTTAAACTTAAACTTAAATTGATTTTGTCTAAAAGTCAGTGATTAAAACGATTGTAAAACTCCTTCCCCTAGGGAATGCTGGGATGGGACATAAGCATTTTGCGTGTTAGTCTTTGAGTCTGTGAGTTGTGCGTTTTTGAGTTGTAGGTAATTTAAACTTTTGACGAAAGGCTAAATGTCAACGCATGACATCTTTTTACTAAAAAAAAGACGTGGTTTTCTAAGGTTCATGGTGAACTTTTAAATTTATTTTGTAAAAGCTTTTATTTTAACAAAATTTGTTATATTTATTAACATATTTTAACCTTTAAAATGATCATTATGAAAACTACCTATTTTAAAAAGTATCCTTTGATACCGTTTTTTTTCCTAGTAGTAATTTTTACGCTAGTAAATGTTACATCTTGCGCAGAAGAAACAAATGATTTGACTGTCGGAGAGCAAGGTAAAGTCACCGATTTAGAAGTTTTTGCTAAAGACCTTACGAGCAATCCAATCTACCTACAATTATTGTATGATAAATTGGAAACAGCAGCCGAGCTTCAAATTGCGCTAGCTTTAAAGCCTAAGGAATCTGCAGATGCTATTAAAAATTATGGTGAATCTATAGCTGATGGACTAGAAGTATTCGACAATGAAAAAGCTATAAGGTTACTTGACTTATCTGTAGAAAAGGATGAAAATCTCCTGGACGCAGCGACAAATCTGATGGGGTCGGCCAGACGATTTAATGAGTTTTTAGCTAATCAGGGTTTAAACAGTAACGAGCAAGCCCAGGTATTTGAAATCATAAGCTCATCCGAAACAAATCGAATATTGTTAAGTAATAATTTAATTGATTTTGAAAATTATATTATGGTTCCTAAAAATAACGCAAGACAATGTCTTAGAAGGTATAGATGGTGCATGGCTGGAGATTTTGCAACCATGGGGTTAATTGCCGCTTTAGGTTGTACATCTTCAGTTGCGGGTGGTCCAGCAGCAGTGGCCGCTTGTTTAGCAGTTGATACCGCCTGGTTCAGTGGTTTCGCAGCTGTTTGCGCTCAAAGATATTTCAATTGCATGGGGTTCCCGGCACCTGCAGCGCGTAGACGATAAGTGTGACGTTAGCTATTATTAGGATTTAATATTTTGCATGTATATGCCTTAATATTATCTTATATCTTACGTCATTAATTTAATTGAGGCTCATATTTTTGGTTTAATTGCAAGCTTAAAATATGAGCTTTATTTTGTAATAATCTTAAGGAAAAACAATGAATTGGAATTGCAAGACAATCAGAAGTGCGCGGTCACCATATAAAAACTTACATTAAGGGGTTTTAAAAATCGATAATGCATTATTGAAAAGCCTTCATTCAATAATGTTAATATTGTAATTAAATATGCTTAAAACAGTTTTTCCATTTCCTGCTGCAACTCCAGTGCTTTTGCACGAGCCGCCTGCGCAAAATCAGCATTTGGAGATGCATAAATAATTCCCCGAGACGAGTTTACGAGTAAACCTACCTGGTCATTCCTACCGTATTTTACTACTTCTTCTAGAGAGCCACCTTGAGCGCCTACACCAGGCACCAGCAAAAAAGCATGAGGCACCATCCCGCGTATTTCTTTTAGATATGCGGCTTTGGTAGCGCCTACCACATACATCAAGCGGTCGCTGTTTGTGTATTGTGATGCAGTTTTAAGTACATCTAAATAGAGTGGTGCGTCCTCATGGGCTGTTTGAAAATCACTGCTACCAGTATTTGATGTGAGCGCGAGCAGTATGGCATATTTATTTTCAAATGCAAGAAAAGGCTCTACACTGTCTTTGCCCATATAAGGCGCCACAGTAACACTATCAAATTTTAAATCTTCATAAAACGCTTTGGCATAGCGTGTAGAGGTGTTTCCTATATCCCCACGCTTGGCATCGGCTATGGTGAAATGGTTTGGGTAGCACTCGTTCAAGTAGTTGATTGTTTTTTCTAACGCCTGCCAGCCTTTAACCCCGTATGCTTCATAAAACGCGGTATTAGGTTTGTAAGCGACACATAGATCGTGGGTGGCGTCTATGATCGCTTTCGCGAAAGCGAACAACGCAAACAGCACTTAGAAAGAAGACATCCAGTAATCTTTAAGACCAATGGTACAGCCAAGTACCATTACACTTTGCTTTTATTTTTTGCAGGAAAAAATTAAAATGTAAAAAAATGATGTTAAATTTTGTTTTATCGTTTTTTTTACATTTTTATAATCTAAATTTAACTTTATGAAAAATACAATTAGAAAATTAAGTTTTGTAGCAACCATTTTATTTGGTTTACAAGCAACAAATGCAATGTCAATAGACAAAACAGAAGAAGTGAAATCTACAGCGGTGGAAATTTCTTTTAACAACGTAATTATTGATGACGACGGTACGGTAACATTAGATTTTAAGACTGTTTCTTGTGAAAAGCCTCTGGGCGACGGTCGAATCTTAAGAACCGAGGGTGGTTGCTGGTTATGCTCTACAGCAGCGGCTGAGAGACGTTGTCAGGATAATTTAAATCGATTATCAGCAAATATGCAATCTTTGGAACCGTGTATTTGCAATGATTAACTAACTTAAAACAATTTTAAAATGAAAAACATAATCTTATTTTTAGCTTTATCGTTTACCGTGAGTGCACTAGCGATAGATAACCCAAATGACAATAAAATTGTTATAGAACATAATGAATTTGATATTTCTGATGATTATACCACAAAACCCATTACTGAAATGCTAAAGGCTGAACTTGAAAGTTTTGCTAAAGGTTATTGCGAAATGCAAGATAGTGACGGTGTAACGTATCGATGGACGGTTAATTGTTTTTTGTGCAGTGAACAACGTGCTAATGCAAAAGCATGTGGTGAATTGAGTCGACTACTTTCAGTAACTTCTTTAGACCCAGCGCCGGGTTGTTTATGCCTAAATTAATAACAATGAATTTAAATATTTTACTATGCTGGTCATTTGTTTTAATGACCAGCATTTGTTTTGCACAAAATTCGAGCTCAATAACGTACCGTGTTGAAATTAACAAACAACAACATGATGCATCGATTCTTTGCGATTATTTACTACAATATGATAACAATTATAGTTTCTTTACACCGTTGGTAACAAATCCAAAGGATAAACTTGTCAGTGGTGCAGAATCTTCTGTTTTAGGAAGCCTAGATAGTATAGTGCAAGTTCAAACAAAATCGGGTATTAAAGTAAGATCCTTTTTGGATTATCACATAACAAACTTAGCTACTGGAGAAGTCTATTTCAATGAAAATTTACTAAACAAGTTGTATGACATTAAAGACGTTGAAAGGAAACCGTCATGGGAATTAGTAAGTATGGTAAAGGACACAGTAATTGCTGGTTATAAGTGTCAAAAAGCATATGGCGATTTTATGGGACGAAATTATGTAGCTTATTTTACAACAGATATACTTACAAACGCTGCGCCTTTTAAATTTACGGGACTACCAGGTTTAATTCTTTCTTTAAATAGTCTAGACAATTATGTGAGGATAGAGGTAAAATCCATAAGCCTAAACAAATCTAACGACGCGCTGTTAACATTTTCAAAGCCTTTAAAACTTATGTCTTATGGAGAATATTGGGATTTATTGCGAACTACTTATGAAACGAATGCTAAGAAAGCTGTTGCAAGAATGAGTGCTTCTAAGACAGATGATGACGAGAATTCTATAACCATTGAGTTTAAGGATTTCATGGAGATCCCGATGATTAAACCTATAGAGTTAAAATATTAGTGAACCATTATATTTCTATACTTATTTTCGTCTTTTTGAGCCCGCTTTTGTGGGCTCAAACTGTTATTACTGGTAATGTTCTCAATGAACAAGGTAACGCAATTAACCAGGGTTTTATAGTAACCTCTACATCATTAAATGGGGATATATTAGAGTACACAGAGATTAAAAATGGCACATATGAATTGTATTTAAAAAAGGTATATCGCGATACCATATTTGTTAGGACTCGCGTAACTAGTTACAAGGAAAAGTTTGCCATAGTAAAAAAAGACTCTCTAAAAAGCACATCGATTACGCTAAATTTTACACTTGAAGAAAACAAGGATACTCTTGATGAAGTTCTCATCATTCGAAAGTTACCAGAAAAGATTATTGTAAAAAAAGACACCATATCATATAGCGCAAAACAAATTGCTGACAGCGATGATCGAAAACTTGTGGATTTAATTGACAATGTTCCTTTTTTGAACTACAACGAGCAAACCGGAGTTATTACGTATAAGAACGTGGCAATTACCACGATCACAATTAATGGAAAAAATATTGTTGACAGCAATTATGGTGTAATTGCAAAAAATCTAAATATTGATATGATTGATCGGTTAGAAACGATTGATAATTATAGCGATAACCCAATTACAAAAGCGTTTCAAACAGATGATAAAAAGTCCATAAACATTTTGTTAAATAAAAATGCACTTCAATTAACGACAGCTTTAGAATTGCAAGGCGTTTCGTTTGATTCGTTAAAACCTGGTGGAGGAATTGCTCTTACAACAACCGTTTTTAATGAGATTATTAATTCATTTAATGACTTGTCCTTAAATAATATAGGAGTAAATCCTACCAGTTTAAATCCTGAAAATGTGAGTGATACTTTTGAAAAGAATTATTATGGTAATACATTAAAAGGCTTATTTGACACATCTATAGGTTTGCAAGATAGTTACGGAATATCCCAAGGCACAGTAAATAATAATTTAAACACAAGCTTAAATAGTGTTTTAAGTTTAAATAACATAACAGACCTCAAGATTAATGTAGATTACTTTAATGATACTTTTGAAATCCAAAAATTAAACGCAATATCCTATCTAAATACAGAGAACACTCTAAATACCAGTCTATTTAGTGAAGCAAGGCTTAAGCCAGAATTCATTGATTTGAGGCTAAATTTACAATCACGCCTTACACCAAAGCAATTATTAAAATTTTATAGCGTAATTGATAGGAATAGTAAAGATATTGTCAATAACGCCGTGAGAAGTGATATGGAAGCTTTTAACATACTTAACAAAAGCACATACAGTAACATTAATTTGGGTTCAGAGTATTCGCTAAGTTTAAAAATGAATACAGCTTTGAAAATAGATGCAAATTTGAATTATGAAGAAAATGAATCAAATTTCATGAGTTCTCCCGGATTTATAAATCCACAAAGTCTTACAGCAAGTAATTCATCGCAGCAGTATTTATTAAAACAACTGCGTTACAATGTTAATTCTCACTATTATTATAAAAAGAATAAACATTCTATAGTGGCTGGTATTTCTCATTTCTTGAAGGATTTAAATGTAAATTCCCTTACACAGTTTACTACCGCAAATGATTTATTAGCAAACACTATTAATTTGACACAATCTAATTTCTTAGCGAGTGTTAACTATGGCTATGAATTGGGTAAGATTAAATTTACAGCGGCACCTAGATTTGTTTATTTTAATCAAGATTTAAATTCTAATGATAACACATTGAGCAAAAATGTCACTAAACTTTTACCTATGCTCAAAGTCAATTATACTTTGAAAAACGGATTGGTTTTTATAAACGGTAAACGCGATGTTCAGCAGTTGAAATTAGATAATGCCTTCCAATCTCCATTATTACTTGATGAATTTACTTTAGTTCGAAACATTCCTTCATTAGACATAATAACAAGTGATTCAGTAACTCTTGGATTACTTTTAAGTGGTGAAGATATTACCTCTAACAACTTTCAATTGTTTGCTACTTATATTTCAAGTAACGCTTTGTTCTTGCCTCAACTTGCTATATCTGAGGATATAGTATTAATAACAAATGAATTACAGTATTTGAATAACGAAACCTTGCAAGTTAATGCTGGTTATGTGCAGTTTTTAAATGAACTTAATATGAGTGTCAATGTAGCTCCGTCTTTTCAATATACATTTTCGCCTGGAAGAATAGATGAGTCTACGGTCTCGGGTATAAGGAGTTATAATTATGGTGCAAAATTAGAATTGAATTCTGCATTCAGTGGATTTTTCAATTTTTCATCAATTACAGAATTTAATAGTAGTAATTCAAAGTTTGGAGAAAGCAGTTTTTCTAATAGTAGATTCACACAATTTTTAAAGTTAAGAATAAGACCTACTAATAAAATTTCAACATCTATTACTTATAATTATTTTATCCCTGAAATTGACCAAAAGTATAGTATCGGTTTTTTAGGAGCCAGTATAAATCTAGATTATTTTAAGGACGTGAAGTTTTCTTTAATAGGTAGAAACCTTACAAATAATATCGAGATTGAATCTATTCAGATTGATGCTTTTAGTAGAAGTCTTAGCTCCCAGAATGTTCTTCCACGGTATTTTGGTTTTAGATTAGAATTTGACCTATAACAACCCCACCATTTCCTGCTGCAACTCCAGTGCTTTTGCACGAGCCGCCTGCGCAAAATCAGCATTTGGAGATGCATAAATAATTCCCCGAGACGAGTTTACGAGTAAACCTACCTGGTCATTCCTACCGTATTTTACTACTTCTTCTAGAGAGCCACCTTGAGCGCCTACACCAGGCACCAGCAAAAAAGCATGAGGCACCATCCCGCGTATTTCTTTTAGATATGCGGCTTTGGTAGCGCCTACCACATACATCAAGCGGTCGCTGTTTGTGTATTGTGATGCAGTTTTAAGTACATCTAAATAGAGTGGTGCGTCCTCATGGGCTGTTTGAAAATCACTGCTACCAGTATTTGATGTGAGCGCGAGCAGTATGGCATATTTATTTTCAAATGCAAGAAAAGGCTCTACACTGTCTTTGCCCATATAAGGCGCCACAGTAACACTATCAAATTTTAAATCTTCATAAAACGCTTTGGCATAGCGTGTAGAGGTGTTTCCTATATCCCCACGCTTGGCATCGGCTATGGTGAAATGGTTTGGGTAGCACTCGTTCAAGTAGTTGATTGTTTTTTCTAACGCCTGCCAGCCTTTAACCCCGTATGCTTCATAAAACGCGGTATTAGGTTTGTAAGCGACACATAGATCGTGGGTGGCGTCTATGATCGCTTTCGCGAAAGCGAACAACGCATCATCCTCCTGCAACAAATGTGCGGGTATCTTCTCTAAATCCACGTCTAATCCTATACACAAAAATGACTTTTTTTCTAGAATTTGCTCGGTAAGTTGTTTAAGGGTCAAAGGGTAGGGTTTAAGGTTCGAGGTTCAATGTTTGAGGTTCAATGTTTAAAGTTAAGACTTATGACTTCAGACTTATGAATTCTGGTCTTTTACGTCTTAATGACCTAATCAAATTACCAAATTGGCACATCACCAAATTTGCACATCTGCACATCGACAAATTATCAAATCAACAAATTACCAAATCAACAAATTAAATCACATCATCATTAATCTTCATCTTCTCGGTATTATCTACCAGCTGCAATTCGTCTATAATTTTTTGTACATCACCATTTAAAATATTATCTAGATCATACAAGGTCAGGTTAATACGGTGGTCGGTCACTCGGCCTTGTGGATAGTTGTACGTTCTAATTTTTGCACTGCGGTCCCCGCTGCTTACCATGCTTTTACGCTTGGCACTGTCGGCTTCCATTTTTTTTGCAAGTTCTATTTCGTATAATCGAGAACGTAAAACTTTAAGCGCTTTCTCAAGATTTTTATGCGAGGACTTTTCATCCTGACAGCTCACTATCATGCCAGTAGGCTCATGGTGCAATTTAATAGCACTGTAAGTAGTGTTTACAGATTGTCCACCAGGTCCGGTAGAGGTGGTACGCTCTATACGCACCTCACTCATATCTAATTGCACATCAAATTCCTCGGCCTCGGGCAGTACCATGACGGTTGCTGCGCTTGTATGTACACGACCTTGGGTTTCGGTTTGTGGCACGCGTTGTACACGGTGAACACCAGCTTCAAATTTTAAGGTGCCATACACATCCTCGCCATTCACTTCAAAAATAATTTCTTTAAAACCACCGCTCGTGCCATAGCTTGTATCTACCACATTTGTAGACCATCCTTTACTCGAGCAGTACTTTTCATACATACGGTACAAGTCCCCTGCAAAAATACTTGCCTCGTCACCACCAGTTCCTGCCCGTATTTCCATAAGCGCATTTTTACCATCTTCCTCGTCTTTAGGAATTAAAAGCGTTCTAATGGCATTTTCAAGATCGGGCAAGGCTGCTTTAGCTTCTTCTAGCTGCATTTGCGCCATCTCTACCATGTCTTTATCACTGCCGTCTGCCAGGATTTCCTCAGCTTCTTTCAGGTTGTTTGTGACGGTAATGTATTCTTCTCGCTTATCCATTAACTTTTTTAAATCTTTGTACTCTTTGGTAAGGGTGACATAGCGTTTTTGGTCGGCAATAATATCGGGCTGTATGATAAGGTCATTTACCTCGTCAAATCGGTTTTTTACAATGTTTAATTTGTCTAGCATGGTCTGTCAAAAGAGTTGCAAAAATACAGAAAATTTATTGCTAACTTTAGCAAAATATAAAGCCACAATCATGAGTTTACAAAGAACTAAATCAATTAAAAACGTTTTGATTTTAGGTACGCTTTTCTTTTCTTCAGTTTTAACAGCACAATCATTTGAAATAGGTGCAGGTGCAGGGACCGGCGCGTTTTATATGATTGAAGAAGCCGATAATAATGTAATTACCGCCTACGATTCTCCAGCAGCCTTATTTTTTGATGTTAAGTATAATTTTAAAGACCGCATCGATGGTGTCAAATTGCGTTTCCAAAACACCAGAGTCAACATTGTGGGTCAGGATTATCAGACTGCAGCACCGCTTAATGGTTACGTGACTTCTTTTACCACGTCTTTGTTGTATGAACGGTTGCGAGCTGACAAAACCTTTAACATAGGCTACCACTTTGGAATGGGATTCACACAACAAGATTTTATACAGCAAAAAAACACCAGCCTACCGGTCATAGAAAGTCGGTTTACGAGCATTACCGGCGGTGTTGTTTACTCATTGAGATTACAAGAAAATCTTAGGTTGAATCTCAACACAGACCTGCTTTGGACGGACCCATTAAATAGTTTAAATGGTTCTGAAAACTGGCAAACCGCTGGCGAGGACCTTAGTTTACTCATACAACTGGGTGTAAGTTACAGATTTTAAAATGTTTACAATAGGTTTGGGCGGTGGTTGCCACTGGTGTACCGAGGCTGTCATACAGGCAATTCCTGGAGTGTCTCTAGTAAATCAGGGATATATCGCATCTACACCGCCTAACGAGCGTTTTAGTGAGGCTGTGATGGTGACTTGTCACGCTTCTATAAATCTAGCGTTATTGATAGATGTGCATTTAGAAACACATGCTTCTGCTGCAATGCATTCTCGTCGAGACATATATCGCAGCGCTATTTATTATACTGACAAGGCACAAAAAATAGCGATAGAGGCTGTGATGTGTTCGCTTTCGCGAAAGCGAAATAAAAAGTACATCACTGCATTACTACCGTTATTTGCGTTTAAGCCCTCGCGCGATGCGATGCAAGATTATTTTAAAACCAGGCCCGATGCTCCATTTTGTAAAAAATACATTGAGCCAAAATTAGCAGTGGTGCAGTCGTTATTAAAAAACTCCTAGACGCAGGCACCTAGGAGTTTTTAAAAAGTTGTAAGTACTTAAATTAATTTGCGCACGTCCAGTAGTCCTAAATTAAAAATCGATTTTGCAGCTCTCACAATTTGGCCGAAACTGGCGTTTGTATTCCTTAAAATAGCTTTTAAAATGGCTATAGGATTATTGCCAAAAAGATCTTTGGCAAGTCTTGCAGCCTGCGTTATTGACATTTTAAAATCATTCACAATGATTTTTATAGCGTCATCGATGCTTAAATTATGTTTTTTAAGTTCTTTTAAAATATCTAGAGCGTTATACTTAGCATCATTAAGCAATTTAGCGAGTGTGCGCACATTAGAAATTAAAAACCGGTCTTTCAATATAATGACTACATTAGCCAGTTTAATTGCAGCGCTTTTTAACAATTTAACAAGTTCTAGCAACTGCATGCGGAAATAGTCTTGAATGCTTTTTGCGATATCTGCGATTTTATATTTTAATTGGATAAGTTTATTTATAAACCATTTTGCAGCCAAATTCCAAACGATATTTAGTGCGCCAATGATTTGACCCAGTGTAAAACCGACTTTGTGTAAAAGATTTAGAACAGCATCTGCCGTTAATTTTAAAGCGTCTTTTCCTATTCTAGCCAGGTCGGTAGCGTTGTAATTGTGATCCTTCAAAATCTTAAAAATCTCTTGTGGTGTTAATTGCGTATATTTTTTAAGCTCTTCTACAATCTCATAAATGCTTTTACGCAGGTTATTTTTCATTCGGTCTACAAGATATTCGGCACCCTTAGTTATTAAATACGCAGGTTTTGTAAGCGGATTTTCTATACGTGGAAAGACTAGAAAAAAGCCATGAACCACCTTTGTGTCGCTTTCTATTGTTACACTGCTGCTGTAAAAGTGCTCGTTCATGTGCACCCCGTTAGTATCAACACTGTATGAAATGTATGGGGCATTGTTCCCGGGATTATTAGGTTCATAAATCCATATTTTACCCTGGTTGTTTGCTTCTTCAATTTTATAGGCCAGCACCTGATGGTTATCCCACATATTCCCAAAGCCCTGTGTATTGTAAGCGAGCATAAGTTGGACTGGTTTTCCTCGCTTTAACAATAGTTTTAAAGCAGCTAATTGAAATTTTGTAAGATTGGGTAACCGCGTTTTGCCATCGGGCATGGCGTGCCATTCTATAATTTTATTCATATCACGCAAACCTGGTCCAAAACTGTCTAATAAACCGCCTACCAGGTATGCATACAGGGCACTTTTGGGTTTAGGTGGTTGTGAAACATTGGGGATGGGCTCTTTAAAATGAAATAATTCGTGGACGCAATGCGCCATACCACCACATAAACCGTAGCCCGACTGGCCTATGCCTTTGTTGATTTTATCACCAAAAGGCAGGTCTGCAAGTTGAAAATTATTACCAAACTTAAATCCATGCAAAGACGGTTTAAAACCTGGTACTTCTCCTTTAAATAAGTTGCTCATAGTTCGTTGATTTTGAGTTATATGCTAAAATTACAAAAAAATATGCAACGACCGCAATTTCAATGTTAAGTTTATTTTAACAGATTTGTTCAAAAGGGTAAGCTCAAAAGTGGAGTAAATCAAAAACTGAAATAATCTGGAATTGGTAGTAAGGAAAAACCGAGTGTTTCTTGGGCAATATTTTAACTGCTGCTCGTGTACGCAATTGGCATGAAGTAATTTGCGAGTGGGTCATATACCTTAAGGGCTAACAACTGTTCAATGAGCTCGTAAAATATTTTTAAAGAAAATCGCATAATATGGTCATACAATCATATTGAAAATAATACTCAATACGCAAAAACCCCAAACTCGCTAGTAATCGTTAATTTTTTTGCATCGCTAGTTTCTACACGACCTATGATTTGCGCGTCTACATGAAATGACTGCGTTATTGCGATAATTTCTTGTGCAATAGATTCATTTACATAAAGTTCCATACGGTGCCCCATGTTAAACACCTGATACATTTCTTTCCAGTCGGTACCAGATTCTTCTTGTATCATTTTAAAAAGAGGTGGTAAATCAAATAGATTGTCTTTAATTACATGCAAATTTTTAATAAAATGTAAAATTTTAGTCTGCCCACCGCCACTGCAATGTACCATGCCGTGCAGGTGTTCTCGTTGTACTGTGTCCAATATTTTTTTTACAATAGGCGCATAAGTACGGGTAGGTGATAGGACTAGTTTCCCAGCATCTAGTGGGCTATTGGCTACGGCGTCGGTTAAGTTTTTAGAACCAGAATAAACCAAATCATGAGGCACGGCAGTGTCATAACTCACTGGATATTTTGTCGCAAGTGACTTATTAAAAACATCGTGTCGTGCACTTGTGAGCCCGTTTGAGCCCATGCCACCGTTGTATGCGCTTTCATAAGTTGCCTGTCCATAACTGCACAGTCCCACAATCACATCACCTGCTGCTATGTTTGCATTGTCGATAACCTCACAGCGTTTCATACGGGCGGTAACCGTAGAGTCCACGATAATCGTGCGTACCAGATCACCGACATCGGCTGTCTCGCCACCGGTTGAAATAATTTTTATACCGTGTTTTTTAAGGTCTGCAATCAGTTCTTCGGTACCGTTTATAATGGCACTGATGACCTCTCCCGGAATTAGGTTTTTATTGCGCCCTATAGTACTAGAAAGCAGTATGTTATTTGTAGCGCCCACACACAGCAGGTCGTCTATATTCATGATTAGCGCATCTTGTGCTATGCCTTTCCATACACTCGCGTCACCTGTTTCTTTCCAATACATATAGGCCAGGCTGGATTTTGTTCCTGCACCGTCGGCGTGCATGATTAGGCAATGCTCTGGCGACCCGGTCAGGGTATCGGGAACAATTTTGCAAAATGCCTGGGGATACAGCCCTTTGTCTACATTTTTAATAGCAAGGTGCACATCTTCTTTACCTGCGCTCACACCGCGTTGCGCATACCTCTTGGAAATTTCTTGACTCATAGGGCAAATTTAGTATTAAGTACAAAGTATTAAGTACAAAGTACAAAGTTTTAAGCAGAAAGTATGAAATGGTTTTAAACGGGTAGGGTAGAGGTTATTTCGCTTTCGCGAAAGCGTTATACATACACTTTAAAAGAGTTAACTACAATACTGCTAACGTGTTACCTACATCACAACGATGTGCATTAATTTTTATTTTTGGGGTCCGACCTTCGTCTCTTGTGCGCCTTTTACTCTATATAAATCTAAGTTACACCTAATTCTTGTTTTTAAAAACAACAACTACACGTGCATTATTTTCGTACATAACAAATGCGGTATATAATTTTTTTAGTTCTTTTTTTAGGTTTTTTGCAAGCAGCTCGCGCACAAAAAATAGATAACACGTCGTCATTTAGAAACGTAAATAGCACAAATTACTTTAGGTTGCATTATGATAACGATTACTTTGCAGCGAGCGATAAAAATTATACACAAGGGTATAGTTTTGAGCTGGTTGCACCGGTTTTTAGTAAAAACCCATTGAATTTCTTATTTATAAAATCGCCCGATTCTTATACACGCTTCGGTCTCGCGACAGAGCATATTGGGTACACACCTGAAAATTATGCGTCTGACGAAATCCAAGTAGGCGATAGACCATTTGCCGCAGCTATAATACTTAAAAGCTTTATGATTGCCACAAATGTCGAGCAGCAAAGTAGGTTGACATCGGCTTTAAGCTTTGGTATCATTGGGCCTGCTGCTTTTGGCGAGGAAATGCAAGTGGGCATTCACGAGGCGACAGGTAATAAAATTCCTAGGGGTTGGTGTTATCAAATAAGGAACGACGTCGTTCTAAATTATGAGATTGGTTATGAAAAACAGCTCTTGCGACTCAGTGACATCGCTTCATTACAGGCCAGCGCGCATCTTAAAGCAGGTACGCTCTTT
This sequence comes from Nonlabens sp., assembly GCA_036796335.1. GTDB lineage: Bacteria > Bacteroidota > Bacteroidia > Flavobacteriales > Flavobacteriaceae > Nonlabens. Next base: position 13,636 of record DAIRDE010000021.1, read on the forward strand.
ACAAATGGTTCTATAGGTTTGAATGCCACTGTCGGACTTCTAGACCGGCCGTTCGGCTCGTTAAACGAGCGTACTGGGTTTGTCCTTTTTGCCTACGTGCAGCCGGTGGTGAGCGTCGTGGGTTATGACGCCACGCTGCAAGGCGGTTTGTTTAATAGAGAAAGCCCGTACACGATAAACAGTAACGATTTAGAGCGATTAACAACGCAGGGAACACTAGGTATCGTCCTAAAAACCAGAACACTCTATTTAGAATACACGCGGTCTATCATTTCTAAAGAATATACCACGGGTGACGCCTATAAATGGGGTGGCATCAGGATAGGGTTCACGTTGTAGTGACTTTAAACAAGAAAAAATTCATTGCTTAAATAAAATGCAACCTCTTGAATTGATAATATTTATGCTGTTTTAAAGGATACTTAAAAGCGCGACATGTTGTAGCTTAAAAATTCAGACTTTAAGCGCACCATGGTTTTGAATAATTTCGCTTTCGCGAAAGCGAGATAAAGACCATCTTACTGCGCAGCGGTATCGTTATCCTTAGGCATGTTGATAAGGTTTACACGCGCGGTTTTAGTAGATAGGGTCTCTAGAAAAGCGATTAAATCGAACACCTCTTGTCTATCCAGGTGAAGTCTCTTTAGCATGGGTGAGGTGATAGGAATCAATGAGTCACGCCCAACACCTAGATATTTTGCTTGTATAGGAGCGGGGTTGCCCAGATTGTAGTATTCTACCACGTCTAGCAAGCTGGGAAAGTGGCCGTGATGCATCCATGGTCCGGTTTTAGAAGTTTCTCTTAAACTAGGGGTGCGAAATTTACCCAAATCTTCTTTATTACCGGTTACATAATACCTGCCAAAATCTTCGTCTTTGGTACCAAACAACGCCTGGCCATCGTTGTGAAATTTGTTATCGCTAAAATAGCCGGTGTTGTGACAATTGATACATTGGGCTTTTGTTCTAAAAAGGTGCATGCCACGTACCTCCTGGTCTGTGAACAGATTTTTTTCACCACTTATAAATCGGTCAAATTTGCTTTTGGGACTCACGATGGTGCGTTCATAGGTTGCTATTGCTTTTAAAATGCGATCTAAGTTAACCGCACTATCGCCGTAGGCTTTTTCAAATAATGGTTTATAAGCGATAATAGCATTGATGTTTTCTACGGCGATGTCCAGTCCTGTATTAATTTCTAACGCATCGGGTATGGGGAATTGAGCCTGGTGTTCTAAAGTGCTCGCGCGGCCGTCCCAAAATAAGGAATGTGCATAGGCACTGTTTATTATAGGCATGGAATTGCGTTTTCCCGTTTGTCTATTGTGACCAAAGGAACGTGTGGAATTGTCGGTCCACGCAAGCTCGGGATTATGGCACGATGCACAGGCTATTTGTCCTGATTTAGAAAGACGCGCGTCAAAGAAAAGCATTTTACCTAGCTCTTTTTTTGCACTGCTGTACGGATTGTTTTCGGGAAACGTCACCTCTTTTAGAAGGCCTATATCTTCAAACGTATTGCGGTCGACCAGGCTATCTAACTGTGGTGCGGGCCATTTACTGGCGTCTGGTTGTGCGTAAATACCACGTAAATAGTTAATCTCACTGTAACCGGTATCTTTGTTTTTACAGCCTACAACTGTCGTTAAGGTAACAACAATAAAAAGTATTTTTAACAATCGTGTAGACTTCATAGCAGCAGGTTAAGTTATTTATTTAAAACGGTATAAAAGTACAAATTATAAATTTATTGGTACAAAACACCCTTCACCCAAATCAGGCGGATTTGTAAAATTTTCTATCGTGTACATATAATAACGTGCTGCGCGTGTACCATTAAACAAGCGCGCATTTGTCGCGTTAAGAGTAAAAATTAATTCAAACACACCACTGGGTAAACGGTTGTAGGTTCCTGTACCGCTAATTTGTATAAATTCTCGAGCACCCCCAGCCGATGCTAACGCCGATATTTGAATGGTTTGATCTATGATTTGAATAGTTCCACGTGTCGCACTGGTACCGTTATCTGGAAAAAATTCTAACGCTGGAACAATGTTAAGCCCCGGAGAAACATTTTCATTTGTTGCCTCGTTGTTAAACCAGCGTGTTAAATTAAATGGATTTGTAGTCCTGCCTGCAAGCGGTGATCTAAACCCAATTCTAAATGCGTGGTGATAAACGTCGTCGTCTGGATTTGCTGTTCCCATATCATTAGCTAAAACAGCATTAGGGTCGGTGGCAGGAACAACGATAGGAACCGAGAAAGCACTAAAATCTTGCCACGAACATACACCATCGCTATTAAAATCCATCCAGTTCACACCGAATAGTCTAAAATTTGAGTTAGCTGTGTTGTAAAAATTATTAGCAGTATTAAGCGCAACATCTCTGGGTGTAATGGGTTGTCTTATAAAAGAGGCTAGAGGGTTACCTGTAAGTTCATAATTTGGGAGTCCAGCTAGTGAAAAGGTGGTGCGGTACAAGTCGTCTGGATCGGTTAGGGCGGTATTTAACGTAAACCGATACTTTATTTTATCGCTTTCGGTAAGTGGCTGTCTGGTCACGTTGTAGGCAAAGTTAGATTGCGTTTCTTGCAACAAATCGATATTTTCTAATTCGCTTGCGATGTATCCCTTTGGGAAACCTACAACCAGTTCATAGGTTTCTCCAGCGGTTCCCGCAATATCTACTCGCGAGGGTGATGTGATGCCATATTCTAACGCAAATGAACCTAGATTTACTAAAAGTTCTTTATTAAGTTGCTGGGCACCCGGTAGGCCCAGTTGAATATCGGGATTGCTGGATGCGGTTAAAACAAATTTGATGCTTGGGTTGTTTCCAGCATCCCAACGATTATTATACTTAACATAAATGGTGTCAACTAATTTTGTGTTATTAAAAGTTAGCTGATTTTGCGGTTCTATAGAAACATTTGTAACATTTGATAAGATAGCATCATAATCTATGGTTACTGCCTCAGTAAGTGGTGCAGTCGTTAATGTTACTGGGATTTTTAGTGTTTTAACATCTTGTTTGTTATAAGTAGTTACAGCTGTAAGACCTGCGGCAATATTAGGGGCAACTATTGGTTGATTATTTCCATCCAATAAAAGAAAAAACCGAACAAAATTACCCGCTTCGCCTGTAAACACCTTGTCGTCTGAGTCACATGCTGGCAGCAATAATAAACTAAAAAACAGCAATATATAATTAGTAGCCTTCATTTTGTATCATGTTAGGATTGGATAAAATACTGTTTTGTGGTATGGGAATAATGTAAAATGGTGATGGGTAGTTGAGATTGCAAACAGTTGCAATACACCCTAGATTGCGAACTATGTTTTTCTTAAATCGGGCAAGGTCATAGAAATACATGTTTTCAAAGGCAAATTCGCGACGTCTTTCTAACAATATATCATCCAGTGTTAGACTACCTATACGATTTAAGCCAGCCCGATCGCGTATATCATTTAACCTGTTTAAAGCAACTACATCCCCAGGTGATACGCGTTCTAGCGCTTCGGCATGAATAAGGTACATTTCTGAAAGACGCATGAATAAAGTACTAGAATCGCGCTGAAACTTTTTAGAAAAATGATAATCCCTGTTTTGAATAACACCGCCAAGATTAGTAGACAAAGATTGCAAACCTATTAGCTCACTTCTTATATCATCAGTTTCAAAAATAGCGAGTAGGTCGCCACTAGCTGCATAACCACTGTAAACAGTAGGGCTGGAGTATAAATAATATGCTGATATGGAGGATCCAACAGTACCCTCGGAATCAGCAGGTGCTGTGAAAGACAAAAGTGTTTCAGAAAGTGGTGTTGCTACACTCCATTGCGAGAGGTACGCCGCTCGAGATGTTAATACGAGGCCACTATTTTCTATCACGTCATTAGCGAGACTCGCAGCACGCGTCCAATCATTCATTTGTAACGCGATACGTGCGTAAAGTGCTTTAGTATTTGTTGCGTTAAAAACAGATGTAGCGGTTCCCTCGTTTAAAAATGAATTACTTGTGTAAAGTTCCAGGCTTCGGTCTAAATCGGCTTTTAATAGCGTGTAAACTTGGGCTGCTGTTGACCTCGCAGGAAAATCTACCCCGACTTGCAACGTACTCGTGTTGTAAACAATGCTTACGTGTGATGCAGTAGGGGTGAAGCCATAATTTTGACTATAGAGTAATGACAGCTCATAATGTACAAGGGCACGCATGGCCAGCAGTTCTGCTTCTAGTTGCTCTAAACGGTCGGTTGATAAAAAGGTAAAAAGAGCTTTACGCTCTAACAAGAGGTTGATTTGATTAATTATTGAATAACAATCTCCATAAAAAAAGGAGAAATTACTAGATGGTGCAACATCTGTAAAATTGTAAACCTGTGCAAGCTCTGGTCTTACTGTAACTACCCTAGTGGTTACACTCGGGGTGTAGGTTGTATTGCCACCCATAAGATCACCATAAAGATAGATGTTTGATGATAGTATGGATTCTATATCATAATAGAGTCCATTAACCACTTGCTCTAAGCCTTCTACGGTACTTAACTGTTCATTAATTGAGATTTGTCTGTCGGGCTCCACTTCTAGAAAATCACTACAGGATGCTGCAAAAAAGCAAATTAAAAATATGTATAGAGCTTTTCTCATGTTTAAAAAGTCGTATTAATTCCTATTGAAAAGGTGCGCATTTGCGGGTACACATTACGCAGTTGTGCGATACCATTTTTACCAGCAGGGCTGCGGTCTGCAAACCAATAAAATAAATTACTACCATTTATGTTTACAGCACATGTGCGCAGCGGCAGTTTTAAGTTATTTACAGGTACATTGTAACTTAAACTTACAGATTTTAATTGAATGTTAGACGCGTCATAAAGATACCTGCTGCTATTGCTTATACTCACGCTATTTGTAAGTGCAGGTAGCGATGCGATATCACCCGGTGCACGCCATGCATCAAAAAAAGCATTCACACCTAAATTACGGTTTATAAATGAGTTGTAATTGTCTAACACTTCTCTACCTATAAGTTGATCTGCACCATAAACATAACTCATGATTATATTAAGATTAAAATCTTTATACCTGAAATTATTGCGCACGCCACCATAAAAATCTGGTTGTGAGTCTCCTATAACTTTCCAATTTGCGCTGTTAAAATTTTGTCGCACATATGCTGCGTCATATATACCACCGTCTACATGAAATAATTCTCTACCCGTTGCAGGGTCTATACCTACAGACTCAAATCCCCAAATGGCAGATGTAGAAAATCCTATTTGCTGTGCACGTGCCTGTTGCGCTGCCGAAAATTGTGCGTCTAGACCTATTAAATTTGTTACCTCGTTGTTAAGGGTTGCAATGTTAAAATTTGTGCTCCAAGAAAAATCGCCTTTATTAAACCAGTCGGCCTGTACAGAAAATTCTACACCGCTGTTAATCATGCTAGCGCCATTTATTTGCACGTTGCCATATCCTGTCTCGGGTAACACACTACGCGACACAATAATGTCATTTATATAATCCCTAAAAACATCAATGTTCATCTTGATTGAACTAAGGACGTTAATATCTAACCCCGCATTAAACTTGTTGTTTTTTTCCCAACCTAAATTAGGATTAGGTGCGTCGCCTGACAGGTTTGCAAACCTAGGCGCACCGTTATAACCATTATTGCCCACATTGTACAACCCAAGCGCACGGTAAGATCCTATTCTAGAATTTCCCGTGCTACCATAGCTCAAACGCAACCGCAAAAAGTCAATCGCTTTGTTTTTTTCTAAAAATGATTCTTTACTTAATACCCAACTAGCGCCTAAACCACCGTTAAGAGCGAGATTATTATCGTCACCAAATGCTGAGCTTTGGTCGGCTCTAAAATTTGCTAGGAGAAAGTATTTTTTTTTGTAGTCATAAGACACTTGTGTAAAACCAGAACGGCCATAATTTTCAAAACTATCATTCTCGCGCACAATGGTTTCTGCTAAATCGACAGGTTGTGGACGGTCTATGATCGCAAAATTTCTTGCAGAAACATAACTCAAGTCTGACTGTTCTCCACGGGTTTCTATACCCACGATAGCGTCTAGACTGTGTTTTTCTTTCCATGTATTCGAATAACTCATGGAGCCGTTAAAATTCCAGTTGTAGGTATCGCGATTCCTTATAAGCCGTCGTGCGAGATCGCCGCCATTAAACTGTCCAGAGCCGTTTAACCCCGAAGAGAATCGGTCTTCGGTTTTATTTGCAAAATCGACACCATATAACGCGCTAATTTTTAGTTTGTCATTAATCTTGTAATTAATGTTAAGCGAGCCCAACAAGGCATATGTTTCGGCAAGTGCTTTGTTTTGTTCAGCAACAGCAACAGGATTCCCAAAGGATGCAAAAGGGGTAAAATTTCCATCTTCATCGCGCACAGGTATGGTGGGGTCTACAGCAAAATTAAATAGGGTATTTGGATTGTTTTTGGTCACAAACGATGGCGTGAGTCGCAACCCCACTTGCAATCTGTCTGTTATGTAGTCTGCATTAAATCCAGCGTTTAATTGGTTAAAATCATTTGCCACTTGCGATTCTTGTCTGTTTTGGTATGTTACGCTTCCGCGAAAGCGAAATTTCTCACCACCACCGTTTGCACCAGCAGAAAGGCGTAAAAAACTACCAGTCTGATTTAATAATTCAAACCAATCTGTATTCACACCATTCCATGGACGAACATTATTAAGGTCACCATTATTTGTGTTGTAAATATTGCGCAAGGTGTTGTACTGCTCACCAGACAGGTATTTAAGTCTGTCAAAGGCCTGTGAGACACCACCTTGTACCGAACTTGTAAATACGACTTTACCCTTGTTTCCCTTTTTTGTAGTTATAAGGATAACGCCATTTGCACCATTTGCACCGTAAATACCCACGGCTGCGGCATCTTTTAACACGGTAATATCTTCAATATCTTGAATACCCACGCGTGCCAGTGGGTTTAAAAAGTTTTCAGAAAGTATGCCTGTACCTGCGTCAAAAAAAGCGCTTCCATCTATACCTAGTTCCTCGCCCAGTATCACGCCATCCACAATAATAAGTGGCTGTGTAGAGGTTCCTACCACATTTGCCCCCAGGGGTGTTAAAGAGCCTTGACCCCGTATATCTATGCGTGCTGCTTCACCCAACTGCGGATTTGTTTCTATGAGCACTCCAGCGATTTGTCCTTGTAAAAGTTCATCGACGCTGGTGGCTGGTTGCTCGGTTGCGAGATCACGCACTTTTACACTCGATATACTTCCTACAACTTCTTCTTTCAGTTTTTTTGTACCGTAGGAAGATGTTAATACAATGGCGTCTAGGGATTCGATATCCTCGGTCATCAGGATTCTAAAGGTGTTTTTATCGCCTACCGTTACAAATACTGTTTTGTATCCTAAATAACTTACTTCTAGAACAGTTTGTGGTATGTTTTTAGTTTTTATTGTGTATGTGAACGCCCCGTTAAAGTCGGTCACTGCACCTGCTTTTGTACCCTTAATGACTATGTTAGCACCAAAAATAGCTTCCCCATTTTTTGCATCTACCACGTTACCACTTATTAAGCGCTGTTGCTCTTGCGCAAACGCACCGCAGCAAATAGATAATGTACAAATAATAAATAGGGATAATTTATTCATGAAAATGCATTTTGTTATGAAGGATTAAAACATAAAGCTACAAGAATGTGTTACAATTCTTGTAGCTTCTACGTTCATCGAGAGAAACAGAAAGAATTATTCGATAATAAGTTTTTGTGATACGCTCGTTTGATTTCCTTTTAATTCTACAATGTAAATGCCAGGGGAAAGATCCACAGGTATGCTGTTATTTTGTATTTTTCCCCGACGCATGGAGCGACCTGTTAAATCGTAAATTACAAAATCGTTTACCTGATTATTATTATTATTTGAGATAAAAACTTGCTCTCTAGCCGGATTTGGGTATAAAGTTATTGCAGGTGTGTTTACACTTCCTATACTTGCAGTTGCGAGATCGTAAAAGAAAACTTCGTTTCCTGTTACGCCAGCTATACTGCCCTCAAAATATATTTTGTCATTAAAAATAACGAGATCGTCTAGGTTTATAACTGTATTGTCTAGCTGTGTGGTGGTCACGCCATTTGTTACAAATAGATTACCATTAGTATCATTGCTATCCTCACCACGGTAATAAACCAGGTTATTATAAATAACATAGTCTGTAGGATCGTGGTTTATGTTTGTCCCAGTATTAGTGCTTACTTGTGCAATGGTCCCTGTGGTTGTGTCTAGTGCCCATAACTGGTCACCGCTGCCGTTGTCACCTTCAAAAAGGATGTAGTTGTTATAAGCAAAAAGACTAACAACGCCATTCATTCCTAAAGTTGCCGCTGCTGGCACTTCAATCGTTCCTGCGGTTGTGCCGTCGGTTTGCCACAGGTTACCCTCGGCCTCAAAATAGAGGGTGTTGCCTAGTGGTGTAAAATCTCCTACACCAGAATTTCCAGTGCCTGTGGTAATATCTTTTATGAGCGTATAAACGTTTGTTGCAGGATTGTATGAATACAGTTCTCTACCTACTGTTGCTGACTCTGGACTGTAGGTCATATACAGAAAAAGTAAGTTGTTAAATACCGTCAGTGCGGTTACGTTTGTTACCGCAGTCGGGTTTACAGCGTCTACGGCTAGCACACCTGCGTTTGTTCCGTCCCATTCCACAAGTTGATTTGGGGCGCCATTTACTAAAGCTGTAAAAAATACAGAATTTCCAAAAACAGTAGGGTTTATAGGAGATTCACCAGTCTGACCAGGAATTAAATCCACAATAACCGTTCCTGCGGTGGTGCCGTCTGTGCGCCATAGGGAAGCCGACCCATCATTTCCTGTAAAATATAAGAAATTGTTAAAGATAAAAAGCGCAAGCGGATTAGAATTCCCAGCGCCTGGATTAATGTCGCGCAACACGCTAGAGCCACCGGCTAGACCATTAGAAATCCATAACTCCCGACCTAAATCGACACCACCGCTGCTTACACCTGATGTATCGTCGCCAGAAAAATAGAGATTACCGTTGTAAACTGTAAGGTTAGATGGACCAAAATTTGCCGTTCCAGGATTTAGGTCTTGCATTAAAACGGGAGCCTGCCCAAAGGCCATGAAACTCAATAAAGCGGTTGCTAGTGTTGTGTAAAGTGTTTTCATAAAATAAAGTTAAATTTAAAAGTAAGGTTTTTCAAGAAACTTACGGTATTTTGTTTAATGATTTTACAAGAATTGACAAAAAAGCCCCAGATGTAAGTCTAGGGCTTTTGTTCATTTTGAAAAGCGATTAGCGTGTAAATAGCAATTCTCTAAACTTTGTTAATGGCCACAATTCATCGTCCACTAGCAGTTCTAATTTATCGCAGTGGTAGCGTATAACATCAAAGTAAGGTTTTACTTCGTTGCAATAAAGTGCTGCGGTCTCTTCAGCATCCTTAGCATTGTTTGCTTTTTTGCGAGCTTCGGTCATCGCGGTCACGCCTTTGTTTATTTTTTCGATATGCTCAGATATGTCCTCTATAATACTCATTTGCTCTTTAGCGTGTTTCTTAAAGTCTTTTTCGTAGATTTCTTTAAGTCCGCGCACGTTTTCTATAAGTGTGTTTTGGTATCTAATCGCAGTCGGTATTACGTGATTTCCAGCAATATCGCCTAAAATACGGCCTTCTATTTGAATACGTTTTGCATATTCTTCAATTTCTATTTCATAACGAGACTCAGATTCTACTTTGCTCATGATTTTTAGGTCTTCAAATAACTTTAAAGACTTTTTAGAAATTTTTGCTTTTAGCGCCTCGGGAGTTGTTTTATGATTGCTTAAACCGCGCTTTGCAGCTTCTTTTGCCCATGCATCGCCGTACCCATCGCCTTCAAATCGTATTTTCTTAGACTGCTTAATGTACTCGCGCAAAACATTGAATATTGCCTCGTCCTTTTTAAGGTTTTTATCATTAATAAGGCTGTCTACCTCTGCCTTAAAGTCGATTAGTTGTTGTGCAACAATCGCGTTAAGAACGGTCATAGGATTTGCACAATTTGCCATGGACCCTACCGCACGCAACTCAAATTTATTTCCTGTAAAAGCAAATGGCGAGGTACGATTGCGGTCTGTGTTATCCAAAATAACCTCTGGGATTTTACCTACAACATTTAGTTTAAGATCTGTTTTTTCTTGTGGTGATAATTTGCCGTCGGTCACTTTTTCTAACTCGTCCAGTACGCTGGTAAGTTGTGAACCTATAAATACCGATATAATCGCCGGCGGTGCCTCATTTGCACCCAAGCGGTGGTCGTTTGATGCACTTGCAATAGAAGCACGTATTAATTCCTCATTATCACAAACAGCTTTTATAGTGTTTATAAAAAAGGTGAGGAATTGTAAATTCTTCATCGGGGTGCTGCCAGGGGATAATAAGTTTACGCCTGTATTTGTAGCGAGCGACCAGTTATTGTGTTTTCCAGATCCGTTTACGCCAGCAAATGGCTTTTCGTGGAACAAAACCATAAATTTATGTCTCGCTGCAACCTTGCGCATCACATCCATAATCAGGGAGTTGTGGTCGACAGCTAGGTTTGCCTCTTCAAAAATTGGAGCAAGCTCAAACTGATTAGGTGCTACCTCGTTATGTCTGGTTTTCACAGGAATGCCTAGCAACATACATTCGGTTTCCATATCACGCATAAAATTTAAAACACGTGATGGTATAGAACCGAAATAGTGGTCATCTAGCTGCTGCCCTTTAGCAGGTGAGTGACCTAAAAGCGTGCGTCCAGCAAGTAAAATGTCTGGCCTAGACTCGGCAAGGGCGCTATCTATTAAAAAGTACTCTTGCTCCCAACCTAGTGTGGCAACAACTTTACTCACGTTTTTATCAAAATACTTACAAACTGCAGTAGCAGCTTGATCTACAGCTTGTAAAGAGCGTAAAAGTGGAGTCTTGTAGTCCAGTGCCTCGCCCGTGTATGCTACAAAAACAGTAGGAATACATAGGGTAGTTCCCATTATAAATGCTGGCGATGTTGGGTCCCATGCTGTGTAACCACGAGCTTCAAACGTGTTTCTTAAACCACCATTAGGAAAAGAAGATGCATCAGGTTCTTGTTGTACCAGTTGCCCGCCACCAAATTTTTCTATAACACTGCCATCCATTTCTAATTCAAAAAAGGCATCGTGCTTTTCGGCTGTTGCACCAGTAAGCGGTTGAAACCAGTGTGTGTAATGCGTTGCGCCGCTTGCAATCGCCCAATCTTTCATTCCTGTAGCGATATGATCTGCTACCTCGCGCGTGATTTTAGAACCATTTTCAACGGCATCTAAAACGCTTTTATAGGCATGATTTGTTAGATGCTGGCGCATGGCTTGCTTATTAAAAACGTGCTTACCAAAAACTTCACTGCGTCTTGCAGGTTCAACAACATCAACCGGTGCGCGGTTTAATGTTTCTTTTAAGGCATTAAATCTAAGTGTAGACATGATGTATTATTGTTAAAAATCGGTGGCAAAAATAACAATAATAAAATAATAACCCTTATTTTTTATGGGCTTGAGTATTAACAATATTTATTTATGTGTGGATAACCCTTGTTTTTAAAGGGTAGAAAACGCTAAATATATAAACGAAACATAGGTAAGTAATAAAACGACCCCGTTCCATCTGGTGATAAAGTATTTTTTAGGTAATAAGGCTAGCGGTAGCAGCAACATCGCAATGCCTAGCATCCAGTAAATATCGCTATGAATAAGCATGATGCTTTTTTTTCTATGGTGATGGGTTTAAGAATGCTCGTGATTCCTAGAACAAAACCTATATTAAAAATATTTGAACCTATAAGGTTTCCTAGCGATATCGCATTTTCTTTTTTTATGGCTGCAATCATAGATGCTGCAAGCTCTGGAATAGAAGTGCCTACAGCAACCATAGAAACTGCGATAATACTTTCGGGAATCCCCAGGTCATTTGCGATACGTACCGCGCCTTTTACAAACAACTCGCTACCCAACCATAAAAACAAACCGCCTATGACTAAAAAAACAACAATATGAAGCCAGTTTGTCACCACAGGCGCACTTTCGTCAACGACGATTTCTGGGTTGTTGCGTGCATTTTTAATCAACACGATGACAAATATCGTCATAGCAGTTAGCAGCATGGCGCCTTCCCACCTCAGTAAATTGTTGCCTGTATTAAGAAAAATGTATAACAGTCCGCTCATCCCCATCATCCATGCCCAATTAAACTTTATGAATAATTTGCTCATCGTTAAACTACTTATCATCGCGGTAGCACCTAATACGAGAGCGATATTTGCGATATTAGAACCTATGATGTTTCCTAGTGCGAGTGCTGGATAACCGTTAATGGCCGATTGCACACTTACAATAAGCTCGGGGGCACTGGTTGCACATGACACCACGGTAAGACCGATAACCATTTTAGAGAGATTGAGTTTAACCGATAACCCAACCAACGACCGCACGAGAAACTCACCGCCAGCAATTAATAATAATAAACCAAAAACTACCAGCAAATAGGGTGACATGTATAAATGCTTTACAAACGTAAGTGACTAATATGGACTTTATGATTGGTTTAAAACAGGCTTGTATATTAAACAAAACCCATTATAAAACGATTTCAAACGGCTCAAAAATAAAGCCCAATGGTTGTTTAACAATAAGAATAACTGCAACTATAATGTTAAACACGATTCATGGTTCACGCAATTTTAGTATTTAATTACTTGTTTTTAAATATGTTACGCGGGTTTTAAATAGTTCGCTTTCGCGAAAGCGAACACCTTAAACACAACCTTCTAACAATATATCTAGTAACATCCCACCAATGGCTGTGTTGTATGTAGCAAATTCATCACGTTTGCAACACTTAAAATCTACTTGTTAAAAAGTATCATTATAAAAAGTTCTTAAAGATGGGGTTAACTCTTGGCTAAGTCCGATTTTTGCAATGTTTTAAAAACTATTACTTATGAAATTCTTTATAGATACTGCAAATCTTACCCAGATTGCTGACGCACAAGATCTAGGCGTACTGGATGGGGTCACTACAAACCCATCGCTTATGGCCAAGGAAGGTATTACCGGTGCACAAAATATCTTAAACCATTATAAAAAGATTTGTGATATCGTTACTGGTGATGTAAGTGCCGAAGTTATCGCGACTGATTATGACGGTATGATACAACAAGGTACCGAGCTTGCTGCCTTGCACGAGCAAATCGTGGTTAAATTGCCAATGACCAAAGACGGGGTAAAGGCTTGTAAATATTTTAGCGACAAGGGTATTAAAACAAACGTGACTCTTGTTTTTAGTGCAGGGCAAGCGCTTCTTGCTGCAAAAGCAGGTGCAACCTATGTCTCTCCATTTATCGGTAGGTTAGACGATATTAGTACTGATGGATTAAATCTGGTTGCCGAAATAAGACAGATTTATGATAATTATGGTTTTAAAACACAAATCCTTGCGGCATCTGTAAGACACACCATGCATGTAATAGATTGTGCAAAAATAGGAGCCGATGTCATGACTGGGCCGCTATCGGCAATAGAGGGATTATTAAAGCACCCACTTACAGATTTGGGGCTTGCACAATTCCTAGCAGACTATAAAAAAGGAAACACCCCTTAAAAACAATAAACATAAAAAAAGCGCCGTAATCGGCGCTTTTTTATTTACTAGCATAACCCAGTAGGGTAGTTTCTATCTTATAGTGTAGTAAATTTAAATTACCGTCTATAATGGTAAGATCTTTATCTATAAGCATCGCGCGCTTACTGCCTCTTATAATATCACTCAAATTATAGCCGTTGTCTTGTGATACTTTATATTCATGGGTGGTATCCATAGCCATGTTATGCAATATGTGTTTCCACTTGTCGTTAGCGCCCTCGTCGGTATTAATTCCTATAAAATCAAAGTCAGGATACTTTTTGCGCAAATCGGCGACGGTTAAATGTACTTGTGCACTGTAAGATTCTTCTTTGGCCGACCAGTAATAAATGACAGATTTTTTCTTCACAACATCGCCCAACATTATTTTACTGTTAGCCACATTATTTAACAATAAATCGGCAAAGTCGTTACCTTTTCGGGTGGTTTTAAATCGCGCTGCAAGTTCAAGCATGTTTTTTTTGTTAACCGCATTTTTACTCAGGTCTAGATAGGTATCTAGCACTGTTTGTGGCATTTCATGATCCTTTGCATTGCGCAATACATTGCGGGTGTAATTAGCTAAATACAGCTCGCGCATGGTTTCGTTTTTAAGCAACGCGATGGTCACGTGCAATCGGGTTGTGGCATAGACCACATCGCTCGTGTCGTTTTCATAGTTTGCTAATCGTTCGCGTGTTTTATTTGCAATAAAAGAATTTAAGAACGATTTAAAAGAATTGTTGTTTAACAATTTGATATCGTTTAAATCTACAGTTTTACGGTGGTCATAAAAGGTACTAGGTAATTTTGCATTACAAGGCACAACTGCGCTACCATAGTGTGCAGCAACATACCGTTCTTTTTTACTTAGGTTATTAAATTTAATAATGTCTTTTACGATAGCCACAAAAGATTCATTAAAACCTTGCCGTTTTGCATCTTTTTCTAATTTCTCTAATTGATTTTTGACCCGTTTTTCTAAGTGATTTAAAAACGTTGTGGGTTCTTTTTTATAGTGGGGTAGGAATGATTTATTTGCAACTTCCATTTCAACAAACATGTTGATGAGGTAATTATTTTCTTTAGCACGGTGATTGCTAAAGGATAAAGACTCGTCAAAGGACTTTGTATCCACAAATAGCGTTAAACTGTCACCCGGTTCTAAGTATACAGACTGGTACTCGTTTGCATGCCAAAAAGTATATAAACCAGGGGATTTTATATTTTTTAAGGAAAGTGAAAATTCGTTTTTGGGAGATAATAGAATCGTGTCATTAATTTGGTCATAATTGGTAAAAACAACAGTACTTTGTTTTGCATTTACAACTTTTCCGTTGACATAAACTGTGTCACTTTTTTTCTTTGTGGTGCAAGAACCCAACACCAGCCATGCACAAATGATTGTGATAAAAACACTTGTGATGTGGGGTATACGCTTTCGCGAAAGCAAAAAAGAGACATGCATACAACGCTGTATTTAACTTACAAAAGAAAAGTTTTAATCGGGGGTTGCGTGTTAATGACCTGTTAAATAGTACGAAAGAAATAGCCCATGAATGTTATGATTTGAGTATTTTTGCCCGCTCAAAATAATACTATGCTTACAGTCTCAAACCTTTCAGTTCAATTTGGTAAACGTGTTCTTTTTGACGAGGTGCATGCAAAATTTGGCGGTAGTAATTGCTATGGAATTATTGGAGCAAATGGCGCAGGAAAATCCACCTTTTTAAAAATATTAACCAGTAAAATGGATCCTACCAGTGGACATGTGCACCTAGAAACTGGCAAGCGCATGTCGGTTCTAGAGCAAGATCACAATGCTCACGACCATGATACCGTCCTTGAAACCGTGCTTAAAGGAAATAAGGTTTTATATGATTTAAAGTCACAAATAGATGCCCTGTATGCCGATTATACTGACGAGAACGCCGATAAAATAGGCGAGCTGCAAGTAAAATTTGAAGAAATGAACGGCTGGAATGCTGACAGTATGGCGGCGTCTTTATTATCAAACCTGGGAATAGGTGAGGAGTATCACTATACGCTCATGGCCGACATGGATAATAAATTAAAAGTGCGTGTGTTGCTGGCGCAGGCGCTTTTTGGCAATCCAGACGTCCTTATCATGGACGAGCCTACAAACGACCTGGATTATGAAACGATAGCATGGCTAGAAAATTTTTTAGCAAACTATGAAAATACCGTGATTGTTGTCTCCCACGACCGTCACTTTTTAGATGCGGTTTGTACGAATATAGCCGACATAGATTTTGGTAAAGTAAATCAGTACAGCGGTAATTACACTTTTTGGTACGAGAGTTCGCAACTTGCTGCAAAACAGCGGGCACAAGCAAACAAAAAAGCCGAAGAAAAGAAAAAAGAACTTCAAGAATTTATTGCGCGATTTAGCGCTAACGTTGCTAAAAGTAAACAAGCGACCTCGCGCAAAAAGATGATAGAGAAATTAGACATTACCGAGATAAAGCCATCTTCTAGACGTTATCCCGCAATTATTTTTGATCGTGACCGCGAGGCTGGCGACCAGATTCTAGAGGTAGACAAAATGGCATTTAGCGTGGACGGTGAGGTGCTTTTTAATAACGTTAGTTTTAATCTCGCCAAAGGCGACAAAGTTATTTTATACTCTAGAGACAGTAGAGCAACGACTGCGTTTTATGATATTTTAAATGGACATATTAAAGCAGATACCGGGACCTTTAACTGGGGTGTTACCACTACACAAAGCTATTTACCTGTGGACAATGCAGCCTACTTTGACGTGGACATGAATCTGGTAGAGTGGTTGCGACAATACGCACAAACCGAAGAAGAACGCGAGGAAGTATTTTTAAGAGGGTTTTTAGGTAAAATGATTTTTTCTGGCGAAGAAGCTCTTAAAAGTGCCCGTGTCCTATCCGGAGGTGAAAAAGTGCGCTGCATGCTGTCTCGCATGATGATGAAGAGAGCAAACGTGCTGATGGTGGATGAGCCAACAAACCACCTGGATCTAGAATCTATTCAAGCATTTAATAACAGTTTAAAAAACTTTAAAGGAACCGTTTTACTTACCACGCACGATCACGAGTTTGCACAAACCGTTGGAAACCGTGTGATTGAATTAACCCCTAATGGTGTGATAGATAGATACACAACATTTGAGGAATATATGGACGATACAAAACTGAAAGAACTGCGTAAAAAAATGTACGAGGTCTAGAACTTGCTTAAAAAGTTTACAAAAATAACCGCAGTTTGTATTTCCACCATTTTTTGATAGTGCTCAGCACAAGTCTTAATGGCCAAAGAACAGAGTCAAACAAAAGTCAATAAGGTGCTCATGTAGCGCTCCCATCAAATAGTCGTTTAACTATGGAAAATCCAGATTATTTTCCAATACAAAATTGACTAAAAATATTCCCAAGAAGTTCGTCGTTTGTGATTTCTCCTGTGATAATGCCTAGCGCCGCTGCGCAAGCGCGTATGTCAATTGCTAGAAACTCACTAGACACCTGATTATCCATGCCGCTTTGCACGTCGAGGAGAGCCCTATATGCTTGTTGCAAGGCATCATAATGCCGTGCATTACTCACTATGGATTCATCCCCAGATAGTAAGCCGCTTTTAAAGCTATTTACAAGGGCACTTTTTAAAGAATCAACGCCTGCGCCTGATTTTGCACTCATAGAAACAACCAGATTATCTTGAGCATACTTTTTTATGTGCTCCACAATGCCGTTGTGTGCAACATCGCTCAACTGGTCTACTTTATTAAGAACAATGACAACAGGTTTGTTGGGAAAACGCTCTTTTACAAGTTGAATACGCAATAAACAATGGGTTACTCGTGTGGGTGTGTCTAATTGCGTTACATCTAATAAATACAGTATGAGCTTAGCGTTATTTGCCTTTTCATAACTGCGTTGTATTCCCATATTTTCTATGGTATCTGTTGTCTCGCGCAGTCCAGCTGTATCTATAAACCTAAATCGTATTTGTTCAATATTTATCTCGTCCTCAATACTATCTCTGGTAGTGCCAGCGATGTCGCTTACAATCGCTTTCTCCTCGTTGAGTAAAGCATTTAACAAGGTGGACTTGCCTACATTAGGCTCACCGATAATCGCAATGGGTATGCCTGTCTTTAAAACATTACCCAATGCAAAGGAATCTATTAATTTGCGCAAACTTTGCTGACTTAATTGCAGCAATGCTTTCAACTCGTCCCGATTTGCAAATGCCACATCCTCTTCTGCAAAATCCAGTTCTAATTCAATAAGGCTTGCAAAATGCAGCAATTTTGCGCGCAGTTGTTGCAGTTCGTTAGAAAAACCACCGCGCATTTGTTGCAAAGCTATTTGGTGTGCGCTTTCACTTTCAGACGCGATAAGGTCTGCCACAGCCTCGGCTTGACTCAAGTCCATTTTTGCATTAAGAAAAGCCTGCATGGTAAATTCACCTGCTTGTGCCATACGTGCGCCATGCTTTAAACACACATTGATAATTGCCTGTTGAATATAGATAGAGCCGTGACACGATATTTCTACAACATGCTCACCTGTATAGGATTTAGGCGCGGTAAACTTTGTCAAAAGCACCTGATCTAGTGTACGATCACCGTCAAAAATGGTACCCAGTGTAACGGTATTAGCTCCTAATTTTTCAAAGTATGCAGCCGACTGTTGGGAGTCTGTTTTTGCAAAATCGGGTATAAAAATCTCACCTGCAATCGCATGCGCTTGTGGTCCTGACAGGCGTATAACTGCAATCGCAGCTGCACCAGCTGCGGTAGCCAATGCCACAATGGTATCTTGTTTAAACATGTGACAAAGGTAGTTTTAAAAAAATTGTGGCTGTGTACCATGGTTCTTATTTTAATACATCCTGTGTTGTACCTTGCGCCATCGTTGCGCAAACACGTGCATAACGTTTAAAATAACTACCCAAAATTATGTTTTCTAAAGAAGAGGCTAAACAGCGTCGTGAGCAGTTTTGGACGATGTTTGGTAAACGGTATAACCGCAAGTGGATCTTGTATGATACTAAAATTAAAGACCTGGTACTCGCTTTTTCTTTTGAGGATAACCGTGCTATGGTCTCGTTAGATCTTGTACATAACGATGCTTTTTACAGGTCTTACTACTGGGAAAAAATAGAAAGTTTGCAAGGCATTTTGCGCGATACTGTGCATCGTGATTTGGTTTTTGATGCTAATTATGCATTACCATTAGGCAAAGAAATAAGTCGTGTTTATATATTTTTGGATGGTGTAAAAATTCAAAAACAAACAGACTGGCCCGTGGTTTACGAGTTTTTTTATAACTATATGGATCTTTTTGAGCAGTTCTTTTGGGAATATAAAGACCTATTAGACGCGTAAATTTTAATTCTACCTTAGGTGTTTTGCGGTGGTTCGCTTTCGCGAAAGCGAGATACACAACGCCCGTATTATAAAAAATTGAGCGATGAGTGTGGACAGCTAAATTTTAGGAAATTAGTTTTTTAATCTTAGCCTCTACAACGCGTTTTAACTCTGCATAGTCGTCCTTATTAAGCTCACTGCGCTGCTTTTCTAACAAAAACGTGTATTTATTGTAATATTCTAACGCGCGTTTTTTATCCTTTTCCTGACGGTATAAATCGCCCATACTCATGGTTATTTCTAAATCGGTCGGGTACAGTTTATTTGCATACTGCAATAATTTTAAGGCATTAGCTACCTGACCTCTTTTTTGTAAGTTATAAGCATAACCGTTTAATTCTTCGGCGTCTATATTTTTGGGGTCGGCAAGATATAATTTGTCAACATAATCTTTAAGTTGATCATAATCAAAGTACAAGAACCTAAAATAATCACTAAAACCGCTAATAACACCTATGGGATAAGTAGATGCGTGTGTCTCGTTGGGAAACGGTTTTACTGTCAAATGCACGCACTCCTCCCAGTTGGGCTCTCGCAGCAGGCGGTAGGCGTTTTCGCGACCCCGTTGCCAGTTGGGCCAACCGGTGACATCGGTTTCATTTGCGCTAGAAATAAAAATATACTTTTGGTTGGGCAACGTTTGTGGGTCAAAATTGCGTATGCGGTCGTTAAGTTGCTCTTGGTCAAAGGCAAAATTAGGTGACAGGGCAATAAACACGTCAAAAAGCTCTGGACGTTCTAACAGCGAAAACATGAGAAAAGAACCGCCATTAGAGTGGCCTACAGCGATACGGGTGGCGGCAGTGCGGTAATTCTCTTCTATATGTTTTACCACGGTGCTGTCAACAAAATTGAGGAATGCGGGTGCGTTGCCGTCGCCGTATTTGATTTTGGTCTCTGGATATCTGGATGGTGGCAAAAAATCGTGAAAGCGGTTATAATCCTTGCTATAATAAGGTGATGGGATCCCTACAACTATAAAGTCGGTTCCTGCTGGTTTTATAAAATCTAAACTAGAATAAACCAGTTCAAAGTATTCCTCACCCTGAGAATCAAAAACATAAATAACCTCGTATTTTTTTTCTAGGTCTTTACTATACCCATCTGGTACTCTTACAAGAATTTCTCTAGTTTGTTCTTTAAATCCTGTCTCTAGCTCAATTTTGCGTACTTGTTGGGCTTGTAAACTTAGGGTTAACAACAAAAATAGTGGAATAAAAAACCTCATGAATGATGTGACTTTAATGCTTTTGAAAAACGGACTAGCTGCAACTTGTCTGCTTTTAGCTTTTGCAAAAATACTACAAAAAAGCCTGCATTGAATCAGTATGTTATGTATGGCAATGCGCTTACAAATTAACAGGTATTTCAACTTTTTAACGCGACTATCTTATTTTGTACGTTCTCTTTGTTTTTTGTGTACACTTCGGTCGTCAGTTGTTCTTTTTGTAGGTCTAATTTTGTAATGTACAAACGATAAAATTCACTTGCTTTTGTACCGTCGTTTAAAGATTTGTACAAATCCCCTAGGCTTTCATAGGTTTTTAAATCCTCTGGAAACAAATGGTTGGACCAGGTGAGTAATTGCAAAGCACCACGTGTGTCACCGGCTAGGTTTAAGTTGTATGCATATAGATTTAATTTCATAGAATCTATACTTTTTACATCCCTGTTTTTAAGCTTGTTGAGATGCGCGACTAGATTTTCAAAATTTTTGTATTGGTATTTAAAGTATGCACTAAAACCATTAATCACCCCAATAGGATATGTGGACTGGTGGGTCTCGTCAGGGAATTGATTTGTTTCTAAATGAATAGCGTTTTTCCATTTAGGACTGCGCAGTTCGGCATAGACCTGGTGTCGGTTAACTTCCCAGGCTCGCCAGCCGTTAATGGCATCTTCTACACCGCTGCTTAAATAGATAAATTTTTGTGTATCGATTATAGCTGGGTCAAATGCTTTTACACGCTCTGTAATTTGACCTAGGTCAAAAGAATAGTTGGGAGAAATACCTATGATCGCATCAAACAGGTGTGTACGTGTGATTAACGTGTATGTTAAAAAAGTACCACCGTTAGAATGTCCCACGCCTATGCGATTAGGTGCAGTCCGGTAAGTGCTTTCTATTGCGGGGAAGACGGTGTTTTCTAGAAAATTTAAAAAGTTCTCTACATTGCCTTCACCATATTTTACTTTAGTTTCGGCATGTACCGACTTTGG
Organism: Nonlabens sp.; assembly: GCA_036796335.1. Classification (GTDB taxonomy): domain Bacteria; phylum Bacteroidota; class Bacteroidia; order Flavobacteriales; family Flavobacteriaceae; genus Nonlabens. The sequence continues at coordinate 34,992 of DAIRDE010000021.1, forward strand.
GAGAAAATCGTGAAAGCGATGGTATTCCTCGCTGTAATAAGGTGATGGTACACCCACAACGATATAACCGCAACCTGCTGGCTGCAAAAATTGTATGCTGCTATTGACTAGATCAAAATAAGAAGGTCCTTGTGCGTCAAAAACATAAATTACCTCGTAATAAGTACCTGTATTGTTCTCATAACCATCGGGTAAGGCAATTAATAAAGTACGTTGCTGGTCTTTAAAGCCAGTGTCCAGCGTTAGGGTTTTTATATGCTGTGCGGTAGCTAGTAATGCCATAGAAAAGAAAAGAACCAGAGAAATGAACATAGCTTTATACCTTATCATTTCTGCTGATTTTTTTTGGGTTAGAACTTGCAAAATTAGCCTTTATTGCGCTATCGTAAAATTGTTTTTCTTCAATTTTTTAGGTAGTTACAAACTTATTTCTCGCACGATTACCTGCGGTATATTCGGGTGGTGTTGAATATACCAAAAAGAATAACATGTATTTTATAATATATTTAACGGGCAACTTTATGTGTTAAAGTATTTTTGCCTTGAACCATAAAACCATGAACAAATCTTATAAGTTTTACAAAAAACACGATAAAATTCATACAAAAGCCGATTTTCTCTAAAACGCGTCAAACACCCTAAATGGTGTATTTAACCACCTTTCTAATTATTTTTTAGCTGTGTAGCTTGTTTATAGATTGATTAGATATATTTTAACTATGTCAGCACTTATAATGCTCCTTTTTGTTTTTGAAATCTCGCTTTCGCGAAAGCGAACCCTTTTACAATCATCATGACAAACGCACTAACTTTTAAAAATTTAGAACAATCGATTACGAGAATTCATATCGCTTTTACCAAATTTAAATCATCGAAAAACAGTTGAAAAACAGTAAATCAAAAAATAATTATGGTTTAAAATAAATGATCAGGTGTCAACTAAAGAGCTGTTTGAAATGGAAAATGGTATGTATCATGCTGTTTTTTCATGATTTATTGAATAAAAGAAATTATGCCAAATAAACGTCTTGTAAAAAATCTTTTAATTGCGAGTTTTATCATCCTGAGTTTACCATACGGCCATGCGCAGGAGCGATCGGTATCAAATTTAGAAGAAACTGGTTTGTGGAGTGGTTTATACCTTAAGGGCAAGTTTTCAGAAAAACTGGGTTATTATGCTGAGCATCATTTTAGACAAAGAAATGAAATAGACAATGTAAATTCTTTTGTCGGTAGAACCAGACAAGTGTATAACAGGGCTGGTTTAAACATTATGTTTAACAAGTATTTTGAGGTTGTTATTGGACCAACATTGGTTTTTAATTACACTCCCGAGCCTGGTAACGAGGATTTTGAAAAAGTAGTTATCGAGCCCAGAATATGGCACCAGTGGCTATTTAAGGTTCCACAAATAGGCAGGGTGTCTTTATACAACCAGTTTAGGTTTGAACATCGCTGGAAACGAGACAACGATGTGGGTGCCGATTTTGATTATACAAATCGCTACCGGTATAAATTATTTGCGTATATCCCTCTTAATAAAAGCACATTAGAAAAAAACACGTGGTATTTTTCTCCCAGTGCCGAGATTTTTATGCAATCTGGCAAGTCCATTGTTAATAATCCATTTGAGGATTTTAGAACCTACAACGGAATAGGGTATATTTTGAATGACAATGTCACGTTTTTTGCGGGACACATGTGGACTTTAGGTCAAAAAAGTACGGGATTTGAATACCGAGAAAGCCATATTATCAGGCTTAATGTTTTTATAGCACTAGACTTTAGAAAGTTAGAAAACAAAGTGCCACCAGTAAATTTAGGGTACTAACAAAAACAGTTGTATGCATAAAAAAAATATCGTTGTAATCTTGCTTTTCATGTCTCTTTTAGCGGGCCTTGTTTACCTAGGCTCCATAAATAGGCAGAAGTCACAGTTAATACGCAGCCAAACAAAAACGATTCAAGAACAAGAGAAAAAAATTAGTCAATATGATATTGCTAGCGACTCGTTGTTACAAATGCTTATTGACTACAGTGTTGAGAATAATTTAAGCTATGATGCCCGTGGTGACCTTTTTGAGAATTTCTCTAAAGTATTTACGGTTCAATCTTCATTAAAAAACTCATTATCCTATCAAGCTAAAAAAAATCAAACGATTGTAAGTGATTTAATCAACTTAAAATCCCAACTTAAAGGTAAAAACACCTTGCTAAAAGGGCTAGATACTAAAAACGACACCATCAATTTTTTGTTGAAAAGAACCGATAGTTTAGCATTTGAGATTGATAAAATGAGTGCTGCTATACGCGATGCAACAACAGATACCCTTTCTATAGTTTCCCCGCTCGGTGTAAAGATATTTTACTTTGGTGATATTGTCGACGATAAACCCATGGGATTAGGAATGGGTTTTTATGACAAAAAGGGTCATTATGTGGGTAATTGGTACAAAAATATGCGTAATGGAAGCGGTAAGCATTTTTATGCAAACGGCGACGTTTATCATGGACTCTTTGTTAATGATAAGCGAGAAGGTTTTGGTGTTTACTATTACGCCACTGGCGATAAATATGCAGGATGGTGGGAATTAGACTTAATGAGTGGACAAGGTACAATTACTACAAAGGATGGTAAAAGCAAACGCGGTGTTTGGAAAAAGGGTAAGCTGGTAGAAAAGATTCAGTAATGTTTGATTAAGTGTTTTCAAAAAGGATCGCCCGGGGAGCACGTTTTCTAATTGTAGCGCTAAATAGCCACACGATTTTCAATATTTTATAAAAATTCGCACAATTTACTCTTTACTTAAAATCGTAAAACTGCGCATTTGCCATAAGATCGCTGGCCATTTAAAAAACTATTTACCCAGCATTAAAGTTCGATTTTCTTGCAATGGCACATGAGTGTTTTTCACCTTTCTTTTTTGAAGTTCTAGCACCATAATGACCTATAAACTTTGTAATTTTCAAATCGCTTTTAGCGTGAGTCGTTTTACAAATTATGGAATCCACATTGCTTATAAATCAAATTAAAAACTATATCTCGCTTACGGCAGATCAAGAACAATTCCTGATTTCTAAATTGGTATTTAGAAACTGTTTAAAAGGGCAGTATTTAGTACAGCAGGGCGAGGTTTGCAAATACGAGTTCTTTATAGTGTCGGGAATAACACGCACGTTTTATCTAGACGCAAATGGTCATGAGCACATCATTATGTTTTCTATAGAAGAGTGGTGGACCAGTGATATGTGCAGTTTTACACAGCAAATCCCAGCCGATTATCACATACAGTGTTTAGAAAATACGACAGTTATTCAATTCTCGCCAGCACTTAAAGAAGAATTACTTATCGCCATCCCGCAGTTAGAGCGGTTTTTTAGAAAAATTATAGAGCGTGCGCTTGCATCTACTCAAAAACGTATTGTACACAATTTTAGCATGAATGCTCGAGATAGGTATTTGTACTTTAAAGCACATTATCCCAGTATAGAGCAACGCGCACCGCAGTACATGGTCGCATCTTATTTAGGTATTACCAAAGAGTTTTTAAGCAAAATTAAAAGCCAACTACTACAAGACTAAATTTTAAGATAAACTAGTTTAACTTCATTTTGTAAACTAGTTTATTTTTTTGCAACTACTTACAGCCACATCTTTGCAACGTCTTTAAAAGAGATAGTATACTAGAAATTTAAAAACAACAAATAAAACTAAAAACAATGATTAAATCAGTTAAAAATGCAGCAGCAGTTACAATGGTTTCTTTAATCGCATTATCATTTACAGCTATGGAAAAAGAAAAAAAAGTAGTAAAAGTAGAAGCAAGTAAAGTAGTATGGAAAGGTTATAAAGTAGCTGGTTCTCACGAGGGAACACTAAAGCTACAAACAGGTAACCTTTATTTTGAAAACGAAGTTTTAACCGGTGGTGACTTTGTAATGGACATGACTAGTTTGCTAGTTACAGACCTAACTGGTGACAGCAAAGCATCGCTAGAAGGGCACTTAAAAAGTGATGACTTTTTTGGGATTGACACTTACAAAACTTCTAAACTGGTTTTTAAAACAGTAAAAGCTAGTGGTAAAAACTCGTACAAAGTAACTGCAGACTTGACCATTAAGAACAAAACAAACTCTGTGAGTTTTGATTTCTCAGTATATGGCAGCAAAGCAAGTACTACACTTAAAATCGACCGTTCAAAATACGACGTGCGTTATGGATCGTCTAGCTTTTTTGACAACCTAAAAGACAAGGCCATTTATGATGATTTTGACCTTGTAGTAGATTTACAATTTTAATAAAGTAGTTGGTTAATGTAAGCCGCTTCATCCACAAGATGAGGCGGTTTTTTATTTAAATGTATTGATAAGCAAATCCCTAAACTCCATCAATATCATGGCCGTTGCCCCCCAAATAACGTGGTCATTTAATGTAAAACATGGGACTTCTAAGTTGCTTATATAACTGGTTGATAATACTTTAGTTCCTATAGTAGCGTCGTCCAGTAAGCGTACGAGTGGCACCTCGAGTATGGATTGTACCTCGCTTTCTTGCAGGGTGAATGTAGGTCTCGCTTTCGCGAAAGCGAAATAAGGATACACCTTATAGTTACTAGGCGGAATGTATAGTGCGGTACCAGCTTTAAGCACTTCTTGCTGCTGCGGATGAACGCCCACTTCTTCCCAAGTTTCTCTTATGGCAGTTGTCATGGGGTTATCCAGGTCCTCGGGATCCATGCGACCGCCCGGCAGCGCAATCTGGCCGCTGTGCGTGCTGTCTGTTATTGCGCGCTCGATAAGGACAAAATGTGTTTGTCCATTTATAGGATATACTAAAAACATCACGGCCGCTTTTTTAAATCCAGCTTTACCATGCGCTAGGTCCTGTTGTCTGCCCGCAACTGCCATTTTATGCTGACTTGCAATCCCCGGTAATGGTAAATGCTTTAATTTAGGGGTTTGTTTTAAAAACTCGGTAAATGACTCCACGGTATCTTGTATTGGTTTTAGGCTTTTGTTTGCTTTGCACGAATTGTAAAGATAAGCCAGTCACAAATATTTCTAAAACGGTGCAACAAGACACCACCATGACAAAAAAGAATGATTCTACAGCACGTAAAGAGCGCAGTGCAGCAGATTTGGCTCGTATTTATGGTGTTGCGATAACTCGAGCAGGTGACACTTTATTACCACGAGTTCCTAAAGATTCTATCCAACAATTTTTATTGGCTTATGGCAAAGAAAATCCTGAAAATGTGGTGGCAATGAAAACCAGACACGGCAGTATCACCATAGAATTGTTTAGGGACATGCCGCTAGAACGGGCGAGTTTTATTTTTTTAGTGAAGCACAATTTCTTTTCGCACTCTGTTGTGCATCGTGTGGTGCGCAATTTTGTAGTACAGGCAGGCAATAGTGATCATATGATCACCGCGATGAAACGCAGCAGTATAGGAGATTACAAATTGCCACCAAATTATAATCCTAAATACAAACATGTGCGCGGCATGGTAAGTCTGGCAAAGCAATGGGAGAATAATCCGGCAGACGAGCACAGCCCGTTTGAGTTTTTTATTTCCCTAGGAACGGCTCCACACCTTAATGGCAAGCACACCATTTTTGGCAAAGTCACGAGCGGTATGGACGTTGCCGATGTTATTTCTAAAGAGGAAATAGGTCAAAGCGACTGGCCGCTAAATGCTGTTTATATCGAGATGAAAGTGATTA
>DAIRDE010000022.1:0-39507 GCA_036796335.1 Nonlabens sp.
AAATTTGATCTGCCATGTTGCAAATGTACGTTGTTTAAGTAAAAGGTAAACCCAGCTGCTGGGCTGGGTTTACCTTTTACTTAAACTTTAAAATGACTAAACGCTTCTACCCACATCAAAACCTTCTAACAACTGCGCTACCCGCTGCACAAACTGTCCACCCAGGGCTCCATTAACAACGCGGTGGTCATAGCTGTGTGACAAAAACATTTTCATGCGTATTCCTATAAAATCGCCTTGCGGTGTTTCTACAACGGCAGGAACTTTACGTATTGCTCCTAGCGCTAAAATGCCTACTTGCGGCTGGTTAATAATAGGTGTTCCAAGCACAGATCCAAAGGTTCCAACATTTGTCACGGTATAGGTTCCACCGGCAGTATCGTCTGGTTTTAGTTTGCCGCCGCGAGCTCTTTGTGCTAAATCGTTTACAGCTTTGGCCATGCCGACAAGATTTAATTGGTCTGCATTTTTAATAACGGGTACAATCAGGTTACCGTCGGGTAGTGCCGCTGCCATACCCAGGTTGATATTTTTGCGCTTGATAATTTTATCACCGTCCACGGCAATATTCATCATGGGGAACTCCTTTAGCGCTTGGGCAACAGCCTCCATAAAAATAGGTGTAAAGGTGAGTGGTTGTCCCTCGCGTTTTTCAAAAGTATCTTTGTGCTTTTTACGCCAGTTCCAAATATTTGTCACATCGCATTCAATAAAACTTTGTACGTGTGCACTGGTTTGTACGCTTGCCACCATGTGGTGCGCAATAAGCTTACCCATGCGGGTCATTTCTATGATTTCATCTTCACCATTGATACTTACCGGCGTGGCAATTTGCGCTGGTTTTGCAACAGTTTCTTTTACAACAGGTTGTGGCTGTTGTTGTTGTTCGGTTATGGTAGTTTGTTGAATTGCATGGTTGCCGGTCGACCTGTTTGCAACATGTTGTAAAATATCATGTTTTGTCACGCGACCGTCTTTTCCCGTACCCTGAATGGTTTCTAATTCTGCAAGAGAGATGTTTTCTTCTTTAGCGATATTTTTGACTAATGGCGAGAAAAATGAATCGGTGTCCTTGTAACTATCGGTTGTGGCCGTTGCTTGATTTACTTGAGCGGTAATTTGTTCAACTGCTTGTGCAACAAGTTCTTGAGATGGTTGCACGGCAGTTTCTTGAACGCTTGATACCGCAGTTGCATGATCACCGCCGGTCTCTATTATGGCTATGGTTTGCCCTACCTGAACGACATCATCTACTTGAAACAGCACTTCTACCAGTATGCCGTCTACCTCGCTAGGAACCTCGCTATCTACTTTATCTGTAGCAATTTCTAAAACTGGCTCGTCAGACTCAATGGTGTCGCCTACGTTTTTTAACCATGATGTTATTGTAGCCTCTGCCACAGACTCACCCATTTTAGGTAATTTTAGTTCAAATCTTGCCATAATTGTGATACTATATCGCTTTCTTAATGTGGTGCAAAAGTAATAATTCTAGAGGTAGGAACCGCCTATTTAAAATTGCATGATTTTAATTTAATCATACGGTTTTAGTCTGCAAGATTTAACACCACACCCCTATCTGTGCTGTTATCGCTTCCCAATAAAAAATCACGCTGAGGACTTAAAAAACGATACGAAAGCTGTTTACCGGTATTACTCGCCATAAAATTAATGATGGTGACACATTTTAAACTGCGCACATCCCAAATAATTTGGGTTTTGGCTGGTAGTTCTTGTGTTTCTAGTGATGCCACATTTACTCTTTTATCAACACCAGGCAGGTGAAAATCAACATCATTAGAAACTAATATTTTTTGAGAAACACCAACAACCACTTTAGGTCTTTTACGAGGTTTTAACAACACAAATAGCTTTGTGGCAGCAGTAACTGCAAATTTTTCTAGAAGATTACGTTTAAAATATTTATCATAAAACAAAGCCATGGCGCCATAAAATCGTTTGTAATAGTTTGCGTCTATCACAGTGCTTTCGCCCTTAAAGTGCAGTATTTTTTGAGTTCCCATGTAATAATTTGAAAACCCATTTTGCAGGGCTGTGTAGCTTAAATCGATGTCCTCACCATACATAAAATAGCGTGTGTCAAAACCGCCTAGCTGCTCGTAAACTTCTTTTTTACAAAACATACAGGCGCCTACTAAAATGTCTACCTGCCCATTATACTCTTTATTGAGGTGCGAGGCATAGTAATTTGCACTGTTACCGCCCAGTTTTTGTCGCGCCACTTTGGGCGTGGGCACATTGCGCTTGCTTTCTGGCAAAAAATTTCCTGCACCGTCTATAAGTTGCGTGGTTGTAAAGGCTGTTTTAGGGTTCGCTTTCGCGAAAGCGAACAATTCATCAAACACCTGCTCTCCCACAAGGGTATCTGGATTTAAAATACATAGATACTCGCCCTGTGCAGCGGCAACACCTATATTATTTGCCTTAGAAAAGCCTAAATTAAACTGATTAACAATTAGTTGCACATCTTTAAAACGCTCTCGCACCATTTGTACACTGTGGTCGGCACTGTTATTATCGACTACAATAACTTGCGCGTGAAGATTTTTAATAGCTTTAAAAACACTGTGCAGGCAAAGTTCTAAAAAAGGGGCCGCATTATAATTAACGATAATTATAGACAGCTGCATGTTTTAGGATTTTAAAGAATTCTCGTAAGGCACCCGATGCAAGATACTGCGGCCTAGTGTCACCTCATCGGCAAACTCTAGCTCGTCACCCACGGCAATGCCCCTTGCGATGGTAGACGTGTTTACAGGCGTGTCACCTAGTTGTTTAAAAATATAAAAATTTGTTGTGTCACCTTCAATCGTTGGGCTTAATGCAAAAATCAGTTCTTTTACACCCTGCTGTCGCACGCGATGTACTAAAGATGTTACTTGCAAATCCTGCGGACCTACGCCATCCATCGGGCTTATTTTACCGCCTAGGACATGATACAATCCTGTATATTGCCCTGTATTTTCTATTGCCATGACGTCCCTAATATCTTCTACCACACAAATAACTGTGCGGTCTCTTTTGTGGCTTGCACAAATCTGGCATATAGATGTGTCACTAACGTTGTGGCATTCTTTACAAAAATTAAGATCATGCCTCATTTTAGTTAGTGCCTGCACGAGGTCATCGGTTTGTAACGCGGGTTGCCTCATAAGGTGTAAAACGAGTCGCAATGCTGTGCGTTTACCTATCCCTGGTAATTGAGACACCTGATCTACCGCTTGTTCTAGTATTTTAGAAGAAAAATTCATGGTTGTAAAGATAACAGGTTGACGCGATATGCATGCGGGAAAGCGGCTTTTAAATAGTATGGACGCTTGTGCATGGTGCAGGTAAAAGATATTTTACTTAGCATAAAATTTTGTTGAAAACAGTACCTTTCGCACTAAATAAAAATTGTGAGCGCTACAGTTATTCTTATTACGATTCTAGCATATTTTGGCTTGTTAGTGGGTGTGTCTTTTTTAGTAGGCGGTAAAAACGATAATGACACTTTTTTCAAAGGTAATAAAACATCGCCGTGGTATATTGTTGCTTTTGGTATGATAGGCGCCTCCCTTAGTGGGGTAACATTTATATCGGTCCCGGGTGCTGTGCAAGCGGGTGCAATGAACTATTTTCAAGTAGTGCTGGGCTATATTGCAGGTTATGCAGTCATTGCACTTGTTTTATTACCACTATACTACAGGCTCAATCTTACTTCTATTTACAGTTATCTAGAGCAGCGATATGGTGCGGCCGCGCAATATACGGGTAGTACTTTTTTTATAATATCTCGCGTGATAGGTGCCAGTTTTAGGTTGTATCTGGTAGCTGGCGTTTTACAAACATTTGTTTTTAATAGCATGGGTATCGCTTTTTGGCAAACTGTAACCATAACAGTAGCGCTTATTTGGGTATATACTTTTAGAACAGGTATTAAAACGATTATATGGACCGATACCCTGCAAACGCTGTTTATGCTGGTATCCCTGGGTGTGGCGATTTATTTTATCGCAAATAGTCTACAGTTGGGCGGTATTGCAAACATCGCGACTTTTGTTGCTGGTAGCGAGTACGCACAAATCTTCTTTTTTGACGACTGGAAAAGTGGTGAATATTTTTGGAAACAGTTTTTTGCAGGTATGTTTATCACAATTGTGATGACCGGATTAGATCAGGATATGATGCAAAAAAACCTGACCTGCCGCAGTTTAAAAGACGCTCAAAAAAACATGTTTTGGTTTACCATCGTGCTAACGATCGTCAATCTAGTGTTTTTAATATTAGGCGTTTTACTTACTGTCTATGCTCAAAAAGAAGGAATTACCGCAGTAAAAGATGATTTATTTCCTACCATCGCGATAAATGGTAAATTGGGCTGGGGTCTGGGACTTATGTTTATTCTAGGCCTTATTGCAGCAGCCTATTCTAGTGCCGACAGTGCACTTACCTCTTTAACCACCAGTTTTTCGGTGGATATTTTAAAACTAGAAGTTAAAAAAAATAGCACCTGGGCACGTACTGTTGTACATATTTCTTTTTCGGTAGTGCTCATCCTGGTGATTGTAGGGTTTAATTATTTAATAAAAGATGCTAGTGTAATCAACAAGCTTTTTGTGTTTGCTGGGTACACGTACGGCCCGTTATTAGGTCTTTTTTCTTTTGGTATATTAACTAAACTGCGTGTAAAACATGTAACGACCCCCTTTATAGCGATAGCCTCGCCATGCATCGCATACTGTATAAGTCACTATTCTCAAAAGTGGTTTGGATTTGAATTTGGATTTTTTGTCCTGTTGTTAAATGGTTGTATTTCATTTTTAGGACTGTATATTGCCAGTTTGTTTAACAAACAGGACTAGTATTGCCCCGTGCTCAACAACACTAGCGTACAGGCATCTTCTACTTGTATATCCTGCTGCTGTAATAAATCTTTAAACGCTGGATTTTCAGTGCCTGGATTAAATAACACACGCTGTGGTTTAAGACTTAGAATGTAGTCATAATAATCTGGTTGCCTTGCAGCATTAATATACATGGTAACCGTATGTACTCCAGTAAACGGTTTTAGATCTTTTTCAATAGAAATGCCAGCAACATCACCCTCGCGTAAACCTATGGCTACTGTTTCTATATGGTGATTGTGCAATTTGTGCAACACCATGTTTGAATATCGATCCTCGTTAAGTGAGGCTCCTAAAACTAAAGTTTTTTTTGACATATTAATCGTGCATTGTAACAAAGAGTAAAAAGGTGCGTCTTTTACACGAGAGGTAGTGATGCACCTTTTTTTAGATTTATTTGTTAGTTAGATTTTTCTGAAATAGCCTTTCAGAAATGATAACCGTATTAATTACCATAGAACTATCTAGTGCTTAGTAGGTTATCCAAAATCCCGAACTTGCAGGTTCGGGATTTTATTTTTACCGCTTTTTAGTCAACCAGGTCTTTAAAGCCTTACAATACGTTACTACCACTTTAAAACGGCACTACCCCATGTAAAACCGCTGCCAAAAGCCGCCAGCACAACCGTATCGCCTTCTTTTATTTTACCATTTTCCCACGCCTCGCACAATGCAATGGGTATAGATGCCGCTGTAGTGTTGCCATAATGCTGTATGTTGTTATACACCTGATCGTCACGCAATCTAAACTTTTTTTGAATAAATTGTGATATTCGCAAGTTTGCCTGGTGCGGTATAAGCATATCTATATCACTTACTTGCAAGTTATTAGCAGCTAGACCTTCCATAATCACCTCGCTAAAACGCACTACCGCATTTTTAAAAACAAACTGCCCGTTCATATACGGATAGTATGGGATGTCCTCTTGCGGGTTTTCGGCAATTATTTGTGGTACCCAGTGGTTTGTAGATGGACCTTTAAGCGACAACTCCAGCGCATGTTCACCCTCGCTGTGCAAGTGCGTGGATAAAATACCACGACCCTCTTGCTCGCATCGCGAGACCACTGCCGCACCAGCACCATCACCAAAAATCACCGAAACCGATCGCCCACGTGTGGTCATATCCAACCCACCACTGTGATTCTCGGACCCTATTACGAGCACATTTTTATACATTCCTGTTTTAATAAACTGGTCTGCCACACTCAACGCATACACAAACCCACTGCACTGGTTGCGCACGTCTAGCGCTGGACAGGTATGAATATTCATTAAATGCTGTACTTGCACCCCACAACCTGGGAAATAATAATCTGGTGACAAGGTCGCAAAAATAATAAGCTCAATAGCATCCTTAGAAACCTGTGCGCGCTCTAGGGCAATCTCGGCAGCTTTTACACCCATCACCGCGGTAGAATTGCCGTCTCCTTTTTTTATATGACGGCGCTCGTTTATGCCTGTGCGCTCTACGATCCACTCGTCGTTAGTCTCCATGATTTTAGACAAATCATCGTTAGTTACCACGTTTTCGGGCACATATTTACCCAAACCTTTAATATAAGATGTGTACATATAGTATCTTTGAAATACCTGCAAGATACCTTTAAGAATGTATAACGCGCGCTATTTCCTTTGACTTTTAATATGCATGCATAATAATTTAAACACAAACCAATTCTTACCTATTCCCGATGCTGTGGTGCAGTATGACGGTGGCTTTTTCGCTTTCGCGAAAGCGAACTCCCTACAACAACGCATCACGCAACAAACCCCGTGGAGACAAAATAACATCACCATTTTTGGGAAAACATATCCCGAGCCCAGGCTCACGCAATTATACGGCGATGTAGGGATGAAGTATGGTTACAGCGGTATTTCTTATGACCCGCTGCCGTGGACGGCCACGTTGCAAGAAATAAAAAATGCCGTTGAGCAACAAGCAGGAACGACCTTTAATATTTGTCTTTTAAATCTTTACAGGAATGGACAGGATTCTAATGGGTGGCATGCCGATAACGAAGTGGAACTAGGAACAAATCCTATAATCGCATCGGTAAGTTTTGGCGAGGTTCGGGATTTTCACTTAAAACATAATGAGAATAAAGCGTGGCGTTTTAAATTCCCGCTAGAGCATGGTAGTTTACTCGTGATGGCAGGAACCACACAACATACATACAAGCACCAAATCGCAAAAACCAAAAAAGATATTCAAGAACGCCTAAATCTTACGTTTAGAAAAGTGGTCGTAAGCAAATAGGTTTATAACCTGCTAGTTTTTTATAGCCCACTAACAAACTGACAAAAGACTTAGCACTTAAGAATGTACATGTACAAATGAAGTTAAAAATGAAAGGCATTTTTGAATAATTTTGGTTAAGAACTATTGTTTGTTGTGAACATGCAAATAATGAATATGCTAAGCGTTTTGCTAGGCATATTTAAAATAAGTGAAACTGGTTTAGACCTTTATGTAACAAAACCAATTTCAAACTGCTGTATTCAAAAAATAAAAAAACAACTTTGTAACCTTAAACCTACTAGAACGTCTAAAACCGCATGGCAAGAGCAAAAGACATTATCGCACCCCTGGACGAGCGCGCTATAGACCGCATCATAGAGATGGCATGGGAGGACCGCACACCCTTTGATGCCATAGAAGCGCAATTTAACATAACTGAAAGTGAGGTCATCAAAATCATGCGCAACCAGATGAAGCTTTCTAGCTTTAAAATGTGGAGAGCACGTGTACAAGGTCGTGCTACAAAACACCGCGCATCACGATCCCAAGAAATTAATCGATTTAAATGCAGCATGCAACGCAGTACGGGTAACAAAATCGCCAAGCGATAGTGTAAAAGTCATTATCAATAAACATGCGCATTTAGTATTATACAGTGATTTAGCGCATCAAACTCGGGTTACGAGCACCACTTTACCGTCACATACAAAATCCACGGTGTCAATATACTTTTAAAACTTATTTTTACGTTTTAAAGCGGTACAAATATTGCAAAACGGCAGTAGCTGTAGATTCACTACCTAACCAATAAGGACTTTTTATGAGAGCGTTTTTTCTAGTTTTATCACTTATTCCTGCAATCAGTTTTGGCCAAAATACCTTTGCAAAAGGTACTAACCCAACCGATAAAAAAGACCCGACCGAGCTAAACATAAATAATAACGTTTATGGAACGCTGCTAATACCTGAAAACGAAACACAAGTTCCACTAGTCATATTGTTTACAGGCAGTGGCCCTAACGACCGCAACGGCAACAGCACCATGACCCGCAACGATAGTCACAAACAACTAGCACAAGCATTATTTCAAAACAAAATTGCTACCTATAGATATGACAAGCGCACATTTACACAAATCAAAAAAGGAAAACCAGACCCCAACACCTCTTTTGACGATTTTGTAAAAGATGCCGAAGCCGTTATCAACCATTTTACAGCAGACAAACGATTTTCAAAAATCATACTAGCAGGACATAGTCAGGGTTCACTAGTCGCCATGCTAGCCATGAAAGAAAAAATAGCAGGTTTTATATCACTTGCCGGCCCTGCAGAAACCATAGATAAAACCATCGTAAGACAAATCGCTGGGCAAGCGCCTGGATTGGATAAACAAGCACAAGAAATATTTTACAAAATGAAAGCACAAGACGGTCTAGTGAACGACGTGCCCGTTTATCTTCTCTCTATTTTAGGACCTAGTATACAACCTTTTATGAAAAGCTGGATGATCTATGACCCAATTACTGAAATTAAAAAGTTGTCCATTCCTGTGCTACTAATCAATGGCACTAGAGACAGACAAGTAGATGTAGCTGATGCAAAAATGTTGCAAGAGGCAAAACCCGATGCCCAACTACTTATCATAAAAGACATGGGCCACCTGTTTAAAAAAGTCCCTGCAGACGATGTTATTGCAGCCAAAAGTTATAACGATCCCAGTTTCCCGCTGCATGAGGAGCTTGTGCCAGCCATGGTCACATTTATTCAAAACATAAAGTAATCGCGACGCATTTTATCACAGGTTTTGATTAATACACTTGTATAAATAGTGACCTACAATAGGTGATAAAATTGTATTTTGCCGCTCATAAAAATGGAATACATGATCCTTTTTGCTACTGCGACACTCCTTAAAGATACCACCCCGCTGATTACTAAAGACACGATTGTTTTTGGTTTACTCATGGCCTGTTTGGCTTTGGTTTTCTATACCTCATCAAAATCACATGGATTTTGGAACAAATTTTATAAAGTAATTCCAGCGCTTTTACTTTGCTATTTATTACCCTCTATATTAAGTTCTACAGGCATTATTGCCAGTGAATGGCAAACAGTTACCGCAGCTGGTGAAGTCATAAAACAAGAATCTTCTCTTTATTTTATGGCGTCGCGCTATTTACTACCAGCTGCACTTGTGTTAATGACCTTATCCATAGACCTTAAGGCGGTGTATAATCTAGGCCCTAAAGCACTTATTATGTTTTTAACGGGAACCCTAGGAATTATTTTGGGAGGCCCTCTTGCCGTTATCATCATAGGCCTTATCTCGCCCGAAACGGTAGGCGGCGAGGGCGCAGATGCTGTGTGGCGCGGATTATCTACACTAGCAGGCAGCTGGATAGGTGGTGGCGCAAACCAAACGGCCATGCTCGAGGTGTATAAATTTAATCCTGCACGTTATGGCGGGATGGTACTTGTGGACATTGTTGTTGCAAATATTTGGATGGCTGTGCTACTTATGGGAATAGGGTACACTACTAAAATAGATAAATGGCTGGGAGCAGACAGCAGCGCCATAGAAGATCTTAAAAATAGAGTAAGCACATACGCGGCAAGTGTAAAACGTGAGCCAACACTTACAGATATCATGATTATGCTGGGCATTGCTTTTGGCGCGGTATCTATCTCGCATCTTGCAGGAGATTACCTAGCGACCGTACTAGGCAGCAACACCAGCATTTCAGAAAATATTTATATAAACTTTTTGACAAGCTCCTTTTTTTGGCTCATTGCTATCGCTACACTGCTAGGTATTTTATTTTCTTACACACCTATTAAAAAATATGAAGGCACAGGTGCCAGTCGCATAGGCAGCATTTTTATTTACATACTTGTAGCAACGATAGGTGTTAAAATGGATTTGACACAAGTTCTAGAAAATCCACTGCTCATCCTGGTGGGTCTTGTATGGATAACTATACATGCGTTGCTTTTAATTATAGTTGCAAAGCTTGTAAAAGCGCCCTACTTTTTTCTAGCTGTAGGTAGTCAGGCAAATGTAGGCGGCGCTGCCAGTGCCCCAATCGTTGCAACCGAATTTCACCCGGCACTAGCACCGGTGGGAGTGTTGCTAGCCGTTTTTGGTTATGTCGTTGGAACTGTGGGTGCTATTGCTTGCACGTTAATGATGCAACTTGTCGCAACCTCATAAATTATAGATACCAACATATTTTTTTTCATTATTAAAAAGCACTATGAAAAACATCTTTATCATTTCTTGCCTTGTATTATTTCTTAACGGCTGTAGTCCAGACAAACCAGATGGTTTAATTCTCCATGGTACGATAGATGGTTTAAAGGTGGGAACGGTCTATTTACAAAAATTAAAAAAAGACAAAATCGTTAATTTAGACAGCGTTGTTTTAGACGGCAACAGCACATTTACACTTAAAACCAGCCTAGAAGAACCACAATTGCTGTATGTGTATTTAAACAAAAAAGACGCCTCTATTTATGATGACCGTATTGCTTTCTTTGCAACCGATACAATCATGACCTTTTCAACCAGTTTATACAATTTTGAAAAAGAGGCTGTTTTTACAGGCGGAGAAAGTCAGAAAACCTACCAAAATTTCTTAGAAAACAGCGAAAAGCTAAATGAAGCATTTACCCAACTTTTAAAACGCGAAATGACTTTACAGTCAAATGTCACGAGTAACCCCGAGGAATTAGCGAAGCTGGATAACGAGTACAATGCATTACAACGCAAAAAAATACTCTACAGCCTCAACTTTGCAAATAACAACATAAACAGTGTGGTGGCGCCCTACTTATTGTTGCAAGAAAAAGAAAGCGCAAACCCCAAATTGCTAGATAGCATTTTTAAATTAATGCCAAAAAAAATTCAGAGCAGTCTTTACGGGAAAGAACTGTCTGAATTTTTAAAGAAATCTAAGAATTAACTAAACGCCTAGCTCGTTTACACGAGTGATAAGGGCAACAGCCTTTTCTTCTAATTGCTTTTGAACCTGCCCGAGTGCCACCTTGCGGTTTTCTACCTTTTTATTGTTGATTTGAGCGATAAGGTCATCAAATGTCGCGATTGCGTCGTCAATAATTGCCTCTGCCTCTTTTGCGCTTTCTGGTTGTGAATCTTGTAGGAGATCTGCCGCTGTGATAATGTCACCTAGAACATAATTGATATCTTTTTTAAGATTTTTAATACTTGCCATGTTTTATAAATTTTTTGCAAAAGTACGTTAAAAATGATTGGAAAACAGCAGCTGTTAGCACATTAGTTAATCTAGGCCGTTTGTAAAATATGTGGGGTGGTTTTTGTTTCGCTTTCGCGAAAGCGAACTACATACAAGCACACTGCAAATAGCGACTTACCGCTAATTAACCACGGTAAACGACAAAGTTGCGCTCGGTTTCAAAAAGCTTTACCTCTAATTCAAATTTAGGATCGAGCTGTTTTTTAATGCGATTATAAATCACAAAAGCAATATGCTCTGCTGTTGGGATAAGGGTCTTAAACTCCTCGACCTCAACGTTTAGATTTTTGTGATCCATGGCATCTTCTACATGCTCTTTAATGATATCTTTTAAAATTTTAAGATCAATAAGGTAGCCAGTTTCTGGATCTACCTCGCCAGTAACACCAACCACAAGGTCATAATTGTGACCGTGAAAATGGGGGTTACTGCATTTTCCAAATATGGATTTATTGTGGTCGTCGCTCCAATCTGGACGGTATAATCTATGGGCGGCGTTAAAATGGGCCTTGCGGTATGCGGTTATTTTCATGAAATGTATGCGTAGTATTTATCAAAAATAATTTTAAACCAGGCGGTGTAAATCTCTGGATTTGTTTCCATGTCCATTTTAATGTCCTGTGCAGTCATCCATTTCCAGCTGGCGACCTCTTGCGGATTTATGTTAGGCACACCGTTGTAGTTGCCTATCATGACATGATCCAGCTCATGCTCGGTAAGCCCATTGTCAAAAGGCGCAATGTAGATAAAGTGAAACAACTCGGTAAGCGGCGCTGTAAACCCCATTTCTTCTTGCAACCTGCGCATGCCTGCTTCTACATTTGTTTCACCATCCCGC
The DNA here is from genome assembly GCA_036796335.1 of Nonlabens sp. GTDB lineage: Bacteria > Bacteroidota > Bacteroidia > Flavobacteriales > Flavobacteriaceae > Nonlabens. The sequence continues at coordinate 12,261 of DAIRDE010000022.1, forward strand.
TGGTGGCTACAACAGGTGTTTGTCCACAATCCTGGTGAATGATACTTGCTTAAAGCCCGTTGCTGCAGCATGATTTCGTTTTTATCATTTAATATAAAAACAGAGAACGCGCGGTGTAGCAATGCCTTTTTATGAGCTTCCATTTTTTCCATGAGACCCACCTTTTGGTCTTGCTCATTAACAAGAATTACATATTCGGTCAAGATTTTTTATTTTTAATAAACAGTGAACTGGGGACTTTTTAATTTGGACAACGGTTGGATAGTCGCATAAAATCTGATTCCTTAAAAGCAGGAACATTTTATTTTGAACTAATTTTTTTTGTCGTTTCCCGCATGTTAATGGTGAAATTTATGGTTTTTATAGCGTGCATTGATTTATCGTTATTCTCTATGCGATGTAAAAGCATTTTTACCGATTCCATTCCTATCTCTTCACCAAATTGACTTACCGTTGTTAATTTAGGAGATGTAAGGTGCACCATATTATCTGATGTAAAACCGATAATTGAAAGCTGCTGCGGTACTTTTATACCTAACCGTTGGGCGACGCCTATGGCGATGGTCCCAGTAATATTATCTATGCACAATAAAGCGTCTATGTCTTTATCGTTTTTGAGAAGATTTTCTATCGCACTTTCTAATGTAGGCAAGTAATCCGAAATGTTTTCAACAACAGGCTTGCCCTTATAAGTCTCGCTCCTGTCGATAGCATTTGTATAACCTAGTGTGCGCAACTTTCCTACACTTATTTCTTCCAGCGTGTTGATAAGGACAATCTTTTTGCGCTTTTCGGCAAGTAACACGTTTGTTGCAGCATATGCCGCACCAAAATCGTCTATAACCACTTTATCACAATTTACATTATTTGCAACCCTGTCAAACATAACAATGGGCAAATTCTCGTCCATAACATCTTTAAAATGTTTAATCTCGTCGCGTTTTTGCGTTTCTTCTGAAATGGACATGATGTAACCGTCTACACTACCGTTTGCGAGAAGGTCTAGACTCTCTTTCTCTTTTTCATAAGACTCGTTAGAGATACAGGTGATAATATTGTAGCCACGTTTTGTTGATTCTTGCTCAATACCATAGAGTACTTTTGCAAAAAAGTGATTCAAAATATTGGGTATGATGACACCTATCGTTTTGGTTTTGCGATTTTTAAGACCTAATGCAAGTCTATTAGGTTTATAATTCAACTGCTTTGCAACCTCTTTAACACGAGCAATCGTTTCTTTACTTATCTCAGGACTATCCTTAAGCGCTTTAGAAACTGTAGAAACCGAAACCCCTAAAGTTTCGGCGAGCATTTTAAGAGTTATCATAAACTTGGGTCTTAAAAAATTATTGTTTTTTTAAAGAATTCACAAACAGCACCATTCATTCTCACGACTAGCAAAGTTAACCGATATTTTCCACCTTTACTTTGTTAAATTACTATCTTTTTATAAAGAACTAAAAACGAAACACACTTTTTAAATGCGGTGCTGTGTAACCATACACGATTACGGTTTTTACGTAAAGTGATGTGGATAATAAGCTTATTTTTGCAAAAAAATACACTCCATGAAATTTAAAGATGAGATTGCTCGCAGGAGAACCTTTGGCATTATATCTCACCCTGACGCTGGTAAAACGACACTTACCGAAAAGTTATTGCTTTATGGTGGCGCTATCCAAGAAGCGGGAGCGGTAAAATCTAATAAAATAAAAAAAGGGGCCGCGAGTGACTTTATGGAAATTGAGCGGCAGCGAGGCATATCGGTTTCTACATCGGTTCTAGCGTTTGAATATAACGGTACAAAAATTAATATTTTAGACACGCCTGGACACAAGGACTTTGCCGAGGATACCTATCGCACCCTAACCGCTGTGGACAGTGTTATCGTGGTTATAGATGTTGCAAAAGGTGTAGAGGAGCAAACAGAAAAACTGGTACAAGTCTGTCGCATGCGCAATATCCCAATAATCGTTTTTATCAATAAAATGGATCGCGAGGGTAAAGACGCCTTTGACTTGCTAGACGAGATAGAGCAAAAACTTAACCTGCGTGTCACACCCCTTAGTTTTCCTATTGGAATGGGTTATGAACTTAAAGGAATCTATAATATTAAAGAAGCAAATGTGAATCTTTTTGCAGGTGAAAACTCTAAAGACATTCACAACACTGTCGCAATAAAAGACGTACATGACCCACAACTAGATGCTCTAGTAGGTAAAAAAGCGGCAAATACATTGCGAGAAGAACTAGAATTGGTGGAAGGTATCTATCCTAAATTTAACAACGAGGCATACCTTGCTGGCGCCTTACAACCCGTTTTTTTTGGTAGCGCCTTACACAACTTTGGGGTACGCGAGCTCTTGGACGGCTTTATAGACATAGCCCCACGACCTCGTTCCAAAAAAGCTGAGGAGCGACTTGTACAGCCCGACGAAAAAGATTTTAGCGGTTTTGTATTTAAAATTCACGCAAACATGGATCCTAAGCACCGCGACCGTTTAGCCTTTGTTAAGGTCGTGAGTGGCACATTTGAACGCAATACCGCCTACCGGCACGTGCGACTGGGCAAAAACATGAAATTTTCTAGCCCAAACGCCTTTTTTGCCGAAAAAAAAGAAATCATAGACATCTCTTATCCAGGAGATATTGTAGGCTTGCACGATACAGGAAACTTTAAAATAGGAGACACGCTTACCGCCGGAGAAACATTGCATTACAAGGGTATTCCTGCCTTTTCGCCCGAGCATTTTAGGTACATTAACAACGCAGACCCCTTAAAATCTAAACAACTTGCCAAAGGTGTTGACCAACTTATGGATGAAGGGGTCGCGCAACTTTTTACCCTAGAGCTTAATGGTCGCAAGGTTATAGGCACCGTGGGGGCATTGCAATTTGAAGTCATACAGTACCGGCTCGAGCACGAGTATGGTGCAACCTGTTCTTATGAAAACCTAAACGTGCACAAGGCCTGCTGGATAGACACCGCAAACTGGAAAAGTGAAGAGTTTAAAGATTTTGCACGTGTAAAATCAAAATATCTAGCAAAAGATAAAAGAGACCAACTGGTTTTTCTTGCAGATTCGGCATTTTCACTTCAAATGACACAGCAAAAATATCCATCAATTATCTTTCATTTTGTGTCCGAATTTGATAAACGATAAGATACTTAAAAAAGCGAGCACCTAGTAAAATATAGATTTTTGGGGTGTTCGCTTTCGCGAAAGCGAACAAATTAAGAGCCCTTTTAACCTGAAAGAATCACTTTATCCTAAAACCCAACCTGGGCTAACGACAATCGTTAAGGTCGCCAAGTCCAGAAATAACAAATGCCGAACGGCGATTTTTTTGATGTGCAGCCACACTGCAAGCAACACCGTTACTACAAGCATTTACAAGCTGCTGCTCTCCCGCACCTCGTGCTGTAATTCTAGCCGATGCAATGCCTTGTTGCACAAGCCAATTTCTCGTGCTTTGGGCGCGCCTTGTAGAAAGCGACAAGTTGTAAGCGTCTGATCCACGGCTATCTGTATGCGAGGTTATCGCAACAGTAGATTGTGGATATAACTGCATAAATGTTTTTAGATTATGAAGTTGTGTAGCGGTATCTGCTCGTATGTTGGATTTATCAAAGTCAAAATATATATATTCTAGACCGTTTAACAATTTTAAATCTTCGCACGTGACCACCGCATTAGGATTGTTTGTAATTTCTATAGAAACGACCATATTTCCAGAAACTGTAGGTGTTGTTATAGTCTTGTCAATACTTGCAAAGCCCGGTTTTTCAACATGTATGGTATAAAAAGAATCGCATGGTAAAGCAAACTCAAATGTACCGTTTGGGCTCGTTACTGCTTTTAGGACTTGTTGATTCTTACTATCTAAAACTGTTATTTGCGCGCTATCCACAATCGCTCCTGTTTTTGCATCCATGACCGTCCCAGTGATTAAGGTCTCGCATGGTACATCGATATTAGGTGTTATCGTAAGTTTATAAATATCATCGCTACCCACACCACCGGGTCTATTGGAGGAAAAATAGCCCGTTTTTGAATCATCCATCAGGATAAATGCAAAATCATCATAAGGACTGTTTATGGGCTTACCTACATTTGCGACCTGTGTAAATTGGCCCGCAGCGTCGGCCGTGGCGACATAAATGTCTAAACCGCCATGACCGTCGTATCCTGTAGAAGCAAAATAAAGGTTGTTATCACTGCTTACAAACGGGAATGTTTCACGACCCGCAGTATTTATTTTTTCTAGGTTTTGTGGAACGCTGTAAGAATCGTCTGACAGAATATCAACAACCCAAATATCAGACTCCTCTGCAACAGCATGATTGCCATCCAACCTTTTGCTTCCAGGCATGTCACTTACAAAGTATAACTTTTTTTCATCCGGACTTAACGCTGGATGCGCTACTGAATAGGTATCCGCACAAAAAGGTAAAACAACAGGGACAGTCCACTCACCATCTTGCATTTGTGATTTGTATATTTTTAAACGATAGGTTGTAAAGTTGGTATCCCTATTCTTTGGCGTATCCTTACTCACGCGATTAAAATAAACAGTTTTACCGTCGCGTGTAAAGGCTGGCGAACTCTCGTGAAAAGATGTATTTAAGCCATCACTCATTTTTATTGGACTCGTCAACGTGTTTGACTCAAAATTTGTCACAGTGTATAAATCTAAAAAAGCCTGACCACTCCAAGAATGTAATTTTTGCGCAATGTTAAAGGTGTCTCTGTTCGAAGAAAACACCAGGCGCTCGCGATAGGGGTCGTATTTAGATCCAAAATCTGCATGAGGCGAATTTAAACCTCTTATATTCTTAACTTGAAAAGCAGACCCACCAGCGTTTATCAACGGATTAAATAATGCTAAACTATCGGTTGTTTTAAGGAGTAAGTCATACCCATGGTGGTTTTTGAAAGCCTTCAAAAGAGAACGGGCCGCTTCATAATTTTCGACAGATTTTAAGGTCTGTACATATCTTAAGTAATATGTAGGACTTAGATCTTTTTCATCGGCATTTTCAAAAAGTTTTTTGTACCAATTGTGAGCGGCTATTAAATCATTGTTAACATAATACGTGTCGCCCAATTTTGCAAATACCTCTGGCGCTTTAGAACCTGCCGCGACCATGTCTAAATAAATATTTTGAGCTTCTATAAATGCGAACTTATCAAATAACGTATTTGCTTTATTTAACAATCTTTGCTGACCCAACATGAGGTAGGAGACAAACAAGAAAAGTAAGAATAGCACATGTTTCATTCAACTAAATTTTTAATAACGTGAACACTTTAAAAAAATCGAGGCGTTATCATCCTGTCATAATTTTTAAATAACTCGAACCTTAAAAATACCTCATAGCTGCCATCGTTGTAAATTGCATTTCCTAGCTCGGTGATTTCTCTATCATATGCAAATCCCACGAGTAACTGATCGCTTAATTGAAAACCAGCCATTCCCGATAATGCAGCATTCCACCTGTAAGCGGTACCTAAAACAAACTTCTTATTGAATAAAAAATTTGCTGAAAAATCTACCTGAATAGGTGCACCTATGACTGCTTTAACCAGCGTTGCGGGTTTAAATTCAACGGCACTGTTAATATCCACAACCCAGCCGGCGATACCATAAATGTGTATGCGCTCTCTTTCAATAAAAGTTGTTGCACTCGTATCATCTCGATTAAAATGCCTGGTTTCCAAAAGGTTGGGAGTGCTTAAACCTACATAAAAGTTTTTTGTGTGGTAATAACTACCTATCCCCACTGTGGGGGCAATTTTTTGATCAATATTGTCCTGTAATCTAGGATCATTCACGTCAAAAGGATTCAGTCTACCAAAATTTACGTCCAAAACATGAAAACCACCTTTAAAACCAAAACTTAATTGTGCGCTATCACTCACAGGAATGGAATAACTAAAATCACCAGCAACATAGGTCTCGCTAGCTGGCCCAATGGCATCATTCACCACGCTTAAACCCCACCCCATATAACTATCGGTAACAGGTGCGTGTATGGATAATGTTTGTGTCCTGGGCGCACCTTCTAACCCTAACCACTGGCTGCGATGTAAACCCATGATGCTTACAACGCCCCTGTTTCCCGCATACGCAGGATTTATGACTATGGGATTGTACATGTATTGGGTGTATTGTGGATCTTGTTGTGCTTGTATCGCTTTCGCGAAAGCGAACACCAAAACATAAAGAACTATTTTATTTACATTCCCCATAATATGTATCGAATGTACATTATTCCAAAGGCAAAAACAACACAAAAAGTTAATCTACCCGCGTTGCTGATGCGCCTTCTTTATAAAAATATGCATGGTAGTAGCTTATAGTTCTAAAAGAACCTCTTTATGCAGTTGCAAACCGTGGCTTAAAAGCAAAACAATTCGAGAAAATTCTAACATCTAGACATAAAAAAACCCGACGAAAATGTCGGGTTTTGTACATTAAGCTTGACCTGTTGGTCCAAAATTTAAGGGTATAGGCGGCTGCTCATAATCTTTAATGGTACCATGTGCCTTTTCAAATTTACCAACATTGTCGGCAAGCGCTTTTGCAAGGCGTTTTGCATGTTGCGGTGTTAATATAATGCGAGACTTTACCTTAGAAACAGGGTTGCCAGGCATGATATTCACAAAGTCCACAACAAACTCAGACACCGAGTGGTTGATGATTGCAAGGTTACTATACTGGCCTTCGGCAATTACTGCGTCCACCTCAATATTAATTTTACCTTGCTCATTTTGATTATTTCCTGCCATTTTAGCTTAAATTTTCCTGAGGCTGTGCTTTAGCTTCCTTTAATTTTTCAAAATCCTCTTTTGTGCCTACGATAATATCGTCATAGTTACGCATACCAGTACCTGCTGGAATCCTGTGACCTACGATAACATTTTCTTTAAGACCTTCTAGATAATCTACTTTACCAGCAACCGCTGCCTCGTTAAGAACCTTAGTAGTTTCTTGGAACGACGCTGCACTAATAAATGACTTGGTTTGTAGCGATGCTCTTGTGATACCTTGTAACACAGGCTCGGCAGTTGCAGGGGTTACATCACGAGCAACAACTAAATTGCTATCATTGCGCTTTAAAATAGAATTTTCGTCACGCAATTGTCTAGAAGTAATTAATTGTCCTAGTTTTAACGTTTCAGAATCACCACAATCTTCTACGACTTTCATACCGTAAAGTTTGTCATTTTCTAGAATAAAGTCCTCTTTGTGCACTAGTTGATTTTCTAAGAACATACCGTCTCCTGGGTCTACGATTCTAACTTTACCCATCATTTGTCTTACAACAACCTCAAAGTGCTTGTCATTAATTTTAACCCCTTGTAAACGATATACCTCTTGTACCTCGTTAACCAGATACTGTTGAACTGCACTAGGTCCTTTAATCGCAAGAATATCTTTAGGCGTTATAGAACCGTCAGAAAGTGGCATACCTGCACGCACATAATCGTTTTCTTGTACGAGAATTTGATTAGACAATTTTACAAGGTATTTTTTAACGTCACCAATTTTTGAGGTTACGCTAATCTCTCTATTACCTCTTTTAATTTTACCAAAAGAAACAACACCATCAATTTCACTAACGACTGCAGGGTTTGATGGATTACGGGCTTCAAACAACTCGGTAACTCGTGGTAAACCTCCTGTGATGTCACCTGCTTTTGCAGATTTTCTTGGGATTTTAACAAGCACGCGGCCTACTTTAATTTTCTCTTTATCATTAACCATAAGGTGAGCTCCTACAGGTAAGTTGTAAGAAATTTGCGACTCCCCTTTTGAATCTACGATGTGTAGTGTAGGTATTAATCGCTTATCTCTAGATTCAGAAATTACCTTTTCTTCATAACCTGTTTGCTCATCGGTTTCCACTTGGAAAGTAGTACCCTGAATAATGTTTTCAAAGCTAATTTCTCCAGCAAATTCTGAAATAATCACACCATTGAATGGATCCCACTTAGCAATAACGTCACCTTTTTTCACTTTAGAACCTGGGGTCACGTATAATTCGCAACCATAAGGTATAAGATTACTGTTAAGCAATAAACCTGTTGCAGCATGCAACAACTTAGACTCGGCAGTACGTGAAATTACCACTTGTACTGGCTCGCCGTCGCTATTCTCACCTTGTACCGTTTTAAGGTCTTCTATTTCTAGGATACCGTCGTTTTTAGCAATGATTGTGTTTTCTTCACTTACGTTACCAGCCACACCACCCACGTGGAATGTACGTAATGTAAGCTGCGTACCTGGTTCACCGATAGATTGTGCTGCGATAACTCCCACAGCTTCACCACGCATAACCATTCTATTGGTAGCTAGGTTACGACCATAACAAGTGGCACAAATTCCTTTTTTAGCCTCACAAGTTAAGGCAGATCGTACCTCGACAGACTCTAGTCCAGAAGCCTCAATAGCATCTGCAATGTCTTCATCTATTAACTGACCAGCAGCGACAATAACTTCTTGTGTTGCTGGATCTAGTACATCGTGTAGTGCATTACGGCCCAATACTCTGGCACCTAAGCGCTCCATAACCTCCTCGTTTTTCTTTAATGGGAATACTTCAATTCCTCTTAAGGTCTCACAGTCTACTGTGTTAACGATAACATCTTGTGCAACGTCATGTAAACGACGCGTTAGGTAACCCGCATCGGCCGTTTTAAGAGCCGTATCAGCAAGTCCTTTACGAGCACCGTGGGTAGAAATAAAGTACTCTAAAATCGATAGACCTTCTTTAAAGTTAGAAAGAATAGGGTTTTCAATAATTTCTCCACCGCCTGAGTTAGACTTTTTAGGCTTAGCCATAAGTCCACGCATACCCGTTAACTGTCTAATTTGTTCTTTAGAACCACGAGCACCAGAGTCTAGCATCATGTACACCGAGTTGAATCCCTGGCGGTCCTCTCTAATGTTTTTCATTGCTAACTCAGTAAGTTGCGCGTTTGTCGCGGTCCACACATCAATAACTTGGTTATAACGCTCGTTTTGAGTGATAAGACCCATACCATAGTTAGCGCGTATTGCGTCAACTTTAGCATTTGCTGCATTAATCATATCCTGTTTTTGAACAGGTATCATAATATCGCCCAAAGAGAATGATAAACCACCACGGAATGCAAAGCCATAACCTAAATCTTTAATCTCGTCTAGGAATGCAGCAGTTCTAGGTACATCAGTTACTTTTAAAATATCACCGATTATATCTCTCAATGCTTTTTTAGTAAGCACCTCGTTAATATAACCCGCTTCATCAGGTACTTTCTCGTTAAAGATTACACGACCCGCTGTTGTCTCAATGATTTGTGACTTGTAGGAACCATCTTTTTGTAAAAGTTTGATTCTAATTTTCACAGGAGCATTAATATCAACACGCTTTTCGTTAAAAGCAACAATTAACTCTTCAGGGCCATAAAAAGTAAGACCCTCACCTTTCACAGGATATCCAGGTTCAGACGTACGTGACTTAGTCATGTAGTATAAACCTAAAACCATGTCTTGGGATGGTACTGCAATTGGGCTGCCATTTGCAGGGTTTAATATGTTGTGAGAAGCTAGCATTAAAAGCTGTGCTTCTAAAATAGCCTCAGGACCTAATGGTAAGTGCACCGCCATCTGGTCACCGTCAAAATCGGCATTAAATGCTGTACAAACTAATGGGTGCAGCTGTATCGCTTTACCTTCAATAAGTTTAGGCTGGAATGCTTGTATACCTAATCTGTGTAATGTAGGAGCACGGTTTAAAAGAACTGGGTGTCCTTTTAAAACATTCTCTAAAATATCCCAAACAACAGGCTCTTTTTTATCAATAATCTTCTTAGCCGACTTTACTGTTTTTACAATACCGCGTTCGATAAGTTTGCGTATCACAAAAGGCTTGTACAACTCGGCAGCCATGTCTTTAGGAATACCGCACTCATATAATTTAAGCTCAGGTCCTACAACAATTACAGAACGTGCAGAGTAGTCCACACGCTTCCCTAGTAAGTTTTGACGGAAACGTCCCTGCTTCCCTTTTAAGGAATCAGAAAGTGACTTAAGCGGTCTATTAGAATCTGTTTTTACAGCACTAGATTTTCTTGTATTATCTAACAAAGAATCTACTGCCTCTTGAAGCATACGTTTCTCGTTACGCAAAATAACCTCGGGCGCTTTAATTTCCATTAATCGCTTTAATCGGTTGTTGCGTATGATCACACGACGGTACAAGTCATTAAGGTCAGACGTTGCAAAACGTCCACCATCTAGCGGTACTAGAGGACGCAACTCAGGCGGGATTACTGGAATTACTTTTAGTATCATCCACTCTGCTTTGTTTTCTCTAAACTCGTTGGATTCTTTAAGAGATTCTACAACCTGTAGTCTTTTCAAAGCCTCGGTTTTACGTTGCCTGCTGGACTCATGGTTTGCTTTGTGTCTTAAATCGTAAGAAAGTGCCTCTAGGTCTATGCGTTGTAACAGGTCTATAAGACATTCTGCACCCATTTTAGCGATAAACTTGTTTGGGTCTTCATCATCAAGGTACATGTTTTCTTGCGGCAACTCGTCTACAATAGCTAGATATTCTTCTTCAGTTAAGAAGTCTAGTTTTTTAAGTGGCTCACCATCTTCATTTTTTGCAATACCTGCCTGTATGACTACATAACGCTCGTAGTAAATAATCATGTCTAGGCTTTTAGATGGCAATCCTAGTAAATACCCAATTTTGTTAGGTAAACTACGGAAATACCATATATGCGCCACAGGTACCACTAGGTTAATGTGACCTATACGATCACGTCGCACTTTTTTCTCGGTCACCTCTACTCCACATCGGTCACAAACGATTCCTTTGTAACGTATACGTTTGTACTTACCACAAGCACATTCATAATCCTTTACAGGGCCAAAAATGCGTTCACAAAAAAGACCGTCTCTTTCTGGTTTGTGGGTACGGTAGTTAATCGTTTCTGGTTTTAACACCTCACCTCTCGACTCTGCAAGAATCGATTCAGGAGATGCCAGACCTATTGAAATTTTAGAAAATCTCTTTGGAGTTGGGTTGTCTTTATATCCAGCCATAATAATGGTACTATTTTTAGTTAAATGTGGGGCTTGTAGTTGTTCCGCTTTCGCGAAAGCGAAATAACCACAGCCTCACTGGTAAATTTAATCCTCTAATCGCAAATCTAAACCTAGACCCTTGAGTTCATGCATTAAAACGTTAAACGATTCGGGTAGTCCAGGCTCGGGCATAGGTTCCCCTTTTACAATCGCCTCGTAAGTTTTTGCACGGCCGATAACGTCATCAGACTTTACCGTTAAAATTTCGCGTAATGTACTGGATGCACCATAAGCCTCGAGTGCCCATACCTCCATCTCTCCAAAACGCTGACCTCCAAATTGTGCTTTACCACCTAGCGGCTGCTGTGTGATTAACGAGTATGGCCCTATAGAACGTGCATGCATTTTATCGTCAACCATGTGTCCTAGTTTAAGCATGTAAATCACGCCCACTGTCGCTGGCTGGTCAAATCTATCACCGGTACCACCATCATATAAATAGGTGTGACCAAAACGTGGAATGCCTGCTTCATCAGTATATTCATTAATTTGGTCTAGGGTTGCACCGTCAAAAATAGGGGTCGCAAACTTTTTACCCAGTTTTTGTCCTGCCCATCCTAGCACGGTTTCATAAATCTGTCCTATGTTCATACGAGAAGGTACTCCTAGCGGATTCAGTACAATATCTACTGGCGTACCATCTTCTAAGAATGGCATATCTTCCTGGCGTACAATACGTGCGACGATACCCTTGTTACCGTGGCGTCCTGCCATTTTATCTCCAACTTTAAGTTTACGTTTTTTAGCGATGTAAACTTTTGCAAGTTTTATAATCCCCGCAGGTAACTCGTCACCTACCGAAATGGTAAACTTCTCGCGTCGCAACGATCCTTGCAAGTCATTTTCTTTGATCTTGTAATTGTGCAACAGGTCGGCAATCATTTCATTAGTCTCGTCGCTGGTAGTCCACACTCCTGAGACCAGGTGGGTATAGTCGTCTACCGAATTCAACATTTTAAGTGTGTATTTTTTACCCTTTGGCAGCACTTCCTCACCTAAATCGTTGTATACTCCTTGCGATGTTTTACCGTTAACAATTTCAAAAAGCTTAGCGATTAATCGCTCTTTAAAGTTTTCGAATTTTGCTTGATACTCTTGCTCGAGTCTTGCGATATCTTCTTTATCCTGTGCGCGCTTGCGTTTATCTTTTACCGCTCTTGAGAATAATTTTTTATCTACAACAACACCTCTTAATGATGGCGTAGCTTTTAACGATGCATCTTTTACATCACCAGCCTTGTCACCGAATATGGCGCGTAATAATTTTTCTTCGGGCGTTGGGTCTGATTCACCTTTAGGAGTAATCTTCCCTATTAATATATCACCTGGCTCGACCTCGGCACCTATGCGTATCATACCATTTTCATCTAAATCGGCTGTTGCCTCTTCAGACACGTTTGGAATGTCGGCGGTAAGTTCCTCGTTACCTAGTTTAGTATCTCTAACTTCTAGAGAATATTCATCCACGTGTATAGAGGTGAATATATCTTCACGAACTACTTTTTCAGAAATTACAATCGCGTCTTCAAAGTTGTAACCTTTCCATGGCATGAAAGCCACTTTTAGGTTTCTACCTAGCGCAAGTTCACCCGCCTCAGTCGCATAACCCTGACATAATACCTGTCCTTTACTAACACGGTCTCCCTTTGCAACGATAGGTTTTAAGGTAATACTGGTTCCTTGATTTGTCTTACGGAATTTTATCAGATTGTAGCTGGTTTCTTCTGGTTCAAAACTAACCATGCTCTCACGCTCTGTGCGATCATATTTAATTTTTACCTGTTGTGCGTCTACATACGTAACTACACCGTCACCTTCAGCATTTATTAAAACGCGGGAGTCTGTAGCTACTTGTCTTTCTAAACCTGTTCCTACAATAGGAGACTCAGCTCTTAAAAGTGGTACAGCCTGACGCATCATGTTAGAGCCCATCAGTGCACGGTTTGCGTCATCATGCTCTAAGAATGGAATCAAGGACGCAGATATGGAAGCGATTTGGTTAGGAGCTACGTCAGCATAAACCACTGTACTAGGGTCCACTACCGGGAAGTCACCTTCCATACGTGCAATGACCTTATCGTTTATGATTTTACCATCTGCATCTAGTGGAAGGTTAGCTTGTGCAATGTGCATACCTTCTTCCTCTTCGGCACTTAGGTAAACTGGCGCTTTGTCTAAATCAATCCTACCATCTTTAACCTCGCGGTATGGAGTTTCAATGAATCCCATACCATTCACTTTTGCAAATACCGAAAGTGAAGATATCAAACCGATATTAGGACCTTCGGGAGTTTCTATGGGACATAGTCTGCCATAATGTGTGTAGTGTACGTCACGAACCTCAAATCCAGCACGCTCACGCGATAAACCGCCCGGCCCAAGTGCAGAAAGGCGACGCTTGTGAGTGATTTCGGCTAATGGATTTGTTTGATCCATAAATTGTGATAACTGGTTTGTACCAAAGAAGGAATTAATGACCGACGATAACGTCTTTGCATTAATTAAATCTATAGGGGTAAAAACTTCATTATCTCTTACGTTCATGCGCTCTCTGATTGTTCTAGCCATACGGGCAAGACCAACACCAAATTGCTGCGACAACTGTTCTCCAACGGTACGCACACGACGGTTAGAAAGGTGGTCGATATCATCAATCTCTGCCTTTGAGTTTATCAACTCAATCAGGTATTTGATAATGGTTATAATATCTTCTTTGGTAAGAACTTGTGTATTAATGTCAATATTAAGACCTAATTTCTTGTTCATGCGGTAGCGACCTACCTCACCTAAATTATAGCGCTGGTCTGAAAAGAAAAGCTTGTCAATAATGCCTCGTGCTGTTTCCTCGTCTGGCGGTTCAGCATTACGTAATTGTCTGTAAATATGTTCAACAGCTTCTTTTTCACTGTTGGTTGGGTCCTTTTGAAGCGTATTGTGAATGATCGCGTAGTCCGCAGAGTGGTTATCTTCTTTGTGAAGAAGAATAGTTTTAGCACCTGAGTCTACAATTTCATCGATATGTTCTTTTTCTAGAAAAGTATCACGATCCAGAACAATCTCGTTACGCTCTATAGACACTACCTCGCCTGTATCCTCGTCAACAAAATCTTCATGCCATGTTCTTAAAACACGAGCAGCAAGTTTGCGACCTAAATATTTTTTTAGTCCTGTTTTGCTAGCTTTTACTTCTTCGGCCAGGTCAAAAATCGCAAGGATATCCTTGTCTCTTTCAAAACCGATGGCTCTGAATAATGTAGTAACAGGTAATTTTTTCTTACGATCAATGTATGCATACATGACGCTATTGATGTCAGTTGCAAACTCAATCCATGATCCCTTAAAAGGAATAACTCTGGCAGAGTATAATTTTGTTCCATTGGCGTGAAATGACTGACCAAAAAACACACCAGGAGAACGGTGTAACTGCGATACAACAACACGCTCTGCACCATTTATTACAAAGGTACCAGAGGGGGTCATGTATGGAATAGTACCTAAGTAAACATCTTGAACGATGGTCTCAAAGTCTTCATGTTCTGCGTCAGTACAAAAAAGTTTAAGCCTAGATTTCAGGGGTACACTGTAGGTAAGACCTCTTTCGATACACTCTTGAATGGAGTAACGTGGAGGGTCTACAAAATAATCCAAAAACTCTAATACAAACTGGTTGCGTGTATCAGTGATTGGAAAATTCTCCATGAAGGTATTATAGAGGCCTTCATTTCCTCTTTTATCAGATTTTGTTTCAAGCTGAAAAAAATCCTGAAAGGATTTAATCTGGATATCAAGCAAGTCAGGGTAAACTGCTTTTGAAGTTACCGTTGAAAAATTTATTCTCTCTGTGTTCGTTGCTAGCATCAATGCACGGTATTAGGGTTATTTAAAAGCGTAATTAATGACGTCTCATCGTTATACGCAAAATGGTCTAGACCTGCGAGCATACTCAACAGGTCTAAACCTTTATTGTTTAGGTAGTGAATATTACTTCAACTCTACCTCAGCTCCAGCTTCTTCAAGCTGTGCTTTAAGTGCTTCAGCCTCTTCCTTAGAAACACCTTCTTTAATAGCTGTTGGCGCACCATCAACCATATCTTTAGCTTCCTTCAGTCCAGCGCCAGTAAGTTCTTTTACAAGTTTAACTACTGCTAGTTTAGAAGGACCAGCTGCTTTAAGGACTACGTCAAATTCTGACTTTTCCTCAACTTCTTCAGCTGCTGAACCTCCGCCACCTACGGCTACGGCTACTGCTGCAGCTGCTGGTTCGATACCATACTCATCCTTAAGGATTGCTGCCAACTCGTTTACTTCTTTAACAGTTAAATTTACTAACTGTTCTGCAAAATCTTTTAAATCTGCCATTTCTATCGTTTTAATAAAATTTATAAATAATTAATTGCGTACAATTGAATACTATCGCTCTGATAGTGTTTTAATAATTCCAGCCAGTTTACCACCACCCGATTGAAGGGCAGAAATAACATTTTTAGCTGGTGATTGAAGAAGACCTACGATCTCTCCAATCATTTCTTCTCTGGACTTTAATTCAGACAATGCATCGATCATGTGATCACCTACATAAATGGCTTCACCTATGTATGCACCTTTAAGCAATGGCTTAGTAGCTTTTGCTCTAAAAGTCTTTATCACCTTAGCAGGAGCATTTGCTGTTTCTGATAATAGTACAGAAGTATTTCCTTTTAATAAAGAAGGTAATTCACCAAAATCTTTGTCTGAAGCTTCCATTGCTTTTGCAAGCAAGGTGTTCTTAACTACAGCGATACTTACATTTGCTTTAAAACAAGCTCGGCGTAAATTAGATGTTTGAAGTGCATTCAGGCCAGATATATCTGCTAGGTAAATTGTTGAGTTTTCACCTAATGTAGCCGTTAAATCCTGAATAACAGTTGCTTTTTGTTCTCTTGTCATAATCTAGATTTATTTGTCGTCTGCAAAACGTTTAGCATCTACCATTATACTTGGACTCATGGTACTTGAAAGGTAAATACTTTTGATATACACACCTTTTGCAACTGTAGGTTTTAACTTAACTAACGTATTGATTAATTCTTTTGCATTACCGGCAATTTGTTCTGGACCAAAGGAGGCACGACCAATAGCTGCGTGAATGATACCTGTTTTGTCAACTTTAAAGTCGATTTTACCTGACTTCACGTCAGAAACCGCCTTACCGATATCCATAGTTACCGTACCAGTTTTTGGGTTTGGCATAAGACCACGAGGACCTAATACACGACCTAAAGGTCCTAATTTACCCATAACGCTTGGCATGGTAATAATCACATCCACATCAGTCCAGCCATTTTTTATTTTGTCCAAATACTCGTCTAAACCAATAAAGTCTGCGCCAGCTTCTTTAGCCTCAGCTTCTTTATCTGGTGTTACTAGCGCAAGCACTTTCACATCCTTACCAGTACCGTGTGGTAAGGTTACAACTCCTCTAACCATTTGATTAGCTTTACGTGGATCTACATTGAGACGCACTGCAATGTCCACAGAAGCATCAAACTTTGTGTAAGAAACTTCTTTTACCAAATTAGAAGCCTCAAGCAAAGTGTAAGCATTGTTTGCATCAACTTTAGAGAGAGCCTCTTTATGTTTTTTTGTTAATTTTGCCATTTTGAAAATTTTTAAGCAGGAGCGTTACCACCTTTTACGTTAACACCCATAGATCTCGCAGTACCTGCTACCATTCTCATTGCGCTTTCAATAGTAAAAGCATTTAAGTCCGGCATTTTGTCCTCGGCAATTGCTCTTACTTGATCCCAAGTAATAGCACCCACTTTCTTACGATTAGGTTCACCACTACCACCTTTTAATTTAACTGCTTCTAGGATTTGAATAGCCGCAGGAGGTGTTTTGATAACAAAGTCAAATGATTTGTCTTTGTATACCGTAATTGCAACAGGCAACACTTTACCTGGTTTGTCTTGCGTTCTAGCATTGAACTGCTTACAAAACTCCATGATATTCACCCCAGCTGAACCAAGAGCAGGTCCTATAGGAGGTGACGGATTAGCCGCTCCACCCTTAACCTGTAATTTTACAACTTTAGATATTTCTTTAGCCATTTTTAATTGTTCTTTGTTTAATCACAAAAAAGTGGAAGCCTTTTTATGACCTATAAAATGTAACATTTATATTTTTTCTACTTGCATGTAACTTAATTCCAATGGTGTTTTACGACCAAAAATCTTAACCATTACTTCAAGTTTACGTTTTTCTTCATTTACTTTTTCCACAGTACCATTAAAACCATTAAACGGACCGTCTACAACTTTGACAGTTTCGCCAGCCTTAAAAGGAATTGCAATATTGTCTACTTGCTCAGCTAACTCATCAACCTTACCTAGCATACGGTTTACTTCGGCGCGACGCAGTGGTACTGGTTCGCCACCTTTTGTTTCGCCTAAAAACCCAATAACACCATTCACCGATTTTATAATATGTGGAACTTCTCCTTCTAGCCGCGCTTGAATCATAATATACCCAGGAAAATAGACGCGTTCCTTATTTATCTTTTTACCATTACGTATTTGAACTACCTTCTCCGTAGGAACTAATATCTGGCTAAGGAAATCACCAAGATTGTTACGGGTAATTTCAGACTCTATATAGTCTTTAACCTTATTCTCCTGACCACTTACAGAGCGGACAACATACCATTTCATTACATCACTAGTCTCTACACTCATGGTTTGCATTATTAGGATTTAATCCATTCAAAATAATTGGTGATAAATTTGCTGAAAACCGTATCGATACCATAAATGATTAAAGCAAAAACCACAGAAAAAACCGCAACCGTTACTGTTAACTTTTGCGCTTCGCTCCAAGAGGGCCATGTGACATGATTCACAAGCTCGTTATACGATTCTTTGAAGTAGGTTACTAATCCCATTATTATTTATCTTGTGTGAGAAAACTCACATTAATTGTATTTACCAGAAAAAATCTCAGCACGGGTTGAGAGACTCGAACTCCCGACTTCTGGTTTTGGAGACCAGCGTTCTACCAACTGAACTAAACCCGCATCAACATTCAGGAAAAATTACCTAAACGTAAAAAACAAAGTAAGTATCTCCTCTACAAGTGCAGAAGAGATACTTAAAAGTATTTGAGGTGTTTAGTCTAAAATCTCAGTTACCTGCCCAGCACCAACTGTTCTACCACCTTCACGGATAGCAAAACGTAAACCTAAAGTCATAGCTATCGACTGTAGCAACTCCACATGTATTGTAAGGTTATCACCTGGCATTACCATTTCTACACCTTCTGGCAACTTAATAGTACCAGTCACGTCAGTAGTACGTACGTAAAACTGTGGGCGGTAGTTGTTGTGGAATGGTGTGTGACGACCACCTTCTTCTTTTTTCAAGATATAAACCTCAGCCTTAAATTTAGCATGTGGTTTAACTGAACCTGGCTTAACGATAACCATACCACGAGTGATTTGGCTTTTTTCAATACCTCTTAATAAGATACCTGCGTTATCTCCAGCCTCACCTCTACTTAAAATTTGACGGAACATTTCGATACCAGTAATAGTAGAAGTTAATTTCTCTGCACCCATACCAATGATTTCTACTGGATCTCCTGTGTTAGCAACACCAGTCTCGATACGACCAGTTGCAACAGTACCACGACCTGTAATAGAGAATACATCTTCAATAGGCATTAAGAATGGCTTGTCTACCTCGCGAAGTGGCTCTTCGATCCAAGTATCAACAGCTTCCATAAGCTCAAGAACAGTATCTACCCATTTTTGCTCACCATTAAGTGCACCTAAAGCAGAACCCTGAATTACTGGACCATTGTCACCATCGTATTCGTAAAAACTTAAAAGATCACGAACCTCCATGTCAACTAGCTCAAGAAGTTCTTCATCATCAACCATGTCCACCTTGTTAAGGAAAACAACGATACGAGGAATACCTACCTGACGACCTAAAAGAATGTGCTCACGTGTTTGTGGCATTGGACCATCAGTAGCTGCAACTACTAATATAGCACCATCCATTTGAGCAGCACCAGTAACCATGTTCTTTACATAGTCGGCGTGACCTGGACAGTCTACGTGTGCATAGTGTCTGTTAGCTGTTTGATACTCTACGTGCGAAGAGTTGATTGTGATACCACGCTCTTTTTCTTCTGGAGCGTTGTCAATTTGGTCAAAACTTGTTGCCTTAGAGTAACCAGCATCTGCAAGTACTTTTGTAATTGCAGCAGTAAGGGTAGTCTTACCGTGGTCAACGTGACCAATAGTTCCTACGTTAAGGTGGGGTTTCGAACGATTGTACGTTTCTTTAGCCATAACTTATAATCTTAATTTATATTAGTGTTTCAATTTTAAAACCGCTTGAAAATCAAATCAGTTTA
The DNA here is from genome assembly GCA_036796335.1 of Nonlabens sp. GTDB lineage: Bacteria > Bacteroidota > Bacteroidia > Flavobacteriales > Flavobacteriaceae > Nonlabens. The sequence goes on from DAIRDE010000022.1 coordinate 31,803, forward strand.
TACTAGAAATGGCCTCCCGTCGAGACCTTTTATTTTTATTTTTGAGCCAATGACGAGATTTGAACTCGTGACCTCTTCCTTACCAAGGAAACGCTCTACCCCTGAGCTACACCGGCGTTTTGTGCCTTTATAGTTTATAGGAATGGAGCACCCCAATAAACATGCTTTCCTATACTTGTGAAGAGATAACTACCCAAAAGGATGTCGTTACTCATTTTTCAGGTAACAAGCACCCGAACGCTGAGCGAGAGACCGGGTTCGAACCGGCGACATTCAGCTTGGAAGGCTGACGCTCTACCAACTGAGCTACTCTCGCAACTTGTACTTTAATAGCACAATATAATTAATGTGTGGGGAGAGCAGGATTCGAACCTGCGAAGACGTAGTCAGCGGATTTACAGTCCGCCCTCGTTGGCCGCTTGAGTATCTCCCCAGCATTAATCACAATTTTTCAAAAAACTTGAGCCGATAGAGGGACTCGAACCCACGACCTGCTGATTACAAATCAGCTGCTCTAGCCAGCTGAGCTACATCGGCTTTTTTTCTTAAACGTTGCTCACTTAAAAACACACGCATAAGACCGTTTTTCTAACGGACTGCAAATGTAAGCGTATTTTTCAATTTGCAAAATTTTTTAAGTTCTTTTTTTACTAAATACCATCAATTAAAATTGCAGTCTTTAAAATCAGTATTTTTTATACGTCTCTGACTGGGGAACTATCTCCCGCAGAACCTGAATTTGTGGACCTGGGATGCGCATTTTTATGCACGCCTTTTAATATTGCCATGCTGGTATTTGTATAAACTTGTGTACTGGCTAGACTGCTATGGCCTAATAATTCTTTTATCGCATTTAAATCGGCCCCAGCATCTATAAGGTGCGTAGCAAACGAATGCCTTAAAATATGAGGACTTGTTTTTACCTTTTGTGAAACATTAGAAAAAAAAATATTCACAACTCTATATATAAAGGATGGTGCAACTGCTTTACCTTTATTAGACACTATCAACGCTTGTTCACCAGCAAGTGCAATGGACTGCCTTAATTTTAGATACAACCCTAAAGAATTTTCAAGCGATTTAATCATAGGGACATTGCGCATTTTATTACCCTTACCTATAACAGTAATAACTTTTTGAAAATGGTCTATAGAAGAAACCTTTAAATCTATCAACTCTTGTCGGCGCATTCCTGTGGCATATAACAACTCAACCACAAGAAGATTTCTTATTGAATTAAAGTCAGTTGCATCTCTAGACTTATCTAGTATGGTTGCGACCTCTTCTTTTGAAAAGGGTATTTGAACTTTTTTTGCAACTTTTAAACTGTTGTGCGCTAAAAATGGGTTTTCAATAGATGCGTCTACAGTGCGAGAGAATTTATAAAATGCTTTTAAAGAGGCTATCTTTCTGTTAACCGTCTTTGCGGTTAGCCCCATGTCTAACATGCCAGATACAAAACCGCGTATATCGCCATAGACAACTTTTAAAAGATGTTGCTCGTTTTCTATTTCTAGAAACTTCATAAACTGCCTAACATCGCGCTCATAAGCCTTTACGGTATGCCGGCTGTAGGATCTTTCTAGAAGAAGATAATCTATAAACGCTTTTATTTCCATAAAAAAACCCTTCTTGTAAATGCTACCATTTAAAAGAAGGGATTTAAATTTTAAAATGCAGTGGATTAAATATTAGCAGCGTCTCTAAGTCCTTGTACGTATGCAGCTTTAATTTTTGCAGCACGATTCACAACAGATGGTTTTATAAACTGTTGTCTAGCACGTAGCTCGCGCATCTTGCCTGTACGATCAAACTTGCGCTTGAAACGTTTTAGTGCTCTATCGATATTCTCGCCGTCTTTAACTGGTATTATTAACATAGTGTCTTAACCTCCTCTCTTTGAAGCGGCAAATATAAACAATTAATTCAATTTGTTGTGTTTTTTTTTCGCTTTCGCGAAAGCGAACTTAAAACACCCCTATTTACAATGCAGCAGGCTTGTAATCTTTACCGTCTAGCATCATTTTTGCGATGATCTCACGCATGATTTCGCTGGTTCCACCGCCTATAGGACCTAGCCTGCTATCGCGAAACATGCGTGCAAGTGGGTACTCTTCTATATATCCATAACCGCCTAAAAACTGTAAACACTTATAAATAACCTCGTCAGCGACTTTAGTAGATATAAGTTTTGACATACTCGCTTCTTTTACTGGGTAAAGTCCTAAGTCCAGCTGTTCAGCAACGTTGTAGTTAAAACATTTTGCCATCTCTACCTCGCTAAACATATCGGCCATCGTGTGTCGCAACGCCTGAAACTGGTCTATGGTGGTTCCAAAAGCTGTACGCTCTTTCATATATTGCGCTGTGTATTCTAGTGCATACTCTGCACGAGCGTGGGCGTTGATTCCCATAATAAGTCTTTCTAGTGCAAAATGTTGCATGATGTATGGAAACCCTTTTCCCTCTTCTCCCATCAGGTTTGCAGCTGGTATGCGCACATTATCAAAACCTAACTCGGCAGTGTCGCTGGCTCTCCAGCCTAGCTTATTTAATTTTGTAGCGCTGATACCAGGTGTTTCTCTATCCATTAAAAAAATGGATATACCTCTACCCTTTGCAGCTGGGTCTGTTTTTGCAGCAATAACTAGATAGTCTGAATATACACCGTTAGTAATAAAAGTTTTAGAACCATTAATTACATAATGGTCACCATCTTTTACCGCTGTGGTTCTCATGCCAGCCACATCACTACCGCCAAAGGGCTCGGTCACCCCTAAGCATCCTATTTTATCGCCTGTAAGTGTAGGGACCAGGTATTCTTGCTTTATACGCTCGTCACCCTCTTTAAGTAAATGTTGTGCTCCTAGAAAAGCTTGCACCCACATGGCAGCCGCAAAACCGCCAGAATTTATGCGTTGTAATTCTTCTAAAAAAATAACTGTGTAAAAGAAATCTAGATCTAAACCACCGTAAGCTTCAGGATAGTATAGGCCAAAATAACCCATGTCTCCCATTTTCTTAAAAATCTCCCGATCTATTTTACCGGTTTCTTCCCAAGCGTCAATATTGGGAACGACTTCTTTGTGTAGAAATTCTCTAAAACTTTGTCTAAATGCGTTATGCTCTTCTGTAAAATACTTTGAATACATATTTTCAATTGTCCTGTTTTATTTAATCGAGGGTCAAATATAACTGAATTAAAGGCAGCTTTTCCTGTGGGAAACGCGAGGTTAACATAACTTTATCCCAACTAATGAAGCCATCGCGCAAGGTACGTTGCTTTATCAATTCACTAGCGAGGTTGTCGTTGATGTAGGGAATACTTGACAACTCGTCTAGCGTTGCCCGATTTAACGCTATTTTCTTAAATTCTCGTGGTGGTGTGATATAGAAATGCTCTTTAAATCGCACCATGGTAGAGTCGGTCATTCCATACACACTGCGCACTTGCAACATATCTATAAAACCGTTTAATCGCTCTCGTTCTTTTAAAATACGGCCCGATATCGCTGGTCCAATGCCGTAAACCCTTGTAATATCCTCGGCAGTTGCGCTGTTTAAATTTTGTGCAACTACTTTTTTAAAACCGTTAGCACGTGCATAACTGGCTTGATTGTTTGAATTTTTAACCCACTCTGGAAATTTAAAATAGGGCGATATACTGTCTAGCCATTGTTGATCTACCTGGGTAACGGTCTTAAAATCCTGTGCAGAATTTATCCATTTCCCGCTTTCGCGAAAGCTAAACAACCGATCCAATTGTGCCGTTGTTAATCCTAGTTTATACCCTCTATAATCGGTAAGATAGTTGGGGTTGAACATATAAATCGTGTCCTTTTTGACACCTGACACTTTACGCAGGGAATCTAATTGAAGCTGATATGCTGTAGTATCTACAAGATTTAAAGACGCTACGGGTCTAGATACCGAATAATAGTAGAAGGCAATTGCCGCAATAAGCAAGCATATTAAAAGTAAAAGCCCTTTTTGCTGCTTGCGATCAAACATAAAAAGGGCTTTTAAATTATTCATAAAAACTGCTAGCTTACTGCTCGCTTTTTAAGATTTATTGCACCGAGATATCGTTTTAATTCTTCTTTAACCCGAGGTGCTAGCAATAAAATACCTATCATGTTAGGAACGAGCATGGAAAAAATCATCGCATCTGAAAAGCCGATAACATTTCCTAAACTGGCTGCCGAACCAATGACTACAAAAACACAAAATATTAATTTGTAGGTATATTCTGTACTTTTTGTTCTTCCAAAAAGATATGCCCACGCCTGATACCCATAGTATGACCAAGAAATCATGGTAGAAAAGGCAAATAAAACAACCGCAAGGGTTAATACATAAGGAAACCAACTTATCACCGATGCAAAAGCATCACTGGTAAGTAGAATAGCATCGGCATCGGCAAGACGCGCGTTTTCAGGATTTACGTTTCCAGTAATGATAAGGACCAAAGCGGTCATTGTACAAACCACAACGGTATCGATAAAAGGTTCTAGCAATGCCACAAGACCCTCGCTCGCAGGGTATTTTGTGCGCACGGCACTGTGTGCGATGGATGCGCTACCTATACCTGCCTCGTTTGAAAATGCTGCTCTTCTAAAACCCTGAATTAAAACACCCACGGCGCCACCTGCAACTCCTACAGGGCTAAAAGCACCATCTATAATTTGCGTAAATGCGGTTCCTATCATATCTATTTTAGCAAAAATGACCCATAACGCCGCGCCTACATAAATGACAACCATAAAAGGTACTATTTTATCGGTAACCTTTGCAATGGATTTAATACCACCTATAATTACAACACCCACAAAAACAGCCATAAGTAAACCAAAAAGCCACTTATAACCGTACATAAAACTCTCGGTACCACCGGTAATGTTTTCTACCATTTGTGCAGCCTGATTTGCCTGAAACATGTTACCACCACCAAAGGATCCACCGATACACATCACTGCAAAAGCGACTGCAAGTACTTTACCTAGTCCTGCGAGACCCATGACTTTTAGACCTTTAGTTAAATAGTACATAGGACCACCGTAAATTGTGCCGTCAGGACCCACGTCACGGTATTTAACACCTAGGGTACACTCTACAAACTTAGAGGCCATCCCTAAAAAGCCTGCGACAATCATCCAGAATGTTGCGCCTGCACCACCTATAGAAACGGCTACTGCAACACCTGCAATATTCCCTAAACCTACAGTCGCACTAAGCGCTGCTGTTAATGCCTGGAAGTGCGACACCTCGCCGTCCGAGCTTTCATCGCGTATGGTGGAAATAACGTCCTCATCAACTTCTACTTTCTCACTTACTGCCTCTAGGTGCTCCTCGATATTATCTACTTTATTAATGTCTACACCATTTGCAATACCGTTTTCACCATAAAGCAGCTTTGCACCGTGTTTTTCTATATCCTCATATTTTCCACGAACGACTCTAAGCGATGTTAAAACTCCGGTAATATTGATAAAATTAAAGTAGAACGTAAAGAATAGCGCACCACCTATAAGCGGAAAAAGTACCCAATAAATACGAATGTCGTCTGAAAACGGAATTTGATAGAAAATAGCTTCTACATACCAACCTGTTGCGTTTCCAAAAGCCTCATCTATTTTTTTATCGATGCCCTTTTCTGCAACCGTTGTAGCAAAGGAAGTTAGGGGTAATAACATGGCGACAAACCACAAGACGAGGTTATTTTTTATTTTCATATAAAGTTTGTTAGCTAATTAAAGGTGGCAAGATGCACAAAAAATATGTGTTTTTAAAGGCTTTATTCAAGATTTTAGTAAACATGAAGATTCTCGCTGGCAATATTTTTAGAAATAATGACAAGCTTTGTTTAAACTTTAGCGCTAATTTTCTTAAAAGATTAGACTGCGATTATTATCACTTGTCTGCTCTTAAGGCTTGGCTATAAATTTTTTAGCTTAAATGATTGACCATTTATGCCGAATACATCCTGTGAAAGATTCACTAATTTAAAGTTGCCTTACAGGCACATAAGACAAACTTTTAAGATACTATTTGCTGGTGCGCTGTTTTTTTATAAATCAAAAACCGAATTGCGCTTAACGTAAATCAAGTCCTTAATACGCAACCAAAATGCAATAATTAAATAGATTGCAAATCCCGCACCCAGCGTCGCAAATGTGAAATAAATAAAGGTAAGCCGCACGCTTCTAGCGCGCATGCCTAGGCGGTCAGCAAGTCTAGAAGAAACATAGAATCCATATTTCTCCATATAATGACGCAAAGGGGTAACAACACTCATAGGGGTAAAGATACTTCCAAAAAAATTATTCTTGCAACAAGTTCACACCTATATCGCATTGCAAACACTTGTGCAAATCGCAATAATGCGGCTTTAATTGCAGTAGCGCTTGTGACATGAATGCGTCTTTTACATCTACGACTTTTTTAAATCCAGTAACAACCATGTTCTTTTCGGCTGGTAGGGATTGTACTATTGTTAACAGTTCCTCGGTACAGTCTACACCCATAAAACGGGCATACACAAACCGCAAGGGTACGATACAATTAATGATAAGCAAGTCTATAAAATCTTTGGTTAGCACTTTTTCACGCGCATTTGTTGGCTTGTCAAAAACATGATGATTATGCCAGTAAGGCGATGCTTGCACCTCAAAAAGTTTATAAATCGCTTCTTTAGATTGAGCCAGCAATACATCGCTAAATAATTGTGGATGTGCGTGATACAGCACAGCTAGTTGCGACAGTCTTATGGTAGGATAGTTAGCAGGCCGCAGTCTAAAAAACTTCATCGGTATAGGTGCTGGCTGTAGGTTGTATTTCGCTTTCGCGAAAGCGTACCCTTTAAAAAGCTGCTCAAAATAAGCATCGTTGTAAGGTTTATCCAGCAAACCTGCTTGTCCAAAGAAAACAGCCTCTAATTGCAATACATCTTGCGAAATTTTACGCACCACTTGCTGGTCCATACTGCGAGAAAGATTTTCAAAGGCATCTGCATTTACCTTGGTACCAAAACTGCGGCACAGCAATTGAAAAAAAACTGCCTCCCAATCGTTTTGTTGTTGCTCGAGCATGACGTTTAACCGCGAGGCACGGTGTTCTAGTCGTTCTAGAAACATTTTTTCTAACCAATGCATCACTTTAAAAGAATCAACAGTCGCAAATTGGGATTCACAATTGATAAACCGGTTGTTTTTAAGCGTAAAAAGTTTGTTGTAACTAGCCACAAGATGGGCTGCAATATAATGCCTTACCTCGAGCACAGGGATAGGAACCTCGTCGCGTCTACAAATTTCGGCATCGTGCTGCCACACCACATGCAAAACCACATTCTCATAAGCAGGATCGTCATCGTGCCCATGCGCGTACCAGTCGCTAGATTTTAGGTGCATTTCTACATTACCCGCCCACAGTTGCTCTCCTATTAGTAACTGCGCGTTAAAGAAATCGGGACCTGCGTGAAAGTTGTGTGTGCCTAGACTTTTAATAACGACACGTTCCCCTGTTGTAGTGAATAATGGTACACCACTCAACTTTTTAAATTTCCACAGGTAGTGTATAAAGTCCTCGTTCATTGCACTAATGTAATGCAGAAAAGTGGATTATTGTGAGGTTGTGTTTTTCAATAATAAGTTGTGTTTTTTTGAGTACTAAGGGGCAGACTGAAGTCTGCCCGTGGGAATAACGAGTT
>DAIRDE010000023.1:0-9334 GCA_036796335.1 Nonlabens sp.
AGTCTGCCCAATGTAAAACAGCAGACCGCAGTCTGTAAATGAAGGAAAACATAAGAGTAGGCAACAGTTTACTCATAAGAAAATAAAAAATATGAAAATAATAGTACCCATGGCCGGACTAGGTTCTCGCCTTAGACCACATACACTCAACATTCCCAAGCCACTTATTCCTGTGGCAAACAAACCCATTGTTCACAGGCTGGTTACCGAAATTGCAAACATCCTGGATGAACCTGTGACCGAAATCGCCTTTATTCTTGGTGACCCTGTGTTTTTTGGTGATGCCGTTGTAAAAAGTCTGGAAGAACTTGCCGCCAGTCTCGGTGCAAAAGTTAGCATTTATAGACAAGGGGAACCGTTAGGAACAGGTCACGCGATTATGAGCGCCGCGCCGTCGCTATCTGGACCCGCAGTTATTGCTTATGCCGACACACTTATAAGAGCCGACTTTAAACTAGACCCCACAGCCGATGCGGTAATATGGACCAAGCAAGTAGAACACCCTGAGGCTTACGGTGTTGTAAAACTAAACGACAAACAAGAAATTGTAGAGCTGGTTGAAAAACCACAACAATTTGTGTCTGACCAGGCGGTGATAGGTATTTATTATTTTAAAAATGTAGCCGACCTAAAGACCGAGTTGCAATATGTACTAGACAATCATGTTATTAATGGTGGAGAATACCAGATTAACGATGGTATAAAGCGCATGATGGCAAAGGGGAATATTTTTAAAACAGGTGCCGTAAACGAGTGGATGGATTGCGGTAACAAGGCCATTACCGTAGAGACTAACTCGCGCTTATTAGGTTTTATGCAACAAGATGGCAGTGACGAGTTAAACACAAGCCCTACCCTTGAAAACGCGACTATTGTACAACCCTGTGTAATTGCGAGTGATGTAGTGATAAAAAATAGCACCGTGGGACCCTATGTGTCCATAGGATCTGGCTGTGTGATAGAAAACGCAACCATCACAAACTCGCTTATACAAACCCAAACAACCATAAAAAATGCCACCTTGCACGAGGCTATGATAGGTAATAAAGTTATTTTTAATGGCGCGTTCAGTACAATAAGCATCGGCGACTACTCGGTGTTAGAATAATTTTGAACCCACACGATATGATGTTAAAACGTTTGCCACTGCTGTTGTTTACCTTGTTTTTTTTAGGGTTGTTTTCACACGCCCAAGAACAAATAGAGGCGGTTGATGCAAATGTGGACGATCTAGGCGATACATCAGACGCGTTTAAGGAGAGTTTTTTTAATGCCCTGCGCGAGAAGGCGATAGGTAATTTTGACAAGGCGTTGACTTTTTTAGATGCGTGCCTAAAACTAGAACCCGAGTCGGGTGCAGTACATTTTGAAATAGCAAAAAATCATTTGGGGAATAACGCTTTCGCGAAAGCGGAATACCACCTACAAACTGCACTTAAAATAACGGGAGAACGCGAGTGGCTATTAGACACGTTGTTTGAGGTTTATGATAAAGAAAGAGCCTATGACAAGGCATTACCCGTATTAGAAAGACTGGTACAGCTCAACAAAAAATACGAGGAATTGCTACCATCACTATACATGCGTAACAATGATAACGCGATGGCGTTGAAAACATTAAATAACCTGGATAAACGACTAGGGCCCGACGAGCAGCGCATACGAATTAAACAAATTCTTACCGAAAAATTGCAGCAGGAAAATGCTGCAACCGACACCATTGAGGGACTGGAAAAACAATTACTGCAAGATCCAACAAACGAGAAAACATACCTTGCGCTCATCTATTTATACAGCCAAAAGGACGATAAAGCAGGCATGTTAAAAAGTGCGCTCGCCTTGGAGCAAAATGTTGAAGGAAGTGATAAAGCACATCTTGCACTTTATAAAATATATCTAGATAATGGGGCGTTAAAAGAAGGAATTAAAAGCATGAAAATAGTTTTTAGCTCGGACCAGTTTGACAATCCTACAAAAGTAAATGTGTTGCGTGATTTTATAAATTTGGGGAATACAGACCCCGCAATTGCACAAGAGGTAAACGATGCAATAGACTTGTTTTCTAAGCAAGTAGATGATCCTAGAGCCTATGATGCCCTAGGAGATTATTATCTAAAAAGCGACAACAGCGCACAGGCGCTCGTTTTTTTTGAAAAGGGACTAGAGGAAAATGGGCAGGATTATGAACTGGTTAAAAAGGTAGCATTATTGAGCCTGGATTTTAAAGATTACAATCGTGCGGCAAAAATTACAAACGATGCTATTCAAAAATTTCCAACGCAGGCATTGTTGTATCTTATAAATGGTGTGGCGTTAAACAATCTAAAACAAGCCGATAAGGCTATTGAAACCCTAGAAACAGGCTTGTCTTTTATACTGGACGAGACTAAAATAGAACAGGACATGTACGAGCAACTGGCAGTAGCTTATACCTTAAAAGGAAACACTGCCATGGCTGCAAAAATGAAAGCCGAATCGCAAAAAAGATCGAAATGATAAAGCGTCGAATACTCCTATTTTTTATAGCTGCGTTTATAGTGACAAGCTGTAAATCGGTGCGTCGCGCAAGTGATGCGGGCGAGGCAACTGCAAAAAAAAGTAACGTGGTAAAACTGCATGAGGCAGCAGCTTTAAAGTTTAAAACACTGCAGGCAAAAGTAGATTTGGATTTTAAAGATGATAAACGCGCGCAGTCTGTCACGGTAGAACTGCGCATGGAAAAGGGTAAAAATATATGGTTAAGCGCTCGCTTTTTAGGCCTTACTGCTGGTAAGTTACATATAACGAGAGACCGCGTGCGGTTTTACGAGATATTGAACAAACAATCATTTGACGGTGATTTTTCTTTAATAAGTGACTTTTTAGGAGAAGATGTCACCTTTGACCAAGTAGAGGACATTTTACTAGGACAGGCGGTAGAACCGTTACAAGACAAGGAATTTTCAATTAACGGCAATGAATATGTGTTTAATGAGGGTACACTGATAGCCAAACTTTTTAAACTGCGCGCAGCTGATTTTAAAGTAAGCGAACAGGCTATTTCCAAACCTGCTGAAGACAGCTTTTTGCGAATAATGTATCCTGATTATCAAATGGTTTCAGACAAAATTGTACCCCTTAAAGTACAAATAGAAGCACGTAAAGATGAGAAAAACACCACAGTTATCTTAGAATATCGATCTTTAGAATTTAATAAAAACCTGAGTTTCCCTTTTGAAATGCCTGCAAATACTAAACCTATAAAACTGTAATGAAGTTACGCCCTTTACTCATCTTTTTTGTGTGTTTTGGTTTTTACCATGCACATGCCCAGGAATCAGAACAACAAAAGCTAGAGCAACGCAAAGCTGCCATACAGCGAGAAATAGACGCGGCTAACAACCTACTTAAGAAAGTTAAAAAGGAAAAATCTGGTGTTATAAACGTTGTTAACACAATCAATAAAAAGATATCTAATACACAGGAAATCATTTCTATAACAAATAAGCAAGCAAACAACATCACACGCAACATCTTAACTAATAAACAAGAAATCACTAAACTAGAAAAAGAGATTGTTGTGCTAAAAGGTGAGTATGCGGCTATGATTGTTAAATCATATAAGGCAAACAATGATCGCAGCAGATTGATGTTTTTGTTATCCTCAGAAAATTTCTTGCAGGCTTATAAACGATTGCAGTATTTAAAAGCATTTGCCAATTATAGAAAAAAACAAGCAGATGATATCACTCAAAAAGCAAATGCACTAACAAACAAAATAAAATCTCTAGAAGTAGATCGTGAGCGCAAAACTGCCATCCTAGAAGAAAACAAAAAACAGCGTGAGGCACTTGACCAGGATCGGGCAGAACAAAATAAACTGCTAGCACTTGTTAAAAAGGATGAAAGCAAATACGCCGCCGAAATAAAAGCAAAAGATAGAGAACGTGCCGCGATAGATCGAGAAATAAGAAGACTTATAGATGCCGATATTGCTGCATCCAATAAAGGAAAAGCTGGCGCAGTTGCTGGAAAATTCTTTTTAACACCAGAGGCTAAAACACTAGCAAATAATTTTAAAGCAAATCGCGGCAGGTTACCGTGGCCTGTAGATAAAGGATTTATAGCGCTAGGTTATGGTAGCCTGCCCAGCCCTGTCTTGCCCAGTGTGCGCATACAATCTAATGGACTACGCATACAAACCCCAGAAGGCACAACCGTACGCAATATTTTTGAGGGTGAGGTCGCTCGCGTGGAAAAGGCGTCTAACGGTATTTTAACAGTGCACGTGCGACACGGTAATTATACCAGTGTTTACGGGAATTTGCGCAGTGTTAACGTAACCTCAGGTGACAAAGTTTCTACAAAACAATCACTGGGAACCGTTTTTACCAACCGCGAGGGCGTGTCTGAACTTAAATTTGTGCTGCTAGAGGACACAAAAACCATGGATCCTGAATCGTGGATTCTTAGAAATTAAACTGCGATAACTTAATCCTCAAACAGCGCACGCAGTTCAGTCGCATCGCTAGGTTTCATTTTACCAGCGAGCACAAGGCTTAATTGCTTGCGTCGCAATGCAGCGTCGTATTTCATTTTTTCGTCGGCGGTTTCAGGTTGTATGGGTGGTACAGGTACAGGACGTCCCGTTTCATCAACTGCTACAAAACTGTAAATAGCCTCGTTTGCTTTGGTCTTCTCCCCGCTTTCACGGTCTTCTATCCACACATCCATAAAAACTTCCATAGAGGTTTTAAAAGACCTTGTTACTTTGGCCTCTATTGTTACCACACTACCCAGCGGCACCATGCGATTAAATGCTACGTGATTCACAGATGCAGTTACCACAATACGTCGCGAGTGTCGGCGTGCAGCAATACTGGCAGCGCGGTCCATACGGGCAAGTAGCTCACCCCCAAAAAGGTTGTTCAGCGGGTTTGTCTCGCTAGGTAAAACCATGTCGGTGACCGTTGTAAATGATTGTGATGGGGTTTTAGGCTCCATGTTATTTTTTTTGCAAAGGTAGTCGCTGCAAGTGCATGCAATGGTATAACAATATGTGAAAACTCGTCACTGATTACATAGAAGCAAACGCCCGTTGGGTATGTTGAAAGTCAAACCTTTTATAATCACTGCACAAAGGTTTTCATACTGATAAATACCTCGCTTACTTAAAAAGCCTCACCTATAAAAAGATAAAACCCACCACCTTCATTTGTTACTGCATAATCTAGACGGGTCCAAATGTCCTTTTTTGGAAATAGCAAAAAGCGCAAACCAGCACCGGCCGAAAATTTAAAGTTAGGAAGACTAACCTGATTAAGATCGCTAAAAACGGTTCCTGTACCTGCAAAAGCTGCTGCACCTATCCTATCGGTAAAACTGAGGGGAATGGGTAGAAATCGGTATTCTATTTGAGTAGCCACCTGGTGTTTATCTCTAAACCTGCCGTAATAGTAACCGCGCATGATACTTTCCCCTCCCATTTGCGATAACTGGTTAAAAGGCACATCACCAAAATTAAATTGTCCTAAAAGCTGCGCAGCTAGTACATTTCTTTTCCCCATAGGTTTATAAATCCTGGTATCAGTCAATACCGATGTGAAATTATAAGTGCTCGCCCATGCAGGATTAGCATGTAGCAAAGCAACCTCAGAAAAAAAGCCGTCTCGCACGTTAAGGACATTATGCCTATCATCTCTTACAAGCCCTACTCCTAGCCCCAAATTAGTCGAGCCATTACTTCCTAGCGGTAATTCAAAAGGTGCATCGCTTTGCCCTGTTGTAACAAAATCAACTGCAGACAGGCTTTGGTAATCTACCTCTAGGCCTAAAAACAGGTTCTTTTTTATTTTTCGCAAGACACGTTCTTTAATAAAAATTTGATTTGCGTCAACCCGTGCGGTATAGTCTTCGGGGGTTTGTATTCCCACGCCATGATAATACAAGGGAAAACTTTGAAAACGCGCTCTACCTAAAAAAAACCATTTATCCTGATTGCTATAAATAGCATGGTCAAACCAGATACCGTACTGATTTTCGAGCGTAAAAAATGTAAATCCGTTAATTTCACTTAATCTATTGGTTGTATCGCGTTTTGCATAATAGACGTATAGAGAACTGAGTCCGATTTCCCAGGTTGTTTCTGGAGCATAGGCAAGTGTAGGATATACTAAAAGTTGAGGCTCCTCGGCACTGCTTTTATTATTGATAAGATTGTCTACATACCTTTTAAAAAGGCTTTGAGCATGCATGTTGCCCACATTAAACATACATGCGAGCACTACAAAAACCCGCACAAAATTACAAACACGCATAAACGTTCTTCTTACCCGTAAATATAGTGTTGATCCCATAAAGTTTCTGAAATTTCACGATTGTTTTGTAATCGCAACACGTGGAAATGTTTGCAAGATATTTTTAGAGCCAGCAAGGTAACTGCCATTCTTTAACGTTATAGTTTGTAATAACGTTTTGTCCTAAGGTTGTGTTTTAAACAATGACCTACCAGTGAACGAGAAAAAGATGTTTTTACTCGTTGTGAATTAGACCGCGGCGGTAATTTTATACGTACCGTAGCCTTACATTTATTGCCTACACAAGAATTTTTTAACTAATTGGCCTTAATCGATATATTAGTACAATTTCCTTATAGAAGAAAAGTTACTGGAGACAGGTTTTTTTAATTATTTAGAAATGATATTGAAGCACTTTGTCAACTACTACAACGCACCCGTTAGCAACCACGCGTTCACATAACCTGCTGCTTTAAGCTTTAAAAGCTCTTTGGTCGCATCCTTTGCATTTGTAAAGCTATTAAATGCGACATTGTGCAAGTTATATTTGTTGACACCTATGCGATGCGCATTAAATCCTAAACCTCGTAGTTCAGCTACCTTTAGGTCAGCATTTTCAGGATTGCGGAAAGCCCCTGCAATGACATGAAATTGCGGCTTTACGTCTTGCGACGCTACATTTGTTGTTATCGCATCTTGTATTGCAGTGACTTGCAAATTAAGACTGGGTAACGGATTTGCGATATTAAAACTAGCTTCTTGTACACGTGCTTTAACCTGTTTGTCGGCCATTTGTTGCACGAGTAAGTCCGTTTTATTTAGATGGTTTACGTACCCGTTAAACGCCCCATAACTTGCACCTATCAATAGCGCCGCAGCAGCTGCATATCGCACCCAATTTGGACTTTTTGTTGCCGGGGTTTCTAGTTGTACCACCGGTTTTTCTAATAGGGTTTCAACGGTTAGTTCTTGTGGTAAAACAGCCTCTTGTTGCACTGTAAAACTGCGGTCTACACCATAGATTTCCTGAGCTGCAAGTCCAAAGGATTCAGACAAATAGTTGACCAAATGCATAGGCGTGAATTGCAACGCTTGCTCACTATTGCGGTTAAAACGACCCACTTTGTGTATTGTTATACTGCCTTTGTTGTCGATTTCGTGATTTAAAAATCGTACATAATTGCGCACTTCTTGCAGCGCATTTTCATAGGGTATTTGCTCAACGCTAGCCATGTAGTTAACAAGCAGTCCATCGTTTTGAGTAATTTGCGCATTAAAACTTAATCCCTTTCTAGGTGGATAAATAGCATGATTATCTTCTATGTACTGCGCAGCGACACGTCTGGATAGTATGGCACCAAATTCAGGTATAACCACGCAATCGTGACGATAAAGTAAATCTGATATATATATTCCTACTTGCATAGTTACAAAATTATCACATTTTGTTTAATGATAACACCACAAGTCGCAGTAGTTATTAAGAAAATCATTAGTTTTTTATAGATCGTTGATTCTTTAGGGGGTTCGCTTTCGCGAAAGCGAACAAAGCACAAACAATCCTGGTAGCAATCTAGCTTTTTTACATAAAGAATAAGGGATGCTATACGTTTAATTAGAAACGGTAATGATGTTGCCGTTGCGAGAAACACGGTAGGCCTTAAGACCGTAGATACCACCACCCGCAGTAGGTTGTCCTGTGATAATGTTGTATTGATTTGTATCGTTATCACACGGGCAAGACGCTGTAATACCCTGAATAGTAAGGGTTGAGCAATCGGTAATAGGATGGTTAGGGTCGCTTAATTCATAAGCCACAAGTTGGGAATTACCTAAATTGTAAACCACCACACCGCGTATTCCTATATTAGGCACAACGACATAATTGAGGTCAAAATTTAAGTTGGCATATTGTGGCAAGTTTGTATTAAGCTGCACTTGAAATCCTATATCCACCAGAAATGGGTTTCTAATCCTATTATCATCGTTATTGCAAGATAATAGGATGCTAACACTTATTAAAAAGATTACTTTGCGCATGTTTTTTCTTTATGGGTTAAAAATATAACGAACTAATCGATATTTAGTATATTTGTTACTATATCCCGCATTCATGGTGGGATTTTCTATTTTACAAAAAACTGTTTAGCATTCAATATCCTGTAAAGCAATCGTTTTAATTCACAGGAAAACTTAATAGACAAGAAATTATGAGTAATGTATCTTATTACACAGAGGAAGGACTGAAAAAACTAAAGGACGAGCTCGCGCATCTTAAAAATGTAGAGCGCCCAGCAGCCTCGCAAGCAATTGCCGATGCTAGAGACAAGGGGGATTTAAGCGAAAATGCCGAATATGATGCCGCCAAAGAAGCGCAAGGCATGCTAGAAATGCAAATTGCAAAATTAGAACAGGTGGTTTCTAATGCTAGAATTATAGATGAAAGCGCACTGGACCTGTCTAAAGCACTAATTCACAGCACAGTGAAAATCAAAAATCATAATAACAATATGGTGATGAATTATAAACTGGTCGCACAAAGTGAGTCAGACCTTGCAAAAGGACTGATATCTGTAGATTCTCCTATTGGCAAGGCGTTACTAGGTAAAGAGGTAGGAAACGTTGCTGAAGTTACCGTACCTGTAGGAACTTTAAAACTAGAAATTCTAGAAATAAGCAGAGACTGATATGAGTGTTTTCACAAAAATTATTACCGGAGAAATACCCAGTTTTAAAGTTGCCGAGGATAAGGATTTTATCGCTTTTTTAGATATAAACCCCAATGCACCAGGGCATACCTTGTGTGTCCCAAAGGTCGAGGTTAACAAACTGTTTGATCTAGAACCAGCTGTTTATAGCGGTCTTATGGAGTTTGCTCGCAAGGTGGCCATCGCACTAGAAAAAGAGGTGCCTTGTAAAAGAGTGGGTATGACTGTTATAGGGCTAGAAGTGCCACATGTACATGTGCATTTAATACCGTTGCGAGATATGGACGATATGCGTTTTGAACGTAAAGTGTCCTTAAGTAAAGAAGAGATGGGCGATATTGCAGCGCGGGT
>DAIRDE010000023.1:9434-38589 GCA_036796335.1 Nonlabens sp.
ACTGCGATAACAGCAGACCTAGCTGCATACACCACACTTAATCACCAGCGCATGAAGCGACTGGATAAAACGATGAAACTTACACCTGAATCGGTCGCCTTTTTAGCAAATTTTAAAAAGCCCGTGTATTTTCTTGTGATTACCGAGAGTTGGTGTGGCGATGCTGCGCAAACCATGCCTGTAATCCATAAAATAGCACAGGCTGCGGACATCGATTGTAAAGTCGTCTTGCGCGACGAACACTTAGACCTTATGGACCAGTTTTTAACAAACGGCTCAAGGTCTATTGCAAAACTTATTGTGGTAACTGTTGACAAACATGTTCCCCTAGCAACCTGGGGACCACGTCCTACACAGGCAACAGCGCTGGTGGCAAATGAAAAAGCTACAAAGGGAGTACTCTCAGCTGATTTTAAACAAGAATTACAAAATTGGTACAATCAGGATAAGGGGAAAAATACAGAGGCTGATATTATTGCGTTATTGCAGGCTATTTGAGTCACACCGCATATATTGCTAGCATAAGGTTTTAAACCAATTCTTTAACCAAGCACAATTTACTATTTACCACATTTGAACTTGCATGTTTTACAATAAATTCTACTAAATCCTGTGGAAGATTCAATATTTGTCCTAGGTTTTCTTTTTGTAAAACGTCATTAACAATAAGTACTACAATAAAGTCATTTATTTCGTCAAGCTCGTTTTTAAACGATCACTCTTCTTTAAAAAATTCTTTAAAAATTAATAGCTGTGAAATTACATTTTGTAATTTTCTATCAGTCCGTATTGCTAAATAACTGCAATAGTAACCAAAGCATGTTTTAAAACTCGTCGATTCATTACGCAACAAATTGAAAGTTCTTATTAGGTCTAAATCGGTAACATTTGATTTGTTTACAGATATTATGGGTAAATATTCTTCAAAGTATTTCTTATTACAATACTTTGAAACAACTGAATTTTGGATATCCTCAAACGCAATTTCGTTCTGATTCAGTAAAAATTCTAAAAAATTTGAGTTCATAATCAATTCCTAGCAAGCCCTTTCCTCAAAACTTCCTTGATACCTTCCAGATTCTCCGTAAAATCCATCATTTGTGATAGCACTTGCGACATTTGGTTTTGTCCACCTAGCCCATTAAGCTTGTTGTTTTTAGCAAAAATTTGTTTTATGTTTTCCCAGCGTTCTTGCTCTAGAGGCGTCAATTTTTGGACAAGTTCTTTGTATTTAAGCAGGTTTGCCTCGGCAGCTGTTGTGAGTGTTTGTGATTCACTTTCATAATGTGCTAGGAGTAAGGTGTCCAGTTCTTTATCGTTCATGATAGGAACTACCTTTGCCACAAGCTTATTCATATCTCGATAGGAGCCTTGCAGTTTAAACGGCGGCTCAGTACGATAAGCGTCTTCCATACCTGCGCTGGCAATGTATTGCTCGTTTACCTTGAGAACAGTATCTCTTATTTTAAGTACTTTTTTGAGTACGGCAAGATAATCGGTTATTTCTTGATTGCTGTGATTTCCTTGGAGTTCGTCTGTGCTGTTTTGTCCCGTGGTTTCTCCAAAATTTTGTTGTTGCGCGCGATTTACAAGCGTGTACACATCGTCAAAATGTTTGCTGCTCAATTGTTGCAATATAGGATTGCTTGTTACCGCGTTTTCAATTAAACTAAGTTCAAATAAATGGGCTGTATCGCCTATAATGTCTCCCAAGTTATAAATATCTGCTCGGTTTGCGAGCATGTCTGGAATTTGAAATTTGTCGCCGCTTTCTGTATACGGGTTGCCGGCCATGACCACGCAAAACTTTTTACTGCGCAGGTCATATGTTTTAGATTTGCCATTATACACCCCTTCCATCTTACGGGTACCATCAGACAAGCTTATAAATTTTTGCAAAAACTCAGGATTGCAGTGTTGAATATCGTCTAGATATAACATTACATTATCACCCATTTCAAGTGCAAGATTTAGTTTTTTAAGTTCTTCTCTTGTTGCTGCATTATTTGCAGCTTCTGGGTCTACACTGGTGATAGCGTTACCTATAGCAGGGCCATTTATTTTCATGAAAATGAGCCCGAGCCTGTTTGCTACATATTCCATTAAGGTTGTTTTTCCATAACCTGGTGGCGATATAAGCAACAGCAGCCCCATGCGGTCGGTACGTTTTGTATCACCCACGGTTCCTAGTTGTTTTGCAAGATTATCACCTATAAGAGGAAAATAGACTTGGTCTATAAGTTTGTTGCGCACAAAAGAGCTAAGTACCGTTGGTTTAAATTCTTCTAGTCGCAATTGCTCTTTTAAATTCTCTAAAACTTCATGTTTTGCTTTTCTAAAGGCTAGGTAAGCAGGAACTTTTATCGCGGCAAAATGCGCTAGTCTTGCAGTAAATTCATGGTAATTAAAAGCAAATGCCCCTTCGTTTATAGTGGGGTGAGCGCCTTTAAGCCCTGTAATGGTTTCTGTGGCGCTTACCGTAACGATGGATGATGTTGCACGATCACCGTATAGTATGTTTGCGACACACTCTGCAATATAAGGTACAAAGTCTGTTTGGGTACTGCCGGATTTTGTAGAGTTCGCTTTCGCGAAAGCGGAAACCCACTGCCTTACAAGGGCTATTTGAGCCACAGTAGTATCGCATTGTTCGAGACTTTTATTGAATTTAAACTGTGCGTTTTGAGCTTTTAATGTCTTTTCAAATGCTTCTTTGAGTGCTATTGCGCCACTGCTTACGACAAAATGGTCATTATCTTTAAGTTCGTTGAAGAGGTAGCGAGCGACCAGGTGCTCATTAACTACTGGCACATTACTTTGTGCTAAGGCATAGGTTTCATTTGCAGCTTTTTGGTAGTTCTCAATGGCATTAACCAGCTTATCAATAATAAAATTATATTCTTTACTAGCAGTAAAAACTTGTAAAACCTCTCCAGCGCTTTTTAAAATACGGTTGTAATAGGTGCGTTGTTGTTTTTCTAAGGCATTCCAAAAAAACTGCGCCTGTGCTCGTACATCGGGCGCATAAATTAACAAACCTAAATCATGATGCTTGTGCAGTAACACACGCAAAAACTGCGACGCATCGTGGTCGTGAACGCCTTTTACATAACCAGCAGCATAGTTTCCGCTAGCTCGCTCTTGCACGTGCGCTAGCAACTGCTCGGGATTCATAGTGCGCATGTTTTCTTTGTCTTCAGATTCAAATATGCTGTAAGCTAGGTATGCTGATCTATAAACCTCGTGGTTTTCAGAAACTAACTCTTGCTCCCATATATCTATAGACTGTGTGAGCGTTTTATCATGTAGTGGTTGATAAAAATCTGTTCCGGTGAGGTGGTAAAACAGGCCGTTGTTTTTAAAAACGATGGTAAGGTCTAGTAATTGCTTGTTTACGCCAAATTTGTGTTTCCCCAGTTTTATGATGTTATCCCCGTCTTCATAAAGCTCGTTTCTATCTTTAAGTTTACGCAAGGCATCTTCTCGAGCTACTTTAAGCGCGGTTTCTATAGATTCAGCTTTTGCAACATCATCTAGTTCTTGAAGTTGTGCCACCATGTCACGCACTTTATTAATCATTAAATCACTTGCAAAATATCCATTTATGGCTGTGATACTGTCTAGTGATTGCGCACGTTTTTGAACTCCTTTTATGATGCGCTCTGCGCTATTTTGTAAAGCCAGTGCTTTTTTATTGCGCGCTTCGACAAGGCTGCTCTTGCGATTATCAAATGCAGCATAAACTTCTTCACGTTTTTCAATAATCTCGCTGGTGTAGGCGTCATAGTCTGCAAACTTGCCTTCTAGCTCCTCGAGCTGTATGGATACTTTTGTTAAAAACTCATCGCACTTTTCAGGTGTGTTTGCAATGTCTAGGTAATTAATAATACCCTGATCAATAAGTTTGAGCTGTGCTGCAAAAACGGCTTGACTTTCTTTTTCACCTACCGTTTTAATTTTGTTCTTTATGGCTGCTTTTACCTGGTTTATTGTAGCAAAAATGAGTGAAATATTTTCTATAATAGTAGTAGCATGGGCAGTGTCTTCTATCTCTAGATTTGAAACAATTTCTATGAGAAGTTCTAAGTCTGTAGCTATTTGATTAACTTCTTTTTCCAGACCTTTTATTTCTATAACCTTTGCTGTAGATTCTAGTGCTTTTTGCTTATTATCAACAGCATCCTGATATGGTGCGAGTGCTTTATCATCAAGTAAAAACGTAACCGCGCGACGCGATATGCTCTCATTTTGCGCAATAATTTCCTCCTCAATGCCTTTAATAAAAGGGGTGTCGACATACCGTATTTCGTACAAGTTTATGGCCTCCCCACGCAGGGTGCGCAATTGCGTGAGTAGTGACACAAAATCGTTGATGCTATTAAAAGAAGTGCTCTTTATTTTTCCAAACAACCATGTAGCTTGCTGCGATATCGCTTGTGTTTCAGTCGCTGCTTTTTTGCGTAGTTCTTTTACCTTTTCAAACTCGTCTATAGCGGCGTTTGCTGCTTTATTTATTTCTTTAAGCGGTATGTTAAGTAATTTTGTCTCTTCCTCAGGTAGCCAGTAATAGCTGTCCAAAATTTGTTTAGAAGTACGTGCAACGTCTTCATAAAGGTCGCTGTAGCTATCTTCTTTAAGAAGTAGGGTTATGAGCTCATTAGTTTGCGCCATAGCTTTGACAATGTCTTTATTGCCTATTTTAAATAGCATGGTGTTTTGGTGAGCAGCTGGTATGGCGATGCTCTTAGAATAGGGAGTTTGCCATATTTGTATCATGTGGTGCTTTGTTTGCTCATTTTCAGTCCGGAAATAACAAAGCTCACCCTGTTTTAATATTGTAAAACCGTTACATATTATTGGTGTTTTTACAACTTGTTCTATGACATTATAAGACATGAGTACATACAAGCCGTCGTGGGCGTTGTAGAAAACATAGAGATGGTCCTCTCCATTTGTCGAGGCTATTTTTTGTTCAAACTTTAGCGTTCCTGTGTCGCCGGGAAATATATTGTAGGCACCGGTTTGTAGGTAATAACCGCTAGGGAATATAATCCCTTGGGCATCTGGTAGCAGTACAGCTGCTTGTGCAATGCTTTCTATTTTCTGTACTTCTTTGATTTTATGATTGTAGACAAAATAACGCGGTTTTTCCTGAAAAGGCTTTATTTCAAGCATGATTAGGTTACCTAGGTCTGCATAGCGGTACTGGCCGTCATCAAGTGTTTGGTCGCGGTGGATAACGTCTTCACGATAAATGCCCTGACCATCACTGGTGTTATCTTCTACTTTTATTGTTAACGCACCACCTATGGTGTCAACAAATACTTTGTCTAAAATAGAAACATGAGCATGCACACCATAACGCTGGTCGTCGCGTCCTGCCTCTTTCCATGTAAAGCTATATTGCGGCGGGAATTTGTACTCGTGCTCACTACGGTTATCTACATATTTCAGGCTGTTTTCTGAAATAAGCCACTTAAAAGTTTTAATATCGGTAACGCTATCACTCAACTGAAAAACCATGTGTAAGTAATTATCGATAATAGCAAACTTTGAAAAAATAGTATTGCGGTAGTACTTGTAAAGATTCTCAAAATCTATCTGAAAAATAGGGTCTTCTATAAGCTTTGTGCCGTGTTCGCTTTCGCGAAAGCGTAATGCCTCACCATAGTTACCCGTTTTATCAAATTCATAGATACTAAAGACATCGCTCAATGTGATAGTAGTGCGCAAGCCAAAGTGCACGTTGTAGCCAAAAATACTGTACGCTCCTATAGTAACGATGTCACGTGCTATACAGCTGTTGTCGGTGGTGATGCGGTCGTTTGCGACGAGACGCGTTTCTAAAGAGCCAAAAACCCTTTTTCGTTCTTCATTGAGCTCACCCAGTCGCTGTTGCAGGTCGATTTTATGCTTGCGCAAGCGTCCCTGAATGATCTCGTAAGTTCCAGCATCTAGATGGGTGACGGTATTTTTTTGTTCTTCGTTCTGGTTTTCTTTCATGTGCTATATGTTGCTTGCGCATTGCATGCGCCATAGCTTCTGCCGTTGCGGTTGGTGCATTGCGTGTACTTACTTTAAACCACCCAGCTTCTTATTAGACAGTCCCATTCCTTTTACCATGTTCATTATGTTGGTAAGCATGTTCTGCTCTTCATTGTCTTGCGATTTGTTTTGTAGGTTACTCAATAAGTTTGCTATTGTCAGGTTTTTAATATCCTCGCTACTTATATCATATTTTGTAGCAAACTCTTTTATCTTATCCAATAAATTTCCTTTAACATCGTCGCTTCCTAAAATAGCGTCTTTAACCTCGCTCACAGTTTCAGAGTGCTGCACCAGCCTGTCATAGCCTTTGGCTTTTGTGATTTGCCCTATGATTTGTTCAAAAAACATAGTTTCACCGCCCACGATATCTATTTTGGCGGCACTTAAAGCATCTCCTATAACTTTTGCCTGCGCATCGGCGATATCTTTTTGAATGCTTATTTGCGCGAGGTCTACTTGCAATTCTTTGTCTAATCGCAGTTTAAACTCTTCATGATCTTTACCCACGCCGTCCAGCTTTTTCATGGCATTTGCTTTTTGCTCTATTCCAGCAGCATCTGCAAGAGCTTTTTCTTTAATTACGTCGGCTTCTGCAAGTCCGTCTTTGCGTTTTGCTTCGGCTTTTGCGGTTATACCAATAGCCTCGGCTTCGGCTTTTTTCTGTATGATGAGTGCATCAACAATTCCTTGACGTTCACTAGCCTCAGCTTTAGCATGCATTACTTGTGCCTCGGACATACCTATAGTCGCTTCTTCTTTAGCAAGGGCTTCGGCCAGTATTTTACGTGCCGCAGCTTCTTTTTCACTTGCTTCTTTATGAGCGAGTGCTTCTATGTTAATTTCTTCAGCTTTTTGAACGGCAGCTTGTTTTGATGCCTCAGCGGCTTTTATGGTTTTAATCAAGTCTTGTTCAGCTGCTGCCTCGGCATTTGTTATAGTTACTTGTTTGATACGGTCAGCAGTTTTAAAGGCCTCGATATCTTTCATGTTTTCTTGCTCTTGCACGACCCCCTTTTCTAGAATCACGCGATCCCTGATAACATCTTGTATATTCTTTTTCTCGACCTCTACTACTTTTTCTTTTTCAATTTGTGCTAGGGTAACTACGCGCTCGCGTTCTGTCATTTCTAGTAAGCGATCTTTTTCTACACGTTCTGTTTCTACAGCTTCTGTACGTTGTTTGTTCTTTTCGGCAACGATAATCTGGCGTTGCATATTCTCTTCGGCAACCTTCACTTTTTCGGTGGTGGCGATACGTGCGGTTTCAGACTTTAGGCGTTCTTCTTCGGCAACTTTTAATGTCTCAGCATCTTCACGAGACTTTATGTTTGCAATTTCTCTTTTTTGTTGTTCTTCTTTTTCTGCAAGTTGTTTATCTAATTCTAAAATGGCTTCACGTGCCTCTACATCTTGTTTGCGTATGGTTTTTTCCTCATCGCGTTTTATAAGATTTGCCTTAATATTTTGGGTTGCAGTAAGCTCAGTGATTTTCTTAATACCCTCGGCATCTAGAATATTGTCGGCTTTAAGATGCGCTACACTGGTTTGTTCTAGGAAATCTATCGCACAGTCTTCTAGCGTGTAGCCGTTAAGGTCGGTACCTATGATGTCTACTATCTCATCTCTAAACTCGCGGCGAGCCTCGTATAAATCTATAAATTCAAATTTTTTACCGACTGTTTTTAATGCCTCAGAAAATTTTGCTTCAAAGAGATCTTCTAGCGTTTCTATGCGCGAGGCACGCTGCACACCTATCGTTTGAGCTACTTTTTTAATGTATGCTACTTCATTATTTACGCGTACAAAAAAAGCTACCTTAATGTCTGCACGCATATTGTCTTTACATATAAGACCTTCTACACCCATGCGTTCTATTTGAATTTTCTTAACTGAAATATCCATAGTTTCCACACGGTGAAAAACGGGTACTACATAAAGTCCTTTGTCTGTAGCTACCATTGTCCCTCCAAAACCTGTACGAACCAGTGCCTGACCCTGGTGTACCTTTTTGTAGAACATAGCAATAATTGCAAAGTAGACGACGACTAGGAAAAGCAAGATGCTAAGTCCGGTTGTTAAAATAGGTAAGATTCCTTCCATTGTTTGTTGATTTTTGATTGTTGTGTTTTTGCGCATCGTTTGCGCTATTATTGTTTTTGGCGGCTACTATTGTTTACTTACATAAAAATAATTTTTATCCTCGGACTGTTTTATGATGAGTACGCTTTCGCGAAAGCGTAATGCTGAACCGTCCAGCGACTTTACATAAATACTCATAGGGTTACCGTCTGCAAGGACCTGTGCGTTGCCTAATTTGTTTCCAGAAATATTAGAGAGCAAGGTGGCCTCACGACCTAAAAAATCAGTTACTGTGTCGCCGTCTTTATTGAGTTTTTTGAAAAATGTCTTAAAAGGTCCTGTGCCTATCTTAGTTAAAATAAGAGCGGGAACGACTGCTATAAGTACAATGATATACCCAAAAGTATTGTCATAGCTATAGGTAATGGACGTCGCTAAAACTGCTACAAGCCACCAGCAAAATATCCAAAAGGTGAATGTAAACATGAATGGAAGTCCCACAAAATTGAAGTAAATAAGAATTACTTGCCACCATTTTAAATCGCGCGAGCGCTTGTTGTGCACGTGCTCACGGTCCACCTCGGCATTTGCAACGTCTTCAAAATCTAAATTACCACCTTCTAAACTGCTGCTCACGTCTATTTCTACATCTATGGCAGGGTCTATATCTAGTTCTACACCACTTATCATGGTAAAAACCCAATACACTAATAAAAGGATTAACAGTATGGTGAGTGTTATATTTACTTCAGAGAAAATAATATTAAAATAGTTTTCCAAGCTTATTGTTTTTAATTTATATAATTCATTAATAACACATTGCGTTTATTACTGCATACCTAGTTGTTCTTTAAGTTTTGCAAGTTCATTTGTTACTTTGGTTTCTTGGGTATTTGCTGCAGCATTGATCTCGTCGTCTATGCTTTTTCCTACTTGTGCAATTTCGCCATAAGCGTCGGCAAGAGCCTCGTCTTGTGCAACTTTTTCTTTCATACGTTCTAGCATGCTCACGGTACTGTTGCCGTCCAGTTCAGCCATTTGCTTATTGACATTTTTTGTGGCATCGCTCACTTTTACGCGTACTTTAAGCGTTTTGAGTTCGTTTTCCCAGTTTGTAATATTTGCCTTAACCGTTTGTATGGTGCTTTTAAGTTGGGCAACATTATTTTCTAGTTTTTCGTGGTCCTTTAACGACAAATTTGCGTTTGTGTGTGCCTCCTCGCGTTTTCCCAGTGCTTCTTTTGCAAGCCTATCTGCAACTTGAGCGTCTAGTTCACCACTAGCACTTTTTTTAAGTATGGCTATGGCCTTTTCTTCATAAGACGCTGCGCTGGTATTAAACTGCTCATAGTCGTTTCTAGCTCGTATAGCAAGGGCTTTAACCTGCGCCATGGCCTCCACACTTTTTGTAAGGTCCTCTTTCATGTCGCGTATACCTTGCTCAGTAAGTTTTATAGGGTCCTCCATATTGTCTATGGCGGCATTAGCTTCTGCTTGTCCTATTTTAAAAAGTCTTTTAAATATGTTCATGTCTTAAGAATTTAGATTGTTAACGATGGTAAATGCGCACTGCCTTTCTTGCAGCGGCAGGTTGAATATGCAGGTGCCTGCTAGTATTTTGAAAATTTAATTATTTGATCTGTGTACTCACTTAATAATAAGCTTAATGAGTTAAGTGTACCTTCTAACTCATTGCGGTCTAAGTTTTCTATTTGTAAGGTGTCTCTAAAAATAACTTTAGAAGCAGTCTCGTCTAGAACAAATGCGCCGTGAATGATGTCTCTATTTTTTTGTAAAAGGCTTTTAAACACCTCTTCATTTTTGTTATTGATTTTAAAAATGTATTGTTCAACAATTAAAATGGGCGGTGCAATACCCAAAATAAGATTTTTTATTCCCACTTCTTCTTTTTCAATAACGAGAATGCCATTTGTAGGATTTTCTCTAGTGATGCTGTAATCCAGGTCCGTAAGATGGGATTTTATGCTCTCAAAATAGTTGTTCATGCGGTGGTTGTTAAATAGTTAATATTACAAAATTGTAGGTAGTTAACCTATTAATATCCTTGTAAATGATTCGATGATTTCAATTAGGATGCATATCATAAGGCGTAAATATTAGGGTGTTTGTAACAACATTCTTTTTTTATTGTTTTTTTACTCATTTTGTTAGCTTGATTGACAACAAAAAGCTAATATTGTTAGTGCAAATATACACAAATATTTTAATTTGCAAATTAAATTAGCAAAAATGTCGTTTTTCGGAAAAAATATTAAAAAGATACGAGGCGTTAAAGGTTTAAGTCAACAAGCATTTGCTGATATTTTTGAGTTGAAACGCGGGACACTAGGCGCTTATGAAGAAGGACGCAGTGAACCAAAAATTGAAACGCTCATAAAAATTGCTAATCATTTTAGTATTTCTATTGGTGATTTGCTAACGCAAGAACTTACGGTAAATCAACTACTGCGTTTTAATGACGATTTTACAATAACACCAGATGAGTTGCATAGAGAAACTTTTGCGCAAATACCTTGTGTTACTGAAAAGCTTGTAAATGATTATATCGCTCTTCATGACAAGGACGCATTTATTGAGGACCTGCCTAAAATAAGTTTGCCACTTAATGTTGCCAAAGATTTTAGAGCGCTTACCGTGACAAATTTAGAAATGACCACCCACGATAAAGGTCTTTTTCCTAAGGATATTGTTATCGGTGAGCGTGTCCCCACCACGGTTATTAAAAATCTAAATAATGGGGCCATCGTGTTTTTAGTTACCAAAGACAACCTGATTTTAAGACGGTTATATGTTACCTCTCAGGGTCTTGTATTGCGTGCAGACCATAAAAGTATAACCGATATCCAATTGGCGCTTTGTGATATAAAAGAATTGTGGCGCGTGCGATATGTGTTTTATAGACGCTTACCAGATTTGTCTAGTAATTTTGAAGAGAAACTCGCGCTGCTCGAGCAGCAAATGCAGGAACTGCGCAGTGGTCGATAGATGATTCTAATACTCAAAGCGATTTCAACGGTATGGGATGTACGTGGTTCGCTTTCGCGAAAGCGAACTCTAAAAACACAAATACCTAAAAATTAACATGTGGTAGGCAATAATTTTATTTCTTCCCGCAGTAAAGAGCAACTAAGAAACCTCTTTAATTAACGGATTTCAATTAAAATAGTTACTCCTAATGCGATGTATTCCTGCTTTTAATGTGCAGCTCCACAGCCTCCATACGCCACGCATCGTCGACATGATAATCACCTATTTTAGTGCGGCGCAGGGCACTTAAATGCCCACCGTTATTTAATGCAGCCCCATAATCGTGCGCGAGTGAGCGTATGTAGGTTCCTTTACTGCAGGCGATTCTAAAATCTATATGCGGCTTGACGATTTTTGTAATTTCAAATGCAGACACGTTTACAGTACGTGCTTTAATCTCGGTTGTTTCGCCTGCGCGAGCCAGTTCATAAAGCCGCTTGCCGTCCATTTTTATAGCCGAATAAATAGGCGGCTTTTGTAAAATATCGCCTGTAAATTGTTGAGTGGTTTCTTTTAAAAGCGATTCGGTTAAATAATCTGTTGGGAATGTGGCGTTTATGGCTGTTTCTAGGTCATAACTGGGTGTTGTCGCACCTAGCGTAATAGTTCCTGTGTATTCCTTGTGCTGCGCCTGGTAGCTGTCTATATTTTTTGTTTCCTTGCCTGTACAAATAATCAATAACCCCGTGGCTAGTGGGTCTAGTGTACCTGCATGGCCTACTTTTATGTTTTTAAGTCCATATTGTTGCTTGATAAGCCAGCGTATTTTATTGACCACTTGAAACGATGTCCAACCTAGTGGTTTGTCTATAAGCAACACGCTGCCTGTGGAGTATGGGTTTTCTAGGTTATTTTGAATCATGTAAGTTACCCATTTACAAACCCTGCAACAATAGCGATAAGACCTACCACAAAACAATAGTAAGAGAAATAGTGCAGTTTTGCCTTGCGCACGAGCGATATCATCCAGGTGCAGGCAACAAGACCTGTTATAAACGCAGCGATAAAACCAAACAATAATGGTGTGCTTGCACTTTGCTCAAAGGATAAATCACCGCTCAATAGGTCTTTTGCTATTTTTCCAAAGATAAGCGGCACCACCATTAGAAACGAAAAACGAGCAGCTTTAGCCCGGTCATTTCCTAACAAAACCGATGTAGAAATAGTCGCACCACTGCGCGATATCCCAGGCAACATAGCGATGGCTTGTGAAACCCCTATAATAGCTGCGTCTTTCCATGTGATGTCTTTACCTGTATTTTTTGCGCGCCCCGCAAGAAACAATAGCAAACCTGTGACGATTAATAAAAACCCTACTAAAATGATGTTGCCATTAAATAAAGATTCTAGTTGTTCTTCAAAAAACAAACCTACAAGTATTGCGGGAATCATCGAGATGATAATCTTTACAGCAAATTGTGTCTCGTCATTCCACTGAAAAGAAAAAATGCCCTTAAACAATGTAAGTATGTCTTTTCTAAAAACAACAACAGTAGCAAGTGCCGTGGCAAAATGCAGTACAACCGTAAATAGCAAACTCTCTTCGGGGACAGCCTTGTTTCCTAAAAGGGCTTTACATAATTCTAAATGACCGCTAGAAGAAACAGGAAGAAATTCGGTAAGTCCCTGGATAATCCCTAAGATAATCGCATCGAGTGTTTCCATTATTTATCTGGATCTAACAAAATCGCATAAACCTCGATCCCAAAACCTATAAGCACCAGTGTAGGTGCTAGCCTGATGCGTCTCCACGAGAATATCGACTCGTTAAAAACATTAGGATCATCGCTACCGCCGCCAGCCATAAGAATAAACCCTAGCGCAATAACGGCAAGTCCTATAATCATGAACATGTAATTTTTGCGTTTAAAGAAAAACTCAAAATGTGGTTTGATGTTTTCCTCTGGCTTTTTTGTTTCTGTATGCACTTCTTGTTGTTCTTTGCGCTTTGCCATAATTGGGGATTGTGGTTCTTTTTGTAAACTATTAAGGTAGAAAGTTGTACCGCTTTTCTAAATTACATGCACGATACGGTTGATCTATCGTTAATAATAAAGTTGGTCTGTTTTTAAATTAAGATATCGTGTTGTTGCAAAAAAAGTGCTGAGTAAACTTATAAGAATACCGAATACCAGTACACCCACAAAAAGTGCTGCGAGCATTTTATAATTTTCTAAAATGCGCAATTCAGGGAGTTGTCCATCTACCCAAACAACCACCGCTCCTAAAGCAATAAGTGCAGCAATAGCACCTATAAAACCTAGCTTTATACTGGTGATGATAAATGGTTTGCGTATAAAACCTTTTGTCGCGCCTACCATTTGCATGGTCTTTATAGTAAATCGTTTTGCATAAATAGATAGGCGTATAGAACTGTTAATCAGCAAAAAAGCAATTAAAATAAACACGCCGCTTACCACAAGCATCCAAAATGTGATGCGTTTTACATTATCATTAAGCAGGGATACAAGCGGTTTATCATAAGTAACTTCTTGAATATAATCTTTTGCAGCGAGGTCGTCTGCAATCTGTTGAATCTCGGAACTGGACACAAAGTTTGCTTTTAATCGCACATCTATAGAATTGGGTAATGGATTTACCCCGTCTAGTTTTTCTAGAAAATCCTCGCCCAGACTTTCCATGTGTAAACGCGCACCCTCTTCACTGCTTACAAATTGGGCTGTTTTTGTATAGGGTGCCATTTGTAAAGTTTTTTCTAGCTGCCGCATTTCTATGTCTTTGGCCGTGTCCTTAAAGTAAATACTCATGGGCACTTGCTCTCTAAAATAGTCGGCCAGATTTTTACTATTCAGTAAAAAAAACCCTTGCAATCCCAGCATAAACAACACCAAAAAAACACTCACTACCACCCAAAAGTAGGAACTCATCAATCTTCTTTTTTGATAATTAAAGTTGGAAGCCATAAAGTCTTTACTCGTTTAACGTTAAACAAAAATAGCAAACTATGCGCGCTATGCGCAAATACAACGCTATAAGTTTCGGCTTTGTTGTAAAGAAGTTATTTTTGCCAGCTAATTACCTTATAAAAAACACCATGTCGCATTATAATCACCGGGATATAGAAGTAAAGTGGCAACAATTTTGGGCGCAAAATCACACCTTCAAGGCAACTAATGACAGCAATAAGCCTAAATTTTATGCCCTCGACATGTTCCCTTATCCCAGTGGTGCCGGCCTGCACGTGGGACACCCGCTAGGTTACATCGCGAGCGATATTGTGGCACGATACAAACGCCACCTGGGGTTTAATGTGCTACACCCTATGGGTTATGACAGTTTTGGGTTGCCTGCAGAGCAGTATGCGATACAAACCGGGCAACATCCTGCGATTACTACCCAAGAAAACATCGCCCGGTACCGCCAGCAAATGGACCGTATAGGATTCAGTTTTGACTGGTCACGCGAGGTACGTACCTCATCACCATATTATTATAAGTTTACGCAAGAGATCTTTTGCATGCTATTCGACAGCTGGTATGATAACGATAAAAATGCTGCAAGACCTATTAGTGCGTTGGTATCTCGCTTTCGCGAAAGCGGAACAAACCACATAAATGCCGCAACTGAAAACGACCGAACCTTTACAGCCGACCAGTGGAACGCTTTTACCGAGGTTGAACAACAAAAAATACTGCTGGATTACAGGCTTACTTATCTGGCTGATACCGATGTGAATTGGTGCCCGGCGCTGGGAACGGTGCTTGCAAATGACGAGATTGTCAATGGCGTGTCTGAGCGCGGTGGCCACCCAGTGGTGCGCAAAAAAATGCGCCAGTGGATGATGCGTATAAATGCCTATGCCGATCGTCTTCTTACAGGACTAGAAACCGTAGACTGGGCAGAGTCTATTAAAGAAATACAGCGCAACTGGATAGGTAAATCAGTGGGAGCGCTGGTCGAGTTCAAAGTTCAGAGTTCAGAGTCCATAGTTGATGTTACCGCAAAGAATTCAGAATTAAAAATTCCAGTATTCACCACCCGACCCGATACCATTTATGGCGTGACGTTTATGACCCTGGCACCCGAGCACGAGTTGGTGGATATCATTACTACCGCAGCACAAAAACCTGCTATAGAGGCTTATAAAAAGGCAACCGCTGCTAGGTCAGAACGCGAGCGCATGGCCGATGTTAAGACTATTTCAGGTGTTTTTACAGGCGGTTATGCCACACACCCATTAAGTGGCGAACCTATTCCGGTATGGATAGGCGATTATGTACTTGCAGGTTATGGCACGGGTGCTGTTATGGCGGTACCCTGTGGCGATGAGCGTGATTATGCATTTGCAACCCACTTTGCTGGACAAGAGGGTATGCCGGCCATTAAAAATATTTTTGATGGAGTAAATATTGCAGAACAAGCATATACTGCCAAAGACAATACACCACTGTGCAACAGTGATTTTTTAAATGGCATGAGCTATAAACAAGCCATGACGGCCGCTATAGAAAAACTAGAAGCTCTAGGTGCAGGAAAAGGCAAAACAAATTACCGCCTGCGCGATGCGGTATTTTCTAGACAGCGATATTGGGGAGAGCCTATTCCCGTATATTATAAGGACGGCTTACCACAAATTATAGACAAAAAATATTTGCCACTAGAACTACCAGAAGTAGACGAGTATCTACCTACCGAAGATGGCGCCCCGCCGCTGGGACGAGCTACTAAATGGTTTTGGGATGCGAGAAATAACTGCGTGGTTGAAAACCCATCCCTAACCCTTCCCAAAGGGAAGGGAACTATCAACAAATCAAGTTTTGCGGATACCCAGAAAGCTTCTTCTCTAGGTTATTTTAACGCAAAACCAGAAATTGCATCAGAGCTTTTAAAAAGAGCAAAAGAAATGCGCAAGAACCCTACACCCGCCGAAGCGCTTTTGTGGAAGGAGTTGAAAGGTAAAAAAATTGATTTTAAGATTAGGCAACAGCACCCGATAGATGAATTTATAGCTGATTTCGCCTGCTTGAAGCGCAAATTGATAATTGAAATAGACGGGAAGTACCACGATTATCAACTAGAAAAAGATAGTGAGCGCACCTTAAAATTAGAGCAAAAGTTAGGATATAAAGTGATTAGGTTTACAAACAGTCAGGTTTTGGAAAATGTTCAAAACGTTTTAAAAGCCATAGTTACAGAGTTAAATAAGCGTCCAGATTTCTTTGCCGAAGGCAAAGAAAAAGTCCTTCCCTTAGGGAAGGATTTAGGATGGGAAAATGAGCAGCAGGACGTATACCCCCTAGAACTTAACACCATGCCCGGTTGGGCAGGTAGCTCGTGGTATATGTACAGGTATATGGACGCGCACAATGAGCAAGAAATGTTCTCAGACGCTGCCCAGGCATACTGGCAAAATGTAGATTTATACATAGGCGGTAGCGAGCACGCCACGGGTCACTTGTTGTACAGCAGGTTTTGGATGAAGTTTTTACACGACCGCGGTAAAGTACACAAAGATGAGCCCTTCCAAAAAATGATTAATCAAGGGATGATTTTGGGGGAGAGTGCGTTTATTGGCGTAGTTTCAAAGAAAGTTTCTTTAGGTGATAAAAGCCCAAGATTGGAAATGGATATTGTAAGTGCTTTTAAAGAATGCATTATTGAAAATTATGAATTACCGATTGAAATAATAGCTTCCGACTACCAGAATCTCCTAAAATTAGATAGAGTAACTGAGATTTTAAGAAATGTTTTATTCAAACATTACCAGGATAAAAGATTGTTAAATATGGATTTGAAATTAGTGTATCATATTAATGACTTACACAGTGATGTATCCATTGTAGATAATCATAATAATCTGGATATTGAGGCCTTTAAAAAATGGCGTCCAGAATATGAGAGTGCTCATTTTATAACGGAAGAAGACGGCACATTTAAAGTCTCTCGCGAGGTAGAAAAAATGTCTAAGTCTAAATACAACGTCGTTAACCCAGACGATATTTGCGAGCAATACGGGGCAGATACCTTGCGATTGTATGAAATGTTTCTGGGACCACTAGAACAAGCAAAACCATGGAACACGGCAGGTATTACAGGGGTTTATGGGTTTATGAAAAAACTGTGGCGTTTGTATCACAACGATCACGGGTTTTATGTAAGCGATGCCGCTGCAAGTGCCGATAGTATGAAAACGCTACACAAAACCATTAAAAAAGTAGGTGACGATATAGAGAACTTCTCGTTTAATACCACTGTAAGTAGCTTTATGATTGCCGTGAATGAATTAACAGCCCAAAAATGCAACAGCCGCGAGGTACTCGAGCCACTTGCCATTCTTGTATCGCCTTATGCACCCCACATTGCCGAAGAATTGTGGGAACTGTTAGGGCATAACGAGTCGATAAGTACAGCGCCATTTCCTGTTTTTGATGCAAAATATTTGGTAGAAAGCAGTAAGACCTACCCAATATCCTTTAACGGTAAAATGAAATTCACCCTAGAGTTCCCAGCAGATTTGTCTAAAGAAGAATTAGAAAAGCACGTGCTGGCACATGAGAAAGTACAGGAACAACTCGCTGGTTTAACGATAAAAAAATCAATTGTTATTCCCGGGAAGATTATCAATTTTGTAGTAGGGTAAGTTTAGACTAAAGATTTTTTGTATTTAAGGCGTTGATTAATAGTCGATACGGTGCTAGAAAGCTATCTGGGTGCGTTGCTAAGATTTGGTACAAGTGGGATAAATCACGTACTCACGAGAAAAAACACATCGATATCTCTAGGAAATCATTTTGAAGATTTCATCAAGGAAGAAGTAAATACTGGCAGGTATGCATCTGCGAGCGAGGTTGTTCGGTCGACATCGCGTTTATTAGAACGTGAAGAAAAGAAAGAGGGCTCATTAAAGCTCTAGAGTTAGGTGAAAGCAGCAGATTTGTTGAAAAATTTTGACTCCTAACAAAACCTGTCTGCATAACATTGCAAACACCTATGAGTAAAATTAAACATCACGTCCATAAGCGTCTAAAACCCTTAAATTTGCAAATTCACACCACACACCATGCTGGATAAAGTAAAAGAACATTTAGAAAAAGTAAAAGCCTTTAAAGCAGATTCTAAAGAAGCTGTAGAGGCTTTCCGTATTGAGTATCTAGGTAGTAAAGGCCTACTTAAAGATCTTTTTGAAAAATTTAAAGAAGTCCCTTGCGACCAAAAGAAAGATTTTGGACAAGCTATTAACGAACTAAAATTGCTAGCAACCGAAAAAGTGCAAAGCCTTAAAGAGTCGCTTACCACATCAACCGTTGCAACAGCCGCTGTTTACGGGGATTTGACCAGGACAGGTTACCCGATTGAAATAGGCAGTAGACACCCCATATCAATAGTTAAAAATCAAATTATAGACGTGTTTGCACGTATTGGCTTTAACGTGAGCGAGGGTCCCGAGATAGAAGATGACTGGCACAACTTTACAGCACTTAACCTGCCCGAGCATCACCCCGCTCGAGACATGCAAGACACCTTTTTCATACAAACAAATCCAGATGTGCTCTTGCGCACGCACACGTCTAGTGTGCAAGTGCGTTACATGGAAAATAACAAGCCCCCACTGCGCACGATATCGCCAGGCCGCGTTTTCCGCAATGAGGCAATAAGTGCCCGTGCACATTGTATTTTTCACCAGGTAGAAGGATTGTATATAGATAAGGATGTAAGCTTTGCCGACCTTAAACAAACACTCATGCATTTTACCCAAGAAATGTTTGGTAAGTCTAAGATACGCTTGCGCCCCTCGTACTTTCCCTTTACCGAGCCCAGTGCCGAAATTGATATCTACTGGGGTCTAGAAACCGAAACCGATTATCGAATTACTAAAGGTACAGGCTGGTTAGAAATAGGCGGTTGCGGTATGGTAGACCCTGCCGTACTTACAAATTGCGGCATCGATCCAGATGTGTACAGCGGTTTTGCCTTTGGTATGGGGGTAGAGCGCATCGCCATGCTTTTATATGGTATAGGCGATATACGCATGTTTTTTGAAAATGACATCCGATTTTTAAAGCAATTCTCGAACGCATTGTAGTGATTACAACACTTATTTTTGTGTACAATGCAAACGCAGGAACTTTTAATTCCCTGATAGACAGTGCTCATAAAATACTTAGCCCACAAACCTATACCTGCGCGTTGTGTGAATTAACACATGGTATTTTAAAAGAAAGGGTTGAATGGGTTCGCTTTCGCGAAAGCGTACAAACTACAAACCCACAGTTACAATTGATATTTTTACATAAGGATGCGTTTGAGAAACAATACTGGTCCAAATGGCTGCCAAAATATACCTATCCCATCATTTTGAGTAAAAATGAACGACTACAAGATTATAACGACGGTTTTGGAACCAATTCGGGACTTGATATTTTTATGAATACCCCAGTAATCAATAACCTAGAAACGACACAACAACTTATAAACGCCATAAAACAACAGTTGCAAAAATCATGAAAAAGGATATTATAATACCACAAGTTAAAGATGTGTACATCGCAGTGACACATGAATGGAACGATGATTTTACCAGCCAGGACTGGATGGTGTACCTTATAAACGACAGTGGTATCACGCTGGATGGGGTCATGATTATGAGCCGTGGTAAACATCGGGATGGGCGCAAAACGTCAACCTTTAGACATGCCTTTAAACAAGTTGCGGCAAAATCGGCCATAAAAGTAGAACTCATAATGGAAGAAGTGTTTCCCTTTATGAACGAGTTTATACTCACCTACTTTATCGACCAGACCTTATATGACAAAGTATTTATGGCACCACCGCACAGCATCGCAAAAAACAATATGGTATTATTGCCAGTTTTGCAAAAAGATGGGGTCTTGCTTACATAATTCACAATCGATATCGATGTAGTTTTGTTAAATCTTGCCAAAAATTGTATATTTACCGTTAATTCTAGGTTAAACATGTGCTTAAGTAATTCTATCGGCAGTTTTATTACTTACCTTCATAGGGTTAAATAAACAAATTATGAAAACTATTAAATTTTTGAGTATCCTGTTTGCTGCAATTGTTATCAATTCTAGCTTTTACGCATGTAAAGACAAGGCAGCAGACGAGCCCGTAGTGGAAACACTAGTCGCAGAAGAGCAAGAAGTAGAAGAAAACACTATCATGGTAGGTGGCGCCGAAATGTACCCTTCTAAAAACATTGTAGAAAACGCTTCTCAATCCCAAGACCACACGACACTAGTAGCTGCTGTGGTAGCTGCTGATCTAGCCGAAACACTTTCTAGTGCAGGTCCGTTTACCGTATTTGCGCCAACAAATGCAGCGTTTGAAGCACTGCCTAAAGGAACTGTAGAAACATTATTGAAGCCAGAAAACAAAGCTACCTTACAAGGTATTTTAACCTACCATGTGATTGCTGGTAACATCAATGCAGCAAGCGTACTAGACATGATTGCAAATGCAAATGGCACAGCAAAAGCTAAAACCGTGGCAGGTGGCGAGCTTACCTTCACAACCGAAAATGGCAACGTTTATATTACTGACGCCGCCGGAAACAAAGCCCAAGTAACACAGGCAGATGTTGCACAGTCTAACGGGGTCATTCACGTTATCGATAAAGTGCTATTGCCTACAAAATAATTAAAAATTGCTCTTTTTAATTAGTAAATGCCTAACACTCAATTGCGTGTTAGGCATTTTTTGTAAATCCATATCTACAGGACACAACGCACGTAGCAAAAGCCAAAGGGATGTTAAAAAGTCCTCTATTAGGTTAAACAAACGTTAACCGGTGTTAGTAATTAAACCAAAGTGGCACTTACCTCGTAAATTAAGCAAATAACTTAAAAACAACATTATGAAAAAGTACATTTTAGGAGTTGGACTCCTTGCACTAGGACTTGTTTTTGGACAAAACACAACAGCTCAAAAAGCGGTAGAAGTAGGTGGCGCACCTATGTATCCTAACAAAAACATTATTGAAAACGCAGTAAACTCAAAAGACCTCACAACACTAGTTGCAGCAGTTAAAGCAGCAGATCTTGTAGAAACGCTTTCGGGCAAAGGACCGTTTACCGTATTTGCACCAGTAAACGCTGCATTTGATGTATTGCCAGAAGGTACCGTTGCAACACTTTTAAAACCAGAAAATAAAGAAGTATTACAAAGCATTCTTACCTACCATGTAGTAGCAGGAAAATTTAACGCAGCCGATGTGCTTAAATTAATCAAAGCTGGTAATGGAACTGCGCAAGTACCAACAGTTGCTGGTGGCTTGTTAACATTATCTACCAAAGACGGTAAAGTGTTTGTCGCTGACGAGAATGGTAACGCTGCACAAGTAACAATTGCCGATGTAAATCAATCTAACGGAGTAATCCACGTAATTAACGCCGTGTTACTACCTGCAAACAAATAGTATTTTCTACATTAGAAAAAGCGGCTGTTCTGTAAAGGGCAGCCGCTTTTTTTTGTTTGTGTTTTTATTTTTTAAAATGGTGCATACTTGTTTTGTAAGTATGCATTTTGAGAATCACATGGTCGTTAAACAAGTTTATTCCACAAACCTGGGGTCGGTTTCCATCGTGGTGCCGCAGTTATCGCATGTGCGCAAGTTTGTGCTGCCATAGTATTCTTTAAAACGCGGTAAAAAATCTTTTTCAATATCTTCTAGGACAAAAAAGGTTTCGTGCAATTTATGGTTACAATTATCGCAAAACCACAAAAGCCCATCGATAGCACCAGCTTGTAGCCGCTTACGTTCTATGACTAGCCCTATAGAGTTTTCATGTCTTACGGGTGAGTGTGGCACGCGTGCAGGATGCAGGTACATATCTCCTGGTCCCAGTTTCATGGTTTTCTTTTTACCATCTTCTTGAATGTGCACTTCTATATGGCCCTCGAGTTGGTAGAAAAGCTCTTCGGTTTCATTATAGTGATAATCTTTGCGAGCATTAGGCCCGGCAACAATCATCACAATGTAATCTCCTGCATCCTTGTATAAATTTTTATTTCCCACGGGGGGTTTTAGGCTGTCTCGGTTTTCTTCAATCCAGCGGTTTAAATTAAAGGGTGCTGCTATGGCCATGATATTATTTTTATATGGCTAAAGTTACTATTTTAGTGCACACAAGTGGGCTATCTTTAATGCTTTTTAATAGCGCACGTATATTTTATTACCTTAAACATTTCTATGATGCTTCAAAAAATAACATTTATCATGCTGGCCTTTATTGCAGCTTCTTGTACAACACGCTTTGAAATTCCTGATTATAAAGATACACAAGGTAAACAGGTAAACGAGTTTGCCATTGTGATTCATGGTGGTGCTGGTACCATAAAAAAGGAAAACATGACCCCGCAATTAGAGCAGGCCTACAACGAGAAGCTAACCGAAGCAATTAAAGCAGGTTATGACATCCTTAAAAACGGTGGAAATGCAACTGATGCTGTGGAGGCTACTATCCGCATTATGGAGGACTCTCCATTATTCAACGCAGGTAAAGGTGCAGTGTTTACTCATGATGGTACAAACTCATTAGATGCCAGTTTTATGGACGGGAAAACATTACAAGCTGGGGCGGTAGCTGGCCTGAGTACCGTTAAAAACCCAATATCACTCGCGCGCAAGGTAACCACACACTCTGACCATGTGATGTTAAGTGGTGCTGGTGCCGACGCTTTCGCGAAAGCGTTAAACGATCCAGCCATAGAAATTGTACCTAACTCCTACTTTTTTACCGAGGATCGCTACAACTCCTTGCAACGTGTCCTAAAAGCAGAAGCATCTAAAGACAAAAAAACAGCACATTTGCAACTGCAAGATCCCTTTATAAAAGATTCTAAATACGGTACCGTGGGTTGCGTGGCACTGGATAAAAACGGTAATATCGCAGCAGGCACAAGTACAGGCGGCATGACTAATAAAAAGTATGGCCGCATAGGTGACGCACCGATTATAGGCAGCGGCACCTATGCAAACAACAAGACTTGTGGCGTTTCTAGCACCGGACACGGGGAATATTTTATACGCGCACAAGTGGCTTATGACATTAGTGCACTTATGGAATATAAGGGCATGACTTTAAAAGAAGCTACAAATCTGGTGGTTCAAAAAAAGCTCGTTGACATGGGTGGTAGTGGCGGTATTGTTGCGCTGGATCACCTAGGAAATATTTCTATGGATTTTAATACCCCAGGTATGTACCGTGCGATGATGAATGATAAAGGCGAGCTGGTCGTGGGTATGTATAAAGACTAACTTTTAGGCGCAGTAGTCAGTTTTTATCAAATTACTTCTAGTCATCACTCAAGTTGCTATAAAGCGCTGCTAAGTTGTTTACTTCTTAATCTGTAAGACATCATAAATTAAGGTTAAGCAAGTGGCGACCTGTGGTAATCAACCCTTATTTTTGTTATTTAACAACGTTACAAATTATTCATGAAAATCATCTCTTACAACGTAAACGGCATACGCGCGGCCATGAAAAAGGACTTTATAAAGTGGCTACAAGCAGCAAATCCTGATGTGTTGTGTTTACAAGAAATAAAAGCAACAGTAGATCAAATAGATACCACCGCATTAAAAAATGCTGGTTATGAGTATCAATATTATTACAGCGCTCAAAAAAAAGGCTATAGCGGTGTGGCCATATTGTGCAAGCAAAAACCAGACAACGTTGTCTACGGTACAGGAATTAGCAGCATGGACGACGAGGGTAGAAACCTGCGTGTAGATTATGGAAGTTTGTCCATTATGTCTATGTATCTACCAAGCGGCACAAACGACGACAGGTTACAGTTTAAATTTGATTACATGGAGCAGTTTTTAGAGTACTCTATAGCATTGCGCAAAGAACGTCCCAACCTGATTGTATGTGGAGATTACAATATTTGTCATAAAGCTATCGATATCCACAATCCCGAGGGTCTTAAAAACACCTCAGGATTTTTACCAGAAGAGCGCGCATGGATGGACCGATTTGTCGCCAGTGGTTTTATAGACACCTTTAGAA
The DNA here is from genome assembly GCA_036796335.1 of Nonlabens sp. Taxonomy (GTDB): domain Bacteria; phylum Bacteroidota; class Bacteroidia; order Flavobacteriales; family Flavobacteriaceae; genus Nonlabens. The sequence goes on from DAIRDE010000023.1 coordinate 33,605, forward strand.
TGTTTAACAACCAGCCAGACCAGTACTCGTGGTGGAGTTATCGCGGTGGTTCTAGAGAACGCAACAAAGGGTGGCGCTTAGACTACCACATGGCCAGCACACCTTTACAAGAACGTGTGCAACGTGCGGTTATCTTACAAGAAGCTGTGCACAGTGACCATTGCCCGGTGCTGGTTGAGGTTTTATAGCGATTGCGTTAAAGCGCCAGCAACTGGTCTATCGTACTTTTAAGATCAGGTTCTGCTGGGTTAAGCGCGTCATCATCGAGTAGGCGACCTGCTTTATCAAATAAAAAATACCGCGGTATACTACTCACAATATTGTCTTGAAAAAACTGGGCTTTTGGATAATTGCGAGCTAAAAAACTTTCCTCTTTTTTCAGTTTAAAATTTGTTGCGGCATGTTCCCACAGCTCTAGTTTGTCGTCTAGAGAAATGTATATAAAAACAACTTTTTTGCCTTTATAATACTGTTGTAATGCAGCACTTGCAGGCATCATCTCTTTACAAGGTCCGCACCAACTGGCCCAAAGATCTACATAAACGATAGCGCCTTTATGCTGCGCAACAAGATCCTCTAGGGTGGTGTAGCCCCCGTCTTTGTCGGTAAGATGCACTACTTTATTATCGGTAAAGTCGGCATCTGCGATGGTGCGTTGTTTATTTGTTCCTGGTTTACAAGAAGTTGTAAGGATGATAAAGGATAAAATGACTATTTTTTTCATGGTTATTTAGGAAAACAAAAATCGTACTAAGTCTTCTATTTTTGTAAAGGTTTGCACAGTGGTGCCAGTATTTTTAAAATCGAGTTTTGCGGGTGCAATAAACACTTTTTCAAAACCCAGTTTAGATGCCTCGTGCACACGCTGTTCCATGCGGCTTACAGGTCTTATCTCGCCACCCAGACCCACCTCGGCACTAAAACAATGCTCTGACGATAAAGCGATATCAAAATTAGACGATAAAATAGCAGCAACCACAGCCAGGTCTATGGCAGGGTCATCCACAGTAATACCGCCAGTAATGTTTAGAAACACATCTTTTTGCCCCAGTTTAAAGCCTGCACGTTTCTCGAGCACGGCCAGTATCATGTTCAATCTTTTTAGGTTATAACCCGTTGCGCTGCGTTGTGGTGTGCCATAAACTGCGGTACTTACCAGCGCTTGCACTTCTATCATAAGGGGTCGCATACCCTCCATGGTTGCTGCTATTGCCGTACCGCTAAGTTGATTGCCACGCTGGGAAATTAAAATCTCGCTGGGATTTACAACCTCGCGCAGCCCATAACCCAGCATTTCATAAATACCTATCTCGTGGGTGCTACCAAATCTATTTTTAAGTGCTCTTAAAATGCGATAGGTGTGGTTGCGGTCGCCCTCAAATTGTAATACCGTGTCTACCATGTGCTCCAGAATTTTTGGGCCGGCGATGTTCCCATCTTTAGTAATATGTCCTATGAGTAGTACGGGCGTGTTTGTTTCTTTGGCAAATTTAATAAGCTCGCTCGTGCATTCTTTAATTTGTGACACGCTGCCTGCGGTGCTTTCTATATGATCTGTTTGCAGGGTTTGTATGGAGTCTATAATCAGGACTTCAGGTTGTACGTCACCTATTTGTCTAAAAATATGTTGTGTTTTAGTTTCGGTAAGAATATAGCAGTTGTCGGCTTTGTGTTTAATACGGTCTGCTCGCATTTTAATTTGCTGCGCACTCTCCTCGCCAGATACATAAAGCGTTTTAAAAGGCAGGTTTAAACTTACTTGCAGTAATAATGTAGATTTTCCAATACCCGGTTCACCACCCAGCAGTGTTACAGATCCTGGCACGAGCCCACCTCCTAGCACACGATTAAACTCGGCATTTGTGGTATCTAGTCGCGGACTTTCTGTAGCGTCTATTTGTGATATGCGCTGGGGTTGGGGTGTTCGCTTTCGCGAAAGCGAACTTTCTACATTCACTGTGTTTTCCCACGATTTTACGGGAGTTTTTTCAATAACTTCTTCTACCAGGGTGTTCCATTCTTTACAGCCGCTGCACTGCCCTTGCCATTTTGCGTGCTGTGTACCGCAATGCTGGCAAAAAAAGGAAGTTTTTACCTTTGACATTATTTTTTTGATTGTAGATATTCTATTTTATCCAAAACCATATTTTTATCTATACCTACTGCGTTATCCAGTACATATGCAGCGTTATAGGATTTTATGGCGCGATCTGGCCTGCCCATTCCCTCGTAAGCCATGCCTTCTATAAATTTACCATACAATAAAGTAGGATAGTTTTTGTGGCTAAACTGGCTAACATCCATTAAGGCGTCCCATTGTTTTTTTTCTATTAAATACTCGGCTATACTCACAATATCTACAAGCCGCACATTCATGGTAATGCCATAGGCCGACTTGATAAATGCATATTTTTCTTTAAGCTTATCCATCGCGCTCAGGTCACTCTTTTTTAATTCGCCAGTGGCCGTTTTTTCATTTAAAAATTCTTTGGCATCTATCACTGCAAATTCTTTAAATAAAAATTTTAACCCTCGTGGGATCGCTTGTACAGCAACGTCATAGGTATTTGTTCCTGCGATGGTTTCATAGATTATTTTCTTATCGGATGCTGCAATCCCGTCGGTAGCAGTCGTCTTTGCGTTAAACAATGCTTGCAACGATTTATTAGGAGCACTACTCGCAGTGTATATGCCATAAAACTGCTTTATGCTATTAGCCTTAGGTATTAAATTACTGGTTATCACCTCGGTAAATTCTGGCTCAATGTGCAGCATGGCTTGTACCGGGACATCTTTAAGCAGCAGGTTAAAAGCACTTACATTTGCGGTTAATCCTTTACTAATGATGATGGTAAAAGGTGCTATGCGATATTCTTGCTGCAGGATGCTTTTAATCTCTATAATAAAATCTATAAATTGTGCTGACTGTGCTGCGGGCATACCTGTATCTGGATCTAGGGCGCAGTCATCGTTGCGAGAAGCGGCCTGGTTAATCCCAACGACAAAACAATCAGGAATTTGTCCCCAATAGGATAGGTAGTCTACATTTCCTGCCACGGGCTCAAACAGGTGGTCGCCATCTAGTACAATGACAAGCGGATAGTTTTTATCGGTATTTTGAGCATAATCACGAGGTTTTAAAATCTTTACATTGCGATCTTGCCCCATCGCCTTACTATCGATTGTTCTATAAAGCGCTTGTGAATAGGTATTTAAACCGCACAGAGATAGGATTAAGCCTAAAAATATCGATCTCATCTTTTTATTTTTTAAAACCGAAAACTACAAATTTTTGTGCTAATCCTTGTTAAGAAAAGAAAGTATTAAAAAAGACAAGAGTCCATAAAATAAAATAAGTGCCGTTTGTGACAACCACAACAGCCACCCCAGCGATGTGCCCGCGGTTTCTACCAGCCCAAAAAGCAGCAGCACTTGCGCGACAAGATATGGATAAGCCCCAAAACCGCCATTTGTAAATGCTATAGCCATGCTGCCCGCTACAAAAGCACAAAGCACAGCCGTCACGGGTAGCGAGGTTGTAGCGTCTAGGGCAAAAATATTTACGTAAAACATAAGCAGGTACATGACCCAAATAAATAGTGTGTGAGCCAGATAGAGCCATTTTTTTTTCATGGTCCATATGGTTTTAAAGCCGTCTTTAAGTCCAGCAATAAAACTTTTGACTTTGTCTAGCAGCTTCATTTTTTGCAAGGCCACTCGCAGGATGATTATAAATAGCAGTACACTTGTAATGTAGAGTATGATTTTTAGGGAGTTCGCTTTCGCGAAAGCGTTACCTATAAGATTCCACATAAAGTCCATTAAAACCTTACCCGACAGTAACATGGCCGTAAGGGCGATAAGCGCGAGGGCAATTAAATCCAGGAGACGCTCTGCCACGATGGTGCCAAAAGCCTGATTAACAGGAACCTGATTTGTGCGATTTACAATAACAGCGCGAGAGAACTCGCCACTGCGAGGTATAAGCATGTTCATGGCATATCCCACACCCACAGCAGTTGTATTTGTAAGAAAAGAAGGGCGGTATCCCAGTGTTTCTAGCATATAATTCCACCGCCAGGCGCGTGATAGATGACTTACAAAAGCAGCAAGAACACCTAATGCGACCCAATAATAATTTGCACCTGCTATCTGGTCTTTTATCACCTGTAATTCTTGTGGGGTAAAAGAGTAGTAAGACCGCAAGATTAAAAAAAGCCCTAATACCAGTGGCAAGACTATTTTAAAAAGCTTAATGCTGTTTTTTTTCAAACGCTTTTAAGAAAGGGTGTTATCTGCCTCGTTAGGAAACAACAACATGGGTTTAAAGTTGCGGGCCTCTTCTAGGGTCATTTGTGCGTAGCATATAAGAATAAGCACGTCACCCTTTGCGACCTTGCGCGCTGCGGCGCCATTTAGGGTAATCTCGCCGCTGCCGCGTGGACCAGGAATGGCATAGGTTTCTAGACGCTCGCCGTTGTTGTTATTAACGATTTGCACTTTTTCGCCCTCTACAATGTTAGCGCCGTCCATAAGATCCTCGTCTATGGTAATGCTGCCTATGTAGTTTAGGTCGGCACCGGTTACTTTAACGCGGTGTATTTTAGATTTTACTACGGTAATTAACATGCAGCAAAGATACAATTTGTGTAAGGATGTAAAACACCGTTTCCCCAGATTTTAGCAGGGAGGTGATTGTAGATTAAGTTTAGGTTAAATGGCAGTGTCTTGGTTTTTAGCATGCGGTTTTATTGTAAGTTTAAATCTTAATTAGTTTTAAGATGTGGCTTTGTGATAAAGATGTCCTTCAACTAAATGTATGGGCATGGTCTAACGATTCATAGCTCATAGGAAATCAAGAATTGATTACAGTGGCTTTTTTGATGCAGGGTATTTTGTTGCTGTTGATAGTCAAACTTGTTACTGCTATGAATTTGAGGTAGTCCCATAAAAATGAAAAAACCCAAATGATGCATGTAGAAAAC
>DAIRDE010000024.1:0-38210 GCA_036796335.1 Nonlabens sp.
TATTTATTTCAAAATTATGTATAAAAAAAGGCCGCCTTTTTGAGACAGCCTCTTATGGGAAATGCACAATCTAATATAAGCAAGCAGCTGATTTATTTAAAAAAGTACGTTAACCCAAAATTAAAATCTTGCGCATTGAGCGATAGTTCAAATCCGTTTGTTGTACTTTCAAAGTCGCTGTCAAATTTATTTGAATTTCTAAAGTATCCCAAAGCGCCTAGCTGTGCTTGCATAGCAAAACGATTATTTATACGATAGGCAACACCCGGCCTGAATCCGACGAAAATTTGGTTTGAAGAATTATCAGCGTTAATTACAAGCGAACGGCCATTTAAATCTGCCCATGAGTAACGCACTTCTCCTTGTAGGTTTAATGCTAGTTTTTCATTTACAGAAAAGTATTTTTTCAAATAGGTCGCGATGCCATATTGAGAGCGATTGAATTCATCGCTCGAAGTTTCTGAACCAGATTCGTCTTTAGAATACTGGTAGGAAAGACCTAATCCTAAAACCAAATTATCTTTTAAAGCGTAGCCTAGTTGAGGTGCAAAACCGATGTTGGTTCTCTTGGATGTATTGACGACACCCACATTTTGTTGCGTACGTTCAAAATCTGAAAATCTTAGGTTTAAACTACCTGTTAACTCATAGGTACCTGATGTAATGAATGTTGGTGACTCTGTTTGTGCAACGCTGGCTGCTGCAACAAGTAATGCAGCTAGTAGAATGATTTGTTTCATTATATAATACTTGCTAAAAAAAAGGAAAAGCTATTGTAACGATTGATTAAATGTATCTCGCTTAATTCCATGATGATAAACCTATTTAAAGACCTTAACTAAATTTTCGTATAATATCCCATGTACAGGCAGTTAACTTAGGATTTCCCTGCTTTATATAAGGAGAAGACTCTAACAACAAATAGTATGATTGTTAAATAAATCGGAAATTGTAAAAACAAAAATTCCCAAAGATGATTATTGTAGTAATCATATTAAATAGCTATGGTACTATTAATGTTTTGTTTATACGTATAATAAAACATATTGTTAAAAATAGCAATTAAACCCATTGTAATATAAATTAGTGGAATAGCTGTGCCTAATACTATTAAAACTCTTTTAGTAGTAAAATTTAACTGCTGATAAACGGAGCCACTTTTTAAAAATAAACATTTGACAAACTGAATAAAATTCTGGTAGTTAAGACGAATCTTATCAAGTAAACTACAACAATATAAATAGAGTGAAATTAAGAATAAAGCAAAGAAAATTTCAAAACAATAAAACTGGATTTCTGTGAATTTATATGCTTGAACCATCACGTTTTGTTCTTCAACCATAAAATTATCCACCGTAATATGAGTTGAAATTAAGTCAATAATTCTCACAACTAATAACAAAAAAGCAAGTAGGTATCTTTTCATAAGCAAAGATTTAAGGGCTTAGAAAAAACTAAGTCCTTAAAAAATTAGCAATAATTAATTACTTTGGCCATTTAAGATCTTCCACTACTTTTCTGGTAGTTGCGCATCCTGGAGTAGCATTAGTGCTACATCTATTCGTCGCAGCATTTAAAAGGACACAACCAATAATAAGTGGAATTATACCACCATCAACATCTTGTTGCTGGTTCAAGCTCAGCTCCTAAACACCAAATTGTTCTAAATCTTTAATTTTAAAATTTAAACCCATTTTATGCATTAGAAAAGTTAAACGGAGGCTTCAAATCTGTTCTCTTGTAAAAAAGCTCATCACTCCCTTAAACAATAGTCGCCCCATTCACCATCGCATCATCGGGATTTACAAATACCAATTTACCGTCGTGCTCAGCCAGTAAAATCATACCTTGAGACTCAACACCGCGCAATTTTCTTGGGGCTAGATTTGCGAGGACCGTAACCTTGCGTCCTATTAACTGCTCGGGTGTAAAGTGTTGCGCGATACCCGATACGATGGTGCGTTTATCGATGCCTGTATCTACAGTCATCACCATGAGCTTGTCTGCTTTGGGCATTTTTTCGGCGGTGAGTATCTCGCCTACACGCAGGTCCATTTTCATAAAATCCTCATAGTTTGTTTCTTCCTTTTGTGGCATGAGGGTGGTATTTTGTGCTTTGTTAACAGCCTTTGTCGCTTCTAGCTTATCGAGTTGGGCTTGTATTTGTGCGTCTTCTATACGCGTAAACAGCAGTTGTGCATCGTTCATCTGGTGTTGTGGCGGCAGCAATACTTCTTGTGTTGCGACCGTATTCCAGTTTGTGTGCGCACTACTTAAAACAGGCAGTTGCAGCATATTTTTAAGCTTAGCAGCCGTGTGTGGTAAAAGTGGTTCCCCCAGTATCGCGAGAGCAGCTGCAATTTGTAATCCCACATACAGCACCGTTTGCACGCGTTCAGGATTGGTTTTTATAAGTTTCCATGGTTCTTCATCGGCTAGGTACTTATTGCCTAGACGTGCAAGATTCATGTATTCGTTTGCGCTTTCGCGAAAGCGGTATTTATCCAGACTATTTGCAAGCAACTGTGGATAGGTTCTTATAGCCGCCAAGGATTCTAAATCCTTATCAGAAAGGGTTTTAGGTGTAGGAACAACGCCGTCAAAATATTTATGAGTAAGTACAAGAACCCGGTTTACAAAATTTCCTAGAATAGCCACCAGCTCATTGTTATTGCGCGCCTGAAAATCTTTCCAGGTAAAATTATTATCCTTATTTTCAGGAGCATTTGCCGTTAGTACATAGCGCAACACGTCCTGCTGACCAGGAAAATCGACTAGGTACTCGTGCAGCCACACTGCCCAGTTTCTAGAGGTTGATATTTTATCGTCTTCTAGGTTTAAGAACTCGTTTGCAGGAACGTTGTCTGGCAGTATGTAATCGCCATGCGCCTTTAACATCGCAGGAAAAATGATGCAGTGAAAAACGATGTTATCCTTTCCTATAAAATGCACCAATTTTGTGTGGTCATTCTTCCAGTAATCTTCCCAGTTTTTGCCCTCGCGTGCAGCCCATTCTTTAGTAGAACTTATGTATCCTATGGGCGCGTCAAACCACACATACAGCACTTTACCAGTTGCTCCGGGCACAGGCACGGGTATACCCCAGTCTAAATCGCGCGTGACGGCGCGTGGGTGCAACCCATCGGTAATCCAGCTTTTTACTTGCCCTACCACGTTATTTTTCCAATCTTGCGAGTGACCATCTATAATCCACTCGTTAAGCCAGTCGCTGTACTGGTCTAGTGGCAAAAACCAGTGTTTTGTTTCCTTAAGTTCGGGTTTATTGCCAGTGATGGCGCTGCGTGGCTCGATAAGGTCTGTGGCGTTGTGTGATGTGCCACATTGCTCGCACTGGTCTCCATAACTATTTGTGTTGCCACATTTTGGGCAAGTTCCCACGACAAAACGATCTGCTAGAAACTGGTTTGCAACCGGGTCATAAAGCTGTGCTGTTACCTGTTCAATAAACTTTCCCTCGTTAAATAATTTAGTGAAAAAACCACTCGCTGTTTCATGATGCACAGGTGCGCTGGTGCGGCTGTAGTTATCAAATGAAATACCGAATTCTTTAAAAGAATCCCCTATAATCTTATGGTATCTATCGACCAGTTCTTGTGGGGTGATGCCCTCTTTTGCAGCCTTTATAGTAATAGGTACCCCATGCTCGTCACTACCGCAAATAAAAGCCACATCGCTGCCACACATGCGCTGGTAGCGGGCAAAAATATCGGCTGGAACATAGACGCCCGCCAGGTGGCCTATATGTACAGGACCATTTGTATAGGGTAATGCCGCGGTGATTGTATAGCGTTGTGAATTGCTCATGGATGTTTTTTGAGAGCTGCAAATTTACAATTTATACTGCTTGTAAAACAGTGCCGTATTCCCTTAAAATAGGGTTGCTCGTTAACGTGTTTTTTTAACTTAACGGGTAGGTCGTTAGGGTGTTCGCTTTCGCGAAAGCGAACTCTTTAAAAACAACTGTCTTAACTACTTGCCCTTAATTTAACAGAAACTGGCTGCTATATTGCTGCCCATTTGCGAGAATGCGATAAATGTAAGAACCTGCGGCTAACCTGTTTTGAAGTGTATTTTTAATGTCTATCTCGTGGTTGCCTGGCAGGTAGTATTCATTTGCTAATTTGCCTACCTCCTGACCCAGAAAATTGTAAATGCGTATGTCTAGTTTACGTCCGGTCTCTAGGGTAATGTGTAAAAACGCGTCTTGTCCTCTATTTACTACAAAATGCTTAAAATCAACGATGCTATCACTTGGTACGCCTGCAGTTGTACATGTAAATCCTAGATTCATCGTGTTAAAACCGCCATTAAGCATCGCCTGGTCTACAATAGCGGGCGGTATGCACAACCAGTCTTTCATCACTGTGGTGTACACGTCTCTAAAATCTGTTGTGTGAATCATATTGCCATTTGCATCCAGATTGGTGAGACTGGGTGGTGTGCCTACAAAACCATTGCCATTTAAACCACCACCGAACAGCATGATAGGAGCCGCAGCACCATGGTCTGTGCCATTAGACCCGTTTTGTTCTACCCTGCGACCAAATTCTGAAATGGTCATGCACAACACCTCATCCTGATTGCCATAGGCAGCGAGGTCTGTATAAAAAGCATTGATAGATGTTGCAAGTTTTTGCATACGGTCTGCATGGGTGGCAGCCTGATTTGCGTGTGTGTCAAAACCGTCCAGACTGACCATGTAAACTTTGGTACCTAATTGTCCTTTAATAAGTCTAGCAACAATTGCAAGCTGGTCTGCAATGCTGTGGTTTCCATAACTGGCTTGTGTAGTACTGGCCTGATAGGCAGTATTTATGACACCTGCATAGGCAAATGTGGTATTTGTTGTGGATCTTAAAAATCCTAATTGATTGCCATAGACGCATGGCGGCACATTTGCAGGGTCGTGCTGCCAGCCATTTTGGGCTAATGCATACAGCTGTTGCGGGTCGGCAACGGTAAATGCATAATTTGCCTGTATCCCCTCAAAGATTAAATTCCCAAGGCTGCCTATTTGTATCGCTGGCGGCACTGGTGGTGGTGATAGCACAAAATTAGGGAACTCGTTTTCAAAGAAACGACCCATCCACCCTGTAGGTTCTACATTAACAGCATCGGTCGATGCCCATATATCACTAGACCTAAAATGAGACAAATTTTGTCCCTGATACCCTACTCCATGAACTACTTTCATTTGACCATTACCCCAACGTGGTTGTAAAGCACTCATAAAACTAGGTAAGCCAAAATCAGGACTTAAATTATATAAGCTATTGACTGGCAGTGCGATGGTGGGCCGTCTAGAGGCATACAATGCATGATCGTTTATGGGGACAATGGTGTTAAGCCCGTCATTACCACCTTTTAATCTAATAAGTACCAGCACTCGATCGTTTGTACTAGCAGTAAGTGCAGCAGTAATTGGGCTTACCGCAGCACTGGATATTTGTGAACCAGCGAGAGCAAAACTACCTGCACCAGCAATTCCTAACGCTTGTAAAAAAGTCCTGCGACTCCATGCCTCGTGCTCCTCGTGATGCTGCTGACTGGTGGGGTCTTGCTGATTATTTTTTAAATGATCCATGAGCATTTATTTAAGTTGGAATTCAGGTAATCTAAAAATATGACGCAATAAAAGCGCAACCTGGTCTGGAACAGTGTTCCATTGCAAATTCCACTGATTTGTATCAAAGTAATTTTGCGGCACTTCGCCTTTAAAGACTTGCGTTGCCAGTGCATAGTCTGTGGTGGTATACAAGGATTTAGGTATGAACCTATCGACGATGTCTCGTGCTATGATGGCAACATCGTTTGTAGAACTAGAAGAATCTAGTGCGATATCTCTAAAAAACTCTCTGTTTAAATTCCAGTTTACTCCTAAAATATATTCTAAACCCTGCCACCGGCCTGTGAGTGTACTGCTATTGATCCATGCACGATCGCCTTGCCATCCAGCCACATCCACAGGGTTGTAGTATTCTTGCCCCAAATTTGTGCAATAGAAATGGATGATGCGCAGCTGGGCATCGTTAATGGTAAGGCCAGCTTCTTTAATAAAGGTAAGCATACACTCTATTGGGTCTTTGATACAACTACCTATGGCAGCATCATCAAAAAAATGCTCACTTTTAAAAAGCTGTCTTAAAACCGGCGCCAATTCCCAATTTGCACCTCTAAAAGTTGCTGCTAATTGATCTATGATACTTTGCTCGGGCAGCTCGGGACTTACAAACCCTTTATATAATTTCTTGACGATAAAATCTGATATCTCTAAAGCGCGCACCGTAAAAAGATGGTCGATCAGTGTATCGTGGTTAAAATTTGCCGTAACACCAAAGATTGTTTTTGGGTTGTTATCAAAAGTAGCCGAGTTAAACGTGATAGGAGCGCCTAAATCTGGCAGGCTGTTGTAGCCAGTTAACGCACGAGCAGCTTCGGTTACATCGTTTTGCGTATAATTATTATTTTGACCTAAAGTAAATAGCTCAAACAATTCACGCGCATAGTTTTCGTTAGGATTGTTGCGTCTGTTTTGAAGGCCGTTAAGAAACGATAGCATGGCGCCACAGGTTCCTATACTTTTGGTTAGTGTTTTAAAATTGCCCAGTGCATGCGTTTGTAAAATATGGTAATACTGGTATTGCCAACTAGGTGCATTATACTCTTGAACCCTGGTTACAAAATGGTTGAGCCAAAACAAGGTCATTTTAGCACGCAATTTTAAATCTAATGCGTCATTTAAACTTTGCACAGTCCAGGCAAGTATTTGTGGACCGCGTTCGGTATTAAAATTTGTATAACTAGAACGCGACATATTGGCCCATGCAGGCGCAGGAGTGTTCATAAAGTTTATGGACTCTGTAATTAGATTCTCTACAAACACAACTGGGTTTTGCGTGAGTGCCGCCGTTTCTTGAACAATATCTAGACCGTAACCCAACCTGCGCATGACATGTCTAGAGCGTTCTAGATTCCAAGGTTTTGCCGCACTGGGAACATAAGGCGCTAATGTTGCTAGGTTGCAGGCATTTGTAACTACCATAATAGACTGTATTTTAGGACGTATTAAATATAGACAAACAAAACAATTATCTTTAACTTTTTAAAAGTGCATTTTTTACTAAAGAATAACGCCTATCGTGCCCTACAAACCTGCAAAACTTTTCCATAAAAACGCCCGCATTGTTATACTGTGCACTGCGCGATTTGCCACTGCCGACCAGCTCACACCTGCTGTGTCCTGGTTGCAATCAATGGGTTATCAAGTAACCCTAGGTGATACCATCGACAAAAAAGAACATCAGCTGGGTGGGACTATACAAGAGCGCACTGCCGATTTTGTGACAGCATACACCAACCCCGACACTGCGGCGATATGGGTGGCACGTGGTGGTTATGGAAGTATTCAATTGCTAGACAACATCTTAGAACAGCTAGAACCCCTTTTTAAAAACCCCCATTTTAAACATCCCTTATTAATAGGCTATAGTGACGTTACCGTTTTTCATGCCGCTTTTCAAAAAAATGGACTGCAAACCTTACATGCTTTTATGCCGCTAGAAATTGCTGCAAAACCTGCAACAGTTCTAAAATCAATGCAACAAGTGCTTACTGGAGACACCGTACAGGTTTCTTTTAAAAACAAACAGCAACTACCTGTGCAAGAACTCACAGCGCCGGTAGTAGGTGGTAACCTATCCATTTTATACAGCCTGCTAGGGAGTGACACGCTGCCCGATTTTAAAGACCATATCCTATTTGTAGAAGATATAGACGAGTACCTGTACCACCTTGAACGCATGCTGTATGCGCTAAAACGTGCTGGCAAATTGCAAGGTTTAAAAGCCCTGCTCGTGGGCGGCATGACGGCTATGCGTGACCACAAAATACCTTTTGGAAAAACCGCGCATGAAATCATTACCGACCTAACAGCTTCTTATTATTATCCTGTCATTTTTAATTTTCCCGCAGGACATATAAAAAATAATTATCCTGTTGTTTTGGGTAAAGACATGCACATAAAAATTACAGCAACCACCATAACCTGCACCCAATAATGGCAACACACAACGACTTAGGTAACGAAGGCGAAGAGCTGGCAGCACTGCATTTGCTTAAAAACGGCTATGACATACTCGCCCGCAACTATACCTATTTAAAAGGCGAGATAGATATTGTGGCGCGTAAAGAAAATGTGCTCGTTATTGTAGAGGTAAAAACACGCTCCACGCCCGATTTTGGCGACCCACAAGAATTTCTAAAACCCGCACAGCGACAGCGATTAGTGGACACCGCTCATAAGTTTACTGAAGATTATGGCGACGATAGTATCGATGTGCGTTTTGACTTTATAGGCGTGATCATCAATAAGGCCGGCACACGCATCGAGCATTTAGAAGATGCTTTTTATCATTTTTAAAAAGCTAATGCCTTGCTAAACGCGAGATCAACTTACGATTAGCGCCTATCGTATGTTATGGAATCGTATCGAGTATATTAAATTTTTAGGTTTCAATAAAATAGCCTGTGTGACCTATTGTTTTTATGAAACTTGTGAAGTAATATTAACACATCTATTGAAAGGCTATGAGCTTATCATAAAAAACCAGCAAACATGAAAAAACAACTTTTTTCTTTGAGAAGTGCGCAAGCAGTTTTACTCTCTCTCTTGCGCTCGTTAGCTGCGAGAAAGACCAATATGACACGAGTGAAAGCGTAGTCGCTGTGAAATCCAGTGCTAGCCTAGATATCCTACCCGATGTACACACGCAAATTATTCTAGGCGATGTTTTGGAAAACCCTTACAGTGTTGAGTCCATGCGGGCAGCCTTTGACTTTTACAACAACAACGTGCCAGACAGTCCATATCGAGAGAAAGAAGTAGTCGCTACACACTATTACATAAAAATAGAACCAACTACAGCGGCGCACCTAATAACACTCGATCATCTGGATGATACAAACGATTTAGATGCTCCAACGATACACGATTATCCACTAGATAGAAAAATAATTCAGGAAGGAGACTACTATATTATGCCTAAAGAATCAAATGACGTCTATCATGCTGCTTACAGCGTGGTACCTGTAGATTACGTATTTCAAAATCCAGTGCCCTACACTATTTTGAGCGAGCTCTATTTACCTAGTGACGATGAATTTGATGTAGAATCCATTGCGCTCGTGTTTGCAAACTGGCAAGACGATTTAGTTGCAGATTTTGGTGAAGAAATATATCCTGATGATTTATCAGAATTATTACCGGCATGGGTAGACGCAAGTTCTCAAAAACGCCTTTTCGGTCGCAAGTATACTCCAGCAGGGAGAATTAGAGTTGAGAATTCTGATCCGGTATTAGGCGGTTTTCATGATTTTGAACATGCAAAAATAAGTATAGGTCGCAACTTTTTCTGGACCTACACCAATACAAACCTAACGGGCAACTTTACTGCGCGCAAAACATATAGAGGCAAGGTAAGAATACGTGCTAAATTTAGAGGTGAAATTGCAACAGTGAGAAAAACATTAAATGAAATGGTGGGCCTGTGGGTGTCTGATCATTTAATGACTATTACCCGAGGGAGCAACAACCCCACACGAGTGATTAACTATCGTGTTAACTCGTGGTTAAACAATACACCTATAGATATAGGTGGTGGTCATATATGGACAAAAGCAACTACACATATAGGATTGAGTAGGTACAATCGGTATGCGATACAAAATGGAATTTCACGTAGATTAGACCATGCCAATGTATGGGCATGGTCTAACGGCAGTGACTCTGCCACACCTATGCTTAAAAAATATCCAACTATTTTGCAAGTTGCAGCATTTTCAAACATTGGACAGGCAAATGTGTGGCAAAATCTCACCGCAATAGCAGGTACGTCAGTACTAAGTATTGTACCTCCACATTGGCGACCTGATATTTTACTGCATGGTTTAGGTAGCAGAGACGCTGGCACAACAGTTAAAACTAACACTGTAAGTATACACCAGCTTATTTTTCATGAGTCAGGGCATTACAGCCTGGCAATGCAAGCAGGATATATGATGTGGGCAGAAAATATGGCTGCAACCATAAGTAATACTATAGCAAATAGGGGTTCTTATTCTGATGGTTCACATCCATCTTTTCAAGCGGCAGACCGCATAAGTATTGTAGAAGGTTGGGGAAATTTTACAGAGTTTAAAATAACTAATTTTTATTATGGTAAGTCTTTTACTGATGCAGTTTTTCCACGTGATTTTATATTTGCGACTGTCCCAGGCAACGGAGATTCTATTGAAAGATTTATGGAGAATTTCAATATGTTTGAACGACCTATGACTGTCGGTCGTTTCGATCACAGAAGTTGGTTTATGCATGGTTTGTTCTGGGATTTATTAGACAACAGAAATGAAATACTTTTGTCACCTAACTCAACTACTAATTTTTCTCAACGACGTAATGGTGATGGATCAAGCAGCCTAAATAACATAAGTGACAATTGTAATATAAGTATAGGAAATAATACTAATAATTTAGGACCCATTTTCAACTCACTTGAGAGCCAAGTTGAAAATGGCTGTGATTTATTTTTTAAATTACGGTCGCAACATCCCGCACAAGAAAATCAACTTATTGAATTATTCACATCCTATGGTTTTCCATGTGGTCAAGCGCTTCCTTAATTCAAAGTAATGAGAAAATTAATTTTATTAGCAACTGTGATACTACTTTACGGTTGCCCAGGGAATGATGACTGCGATGATTTTGGAAGCACAGCTGAAGTTTATGATTTAGTAAAATTAGGTCCGTTACAGAACCAAATTAGACAAGGTAGTATTATAACGCTGAGCCTAGAATTTCCATCCACAAATTCCTATTTTGGATCAACTCTAAATCTTTTTGAGCAAACGGGAGATAATACAGCATTATTGATATTTACAGGGCCTGATTTGTTTATAGGTAACGAGGTTACTTTTATCAAAGGTTTTCTGGATAGCAATGTGAGTTTATTTGGTGTTGTTTATAATTCCATGACTCAAAACTATGAACTAGAAATTGAAATAAAACTAAATAAATTAGGTATTTATGAGTTAGACGCAATTCATTTTATAGAAATATCTGGTAGGAATTGTAATCGCTTTGGTATAAATACAAGTACTGAAGGAACGTTAATAGAAGATATAAGTTTTGAGGTAGTGCCCTAAAGAAACTGTATGAAAAAACTACTATTATTAGCAGCCGTACTATTATTGTACGGTTGCCCAGACGAAAACGATTGTGATGATTTTGGAAGGATTGCTAGAGTACCCAACTTAATTAAATGGACGCCCGTACAATCTATATATAATCAAGGTGACATTGTAACATTAAAATTAGAAATACCAGCATCTAATAATTATTATGGAGAAACAATAAATATTTTTGAGCAAACTAATGATACCAATGCCTTGCTAATAATGTCAACATCAGGATTTCAAAACGGTAATACTTTAAATTTTTTAAAAGGAACTCAAGAAAGCGAAGTGAATTGGTTTGGCGCAATGTATAACGAACTTACAGGTGTTTACGAATTAGAAATTGAAATTA
The DNA here is from genome assembly GCA_036796335.1 of Nonlabens sp. Classification (GTDB taxonomy): domain Bacteria; phylum Bacteroidota; class Bacteroidia; order Flavobacteriales; family Flavobacteriaceae; genus Nonlabens. The sequence continues at coordinate 11,603 of DAIRDE010000024.1, forward strand.
CTTTAAACAGAATCGGGACATATGATTTAGATAATGCACACAATATCGACTTTCTAGGTAGAAACTGCAATCGTTATTTTATTGATACGAATGTAGATTTTATCCAAGGACAACATTTTCAATTTGAAGTAATCCCCTAAAATTGAAAATGAAAAAACTACTACTAATAGCAACCGTACTACTACTATACGGTTGTCCAGACGAAAATGATTGTGATGATTTTGGTAGGATAGCAAATGTGGTTAATTTAGTGAAACTAACACCTATACAACAACAATATCAACAAGGTGATATACTTACAATGAAAATTGACGTACCAGCTCAAAATTCTTATTTTGAAGATAATTCAAACTTACTTGAGTTGACTAGTGATCAAAACGCGCAATTGATTTCATCAGCTGGAAATCTACTACATGGCAATGATATTGAAATAATAAAAGGTTTTGAAGACGGCAATTTTAATCGGTTTGGTGTTCCTTATAATTCACAAACAGGTAGTTATGAATTAGAAATTAATATTATATTAAATCGTGTAGGAAACTACTAGTGGCAAACAGAAGATATCTTCATATTGGATGGTTCTAATTGTAACAGATATTTTATAGATACTAATATAGAATGGACAACTTTTGGACAGGTAACTTTTGAAGTCATACCATAAATAAAAATGCAAATCACATGTACACCACCATTTTATTAAAACAGTCTTTTAAAAGTTCCTGCGTTTTATTTTTTAGACTGCGCACGCATTGCAAAAGCTAGACGCCATACTTTTAATAAAAAGGCCTGCTAACATATAGCGGGCATTTTTATTAAAAAACGATTTTGTTACTCCATCTCTTTCACCACATAAATATACACCGGAAAGTGATCGCTATAACCGCCCGTAAATTCTCCATCACTCCAGCTGCGCATGGGATAACCCTTAAACCTGCCTTCTTTATTTGTCATAAAACTGGGATTGTAAATGTGCGCTTGCCAGTACTGGTAACCGTCTTGTTTTGCCTCGTGCAGCAATGGATATGTAAACATAATCTGGTCAAAAATATTTCCCGCATCGCGATAAGCAAGTGTGTTTAAACCGTCTTTAAGCATTTTAATGTACGGGTTATATATCATTTGTGGTCGTACGGTCTCGCGGTCTTTTTGTGCATTCAGTGTGACTAGTACACTTTTATTTGTAGGATCATCGTTTAAATCGCCCATGGTAATAATTTTTGCCATGGCATTCTCCACATGCAGGGAGTCTATAATTTTTTTATTAAGCTCGGCAGCTGCGACCCGCAAGGCTCGGCTTTTTTGCTCGCCACCACTGCGCGATGGCCAGTGATTTACAATAAAAGACATGGGGTCGCCATTTAACTCGCCGCTTACCACAAGCTGGTCACGGGTATAAATGCGTTTACCTGTAGACAGGTTAAAAATCTCTAGCTCTTTAGAAAGGCTGTGTAGCACCTTAAATTCACTTTTGCGGTAAATTAACCCAACATCTATCCCGCGCCTGTCGGGTGAGTCATAGTGTACAATGCCATAATCAAATTCGCGCAACAATGGGTGGTTTACCAGGTCTTCTACCACCTTGCGGTTCTCAATCTCACAAATGCCTAAAACCGCCGGTGGCAACTCTGCCTTATCTGTTCCTATTTTGCGTATCACACGTGCCATGCTGGTAAGTTTTTTTTGATACGCATCGGCCCTTAAACCCTCGGCCATTTCCATAATAGGACTTGCCTCATCGTTAATGGTGGGGTCATCTTCGGTATCATATAAATTTTCTAGATTGTAGAATGCGATGGTCTGTACCTTGTATTTTTTAATAGAAGAATCTGTTTGTGCGTGTGTCGCTTTCGCGAAAGCGAAACATAATAACACACTAACAATCAATTTATTACTTATCATATGGACGAGAAAAGGTTATGTTTATGTAAAATGTTTTACAATTGTCACGCCAAAGGTAGGTAACACACTAGAAATATGTACTTTTACCGCCGATTATTAATAATATGTTAATATTAAAACCAAATGAACCAACATTTTAAAAATCTTTTTTTAAGTATTGCCGTGTTGTTTTCGGGCATTGTCACAGCGCAGCAATTGCAGGGTCGGGTGGTAGACGACACTACTGAAAATCCGATTCCCGGCGCAAGTGTGTCCATTGTAGGGACCACATTATCCACAACCACCGATGCACAGGGATATTTTAAATTTACCGAAACCATTCCCCTAGGAAACCAGCAGGTAATTTTTAAGGCAAATGAATATTCTAATAAGACGATACCAGTAGTTATCGCCCTTAACGCTGTAGTTAACCTGGACCCTGTTTATTTAAGAGTAGATACCATCACCCAGGAGCAAGCGGCAGGTATCATAAGTTTAACCGAAAACGACCTGGCCGAGGATCAAAACGCATCCACAAACTTATCGGGTTTATTACAAGCCACGCGCGACCAGTTTTTAAGAGCCGCGGCTTTTGACTTTAGTGCTACCTTTTTTAGACCTCGCGGGCTAGATAGCGAGGATGGTAAGGTGCTTATTAATGGTATAGAAATGAATAAGGTTTTCTTTGGGCGGCCGCAGTTTAGTAACTGGGGTGGACTTAATGATTTACAGCGCAACCAGACTTTTACCATAGGCCTAGCAGCTGCCGAACAAAGTTTTGGCGGGTATGCAGGTGTGCAAAGTATAGACATGCGTGCTTCTCTACAACGACCTGGTGTAAATATTTCTTATGCTGCTGCAAATCGCAGTTATGTAGGTCGATTTATGGGTACCTATAACAGCGGGATGATGAGCAATGGCTGGGCATACAGCATTAGTGCGTCTAGACGTGCTGGTGACGAGGGTTTTGTAGATGGTACCTTGTACGATGCAAACTCCTTAGGTATATCTGTAGAACGTAAGGTAAATGAGAAACATTCCATAAACTTTACAGGTATGTACACGCCTAACCGTCGCGGTCGCAGCACCGCCATTACCCAAGAGATTAAAGATTTAAGAGGTATTGCTTACAACCCGTTTTGGGGTCTACAGGATGGTGAGCAGCGCAACAGTCGCATACGTGATATTAATGAACCTATTTTTATATTAAGCCATTATTGGGAGGCAACTCCTAAGGTTAAAATCAATACAAACCTGTCTTATCAATTCGGTAAAATAGGCAACACCCGTATTGATAACGGTGGGACGCGACTGGTACAACTAGACGGGCAGGATGGTTATTTAGGTGGTGCCCGCAACCCAAATCCAGATTATTACCAAAATTTACCCAGCTTTTTCTTGCGCAATGGCAGTGACCCTATCGATTTTCAAAATGCGTTTTTTGCAGAGCGCGCCTTTAGAAACGATGGCCAGTTAAACTGGAACACACTTTATGAAGGAAACCGCATCGTGAGAGCACAAGGTGGTAATTCCATATATGCGATTCAAGAAGACCGGGTAGATGACAAGTCTATTGTTGCAAACACGCTTATAAGCGCACAACTTACCGATAAAATACTATTTCATGGCGGTCTTAATTACCGCAATCTAAACAGTCAAAACTATGCTAAACTAGATGACCTATTGGGTGGGACAGGATATTTAGACATAGACTTCTTTGCCGAGGAGAGTGCGCAAGCGCTGGTATCTGCACAGGTACTTGCCCAGTCCGACGTGCGCAACCCTAACCGCATCGTGCGCGAGGGTGAGCGTTACAAATACAACTTTGACCTTAATGCCGAGATTGTCTCAGCTTTTGCACAAGCACAATTTACCTCTAAAAAAGTGGATTATTATGTTGCAGGTAACCTGTCCAATACCACCTACCAGCGCGATGGAAAGTATGAAAACGGTAACTTTTTAGGAAACCTGTCTTTTGGTAAAAGCGAGAAATTGGCGTTTATGAATTTTGGTGCTAAAGGTGGCGCAACTTATAAAATATCTGGGGCCCAGTTTATAGACTTTAATGCAGGTTATATGACCGACGCGCCTAATTTAGGGCAAGCATTTTCTAACTCTAGACAAAACAATGCAACCGTAGAGGGCCTAGAATCGCAAATATCATATTCAGGTGACCTAAGCTACATCTACAGATCTCCTATTGTAAAGGCAAGACTAACTGGATATTTTACTGAGTTCCAAAGAGGCACTGACTTGGGTTTTTATTTTACTGAAGATTTAACAGGACTTCCTAGTGACGATGGAGCTGCATTTGTGCAAGAAGTGGTAACAAACATAGACCGCCGCAATATCGGTCTAGAATTTGGGCTAGAGGTGCAAATTACGCCCACCATCAACTTAAAAGGAGCAGCGGCTTTTGGCCAAAACAGATTTACCAACAATCCAGACCTTTATCTTACCAGCGATGATTTTGTAGGCAATTTGCGTTTTGGTGACGGCACAGCCGCGATGAAAGGATACCATGTAGCTGGCGGACCAGAAACAGCGATGCAAATAGGATTTGAATACCGCGATCCAGATTTTTGGAACATAGGCGTTACATTAAACTACTTTGCAAACGGCTATTCAGATGTTAATAGGCTCGCTCGCACTGCAAACTTTTCTCAGGATTTTGACGGGCAAACCTTTACAGACTATGACCCCGCACTTGCTAAAGAATTGTTAAGACAAGAACAATTTGCCGACTACACCCTGGTAAATATTATCGGCGGCAAGTCCTGGCGTGTTGACAACAAATTTGTAGGCTTTTTTGCAACCATTAACAACGTGTTTAATACCGAATTTAAAACGGGTGGCTTTGAACAAGCGCGCAATTCTAACTTTAGATCTATACGCGATGATAGAAACAATCCTATAGAAGTATTTGCCCCGCGCTACTTTTTTGGAATTGGTGCAAACTACTACCTCAACGTTTACCTAAGATTTTAAAATGCTATGATTACTAATATAAACAATACGATGATGAGAAATTTCAAAAACCTTCTAGCCGTGGCTGCCTTAATTGCGTTAACAACCGCTTGTGTAAGTGACGATGATTATGCCGTGCCAGATACTGCTCCTGGTGCAGCGGTAAACGTGCCAGGAACTGTGGTAGAACTTAATACCGTTACTAATAGACTGCTACAGTCTGGTGAATCAACTTTATTGTTTGAGGGCACCAACCAGTATGTATCTGGTTTTGTAATCTCAAACGACGAGGGTGGTAACTGGTTTAAAGAAATCATTATTCAAGATACAACCGAAAACCCAACCATAGGAATTAACATTCAGATAAATGTGAATCCACTTTTTGTCACTTATGAATTCGGTAGAAAAATATTTATAAAACTAGACGGTCTAACCGTGGGTGTTAAAAATGGCGTTTACACACTGGGGATAGGTGACAATATGGACAGGATTCAAGAGTCCCGCCGTGATGAGTTTATCATAAGAGATAATGTAGTTGCAACCATCACGCCACGACAAATAGAGTTTGCTGACTTTTCTGAAGCTCTTGAAAACACCTGGGTACAATTAACGAACGTGCAGTTTGTAGCCGAGGATTTGGGAAAAACATTTGCTGCTGAACCTACAGACCAGTTTGACGGTGAACGCAGGATTAAAAGTTGTAACAATGCCTTTGGCGCAAATGCTAATTTATGGACAAGTTCTTTTGCCGATTTTAAAGCCCTGCAAGTACCTCGTGGCAAGGGTAGCGTAAATGCGGTATTGACTAGAGACTTTTTTGACGATGCTTATGTTCTTTATGTAAACTCTCCCGAAGATTTTAACTTTAGCGACCCTAGCCGTTGCGACCTGACGCCCCTTTCTTGTGGTACCTATCCTAGCGCAGGTGCAAACACCTTATTATTTGAGAATTTTGAAACACAATCTACCGGTGCAGTAGCGATGCCAGCGGGATGGGTGAATTTTCAAGAAGCAGGCACACAAACCTGGCGTGTTTACACTGCCGGTGGTACAAACCCATCACTGGGTAAAAGTGTGAATGTGGGCTCCTTTAGATCAGGAGATTTAAGCACCGTTGCGTGGTTAATTACCCCACGATTTAACTTTGACGCACAAACAGGGGAGCGCGTTTCCTTTGAGACCTCAAACAGCTTTGCCGACGGGTCTACCATGCAGGTACTTTTTAGCAACGACTGGGATGGTACAAGCGCTGGTGTGACAAACGCAACGTGGCAACCACTAGGCGATGCAATCATTGTACAAGATTCTGAGCCATTTGCAAACTGGGTGTTCTCTAGAAACGTATCGCTGGACTGTGTTACCGGCACAGGCGCCATCGCATTCCGTTATCAGGGGTCTGGTGATCCTGCTACAGATGGAACTTATGAACTAGACAACATACGCCTATCTAGCAACTAGGCGTATAAAATAATCATTGCATACTAAACAAAGGCTGTCTATTACATGGGCAGCCTTTTTTTATGCGGTCATCTACACAACTGCTCAACCTTGTATCAATCCATAAAGGGAAACGGGGATTGTGATTTGTTGCGCTTTCGCGAAAGCGAACACCTAAAAAAACAACGTCTTTGCAACATATAAAGTGCTTTTAAACAAGGCCGTTTTGCCCAACAACATGCTAAAAACCAGTCATTAAAAAAAAATCTTTTTTAAAGTTTATAATAAAACCAAAGCAGTATCTTTGCACCACTTAAAACGGGGGTAGAAGCCCTACAAATACACCATTTAAAAAAGTAACTAAATGTCTCAAATTACAGGTAGCGTTTCACAAATCATCGGCCCAGTGGTAGATGTAACTTTTGATGGCGCGCAAGGCGCACTTCCTAAAATTTATGACTCACTAGAGGTCATTCTTAACGGCAACACACTGGTACTCGAGGTACAATCACACGTGGGCGAAAACACAGTAAGAACCATTTCTATGGACTCTACAGACGGTTTAAGCCGCGGCGCTGTGGTCACTGCCACAGGAAATCCTATTAAAATGCCTATAGGCGATGCTGTTTACGGTCGTTTATTTAATGTGATAGGTGATGCGATAGATGGTCTAGGTAACTTGCCTAAAACAGGTAATGATGGTCTTTCTATACACCGATCTGCACCCGCGTTTGAAGAACTATCAACGTCTACCGAGGTGCTTTTTACAGGTATTAAAGTAATAGACCTGATAGAACCTTATGCAAAAGGTGGTAAAATTGGTCTATTCGGTGGTGCTGGTGTAGGAAAAACGGTATTGATACAAGAACTTATTAATAACATCGCAAAAGGTCACGGTGGTCTATCTGTTTTTGCAGGTGTGGGCGAGCGTACTCGCGAGGGTAACGACTTATTGCGCGAGATGCTAGAATCTGGCATTATAAAATATGGAGATGCGTTTATGCATTCTATGGAAGAAGGCGGTTGGGATCTTAAGAGCGTCGATAAAGAATTGATGAAAGAGTCTAAGGCGACCTTTGTTTTTGGACAAATGAATGAGCCGCCAGGAGCACGTGCTCGTGTGGCACTTTCTGGACTTACGATAGCCGAATACTTCCGTGATGGAGCGGGTGATGGACAAGGGAAAGATGTACTTTTCTTTGTGGATAACATTTTCCGTTTTACACAAGCAGGGTCTGAGGTAAGTGCACTACTAGGCCGTATGCCGTCGGCCGTGGGTTATCAACCTACCCTAGCAACCGAAATGGGTGCCATGCAAGAGCGCATCACGTCTACTAAAAAAGGATCTATTACATCGGTACAGGCGGTTTACGTTCCTGCCGATGACCTTACTGACCCAGCGCCAGCAACAACGTTTGCCCACCTAGATGCTACCACAGTACTTTCTCGTAAAATTGCCGAATTAGGTATTTATCCAGCGGTAGACCCACTAGATTCTACCTCGCGTATTCTTACTGCAGCAATTTTAGGCGATGCGCACTATAACTGTGCTCAACGTGTAAAAGAGTTGTTGCAACGTTACAAAGAGCTGCAAGACATTATCGCTATTTTAGGTATGGAAGAATTGTCTGAAGAAGATAAACTAGCCGTGAGTCGTGCACGTCGTGTGCAGCGTTTCTTATCACAACCATTCCACGTGGCAGAGCAATTTACCGGTCTTAAAGGTGTGCTTGTTGATATTAAAGACACGATTAAAGGGTTTAACATGATTATGGATGGCGAGTTAGACCATTTACCAGAGAGTGCTTTTAACCTTAAAGGAACCATAGAAGAGGTAATTGAGGCAGGTGAAAAAATGCTTACCGAAGCCTAATTCTCATGGAGAACGCAGTATGGAGTAAGCAGCGTGCTTACATCATAATGCTGAACGTGTATCAAAAATTTTACATTCTTAAATAAAAAACATGATTTTAGAAATTGTCACACCAGAGATGGTCGTTTTTAGCGGCGAGGTAGAATCGGTTGCTGTTCCTGGTGTTAACGGCGAGTTTCAAATGCTTAATTTACACGCCCCTGTAGTGTCTTTATTAACTAAAGGCGCCATTCGTATTTTTGGCGATGTAAAACTTCAAGAAGCGACAGCTAGCATGTTTAAAAAAGCCAATGGTACGACAAACATGGACATTACAGGTGGTGTGATAGAAATGGACGGTAACAAAGCGATTATTCTAGCAGATTAATCGTTTACCACATAAAAAAGAAACTAAAAGCCGCTCGTTTGAGCGGCTTTTTTATGAAATGATGCTAAGGCTATTTAAAACTGATTGTTGATATTTTCAACATTATCAATAAGGCTATTTAATTTAGTATTCTCTTTTAAAATGATTTTTGGCCGTAGCACAAACCAGTTAAACCCTATCCAAATACTCGTAAACGCATAGACCATCACAGACCATGGGAATGCCATCATAGAAACATATTCATATAAATAAAGGCATATACCCACCGAAAGGGTTAAAAAATAAATTCCTAACATTTTTGTTTGAAGATATTTTTGACGCTTTCTTAAATGTAATAGCGATTCTAAATAGTCATGAGAACTTTTATCGTCGTTTATTTTTAATAGAAAAGGCAATAGCTGATTGTATGAAAGCAAATACACAACGATTCCTAGAATCGTTATGACGATACCTATTTTAGTTGTGATAAACCTGGGTTGAAAATGCAACCAAATGAAAATAACACCACAAACGGTAAGTACCATTAAAAAATTTACAGCAAGTAGCGTCCATATCTTTTTTCTTCTCATTTCTTTAAGTCTCTCGTAGATATCACTCAATTGTGGCGGTTGTATAGATTGTTGTAACCACAATTCTTTTAAAGGATCTTTATTGGTCATAATTTTTGAATTTTGTTTGTAGCTGTTGTTTTATTCGGTGGATTCTTACACGCACATTCTCGTTAGAAAGTCCTACAATACTTGCGATCTCCTCTTGTTTTATGTTTTCTAATTCTAGAGATATAATAATCCGGTCAATTTCTTTAAGTTGAGCGATGCACGTGTACAAGAAGGCTATTTTGGTCTCTATTTCAGGTTCTATTGCCGCTGCGACCTGATCAGGTAATTGCACTTTTTTATAGCGATTTTGCCGCTCGATTTGCCGCAAGCAGTTGTTAGAAGCGATACGAAATATCCAGGTTCCTATAGCACTCTCGTTTCTAAACTCGGGCAACTTATGTAACACGATGACAAATGTTTCTTGTGCGAGGTCTTTAGCGAGGTCCACATCATTCACATACCCCATAAACAGTCTAAAGACCTTTTGCCAGTATTTTTTATAAATATCTTCAAACACCATTACTGGATTTTTAAATAATGCATGAGCTGATTATCGTACCACTCTTTATCATCGTACATGACAAAATGAAGACCACGGTCTGCAAACTGTAGATTTGCCGTTTTAAGGTTTTTATATTGCTCTTCAACACCGGGTTTAAAATACTTAAAATAAGACTCTAAAAGGATTAAACTGGGGCTTTGAATGCTCTTTAATTTTTCTCTAAGGTCGGTATTAAAAAAATCGCAATACATTTGAGCAAAGGTCTCCCGGTCCGATTTTACACTCCACCCAACTATGGTTTCGGCCATTTCTAGGCTGGTAGTGAGTTGCGGGATGGCGCTTTTTTGCATTTCATAAAATTGATCGTTGGACATTGCCGTCATTTGTGCAATAGACGCGGTACAGTCGATGTTATCCTGTTGCTTAAAATTAGGGTTTGTTAAAGCCGCTAAACAAGGCAATGCATCTACCACCACAATTTTACTTACTAAATCAGGATAATCTGCTGCGATGGCAAGTGCTAGACCGCCACCCATGCTGTGCCCAATAATAATAGGTTTTTCTATGTGCTCATTTTTTATAAAATCGGCTATCCTAGATTTCCAATGGTTAAAGGTTGGTACTTCACGGGGTTCAACACCAGCAAATCCAGCCATCGTTAGCACATAGCAGGTATAGTTTTTACCATGTATAGCAACCGTCGCATCCCATACCGCACCCGACGATGCAAATCCAGGGATAAATATAATAGACTGACTACCTGTACCGCTTTTGGCAACATTAAAAGGATACGTTGCTTGCTTTTGGCTATACATCGTCGTTACCGAAAAAAGTAAAAAAAAGAAAATGAGGCTATTTCTCATGATATAGATTTTTAAATATTTGCCCTTTGGATACGCCATGATTTAAAATGTTACAAAAAATGTTTCCTAATCAATAGATTCGTTCTATCATTACAAAAAAAAGAATACGCGTTACTATGAAAAATGTCCTCCTACTGCTAGCCATAATAAGTAACCTCTACACCACTGCACAAGATTTAAGAGCCACACGTCTAGACGGTTTGTTCACATCTTTACATGCAAAAAATGCGTTTAACGGGAATGTGCTTATTGCCGAAGAAGGAAAAACACTGTTTGAAAAAAGCTATGGATATGCAGATGAGATATCAAAAAGAGCCATCGACAAAAACACTGTTTTTGAACTGGCATCGGTTTCTAAGCAATTTACCGCCATGGCCATAGTCTTGCTTCAAAAACAAGGCAAACTGCGTTATGAAGATCATATAGCGACCTATATCCCGTCCTTAAGCTTTTACAAAGACATCACAATCAGGCAGTTAATCCACCATACTAGTGGACTGCCCGACTATATGGAATTGTTTGAAGAAAAATGGGCCAAATCAACATTTGCAACAAATCAGGATGTTGTTGATATGCTTGCAAAATACAAACCTGCATTACAATTCCAGCCCGATGAAAAATTTGAATACAGCAATACAGGATATGCCTTACTAGGGTTTATCATTGAGAAAACCTCTCAAATGACCTTTGAAGACTTTTTGAAACAACATATTTTTAAACCTTTAAAAATGAACAATACCTTTGTTTACAGGAGTCGATTTAAACCCCAAAAAGTAGAAAACTATGCACTAGGCTATGTACAAGACAGCATGGGTAACAAGGTCCTAACAAATAGCTTTGGCAAAACATTCTATACCTATTACCTGGATGGTATTGTGGGCGACGGCATGGTAAACAGCACCGCGAGCGACCTGCTTATTTGGGACCAGGCGCTGTACACAAACGCACTAGTAAACGAAACTGATAAAAAAACCATTTTTGAATCTATAAAAACAATCGATGGTGCAACTACCGACTACGGTTTTGGCTGGTTTATAACGCAACAAGAAAACTACGGCGCCATCGCAAATCACTCTGGCGGGTGGGCTGGATACACCACTTTTATAGAAAGGCACATGACCTCTCGCAAAACCATTATTCTGTTACAAAATCACAGTTTGCCCACCACCGCATTACCCATAAAACATATTAGAAATATTCTTTACAACGAGCCCATTATCACCGACAAGCAAATTACCTTAACAACTGCTCAATTATCACAATTTACCGGTGTTTACACAAACCCAGATTTTCCTTTAAAAATCACCGTTTCTCAAGAAGGAAACACATTGTACACGCAAGCGACAGGGCAACAGGCTATTCCCATGGATGCCTATGAAAACAATGTTTTTAAATTTGATTCCGCAGGCATACGTCTAACCTTTTATGTAGAAAACGGTACCATGAGACTGCAACAAAATGGCGCAAATATCATTTTTACAAAACAGTAGCTTTTGGCAAATCCTGCAAACGCAAATACGCAAACTTCATTTAACGATTAGTCTATTATATACATGTGTGATGGTTGCGATCTCGCTTTCGCGAAAGCGTAATTCCCACAACCCTAGTACACTACATCGGTAATTTTATATCCAACAATGCCCCGCAGCACATCTTAAAGTGGTTTTGTGAACCAATTTTTTAGGAGGTTAAAATACCGGTATTTTGCATCACCGATGATTTGGCTCTCATAGATACTTTGATTTCCTGAAATAAAATAAGCCGTTAAGCAAGCAATTGCCACATAGATCCCGCATTCCACGCCAAATAATTCTAAAGCCATGACAATACACGCAAACGGAGTATTTGTAGCCCCTGCAAACACCGCCACAAATCCCATCCCTGCAAGCAATCCCATGGGTAGCGGTATAAAAAGACCTAACGCGTTGCCCAGCGTGGCACCAATAAAAAACAGCGGGGTTACCTCGCCACCTTTAAAACCCGCAGAAAGTGTGAGGACCGTTAAAAGCATTTTGATAAAAAAATCATACATGGGCAACTGTTGCTCAAAAGATGCTACCATGGTAGGTATACCCAATCCTATATACTTTGTTGTGCCTAGTGCAAAAACCACACAAGCTACAAGAATACCGCCTAAAAATGGCCGTAAAGGTGGATAAGCTATGATGGTTTTAAAAAAAGCGCTGGTTTTGCGAAGTAGAGTGACAAATAAAGTCGCACAAAAACCATAGCAAATACCGGCGAGTATGGCAAATAGAATATTTAAAAAAGATACACGTGGGATTAAATCGATGTAATAATGTGTATGGGGTGCTTGCCAAAATCGTGCTACCGCATCGGCAGCAAAAGCAGTAATAAGAGCTGGTAAAAGCGCAGTGTATCGTATGTGACCCACCCGGTAAAACTCTAATGCAAAAACAGCACCTGCAAGCGGTGTCCCAAAAACAGAACCGAACCCGCCAGCTACCGCAGCAATCATTAATGTTTTAATGTTTGACTTAGTTAACTTAAAAATTTTACTAAACGGGTAGGCTATAGAACCTGCCATTTGCAAGGCAGTCCCCTCGCGCCCTGCCGAGCCGCCCAAAAGATGGGTCATAATAGTACCGATATAGACAAATGGCGCCATGCGCAGTGGAATATCCTGCCTGGGGTTATTCACCGTATCGATAATGAGATTGTTACTGGCGTTTGCATCTTTACCAACATAGTGATAAAGCAACCCAATAAGCAGCCCCCCGAGCGGTAAAAAAGCGATGATCCATACATTATTTTCTCTATATCCTGTTGCCCAATTTAAGGAGTGTAAAAATCCTGCCGACGCGCTGCCTATTAACACACTTATGAGGGAACAGATAACCGTCCATTGAAGCATGTTAGGAAACAGAGGGTATTTTCTTAATAAATAGAGAATCTGAAAAATAAGGTTTTTGCCTAGGGACTTTTTTTCATGTGTTGACATGGAATACCTGATTAAATTATAACATCACGCGTTAATCAGGCGTCATCAGCTTTTTAAAGCGGTTGGGTAAGGAAGACCACCATTTCCTTGTACTATGAAACAAATATATAGTTAATTTAATAATGTGGCAATTGGGTGATGTGGTGATTTTGCACGAGTCACTTTACCATACAGCGAATTTTTTATTATCATTTATCAATAATATATTATTGTTTACCAATAATTTTAGTAATTTTGAATGGTGCTAAAACTATTAATATGAAATGGATTAGTCTCTTTAGAGCCATAATAGACTTTGTGTACTTTTTTGCTTTTCTAAATGCACTAGTATCGCCGTTTATTTTTTGGTTAGCAATACAAGATGCTGACACAGCCATGAGTATAGGTGGTCACGAATTAAAGAATGTGCACTGGAGTTTTTATCTGGTGGTGCTTTTAGGCATATTCGGTTATTTTGTATTTGTCAGAATGTTATACCTAATGAAACAAGCAGCACATAAATTAAAGCCTCGTGCATTATTTGATGCAGCGATTGCCAGTCTCCTTATGAAAGCAGGAAAAAATTGTATTCTCGCAGGCTTGCTTACTAAAATACCACCGTTTGCACACAGTTTGTGGGGACTATACGCATCTATAAATGTTAGGGCTTCTAAATTTAGCTATACCATAGGATTTAGTTTTGACTCGTTGTTTGTTATTCTTTCTTTTGGATTTTTCTTGATGCTTACTGCAATCATTTTGCAAGAAGGTTTGCGACTTAAAACAGAAAACGATTTAACCATCTAACCATGAAAAAGTATTTTAACAACCGCACACTTTATATGTCGCTGGCATTTGCAGGCTATTTTGGAACTGATATTTATGACGAACTTATATATCTTAAAACGACTGTAAATAAGTGGAGTTTTGTGAATATTGCTCAATCTTTACTGTGCATTACAGCGCTCGTTATATTTAACATTTTTACCCGTATTGCAAATAGAGGGAAACTATTTTCTAAGCAGGCATCTGCATTGTGGGGTTGGAAATCGTTGATAATCATGGCTCTGGCGTTACTTGGTTACATCGAGATGCGTTTTGCAAACGGTGAGACTATTTATTTTGTCACTTGTGTCTTTCTTTCTAGTATTTGTCAAGCGTTAAGTGTCGTGTTTAAAGATGCTACAAGATTAAAAGAAGAAGTAGACTTAACCGTTTAAGCGATGCCTATATATGTAAATCTAGATGTAGTCCTTGCACAAAAAGGAGTGAAAAGCAACGAACTGGCCCAGGCTGTGAATATCACAACGGCAAACCTTTCTATTCTTAAAACAGGTAAAGCTAAAGCTATAAGGTTCTCTACATTAGAGGCGATATGCGCTGCCCTGGATTGCCAGCCCGGTGATATTTTAGAGTATAGAACTTCATAAAATTATAATATTTTCAGAAATCGTGTTATATTAGCCACTTAGAATATCATTTACGTTATGAACAAACTATTTTTTCTAGCGGCTTTCGCTTTAAGTGTAACCGTTACAGCACAAAAATTACCGGCAGATTTAACTGCCGCGCTTAAAAATCAAGATACGCAAGCTATTGCATCACTCGTAAATGCGACCAACAAAGAGAATTGCTATGAGTTTAAAAGTGGAAACCTTAATATCCTACAACTTGCTGTAAGCATGGGTAGTGCAGATATTGTAAATAAACTACTGGTAGATCTCAAGGTAAATCCTAATGCGTCTTGTAGTGGTATGCCTGCTTTACACTTTGCAGCCGTAAACGGTAACAGTGCACTTGTACAGCAACTTTTAAAAGCCGGTGCCGACAGCACCGTGAGCTTTGAAGGAAAAACGGCTAAAGAATTTGCTCTAGAAAGTAAAAACGAGGCAACGATTGCATTACTTAAAAAGTAAATAGTTCACCTCTCTATAATATTCCCCGACCATTATTTGTGGTCGGGGTTTTTTGTTGACTATATAAATGGGTTCGTCGTGACCATTTGTTGTACCATAGAACAGTTCGCAAGGTAGCACGTGCTATAGGGTTAGACGCGTCGTTTTTTTAATACGCCCTATCCGTATTACCTTCATAAAAATTGATAAAAGCACGGTTTACGACCCTATTGCCACCGTGTGTCGGATAATCGCCTGTAAAATACCAGTCACCTAAATTTTTAGGGCAAGCAATGTGTAAATTTTCTACCGTTTGGTAGATGATTTTAACCTCGGCTTTAATATTGTCGTTTGCAAGTAGTTGGGCAATTTTAGCACTTATCTCGTCTTCACTAAATGGTGAATAAAATTCTTTTACATGATTAACAACCTGTGCATCGGGTAAATTTGTTTGTAAAACGCATTTGTCATAAATCTCTTTAACAATGCCATAGGTCCCACGTTCCTGATGCAGTGCCAGCGCTGCTTGAAATGCGATAAGGCCCTCTAACCGCGCCATATCAATCCCATAACAATCGGGGTAACGTATTTGCGGTGCACTAGAAACCACGACGATGCGCTTCGGGTTTAGGCGGTCCATCATTTTAAGAATGGACTTTTTTAATGTCGTACCCCGCACAATAGAGTCGTCTATAATCACCAGATTATCATCTTTTCCTACCACACCATAAGTCACATCATAAACGTGAGCTACCAGGTCGTCTCGAGAGGAATCTTCGGTAATAAAGGTGCGCAATTTTGCATCTTTTATTGCGATTTTTTCGGTTCTCAGCTTTCGCGAAAGCGTCATTTCTACCTGCGCGGCAGTAAGTTTACCATCTCCCGCGATAATAGCATCCCGCTTTTGTTTATTAAGGTGCACGTGACCTTCTTCTATCAAGCCATAAAAACAAGTTTCGGCAGTATTCGGAATGTAAGAAAATACCGTGTTGTCAATGTCTTGATCTATAGATTCCATGATTTTGGGGAACAGTAATTTACCCAGCATTTTGCGTTCTTGGTAAATTTCGGCATCGCTACCTCGCGAGAAATATATGCGTTCAAAGGAACATGCTTTGCGAGCGGTAGGTGCGATTATTTGTCGTAAGGAAACCGATCCATTTTTTTTGATGATAATCGCTTTTCCTGGGTCTAGTTCTTTTACCTTTTCATAGGGTGCGTTGAACGCTGTTTGTATCACAGGTCGCTCACTTGCTACAACAACCACCTCGTCATTTTGGAAATAATATGCTGGTCTTATACCCGCTGGATCTCGCAGTAAAAAGGCATCGCCGTGGCCCATAAGTCCTGCCATTGCATAACCGCCATCCCAGTCACGAGCACTTTTTTTCAGGACTTTTGCAACGTTGAGTCTGGCAGCAATCTCGGCCGATGCTTGTTGCTTGTTCAAGCCTTTTTCTTTCATTTTCTTGTAAAGCCTGTTAACCTCACGATCTTGAAAATGACCCACTTTTTCCATCACGGTCACGGTATCGGCCATGTCTTTAGGGTGTTGTCCCAGCGACACGAGTTTATTGAATAACGTGGTTACATTAGTCATGTTAAAATTACCCGCCATAATCAGGTTGCGATGCATCCAGTTATTTTGGCGCAAAAATGGGTGTACAGACTCGATACTGTTTTTACCAAAGGTCCCGTAACGCACGTGACCCATCATCACTTCTCCTATGTACGGTATTTGGTGTTTTTGAGCCTCGACATCGTCTTTTAAATGTGGGTTTGCCGTTAGCTCATCGTTAATGCGCTCGTTAATTTGTTCAAAAATGTCTTGTATGGGTTGGGAGGCATTACTGCGTACCCGAGAGATATAACGCTGCCCAGGTTGAACATTTAATTTTATACTTGCAAAACCAGCACCGTCCTGACCGCGGTTGTGCTGCTTTTCCATCATCAGGTACATTTTATTTATCCCATAAAAGGCTGTTCCATACTTTTCTTTGTAGAATGCTAGTGGTTTTAGTAATCTTATGAGTGCGATACCGCACTCGTGTTTTAAAGAATCGCTCATAGAATAGGCTATGGAATAAAAGTAACTAAAATGACAAGGTTAAAGGTTAGGTTCTAAAAGTTTTAGCTTAGTTAGGAATGTTAAAGTTTGTAAGTTCTTGAAACTGTTGCAGCCTGGTGCTTATCTCTTCTTTGGTAATGCTTTGCATACGCTCGGTACCAAATTTCTCTACACAAAAACTTGCAAGATTAGAGCCGTAAACAATGGCGCGTTTCATATTTTCAAAGCTATAATCCTGAGTAGCTGCGAGAAAACCTGCAAAACCACCTGCAAAGGTGTCGCCTGCACCGGTAGGATCATAAACGTCTTCTAGTGGTAATGCTGGTGCAAAGAATATGGATTCATTGTGAAACAGTAATGCGCCGTGTTCGCCTTTTTTAATAACGACATATTTAGGTCCCATACTGTGGATTTTACGTGCCGCGGCAACTAGGGAATATTCCCCTGATAGTTGTCTGGCCTCCTCGTCGTTAATGGTAATGACGTCTACTTTAGCAATGACTTCATGCAACAAATCGAGTGCCGAGTCCATCCAAAAATTCATGGTGTCCAGGATTACGAGTTTTGCGCCAGGCACTTGCGATAAAACCCCTAGTTGTACCGCTGGGTGTAGATTGCCTAGCATGACTACATCGGCTTTTTTAAATGATTCTGGTACTACTGGGTTAAAGTCTGCAAGCACATTAAGTTCGGTCACGAGTGTGTCGCGGCTGTTCATGTCGTTGTGGTATCTACCCGACCAAAAAAAAGTTTTACCGTCTTTTACGATCTCTATACCATCGGTATTCAATCCTGTTGCTGCAAGCATGTCTAGATATTCCTGAGGAAAATCACCACCTACAACGCTTACAAGTCCAACCTGTGTCTTAAAATGTGATGCGGCTAACCCAATAAAGGTGGCTGCCCCGCCTAATATCTTATCTGTTTTACCAAAAGGAGTTTCTATAGCGTCAAAAGCGACAGTTCCTACTACTACCAGTTTACTCATTACTTATTTTTTTGCAAAAATACGGTTTTGTCACCGTTGTTAATGCATGTACAGGATTAGGTTTATTTGAAAAAAGGGCGTGTTGCCCGTTCGTATACTTTGGGTCTATTTTGTAGCCATGTTAAGGTTTAAAACATGATTATAAAAAATGGCCTGCCATGAAGTACTTTTTTTAAAGACTGAACAACAGCCGTTGTTTCCATGGATGGCTTTACTACATAGTGCGGTGTGTCGAATAGGTAAAGCTGCGTTAGGGATTGCAGTGGAAATCCTTTTTATAGGCCTAAAAAGCCTATAAAAAGATTGTAACGCAAAGCCCGACCCTTGTGGTAACGCCCTAATTGTACACACTTAAATGTGGTATCTATAGAACCTGATATTTGTGATAAATGGTTGTTAACTAAAGGCGTTTTGGCCAGTAATGTCTAATCCTGTAATAAGTAGGTGTATGTCGTGGGTGCCCTCGTAGGTGATGACACTTTCTAGATTCATCATGTGTCGCATTATGCTGTACTCACCGGTGATACCCATACCGCCTAAAATTTGTCTGGCTTCTCGCGCCACGTTTATGGCCATCTCTACGTTATTGCGTTTTGCCATGGATATTTGGGCACTTGTTGCTTTACCTTCTTCTCGCAGTACGCCTAATCGCCATGCGAGTAATTGTGCTTTGGTGATTTCGGTTATCATTTCGGCTAGTTTTTTTTGTTGCAATTGGAATGCTGCAATGGGTTTCCCAAATTGAATGCGCTCTTTTGCATATCGCAGGGCGGTATCATAGCAATCCATAGCGGCACCTATCGCACCCCATGCAATACCAAATCGAGCGCTGTCTAAACAGCTGAGTGGTGCGCCTAAACCGGTACGACCCGGCAATATATTAGTTTTGGGAACTCGCACGTCCTGAAAAATGAGTTCGCCAGTTGCGCTTGCTCTTAAGGACCATTTGTTATGTGTTTCAGGAGTAGAGAATCCTGGCATACCGCGTTCTACAATAACCCCGTGTATGCGGTCGTTTTCGTCCTTAGCCCAAACGACAGCTAGATCGCAAAATGGGCTGTTAGAAATCCATAGTTTTGCGCCATTCAAAATAACATCATCCCCAGCATCTTTAAAACGAGTAACCATACCGCCAGGGTTAGAACCGTGGTCGGGCTCGGTAAGTCCAAAGGAGCCCATAAATGCTCCAGAGGCTAGTTTGGGCAAGAAGCGCTGCTTTTGTTCTTCGGTACCATATTTGTAAATGGGGTACATGACCAGCGATGATTGTACTGATGCTGTAGATCGCACGCCGCTATCGCCGCGTTCTATTTCTTGCATGATTAGACCATAGGATATCTGGTCCAGTCCTGCCCCACCATACTGCTCGGGAATGTAAGGGCCAAATGCACCGATGGAGGCTAGTCCAGGAATAATACTTTTAGGAAACGTCGCGTCTTGTGCTGCTTGCTCTATAATAGGAGAAACATCGCGTTTTACCCATGCTCGAGCTGCATCACGTATCATTTTATGCTCGGTAGTGAGTAAATCGTCTAAATTATAATAATCTGGCGCTTCAAAAAGGTCTGGTTTCATGCTTTCAATCGTTTGCGACAAAGATACTGGTCTTAAGTCAGTTGTTAAAGGAGCCTCTTACATATTTAAATAAAAATCTTTTACGAGCTCCTTGTATTCGTTTGTGTATTGATGCCGCTTTTGTTCAATAATTAACAGACTTTTTACAGCCTCAAACGGTGGGTCGTCTAACTCAAAACGAAATCTTAGCTGTAACAAACTTCGTTTAACCGGGCTGCTATCGGTTCCTTTTAC
This sequence comes from Nonlabens sp., assembly GCA_036796335.1. Classification (GTDB taxonomy): domain Bacteria; phylum Bacteroidota; class Bacteroidia; order Flavobacteriales; family Flavobacteriaceae; genus Nonlabens. The sequence continues at coordinate 31,790 of DAIRDE010000024.1, forward strand.
ATGGGTAATTTTAGACGGGAAAAGGTGATAATGTGCGGCAATTTCTAAAAAGTGTTTTTCACGTGTTGCGGGGATCACGCAACAAAATGTGCCATTGGTTTCTAGCAACTTATAAACGCCGTAAAGAAGCTCTTCAAAAGATAAGGCATCATCAAAACGGGCTTGCTGCCGCTCGTCGATTACCACCCCGCTATTTTTCAAAGTTTTGCCATCAAAAAATGGAGGATTACTGACTATAAATTCATAGCGGTCTTCTATTTCTTCATAAAACTCTTGAAAAGAAGCGTGATAACAAAATAGGCGGTCGGCCCAGATGCTTTCCTCAAAATTTTCGGTGGCCTGGGCGTGTGCATCGGTACTTAATTCTACAGCATCTATTTGAGCATTTGTAAATCGTTGAGCCATCATAAGCGCAATAATACCTGTGCCTGTGCCTATATCTAGAATGCTCGTTGGGTTATTAATAGCAGGTGTTGCCCATGCTCCTAGCAAAACACCATCGGTTCCTATTTTTTGCGCACAGCGATCTTGAGCGACGGTAAACTGTTTAAACGTAAACGCGCTCATGATTTTTAAAAATGTTCATTTTAATCGTTGAGGTATAAATCTATAAGCCCATCGGGCGCAGTCACTGTGATTGTTTTATTTGTGCGATCTACTGCTATAATAAAATGATCGTTTATAGGGATAAGCACCTCGGTGCCATTACTATCTATTTTAAAAATAGCTTGTGACGTGGTGTCGTTTACCCCTGTAATCGTACCTACTAAGCCGTAATTTGTATCTTGGACAGTAAATCCAATGACCTCGTGGTAGTAAAATGCGTTGCCCTCTAAAGGAGGCAAAAAGCTTAACGGCAAATAAAGTTCTTTATTCATGAGGGCATCGGCCGCAAGCTCATCGTCTATATCCTCAAACTTAACACGCAACAATAAGGATTTGTGCAGTTGACAGCGGTCAATAAAAAATGGAACCAGATTTTTACCGATATCGATAAAAACTGATTCCATTTCTAGAAATAGCTCGGGGACATCGGTATCTAGTTTTACTAGCAACTCTCCCTTAAAGCTGAATTTATTTACAACAGTGCCTACGTAAAAACAATCTTCTTTACGCATACTATTCTTAAATTATTCTTTTTCGCTTGCTTCTTCGGCAGCTTCAGGAGTAGCGTCTTCAGCAACTACTTCTGTTTCTTCTTCTGCAACTACCTCGGCTACAGGAGCGTTTGAAGCGATTCTTGCAAGATTCACTGCTTTTTCAGCCTCTAGTGCAGCAGCGGCAGCAGCTTCTTTGTCTGTTTGTAAACCGGTAGCTTTGTTATTTATTTTGGCAGCTTTTTCCTCTAACCAAGCGCTGAATTTAGCTTCAGCCTGCTCGGTAGTTAAAGCACCTTTTTTAACACCACCGTTTAAGTGTTTTTTAAGCATCACACCTTTGTATCCTAGAATTGCACGAGCAGTATCTGTAGGTTGTGCACCATTCTCTAACCATTTTACAGACCCATCCACGTCTAGGTTAATGGTTGCAGGGTTTGTGTTTGGGTTGTACGTACCTAATTTTTCAAGGTATTTACCGTCTCTTTTAGCGCGCGCATCTGCGGCTACAATCCAGAAAAAAGGTTTTCCTTTTTTACCGTGTCTTTGAAGTCTGATTTTTACAGGCATATCATTAAATTTGTGGGTTCTCGACCCGTGGTTATAATTGAGGGTGTAAAAATAGGATTATTTTAATAATCAGTAGCATATCTTGTTATTTTATTTACATTTGTTCCAACACAATTTTTTACAATGAATATTTTTTCTAAATTCTTTTGTTTTGCCCTTTTGGCATTAGGTTTTCTTTCTTGTGAACGCAACCTAGAAGATGACAATGTACCTGCCATACAAGCGGTGCGCAACGGCGAGTTTTTTAAAGCGCTACAAATGAGTGCTGTTAATAATGCAGACGGTACCGTCTCTATCATAGGAGTAAACCCGTTAGAAAGATTAGAATTAAAAATTAGCAGGAGCAATGCCGGTACTTATGTTCTTAGCCCGACATCTGCAAACGAGGCGCGTTACACGTTTAATGGCACCAATACCTTTACCACTGCATTAGGAAACGGTAATGGTACGGTTGTACTTTCTCCCAGTTCGCCTGCAGGCACAGTGACTGGGACGTTTGAGTTTGTAAGTTACCTGCCAGGCAATGTCGATAGTTTGTACATGCGACGTGGCGTGATCTATCAGGTTCCTTTTGGTACCGCACCCGACGTGGTGACAAACCCAGGTACACAAGCATTTACAGCAACGGTAGACGGTGCTGTGTTTACGCCTGTAACCATTACACCATTAGTAACTGCTGGGGCACTATCCATAGTAGCTTCTCGCAATAATGCGCAAATTTCGCTAACCTTTCCCGAAAACATCACCCCTAACACCTATGCGTTTAACTCGCCTGGCGTTACTGCATTTTACATTAATAACGGCGTACCCGATATTGCAATTTCTGGCAATCTAGTCATTACCGCTGCAAATCAGGCCACAAATACTGTAGAGGGTACATTCTCTTTTATGACTGGACCACCTAACAACATCAACGTTACAAATGGGGCTTTTTCTATATCCTATTAAAATACAAAACAAATAGTCCTTAAAACACCTCGTTATCGGGGTTTTTTTGTGGCTTTAAATAAACGAGACTGCGGTCATAATCTATAATCGCCTTTGCAGCTAGTAAAAAATCGGCTCCTAGCAATCCTTGTATGGCTCGCATGCGTTCTACAGCTAGCGCGCTGTTAATAAAACTCATATCCATGCTCAATAAGGTCATATTCTCATGACACCAACCGCCCAATTCTAACCTGTTGTGATGGGCAATACGCGGTAGCAGCGATCCACTAGCTGTGCCTATCGTTTTTTCCATATAATGTGTTTCTAATTGAAACGCTTCTTGCAAGTCCTGATTGACGCAACTAGCACTTGCGCCAGTGTCTATAATAAACCTACCGGGATGCCCATTGATAGATGCTTTGGTTACAATGTGTCCACTTTTTGGTGCAATTCTTATGTTGTGTGCGATGTAGCCTCTTGCAATAAGCAGGTTTTTAATAGAAGTCATGTAGGGTGTTTACAGGGTAAAGATAATTACGCTTTCGCGAAAGCGTGCACCTTTTCAATCCCTATTTTTGCAGCATGAATTTTACAGATACCCACACACACCTGTACAGCGAGGAATTTAACAACGATCAAAACGCGATGATAGAACGCGCAATTGCCGCAGGTATCCAACGGTTTTTTGTGCCTGCTATTGACTCTACTTATACCCCTAGCATGCTGGAACTGAAAAGAAAGTATCCCAACAACGTGCACTTAATGTGCGGTTTACATCCCACGCACGTGCATGAAAATTACAAAGAAGAACTGCTACACGTGCAACACATGCTGGATAAAGAATCGTATGTAGCTGTGGGTGAAATAGGTATGGATTTGTTTTGGGACACACAATTTAAAACCCAACAGCAAGAGGCGTTTCACACGCAAATACAGTGGGCACTAGACCGCAAACTACCCATCGTTATTCATTGTCGCGATGCTTTTGACGAGGTTTTTGAAGTGCTAGAATGCTACCGTGGTACCGCACTAAACGGTATTTTTCATTGTTTTACAGGCAATTTGCAGCAAGCACAGCGGGCCATAGACCTAAATTTTAAACTAGGCATAGGCGGTGTTATTACCTTTAAAAACGGAAAGGTAGACCAGTTTTTAAACGAAATAGCCTTAGAACACATCGTGCTAGAGACCGATGCGCCCTATCTGGCACCAGTACCATACCGCGGCAAACGCAATGAAAGCGCCTACTTGCCACTAGTAGCTCAAAAAGTTGCACAGATTTACCAGATTAGCATAGAACAAGTTGCCCAGCAAACCACGTTAAATTCTATACAAGTATTCGGTGTGTAAGGTAGAGAGGCTTACCTTTGTTTTTTATGAAGTTCCTTAAATCAACCCTTTAACGCAATTAAAAGCACTGTAACCTGATGACTGAAACTGCTGTGAATATTTTTGACGACATACGATTCTTTGATGCAAACGAGGTAAATCCTGCATTGCAAAGTGCGGTGCGCCATCCCATGATTAAGGAGTTGTTTGCATACACTTTCCCGCATCTTGACGAACCCCAGATTAAAGATATTGTCCTCTCTTGTTACAGTATAGACGACCTGCAACGCAAGGTTATTTCTAAAACCATGCTGCGGTTGCTGGATGAAACCAGTGCGGGATTATCGGCCAGTGGTTTTGACAAATTAGATCCCGACACACCCTATTTATATATAAGCAATCACCGCGATATCGTGCTAGACACGTCGCTTATCAACCTGGTGTTGTTTGACCACAACCTTATACGCACCGCCAGTGCGATAGGTGATAACCTCGTGCAGCGACCATTTGTAAACGCATTGAGCAGACTCAACCGCAATTTTATCGTAAAACGCGGCGCCGGTCCTAGAGAAACCCTAGTAAGTAGTCAAAAGCTAAGCCTTTTTATACAGCATTTACTTACCCAGCGCAAACGCAGCGTGTGGATAGCCCAGCGACAAGGCCGGACAAAGGATGGTAATGACGTGACCGAGCAAGGCGTGCTTAAAATGATAGGTTTGGCCGCAGGAAAACAACCTATCGCCAGTTACCTGAACAGTCTGCGCATCGTGCCTATCTCTATATCTTATGAATATGACCCTACCGATATTCTAAAGGTACCCGAATTGCTCGCCAAAGAAGCAAACGAGGAATACATAAAAACCGAAAACGAAGATTTTAACAGTATCCTTAAAGGTGCGCTAGGACAAAAAAAACACATACACATCGCCGCGGCAGCACCACTGCAATTTAACGTTAACGAGTCCGAAAGCACCAACCAAGTCCTACAAAATGTGGTACAGCAACTAGACGATACCATACAACTTAACTACAAGTTGTGGCCTACAAACTACATCGCCCACGATTTACTGCACAACGCCACCACCTATCAAGCACAGTATACCGAGCAGGACAAAAACCAGTTTGAGCGTCGCTTGCGTCTACGGGTAAACAGCGCAGACCATAAAGCGGTGGCTAGCTTTTTAAACATGTATGCAAGACCTGTAGAAAACCAGGTGTTGCTTAAAAAAACCCATGAAGCCTAAAATACTGCTTATTTATACCGGCGGTACCATCGGGATGATAAAACATCCTGAAACCGGCGTACTGCAAGCCTTTAATTTTAACGAGTTGCTGTACCACATTCCCGAGATAAGGCAACTGGATTGCGAGATTCAAACCATTTCTTACGAGCAACCCATTGACTCGTCTAACATGAACCTGACCCACTGGCGCGAGTTAGGTGATATTATAAATGTGCGTTATAACGATGCCGACGGCTTTGTCGTGTTACACGGCAGCGATACCATGTCCTATACCGGCAGCGTGCTTAGTTTTATGTTTGAAAACCTAACCAAACCCATCATTCTTACCGGATCGCAGTTGCCCATAGGTGATTTGCGTACAGATGCTAAAGAAAACCTAATTACCAGCATACAACTCGCATCACAACAAGAACACGGCAAACCTATTATACGCGAGGTATGCATTTATTTTGAGTACCAGTTGTATCGCGCAAACCGCACCGTAAAACTCAACGCCGAGCATTTTGAAGCCTTCAGCTCGCCGAATTACCCACCACTAGCAGTAAGTGGCGTGCATTTAAAAATTAACAAAAATCTATTGTTGCAGGATGACGAGGGATATTTCGCTTTCGCGAAAGCGAACAACTTAACAGCACCACCACAAGGCACCATGATTTACCGGCCCAATTTGCGGGATAACGTCGTGATTCTTAAAATATTCCCAGGAATACAACCTGTAATTGTAGCTGCTATTTGCAATATTCCAAACATAAAAGCCATAATACTTGAGACTTATGGCAGCGGTAACGCACCAACCACTGCCGCGTTTTTAGAACCATTAAAAAACGCTTTACAACGCGGTATTAAAATTATTAACGTGACCCAATGCATGGGTGGCGCAGTAGACATGGGAAAATATGAAACCAGCGCACAGCTAAAAACCCTAGGCATGATATCGGGCAAAGACATGACGACTGAGGCTGCACTTGCCAAAACCATGTATTTATTGCAATATGCCGATGATGCCGTGCCTTTTAAAACATATTTTGAAAGCAGCCTGCGCGGCGAACTTACCACATAAAATCCCGCGGTATTGTAAAGTTTTTTGTAATCTTGCACCACACAAAAAGAGAGGTGGCCGAGTGGTCGATGGCGCACGCCTGGAAAGCGTGTAAACGGCAACGTTTCGAGGGTTCGAATCCCTTCCTCTCTGCTCTATCAGAGGCTGTCTCAAAAAGGCGGCCTTTTTTTATACATAATTTTGAAATAAATATT
>DAIRDE010000025.1:0-38045 GCA_036796335.1 Nonlabens sp.
TTAAGTTTGCCTTTTGTTAGAGACAATGATTCCGTTGGGGTAGACTGAAGTCTACCCTTATTTAACTATGATAATTCCGTAGGGGTAGAATTCATTCTACCCTTTTCTAATAAAGATAATTACAAATGCGGCTTCATTCTACCCTTACTTTATTTAAGTATAGCCTTTTTCTAATAACCATATTTCCATATGCGGCGGGCTTCCACTTGCTTTTCATTAAGGACGATAATTCCATGGGTGCAGACAGCATTGTGTGTCTTATGCCTCTAAACAGCCAGTATCCAGCTACCTACCTACCTAATCTATAAGATTTAATAATCGTTTTTTTAGATGTAATTAGTTTTGTCGATTGTTAAATAAGGAATATCAGTAAAATCGTTGGTTAAATAGTCGTACCTTACATGAAATTTGTAATTATTAAAATTCTTAACTATGAAAAATATATTCCTTACACTTACTTTATTCTTTGCAGCCTTTGCGGTTGCACAGGATATGGTTACGTGTCCCGTGACAGGAAAATCCTATCCTGTGGGTACTGCAATGCCGCAATTTGGCCCCAATGCTTCCAGTGTTGATGCTGTTACCGCGCATAGCGCAATAACACAGCAAGGCGCTGCTGTTCAAAAAAGCAACAAGGCAAAAAACAACAAAGACTGGTGGCCTAACCAGTTAAATTTAGAATTACTGCGTCAAAATTCAGAAAAATCGAATCCGCTAGGTCCCGATTTTGACTATGCAAAAGAATTTCAATCACTGGATTACTTTGCATTGAAAAAGGATATCGAAAAGATTTTAACCGCATCACAAGAATGGTGGCCGGCAGATTTTGGTAACTATGGTGGGTTATTTATACGTATGGCATGGCACAGTGCAGGTACCTATAGAACAGGTGACGGTCGTGGCGGCTCTCGCGCTGGTCAGCAGCGTTTTGCCCCTTTAAACAGCTGGCCTGATAATGGTAATTTAGATAAGGCTCGCAGACTGCTGTGGCCTATTAAACAAAAATATGGTAACAAAATATCTTGGGCTGACCTGATGATTTTAACAGGGAATGTGTCGTTAGAATCTATGGGCTTTAAGACCTTTGGATTTGCTGGTGGTCGAGTAGATATGTGGGAACCAGAATCACACGTTTACTGGGGTTCTGAAAAAGAATGGTTAGAAAGTAATCGCTACTCTGAAGGCAGAAAATTAGAGAACCCGCTGGCAGCGGTGCAAATGGGTCTAATTTATGTAAACCCAGAAGGACCTGATGGAAACCCAGATCCCGTACTTGCTGCAAATGACATCCGTGAAACTTTTGGTCGAATGGGAATGAATGATGAGGAAACTGTTGCACTTATCGCTGGTGGCCATACGTTAGGTAAAACACACGGTGCAGGTGATGCAAAACATGTAGGACCCAGCCCAGAGTCTGCATCTATCGAGGAGCAAGGTTTTGGCTGGAAAAGCGATTACAAGTCTGGAAAAGGAGCAGACGCAATAACGTCGGGGCTAGAAGTAACTTGGACTTCTACTCCTGCAAAATGGAGCCACGACTACTTGACCTTTTTATTTAAATATGACTGGGAGCTTACTACAAGTCCAGCAGGCGCAAAACAATGGATTGCAAAAACAGACGATAAAATTATCCCTGATGCATTTGATAAAAACAAAATGCACAAACCATACATGCTTACGACAGACTTGTCGTTGCGTTATGACCCAGCGTACGAAAAAATCTCGAGACGTTTTCTAGAAGATGAAGCCGCGTTTAACGACGCATTTGCACGTGCTTGGTTTAAGCTTACACACCGCGATATGGGACCACGTTCTACCTATTTAGGTCCTGAAGCTCCTAAAGAAGATTTAGTATGGCAAGATCCTATCCCTGCTGTTAATCATAAGTTAGTGACTGATAAGGACGTAAAAGTTCTTAAATCACAATTGTTAGCTTCTGGTTTATCTATACAGGATATGGTTACAGTAGCATGGGCTTCGGCCTCTACATACCGTGGGTCTGACAGACGTGGCGGTGCAAACGGTGCAAGAATACGATTAGCACCACAAAGAAACTGGGAAGTGAACAACCCGATGCAATTGCAACGCGTGTTACCTGTTTTAGAAAAAATACAGGCAGACTTTAATGCAAAGTCTAAAGACAAAAAAGTATCGCTAGCCGATTTAATCGTGCTTGCAGGAAATGCAGGTGTAGAACAAGCTGCAAAAAATGCCGGCTATACAGTACAAATTCCTTTTGCCCCAGGTAGAATGGATGCGACGCAAGAACAGACAGATGTAGCATCTTTTGCAGTTTTAGAACCGCAAGCCGATGGTTTTAGAAACTACCTAAAAACAGCTTATACCATCTCTACAGAAGAGTTGCTGGTAGATAAAGCGCAATTACTAACGCTTACAGCACCTGAGATGACAGTTTTAGTAGGTGGTATGCGTGCACTCAACGCAAATTATGACGGGTCTAGACACGGTATTTTCTCGTCTAGCAAAGATCAATTAAACAACGATTTCTTTGTAAACCTGCTAGCAATGGGTGCTACTTGGAAAGCAGCTGACGAAAACCAAGAAACCTTTAAAGGTAGCGATATGAAAACAGGTGCAGTAAAATGGACCGCTACACGCGCCGACTTAATTTTTGGATCAAACTCAGAACTTAGAGCAATTGCCGAAGTGTATGCACAAAGCGACAACAAAGAAAAATTTGTAAACGATTTTGCCGCTGCATGGAACAAAGTAATGAACCTAGACCGGTTTGAGTTAAAAAATAACATGTAATCATTTTGCATTTTATTTGGATATTTACTTTACTTTAGATCAATATTTTAAACCTTTAAGAAATGATAAAATTTATCAGTAGATTGGCATTCTTTTTATTTCTTGTGTTTGCTTTTTTTAGTTTTAGTTCAAACGAATCAATCGAGGATTATGGAGAATTTGAAAGCAAAAAGGGTGAACCGGTTAGTGTATTTGATCAAAGTACTTGGACTGTACAATCGGATATGGTTCGTGCCTTGGAAAATGATTGTTATGAAATCAATGTGAGGGCATATCATCATTATTAAGGTAATTCGTATATTGTAGCAAATAGTAATGTGTTCGTTGGTGATTGTCCAAAATCTAGCAATTCACGTTTTGAAAGAAATGAAAATTGTGATAGTGGCGTGTTAAAAAATGGTGATCGGGTCATTTTTGATTTGAAAGGTTCAACTACATGTCTTGTAGAGGTACTTAAGGATGATGCCGTTTACAAGCTTTATTTAGAATCTGTACAACTAACTAAGGCAAATTTTAAAAAAGAGTAACTTTTAATTTTGTCAGGCAATGCTGTCTAGCTCTAAAGTCACTACCTGGTCGGGCTAAGACTACTGTTTGTTGTAGCTCATTTAAAATTTAAAATCTAAAACCCGTTGCTTGCAGAAGCAACGGGTTTTTTGTTCTAGGCTCTTTTTGTACGAATGCTACAAAATCTTAAACTTTTTGCCAACCCTAAAAGATAGGATTTCTAAATCGTATTAGATAAAAGCTTTTCGTAAGTTAAAACCTTAATTCGTTTTTCTTTAGGGCAAACTTAAGTCTGCCCTAAAGAAAAGTTGCAACCCAACAAAAAATGCCCTGCGAACTTGTTCACAAGGCATTTTTTAATTTAACAATTGGTAATAGGCAAATCTATAGCGCAAATGCCTTTTTAACCGCATCTACCATATTCAGTTCCTCCCAGGTAAAAAGATCTACTGTTTTTTTAACAGTACCATTGTAGGGACTTACAAAAGTTAGGGTTTCTGTACGTGGCTCGCGACCCATGTGGCCATAAGCAGCGGTTTCAGAATAAATAGGATTACGCAATCTTAAACGTTCTTCAATAGCAGCTGGTCGCAAATCAAAAAGGGTTGCAACTATTTCTGAAATCTCCCCATCAGTTAAAGAAACTGCCGCAGTACCATAAGTATTTACGTTAATCGATGTAGGTTTTGCCACGCCTATTGCATACGACACTTGTACAAGCACCTCGCTAGCAAGTCCTGCCGCAACCAGGTTTTTAGCAATATGTCTCGCGGCATATGCAGCACTGCGATCTACTTTAGATGGGTCTTTTCCAGAAAATGCGCCACCACCGTGGGCACCTTTTCCACCATAGGTATCTACAATAATTTTGCGACCAGTCAGGCCGGTATCGCCATGCGGGCCACCTATCACAAATTTACCAGTAGGATTTATATGGTAGGTAATCGCATTATTAAAAAGTTTTTGCGCATACGCAGGCAGCTGTGCAATAACCCGCGGAATTAAAATTCCCACAAGGTCCTTTTTAATTTGTGCGAGCATGGCATCGTCATCCTCGTTAAATGGGTCGTGTTGTGTAGAAATAACGATGGTGTCTATGCGCTGCGGCTTGTTATCATCGCTGTATTCTATGGTTACTTGCGATTTTGCATCTGGTCGCAAGTAAGTAATCTCTTGATTTTCACGACGCAATTTTGCTAATTCTTGCAGTATTTTGTGTGAAATATCAAGCGCTAGCGGCATGTAATTGTCAGTTTCGTTTGTCGCATAACCAAACATCATTCCCTGGTCACCGGCACCTTGTTCTTCTTTTTCCTTGCGATCTACACCTTGATTAATATCCTCGGACTGCTCGTGAATTAAAGAAATAACGCCACAAGAATCACCGCTAAACTGGTACGCCCCTTTTGTATACCCTATTTTATTGATAACATTGCGCGCAATGGTTTGTGCATCGATATAGGTTTTAGATTTTACCTCGCCAGCCAGAACGACCTGACCGGTAGTTACTAGCGTCTCGCAAGCAACTTTGGATTCTGGGTCAAAAGCTAGAAAATTATCGAGCAGTGCATCGCTTATCTGGTCAGCAACCTTGTCTGGGTGTCCTTCACTAACAGACTCACTTGTAAATAAATAGGGCATATGTTTATGTCGCTTTCGCGAAAGCGGAATACCTACAAACCGCGTTCACTTGGTTAAAAATTATAGAAAGATAAGGGCTTTAACCACACTGGTGCATGTTGCAATTTTAGCGTTTAAGTCTCTAATTTATTGAGACGAGGTCGCAAGCAGCCAAATCTTTCCTCTAATACGGTTGCAAATTTACAATATTTGAAAGATACAATGTTTTTTTTGTAGCATTTTTAGTCTGCACAGGTATAACAAGGGATACACCGCTGCAAAATCCACAAAAAACAAGGGAATGATGTTGTAATTTTTTATTTTTTTGGACAATGTTTCAAATAAAAGTGTAGTTTTGAAATGCCTTAAAGTCAAACGTTGCAACTATCGTGATGATTAAACACATGATTTTAAGCGCAAAGCTTTCATAAAAAGCATTTTATAACTGTAGTTACTTTGTCTATTGAACACGTTGTTACCTCTTAATCGCCTCTATAGAGCAGTCCTTTTAAGGACAACTGCTGTACGGGTACGACGTTGTTTTAATCGACGCCCTTAGGGGTTGTCTGTATTTTGAACCTAGGTGTGTCCGGTTCTTTTCCTAAATTATTTCTTTAAAATTTTATTCATTTAAATAAGTAGGTGCAATGGAAATTGTTATTGCTCACAGTTCACATAGTCAATATGCTCAAATTATTTGCGACACCATAGAAGAGGCCGCAAAAGTACGCGGCACAGGTATAGCAAAGCGTTCGCCCGAATATATAAAGACCAAAATGGAAAATGGCAACGCTATCATCGCGTTAGACGGCGATAAGTTTGCAGGTTTTTGTTATATTGAACGGTGGAGTCATGGCAAGTTTGTGGCAAACTCTGGTCTTATCGTGCATCCTGATTATCGCAATATAGGTCTGGCAAAAAAAATAAAAGAGCGGGTGTTCTTGCTTTCTCGTGAAAAATTTCCGGATGCTAAAATATTTAGTATCACTACCGGTCTCGCGGTGATGAAGATGAATAGCGACCTAGGCTACAAACCTGTTACATTCTCTGAAATTACAAACGACCAAGAGTTTTGGAATGGTTGCCAAACGTGCAAAAATTATGACATCTTGCAACGCACCGAACAAAAAATGTGCTTGTGTACAGGGATGGTTTATGACCCTGCAAAAGCACCACAACAAGAAAAGAAAGAGATTAAGAAATCTGTATTTGATCGACTTAAAAAAATTAAGCAAACGCTTATTACAAAAAAAGAAATACATGAAAAACGCTAAAAAACTTGTTATTGCCTACAGTGGCGGGCTGGACACTTCGTATTGTGCCGTGAGTTTATCTAAAGCCGGTTATGAGGTACACGCGGTAAGTGTAAATACCGGGGGTTTTACTAAAAATGAGATCAACGTCATAGAACAAAACGCCTACAAAATGGGCGTGACGACTTATAAAAATATAGATGCAGTTGCTTCTTATTACAACAAGGTTATAAAGTTTCTTGTTTATGGCAATGTGCTTAAAAACAATACCTATCCACTATCAGTAAGTGCTGAACGTATAATACAAGCCCTAGAAATCGTTAATTATGCAAAAAGTATAGATGCTGCTTACATCGCGCACGGCAGCACAGGTGCCGGTAATGACCAGGTGCGTTTTGATATGATTTTTCAAACACTCGCACCTGAGATTGAAATTATTACACCCATAAGAGATGAGAAATTAACCCGACAACAGGAAATCGATTATTTAAAAAGTAACGGTATAGACCTGTCTTGGGAAAAAGCAAAATACTCGGTAAACAAAGGTTTGTGGGGGACCAGCGTGGGCGGTGCAGAAACACTCACATCACAAAAACCATTGCCTGACGAGGCGTACCCGTCACCATTAAAAAATACAAATCCTGAGCAAATCGCACTCACCTTTTTAAAAGGCGAATTAGTGGCGATCAATGGCGTTACAAATAAACCCGAAGTAAACATTGCCTTACTTAATGAACGTGCTGCCCAGTTTGCTATAGGTCGAGATATCCATGTGGGTGATACCATTGTCGGTATTAAAGGGCGTGTAGGTTTTGAAGCGCCTGCTGCATTGATTACCATAAAAGCTCACCATTTGTTAGAAAAGCACACACTTACAAAATGGCAACTACAACACAAAGAATACATGGCAAGTTATTATGGCATGCACTTGCACGAGGGCCAGTATTTAGATCCCGTGATGCGCGACATAGAGGCCTTTTTGCAAAGCAGCCAGCAGTGTGTATCTGGTGATGTTTTTGTCACCTTAAAACCGTATTACTTCACCCTAGACGGTATCGATTCTAAACACGATTTAATGAGTGCAAAATTCGGTAGTTACGGCGAGGAGAATAAAGGGTGGACCGCTGCCGAGGCTAAAGGTTTTATAAAAATCTTGGGGAACCAAAATAAAATTCACCAACAGGTTAATAACGACGCATGAAACTATCGGTAGGAATTATAGGTGGTGCAGGCTACACGGCAGGTGAATTAATACGGTTGCTTGTGCACCACGAGTACGTTTCAATAGATTTTGTTTACAGCACGTCTAACGCAGGTCGCAAGGTAAGTTTTGTGCATCAGGACCTGGTGGGGTCTACCCATCTTGTTTTTACAAAGGAGTTAAATACCAATGTCGATGTGTTGTTTTTATGTTTAGGACATGGCAATTCTAGAGCTTTTTTAGAGCAGCATGCTTTTAGTACTCACACAAAAATTATAGATTTAAGTAACGATTTTAGGTTACAACCAAATGCCAATTTTAACGGTGAGCCGTTTATTTACGGCTTGCCCGAGTTGCATAAACAGGCGATACAGTCTGCACAGTATATTGCAAATCCTGGCTGTTTTGCAACCGCGATACAGCTCGCCTTATTACCACTTGCACAAGGCGGATTGCTTAAAGACACCGTACACGTAAATGCAGTAACCGGTGCAACGGGTGCTGGGACATCACTAAGTGCAACGACGCATTTTACCTGGCGAGATAATAATTTTTCTCATTATAAGGCTTTTAACCACCAGCACCTAGCCGAGATTGAGCAATCGGTAAACCACTTGCAGCAGGATTTTAAAAACCCTATTTATTTTATACCTAATCGGGGCGATTTTTCTAGAGGGATTTTTGCGACTGCATACACCACATTTAAAGGTAATCTAGAAGATGCACAAGAATTGTACAATGCGTTTTATGAAAATGCTGCTTTTACGTTTTTAAGCGGAGAAGAGATTCATTTAAAACAAGTAGTCAATACAAATAAATGCCTAGTACACGTGCATAAGCATAAAAATATACTATTGATTACCAGTGTTATAGATAATTTATTAAAAGGCGCCTCTGGACAGGCGATACAAAATATGAATTTAATGCATGGTTTTAACGAGACAACAGGCTTGCAATTAAAAGCAACGTATTTTTAGGCAGTGTTATGTTGCGTGAGCGATTGCAACGGCATCCTTTTTAATGCAAATGAGTAAATATTGTTTTAGCCTTGAAGAGTAACGTTATACGGATAGGTAATTAATCAAAAATGCGGTGGTGTGCATTAAAAAGATAAAGTGAAAAGCGCGACCCTTGTGGTCACGCCCTCATAAAAAACCAACAATGAATGTAGTATTTTTTACTACTAGTTAAGATGCTTAAAACGAATTAAATATGAGTTTATTTAATGTTTATCCCTTGTTTGACATCACCCCGGTACGGGCGCAAGATGTGTATGTTTATGATCAAAATGATGTGCCATACCTGGATTTGTATGGCGGGCACGCGGTGATTTCTATAGGCCACTCACATCCTAGATATGTGCAGCGCATTAGCGAGCAAGTGGCTGCGATAGGCTTTTATAGCAATGCCATTCAAAACCCACTTCAAGAAGAACTTGCAGACCGTTTAGAGGCGCTGTCGGGCTGCGCGGGATACCACCTTTTTATGTGCAATTCGGGTGCCGAGGCTAACGAGAACGCTCTAAAATTGGCATCATTTCACAATGGAAAGCACAAAGTGGTTGCTTTGAAAAATGGATTTCACGGCCGCACATCGGCAGCGGTTGCAGCAACTGACAACAGTAAGATTATCGCTGCTTTAAATGCGCAACAAGAGGTAGAAATAGTTGCTCTAGGCGATTTAGAAACCCTAGAAAAGGCTTTGGCAAAAAACGATGTGTGTGCGGTAATTGTAGAATGTATACAGGGTGTGGGTGGCCTAGACGTGAGCACTGCCGCGTTTTATGAAGGTATCGATTCCTTGTGCAAAAAGTACAACACCTGCTTTATTGCCGACGAGGTGCAGTCGGGATTTGGCCGTACAGGAGACTTTTTTGCCTTTCAAAAATACAACATCACGCCAGACATTATCTCGATTGCAAAAGGTATGGGTAACGGCTTTCCTGTGGGCGGCATATTAATTCACCCCAGTATAGAGGCGTCTTTTGGGCTGCTAGGAACAACTTTTGGCGGGAATCACCTTGCTTGTGCGGCTACACTCACCGTTTTAGAAGTTATCGAACAAGAGCGATTGATGGAAAACGCTCGGGCGATGGAGGCCTACTTTATAGAGCAAGCTGCACATATTAAGCAACTTAAAAGGGTAAAAGGGCGCGGTTTAATGTTGGGATTGGATTTTGGGTTTCCCATTGCGGCGCTGCGCCAAAAACTCATTTTAGAACACCACATTTTTACAGGCAATGCTAAGGACACGAACGTCATACGCATTTTGCCACCACTTACCATAAAAAGGAAGCATATAGACCAGTTTTTTAAGGCCTTGCACCAGGTTTTAGAAACGGTAAGTCCTGTCGTTAACATATAAAGAAAGCTATATACGCTTTCGCGAAAGCAAAAAATGAAAAAATATACTGCTATTAACGATCTTTTTGATGTTCAAGAGGCAATCAGGGAGGCAATCCTGCTGAAAATGAATCCTTATAAATATGCGGCGCTAGGAAAGCACAAAACCCTTGTCATGTTATTTTTTAACGCCAGCTTGCGCACCCGATTGAGCACTGAAAAAGCTGCAAAAAATTTGGGTATGGACGTGATGATTATTAACGTTAACGACGCGTGGGGGATTGAATTTGAGGATGGTACCATCATGAATGCAGCCACGTCCGAGCATATAAAAGAGGCGGCGCAAGTGATATCGCAGTATGCCGACGTGATTGCTGTAAGAGCGTTTCCCAGCCTTACAAACAAGCTTAAAGACGAGTCAGAGTACGTCTTGCAAAGTTTTGTAAAATATGCCACCGTGCCCATTATCAATATGGAAAGTGCCACAGCACACCCATTACAAGCCCTAGCCGATGCAATCACCATTACCGAGCTTGCAGATAAAGCAAAGCCCAAGGTTGTCTTGTCATGGGCGCCACACCCTAAAGCGTTACCCCAGGCAGTTGCAAACTCGTTTGTAAGCATGATGCAGCTGCTAGAGGTTGACTTTACCATTACGCACCCGCCGGGGTATGATTTGAATAAAGAAATTACGCAAAATGTGCCGATGGATTACAACCAAAAACGCGCATTGCAAGATGCTGATTTTGTTTATGTAAAAAATTGGAGTAGCTACACAGATTATGGAAAGGTGTTGCATACAGACCCAGACTGGATGATGACGCTGGAAAAATTAGGGAATGCAAAATTTATGCATTGTTTACCTGTAAGACGCAATGTAGTGGTAGAAGACGCCGTGCTAGACAGTCCACAATCGGTGGTGATACAGCAAGCAAACAACAGGACCTATGCTGCGCAAGTAGTCATGAAGCGGTTGTTAGAGCGGTTGTGAGTTTAAATTGGAAAGGCTATTTTTAAAAGGCAGTTTTTAAACGGTATGGAATGAGGACTTACACAAGAACATTTGAATTTAGAACTTATGGAAATCACCATTCGCGCGACAATATGAAGCGGTATTTTCAGGCTTACAATTTTAAGATCACTACAGAGAATCATGAGCAACTGGTTTTTGCTAAAAAGTGGTCCATTCTTGATGGTTGGCGGTTAAACCCTTTAAACTGGGAGTGTGTCGTTGAGGTAACATTTCTTGGAAATGACATCGTATGTATTCATCACAAGGTTTTTTCAAATGGTTATATAACGCCCATTGCTTTTACTGCTTTGTATGATTCTTTCCTATTAAATCTTGAACGATATCTCAATGAAAAAATTGATTTTGTAGCAACAAATGCGGCTGCCATTAAAAAAGCAAAAGTAAACGTTATGAAATATAACGGGATTTTGCTAGTTGGTCTTTTAATAGGTGCTGCAGTTGGTATAGCTATCGCTCAAGCTACTCAACTAAAATTATTTGGGTATCTCGGTATTTTTCTAGGCGTTATTTTAATTGAAAGAATAATGAACAGCTATTTAGAGAAGAATTATGGGGTTGAGGGAATATTGAAAACATGATAAAGGCACAGATTTAATCAAAACCACCCAGATCCTATGGACAACACACTTAAAATCATAAAAATAGGTGGGAATATCATCGATGACGCAGATGCGCTACGTTCGTTTTTAAAAGATTTTGCGACGCTATCTGGGCCTAAAATATTGGTTCACGGCGGCGGCAAACTTGCCACGCGTTTAGCACAAGAATTACAAATTCCTGTAGAAATGATAGACGGTCGCAGGGTGACAAATCAGGCAACCCTGGACATCATTACCATGGTTTATGCAGGTAAAATTAATAAAGATATCATCGCGCAATTACAGGCACACACATGCAATGCAATCGGGTTTACGGGAGCCGATGGCAATACGATTGTTTCCCAAAAAAGACCAGTTGCAAAAATAGATTACGGTTTTGTTGGAGATGTCGTGCGCGTAAACACGCAGGTGTTGCAAATATTACTAGTAAACAAAATTACCCCCGTTTTTTGTGCAATCACCCACGACGCTCAAGGCCAATTATTAAACACAAACGCCGATACTGTTGCGGCTGAGCTTGCAATTGCCTTTGCAAAAGATTTTAATGTAGAATTGTATTATTGTTTTGAAAAAAATGGCGTGCTTAGGGATGTGAATAAGGCTGATTCGGTTATTGAAAACATAAACACAGCTTCTTACAAAGACTTGATGCAAGAAGGAATTATTGCCGACGGTATGTTGCCTAAATTAAAGAATTGTTTTCATGCGTTAAACCATCAAGTTAAAACAGTGCGCTTGGGAAAAACCACCATGCTTTTTGATAAAAATGAGAGGCATACAACCATTACTTTATGATAGAACGACTCACACAACAAGCCATAAACCTGTTAGAACGACTCATCGAGACCCAGTCTTACTCAGGACAAGAGCATAAAACTGCAACGCTTATAGAGCAATGGTTTCATTTGCAAGCGATCCCGTTTTCAAGATCACAAAATAATGTGTGGGCGATAAATAAATATTTTGACGACAATAAACCGACCCTTTTACTTAACTCTCATCACGACACAGTAAAACCAAATAGTGGGTACACTAAAGATCCATTTACAACGATTATAGAAGATGGTAAGCTTTACGGTCTTGGGAGTAACGATGCCGGTGGTTGTCTGGTTTCCCTATTAGCAACTTTTGCGTATTTTTATAATATTCCAGATTTACAGTACAATATAGTTGTTGTCGCTTCCGCGGAAGAAGAAAGCAGCGGGCCCAATGGTCTTAATAGTATGCTGCCTATAATTCCTAGAATAGATGTGGCTATCGTGGGCGAGCCTACCTTAATGAATCTCGCAGTAGCCGAAAAGGGTTTGGTTGTATTTGATGCAGTAGTTAAGGGAACTCCCAGCCACGCTGCACATCCTAATGGAGATAATCCTATTTACAACGTGATCCCGGTCTTAGAATGGTTTAAAAATTATAGGTTTGAAAAGGAGTCTGCTGCACTGGGAAAAGTAAAAATGACCGTAACACAAATAAACGCGGGCAAGCAACACAATGCAGTTCCTGGACATGTAGATCTTGTGGTTGATGTGCGCGTGAATGATGCATATTCAAACCAAGAAATTGTAGATATTTTACAAAAAGAAGCGCCTTGTGAATTCATTACACCGCGCAGCATCAGGCTAAATTCGTCGTCTATTTCCATAGATCATCCGCTAGTGCAAGCAGGATTGGCATTAGGTAGAACGACCTATGGTTCACCCACACTTTCAGACCAGGCGGTGCTTAACTGCCCATCTCTAAAATTAGGGCCTGGTGATAGCACACGTTCACACAGTGCAGACGAGTTTATCTATCTACACGAGATTGAAGAAGGGATTCAGATTTATATAAAATTATTAAAAAGGGTATTATTATCACCAAATCAATAGTTTGTTTAACATTCTTAGTTCTTTGATTTTACAAGTTTCTGTTTAAAAAGTTGTACATTTAGTAGTATGAATAAACCGAAGCAGGTTGCACTAGATTTTATAGTGGATAGGTTAACAAACTCTATTCAAAACACAATTTCTGGAGATAGTTTCCCTACAGAAATAGGACAGTTCACGATATAAGATTGTTTGCAAATTTCTAAAAGGAGCGGGTGGAATTTTGATTGGAAATCAGAACTGAATAACGATTTAACGGAGGTTTTTAAGCTAACCATTGTACATAATGCTCAAATCATTCAAGGATTATTGAGCCTTCAAAGAGAGCAGGATCACATCTTTATGAATCTACTAGAAAGTGCACCATTTAATATTGGAAACAACAAGCTCTATGAAGGAGTTGCAGGAAATCTTGTGGCGTATGCCTGCAGGCTATCGTTTCAATATGGCTTTGACGGCTTTGTTGCGTTTACCACCAAAACAAAACTTATTAAACACTATGAAAAAACATTAGGAGCGTATCATTTAGGAGGACAAAAAATGATTATTCCTACAGACTCATCAAAAGCACTTGTACTAAAGTATTTTAAAACATAAGGTTATGGGACATATTAAAGAACCAAAAGGAGTAGATTTTGTTATACAAAGCGCACCGTTAACAGAAAATGATAGGAATGTAATAAGTGCATTTATTGCTGACTACAAGGCAAAAAGAGTACACAAAACGTCAATAAGCACTAAAAAGATTTCTTCTATAAACTAGCGTTTTAAGCAAACAAAAGTATCCTCTACTAAAACACAATAAAATGAAACTTTGGGATAAGGGAATGAGCATCGATAAAAAAATGGAGCAGTTTACGGTGGGGAATGACCGACAAATAGATTTGTATATTGCTGCTTATGACGTGCAAGCCTCTACCGCTCATGCGATTATGTTAGAAGCTGCGGGTATAATTACCCAACTAGAGCTTATCCAACTAAAAAATGGTTTGCAAGAAATCGGTGCATCTATTGTAAACGGTACTTTTGTCATTGAAGAAGCTTTTGAAGATGTACATTCTAAAATTGAAGACGAACTTACCAAAACTCTAGGCGAGGTCGGTAAAAAAATTCATACTGCACGTTCTAGAAACGATCAGGTGCTTGTTGCATTGCAATTGTTTTATAAAGATCACTTGCTGCAAATTCATGAGCGCACAAAAACGCTTTTTGACACCTTACTTTCTTTAGCCGAAACCTATAAAAACCAGGTGCTACCAGGCTACACGCACCTACAAGTTGCCATGCCGTCATCTTTTGGTTTGTGGTTTAGTGCCTATGCAGAATTGCTCGTAGACGATATGTATGTCCTTCAAGCCGCGCTAAAAACAGTTGACCAAAATCCGTTAGGGTCTGCTGCGGGTTATGGTAGTTCTTTTGCGATAGATAGAAATATTACCACCAGCGAGCTGGGATTTGCAACACTTAAATTTAATGTGGTCGCAGCGCAAATGAGCCGTGGTAAAAGTGAGCGTACTGTGGCAATGGCATTGGGCAGTTTGTGCAATACCCTTGCTCGTTTTGCCATGGATATTTGCCTGTATAACAGTCAAAACTATAGATTTATAACCTTTCCAGATGCTTTAACCACAGGCAGTAGCATCATGCCGCACAAAAAAAACCCTGATATCTTTGAACTTATACGCGGCAAGGCAAATAAAATCCAGGCCCTACATACCGAAACTGTTTTGCTTACAAACAATTTACCCAGCGGTTATCACCGCGACTATCAGCTTTTAAAAGAGAACATCATTGCGGGAATTATTGATGTTTTGGACGTGCTTGATATTTTTAATTATGCCATCCAGCAGGTGCAAGTCTTGCCGGTAGATTTAGACGATTCAAAATATCAATATTTGTTTACCGTGGACAATATAAACACGTTAATCGAGCAGGGGATGCCTTTTAGAGAGGCATATCGCACCATAGGTGAGCAGGTAACCCAAGGAACCTACACGCCCGATCGGTCTAAAGCCCACACACATATAGGCAGTATGGGTAATTTGTGCCTAGATGAAATACGCGCAAAATTTCCTTTGCAGTAGTTTTAAAAAGTTTTTAAACAATAGCGCTTAAATTCTAGGTAGGTCATAATCGTCTTTAAGAGGAAGGTGTGATTCTCCCATCAAATAGCTGTCCACATGGTGTGCTGCCTGTCGACCTTCAGAAATTGCCCAAACAATTAGTGACTGCCCACGTCGCACATCGCCAGCTGCAAATATCCCAGGAACGTTTGTCGCATAATCTGTAGTTAATGCTGCCACGTTCGTTCTAAAATCCATAGCTACTCCCAATTGTTCTGCAAGGCTTTTCTCAGCACCAGTGAATCCTAGGGCTAGTAAAGCAAGTTCGCAAGGCCATTCTTTTTCGGTTTCGGGTATCTCTCGCAACTCGGGTCTTTCACCTTTTTTAAAGATCCATTCCACCTCTATGGTTTTTAAGGCTTTTAGCTGGCCGTGCTCGTCACCTATAAATTCTTTTGTTGAAATACTGAAAAACCGTTCCACACCCTCTTGATGTGATGAGGTGGTTTTTAACCTCATGGGCCAGTAAGGCCACGGTTGGTTTGCGGGTCGGCCCTCGGTAGGTTTTGATAAAATCTCAAAGTTAGTAACCGATTTTGCACCATGTCTATTTGAAGTTCCTATGCAATCGCTGCCCGTATCACCGCCACCTATCACGATGACGTGCTTATCACGTGCAGTAATTATTTGATCAAAGGGAATCAACCCGTCCACATATTGATTGTTCAATTTTAAAAAATCCATTGCTTGTGTAACTCCCTTTAATTGCGCTCCCGGTATGGGAATCTCGCGTTTTACCGTTGCGCCACCGCACAGTATAATGGCGTCAAAACTGCTTTTAATTTCTTCTATGGCTACATTAATTCCTACATGGGCATTTGTTTTAAAAATGATACCCTCTTCTTTTAATAATGCTATCCTGCGGTCTATAATGTGCTTTTCCATTTTAAAATCAGGAATCCCATAGCGCAGCAGCCCACCTACTTTTTCATCTCTTTCAAAAACGGTGGCTGTGTGGCCTGCCCTGTTTAATTGTTGTGCAGCGGCTAGTCCAGCAGGACCTGAACCTATGATTGCTACCGTTTTGCCAGTTCTTTTTTTAGGTGGGGTGGGTTTAATCCACGCTTTCGCGAAAGCGAACTCTACAATATTCTTTTCAATATTTTCAATAGTCACTGGGTCTGCATTAATCCCTAGTACGCATGCCTCCTCACAGGGGGCTGGACAAAGCCTGCCAGTAAACTCGGGAAAATTGTTTGTACGGTGCAGAATCTCAGCGGCTTCTTGCCATTTACCCTGGTACACTTTATCATTAAAATCTGGTATAAAATTACCGAGGGGGCAACCACTTTGGCAAAAGGGGATACCGCAATCCATACATCGCGCTCCTTGATTTTTAAGGGTTTCCTCGTCTAGGGCTATGGTAAATTCCTTGTAATTTTGTAGACGTTCCTCGGGTGCTTTATAGGTTTCGTTCTTGCGATTATATTCTAAAAATCCTGTAGTTTTTCCCATAATTTATAATGCTGCTAGGGGTTGTTGTTCTGGGTATTTCTCGTTAAGCTGCTTATCATCTTCGGCCGCAATGCGCAGTAGGGCTTGTTTATATTCCTCGGGCATCACTTTCTTAAAATCTAGAATAGACTGTTGCCAGTTATCGAGCAGGTGCTGTGCCAGCGGGCTATTGGTAGCATTTAAATGATTTGTTAAGAGTTGTTTTAAATGCTGCGCATCATCTTCGGTGGTAATGGGGTCTATATTAAGATCTCGTGATGTACAATTTTCTTTAAAAGTATTTTTAGTATCCAGGACAAAAGCGATACCGCCACTCATTCCTGCTCCAAAATTGCGTCCCACGTCTCCTAAAATAACCGCCACACCGCCAGTCATGTATTCGCAGCCATGGTCGCCTATGCCTTCTACCACCGCAGTAGCACCCGAGTTGCGCACACAAAACCGCTCTCCTGCCTTGCCATTTATGTAAATCTCGCCAGCAGTTGCGCCGTATAATGAAACATTACCAATAATAATGTTATCCTGGGGGATGATGGAACAATTTTCGGGTACTTTAACTATTAAAGTTGCACCAGACAGGCCTTTGCCCAGATAATCGTTTGTATTTCCATGTACTGTAAATCGCAAACCGTGTGTGGCAAATGCCCCAAAACTTTGACCTGCAGATCCTTTAAAATCGATGTTAATCGTGTCTTTAGGAAGACCATCGGCACCATATATTTTTGAAATCTCGTTGCTTAAGATGGCTCCTACTGCACGATCCCTGTTATTAATGGGCATTTCTAGATGCGTTTCTTGTTTCCTAAAAAGTGCCTGGTGTGCTTGTTTAATAATTTTAAAGTCTAGGTGTGTTTCTAGATGGTGGTTTTGTGTTTCAGTATTGTAAAGTTTTGTGTCATCTGCAACTTTTACTTTGTGCAGTATTGGTGTTAAATCTATTCCTGAGGCTTTAAAATGTGCGATAGCCTTGCTGCGATTTAATTTTTGTGATTGACCCACCATTTCTTCTATGGTGCGGAAACCTAGCTGGGACATGATGTTGCGCAGTTCTTGAGCGACAAAGTACATATAATTGACCACATGCTCGGGTTTACCTTTAAACTTTTTGCGCAATTCTGGGTTTTGGGTAGCGATACCTACTGGACATGTATTTAAGTGGCACACACGCATCATAACACATCCCGATGCAACGAGTGGCGCTGTGGCAAAACCAAATTCCTCGGCGCCCAGAAGACATGCTATCGCTACATCACGACCTGTTTTAAGCTGCCCATCGCACTCGAGTATGACCCGATTGCGCAAACCGTTCATAACGAGCGTTTGTTGTGCTTCGGCAATGCCTAGTTCCCATGGTAGCCCTGTGTGTTTAAGTGATGTAAGTGGCGATGCGCCTGTACCGCCATCAAATCCAGATATTAAAATAACGTCTGCTTTTGCTTTTGCGACGCCTGCAGCAACGGTACCTACACCTATTTCAGAGACTAGTTTTACATTGATGCGTGCGTCTCTATTAGCCGCTTTTAGGTCATAAATAAGCTGTGATAGGTCTTCTATGGAATAAATATCGTGGTGGGGTGGTGGCGATATAAGCCCGACGTATGGTGTAGAGTTTCGGGTTTTGGCGATGGCTCTATCTACTTTAGGACCGGGTAATTGCCCGCCCTCGCCAGGTTTTGCTCCTTGGGCTATTTTTATTTGTATTTCGCTCGCATTTGTCAAATAATTAGAGGTCACCCCGAATCGGCCAGAGGCTACTTGCTTTATTGCAGAGTTTTTCCAGTCGCCCTCGGCATTTTTATAAAAGCGTTCCTGGTCTTCACCACCCTCGCCTGAGTTGCTTTTGCCACCTATGCGGTTCATGGCGATGGAAAGATTCTCGTGTGCTTCTTTGCTAATGGAGCCATAGGACATGGCTCCAGTCTTAAATCGTTTTACAATACTGGTCCATGGCTCTACCTCTTCTATAGGTATTGGGTCAAATAAATCAAATTCTAGCAACCCTCTTATGGTCATAAGATCTTTAGACTGATCGTTTACAATATGTGCATACTCGTCATAAGTAGCTGCTTTATTTGTGCGTACTGCTTCCTGAAGTTTTGCAACAGTAAGCGGGTTAAACAAGTGTTTTTCTTGCCCGCGCCTCCATCTATATTCGCCCCCTATTTCCATCGTTGTCTCGCGGTTTTTTTGAAAAGCACGCTGGTGTCTTTTTACGATTTCTTTTTCTATTTCTTGCAGTCCTATACCCTGAATGCGAGTAGGTGTATTGGGGAAATATTTTTCTACTGTGGTAGTATTAATTCCTATGCATTCAAAGAGTTGAGAACCGCGATAAGAATTTAATGTGGAAATGCCTATTTTATTCATCACTTTTAAAATGCCTTTCCCGATAGCTTTGTTGTAATTTTTAATTGCCGCGATGTAATCGAGATTAGTTGCATCGTTAATATGCATTTGCTCCATAACCAGTTCGTTTACAAAATAAGGATTCACAGCACTGGCTCCAAAACCAAATAACAATGCAAAATGATGCACCTCTCGAGGCTCAGCAGATTCTATGATAATACTTACACGAGAACGTTTTTTTACCTTGTGTAGGGCATCATTAAGAAAGGAGCAAGCTAACAGTGCAGGTATGGGCGCTTGTTTTTTACTAACGTTACGGTCAGATAAAATGATTATGTTAGCACCCTGGTCTATTTTTTTAGAGGCAAGGGTAACCATTTTTTCTAAAGCTGTTTCTAGCGCGTTTAAACCACCCTTAACATCATAAAGCATGGCGATATTTGCGATTTTAAAGTTTGGATTATCCGAATAATTCCTGATTTTATCTAAATCGTGTTTAGAAATAACCGGATTTTGAATTTTAAGTTTTTGACAATGATTTTCATTATTCAGAAAAATGTTTACATCGCTTCCCAACGTTAAACTTATGTCGGTGATAAGCTCTTCTCGTATACCGTCTAGCGGTGGATTCGTTACTTGCGCAAACAGTTGTTTAAAATAATTGTAAATAAGTTGTGGACGTTCTGAAAGTACAGCGATAGGCGTGTCACTTCCCATAGATCCTATCGGCTCACTGCCCACTGTTGCCATGGGCATGATAATGGTATTTACGTCTTCATCGGTGTACCCAAAAATAAGTTTACGTTTTAATAAATCAATCTCTTCATAAGGAATGGCACCTTTTTTTGCAGTGATATCTTTTAATTGTATTAAGTTGTCATCTAGCCATTTACGGTATGGATGTTTTCCTGCAATACCTTCTTTAATCTCTTCATCATTTAAAATTCTACCGGCGTTCATGTCTACCAAAAACATTTTTCCTGGTTCTAAACGCCCGTGGAATTTTACGTTTTCAGGTGTTATATCAACCACTCCGGTTTCCGATGACATTACTACATAGTTGTCTTTTGTGACGGTATATCGGGATGGGCGCAATCCATTTCTATCTAAAACGGCGCCTATGTAGTTACCGTCGGTAAAGGGTATAGAGGCAGGACCATCCCAGGGCTCCATAAGACAAGAGTTAAATTCATAAAACGCTCTTTTACTGTCAGACATGCGCTCGTTTTTTTCCCATGCTTCAGGCACTAGCATCATCATTGTTTCGGGTAAAGAACGCCCAGTCATGAGTAAAAATTCTACAACCATATCTAGCGTGGCAGAGTCTGATTTGCCTTTTAGGATTGTAGGAAACATATGTTGCAGGTCTTCTCCAAAAAACTCACTTTTTGCTATTTCTTCTCGAGAGGACATACGAGCGATATTCCCTCTTAAGGTATTTATTTCGCCGTTATGGCACATATATCTAAATGGTTGGGCGAGGTCCCAGGTTGGGAATGTATTTGTAGAAAATCGCTGGTGTACAAGAGCCAGTCTTGTTTTTAAATCGGGATTGTTAAGATCTAGATAATAGGCATTTATATGCTGTGGCTGCAGCAACCCCTTAAAAATTATAATTTTAGTCGATAAGCTAGGTACGTAAAAGAATCGTGCTTGCGATAACTTTGACTCGTAAATGGTATGTTCTGCAATTTTGCGAGCGGCATACAGTTTAAGATTAAAATCGCGATCTGTTTGTTCTTTGCTTGTTTTTCCTACAAAGAATTGTTTTACTGTGGGTTCTGTTTTTTTTGCAATTGCCCCTAGCACCGTGCTGTTTACAGGAACTGTTCTCCATCCTAAAACCTGTAAACCTTGCTTTTTTATGGCTGTTTCAAAAACGTCTATGCAGTACTCTTGTTGATTTTCTTTTGTGGGTAAAAATATATTTCCTACGGCATAATCACCCATTTCTGGCAATTTAAACGAGCAAAAGGTTTCAAAAAAAGCATGCGGTATATCTATTAAAATACCTGCACCATCGCCCGTAACGCCGTCGGCACTTACAGCACCTCTATGTTCTAGTTTTACTAAAATTTCTAGCGCTTTATGAATAATATCATTAGAACGCTCTCCAGTAAGACTACAAATAAATCCGGCACCGCAATTATCGTGTTCAAATTCTGGTGAGTATAGGCCTTGTTTTTTTAGCATGTAAGAAATTTTAAGTGTCTTTATTAAAAGTTTTAGGTTTGTTTGTTGTGTAAAGCAATTCGATTGTTAACAGTAATTGCCTGTCAATAGTTGTAAAAAGTGGCTTTAAATCTTGGTGATAGAAACATCGTTTTATAAAACCGATTTTGTTGCTTTTTTTCTATGGTTTACCATCATTTTGTCGTAAAAAACTTGCTTTTTTAACTAAAACCCTGAGATTAATTTTTAAGACCTACAATATAGGATAGAATTATGGATTGTGAAAACGTCTTAAAAAATTTCGGTTAAAAACAATGTTTCATGCAATTCTTTATACGTAGTCAACAAACTGCCCTCGTCCAAATTTGTAGGACGCAGCGCTTTTTTAGCACGCTAATACTTTTTTAAAATATTGTTTAACAAGGTGTTGTATGTTAATTTTGAAATGTAAAGCACTCTTGACACAATCGGGTGCACATTTATTTTGTTAATTATTTTTTAAAAACGTTAATTACATCTTTTTCTTAGCGCATCTTTGCACCGACGTTCATAACCATATTGAAATTATCAAGAAAGGACGAGGGAACAGACCCGTCGACTCCTTAGCAACCCTTAACACTCGTTAAGAAGGTGCTAAATTCTGCTCAAGTAATTGAGATAGATGATACGCAAATAAGTACGTTTAACTTATTCCAGTTTCTTTTTTGATTCCCGTTACAAGGCACCTTGCCATGCAACTGGTTTTTTTTCATTTTGGGGTTGAGCTTTTTACAAGTTCTTTGATGCTGTTATTAAAAATGCCGTCTAATGAATGTAGTTTTTAGTTTGTAGTTTTTGTTCCTCAACCCTATAAAGGCCCAAAAAATCTTACTAGATGCTAGTTCTAGACTACCACATTCCTTAAAGGGTTGGGGAAAGTGATACTCGCTGATTGCATGATTAGAACAGTTTTAAAGAATATCGTTTTAAACATTTAATCATTTAAAAAGAAACAAAAAATGTCTCAAAAATTTTCAACACAAGCCCTGCACACAGGACACGATTTTCAAGCAAATGGTGGTACACGAGCTGTACCCCTTTATCAATCTACGGCCTATGTTTTTAAAAACAGTGACCACGCAGCAAATCTTTTTGCCCTTGCCGAACCTGGTTTTATTTACACGCGCATTAACAACCCAACAGTGGACGTACTCGAGCAACGCCTCGCTGCCTTAGAAGGTGGTATCGCTGCTGTTGCTACAGCCTCGGGAACAAGTGCGATTTCTACAACCTTATTAACCTTGTTGCGTGCTGGTGACCACATTGTCGCAAGTAACTCTTTATACGGTGGCACTTATAATTTACTGTCGGTTACGCTACCTCGTTTAGGCATTACAACAACTTTTGTAGATCCTAATCAGGAGGACGCTTTCGCGAAAGCGGTACAAGAAAACACACGCGCTATTTTTGTAGAATCCTTAGGAAACCCAAAGTTAGACGTCCTAGATCTAGACCTAATTAGTGCACAAGCCAAAGCTGCCAGAGTACCATTAATCGTGGATAACACGGTGGCAACGCCATACCTATTAAACCCTATCGCACATGGTGCCGATATCGTTATTCATTCACTTACAAAGTACATTAACGGCAATGGTACAGCTCTAGGCGGTATCATCATAGACGCTGGAAAATTTGACTGGACAAACGGCAAATTCCCTGAATTTACCGAGCCTAGTGCAGGTTACCACGGCCTGGTGTATGCTGAGGTGTTAAAAGAAGCTAGTTTTATAGCCAAAGTACGTATAGAAGGTTTGCGCGATATAGGTGCTGCCATATCACCATTTAACGCATGGCAAATCATACAAGGTTTAGAAACACTAGACTTGCGTGTGGACAAGCATTCTAAAAATGCGCTGGAGCTGGCAAAATGGTTACAAAATAGACCAGAGGTGGCATGGGTTAATTATCCAGGATTAGAACAAAACGCCTACTACACACTTGCTCAAAAATACTTGCCTAAGGGACAAAGCGGTATTGTAACTTTTGGACTAAAGGGCGGATACGAGGTGGCTAAAAAAGTGGTGGATACTTCTAAATTGTTCTCGCTACTTGCAAATATAGGCGATACAAAATCACTAATTATTCACCCAGCTAGTACCACGCACCAGCAATTGAGCGAAGAGGCGCAACTTGCAACCGGAGTTTCTAAGGATCTAATACGCCTGTCGGTAGGTCTAGAAGATATTAAAGACCTGATTGCAGATTTAGAAGAAACCTTTAAAACAGTTAGTAAAGAGGTACACAGTTTATGAGTGAACCATTGAAATACATGGCCTTAAAAGGCATTTCTTTAAAAAATGGTCATGTACAAGATGTTCATGTGACTTACAAAATCTATGGGTGCGCGTTACATACGGCACCCATAATTTTAGTAAACCATGCATTAACTGGTAACAGTGATTTAACAAGTTGGTGGCAAGATCAGGTAGGTCCTGCTTTGCCATTAGATACCAGTGCTTTTACCATCATTGCGATAGATATTCCTGGAAATGGACATGACGGGGTGGTAGAACATTTAATATACAATTATCAGGACTGGACCCTAGGTGATGTTGCAACGGTGTTTATAGAAACACTTAAACAATTGCATGTGTGTCATATACATGTGGGGATAGGTGGCAGTATAGGTGGTGCATTGCTTTGGGAAATGACCGTACTAGCGCCACAACTTTTTAGGACAATCATACCCATCGCAGCCGACTGGAAATCTACTGACTGGCTTCTCGCTTGTTGTCATGTGCAACATGCGATTTTAGAAAACTCGTCGCAACCGCTGCAAGATGCCCGCAAGCATGCCATGACTTTTTATCGCACACCCCAAAGTTTAAAATATAAATTTAACAGGGCAAAAGAGAATCAATTCATGGTTCAAAACTGGCTAGATCATCACGGTAATGCGCTTAAAAAACGATTTACCTTACCTGCTTATAAGCATGTAAACAACCTACTTACAACCATAGATGCGGCTAGTGCACATCATGGTGATTTGTTAAAAGCACTAACACCGTCAGATACTGCAATCGCAATTGTTTCTATCGATTCTGATTGTTTTTTTGTCCCGCAAGAAGACGGGCACACGCATGATTTATTAAAACCATTTAAAAATATCACGCATGAATTTATTTATAGTATTCACGGTCACGATGCGTTTTTAATGGAACACGATCAGGTTGCAGCTATAATAAACGACAAACTTAAGACCTTAAAACAGGCACCTGTGGCAGCGCCATGCAAATAAAAAAACCTATGAAAATTATTCACATATATATATTCGGTATCGGGAATGTGGGAAGTACGCTCGTGGAGCAAATACTAACGGCACGACCATTTTTTAAAGAAAAACATCAACTAGATGTGCGTATTGTGGGACTCGCAAATTCCTCTAGAGTGTATGTGACAGCTGCGGGTATCTCTACAAACTGGCAAACCGATTTCCAGCAGCACGCCACACAAAGAAAACCTGACAGTTTCTACACATTTGCTGTTTTACATGACGAGGTGCGCATTGCAGTAGATGCTACTGCTAGCAAGGAATTATCCACTTTTTATCCAGAGCTTGTGCAACATGGTTTTCATATTGTCACCGCTAATAAAATTGCTAACACCTTATCGCAAGCCTTTTATGATAACCTGCGTCAAGAGTTGCGCACGCACCAGCTAAACTTTGAGTATGAAACCAATGTAGGTGCGGGCTTGCCCATAGTCGCGACAGTAAGAGATTTAGTTAATAGTGGCGAAAAAATAACAATAATAAACGGTGTTTTTTCGGGCTCGTTAGGGTACATATTTAATAGGTTTTCGCAAGAAGACACACCTATATCTGCTATCATAAAAGACGCACTGAGATTAGGTTACACCGAACCAGACCCACGCGAGGACTTATCTGGAAATGACGTCGCCCGCAAACTGCTCGTGCTGGCTAGAGAAACTGGATTAAAACTAGAATTTGAAGATATTCAAGTACAAGATCTAGTAACACCTCGTTTACAAGAAGGCAATCGCCAGTTTTTTTTAGAGCATGTAGAAGAACTCGATGAGACGTTTAAAAAACTTAAAGAAAGTCTAGCCCCTAACCAGGTATTAAGACATTTAGGAAGTTTAGATGCTACCACAAAAAAACTTACGGTTTCCTTGCAAAAAGTAGATAAAGATAGCGCAGCAGGCCAGTTGTCGGGTAGTGACGGGTTTTTTGAAATTTATTCAGGAAGTTATAAAATCCACCCACTGGTGATTAAGGGCGCTGGTGCCGGTCGCGAGGTCACCGCACGTGGGTTGCTGTCAGATATTATAAAAGTCGCAAAAAGCGTTTCAGTTTTAGCGCCTAAATCAGCATTTTCTGATAATTAAATAACGATTGTTTAAATCAAATAGAAGAAATTTAAACATCACTCGATAAACTTGCAAATTTCATTTTCAAAGTGCATTTTTGCGCAGCTCTTTTAAATCATGATGTTATTAAGAAAGGTGGAGGGATTAGACCCTAGGAAACCTTGGCAACCCTGTATGATGCAGAAGGTGCCTCGTTCTACCACAATCCTTGTGGGCAGATAACACGGTGATTCTAAGAATCCCTCTTTTCCTTTAAAATAACGTATGCGCTTGTTTTATTTCGCTTTCGCGAAAGCGAACTCATCCACCAGCTCTCGCATCACAACAGCGAGATTTGTGCGTGTCAATGGTATATATACAGCACGTATTCATTATTAAGAGCTAAACAATAATCACCAGGTAAGAGGTGTCCTAAGAACGAACAACATGAAAAAAGAATCTATTTATAATGCAATAAATAACAGAATTCTCGTCCTGGACGGTGCTATGGGTACCATGTTGCAACAGTATCAATTTGGTGAGCAAGATTTTAGAGGCGAGCGTTTTAAAAATCATCCCTGCGATGTAAAGGGTAATAATGATTTATTATCCATCACCCAACCCGATGCCATAACGGCTGTGCATAAAGCTTATTTTGAGGCTGGAGCCGATATTGTGGAAACCAACACATTCTCTGCAACCACCATCGCCATGGCCGACTACCACATGGAGTTTCTTGTAGACGAGCTAAACATGCAAAGTGCGTTAATCGCTAGACAAGTAGCCGACGAGTTTACCACGCGCGAACCGCACAAACCCAGATATGTCGCGGGTGCAATGGGTCCAACAAATAAAACAGCCAGCATGTCTCCCGA
This sequence comes from Nonlabens sp., assembly GCA_036796335.1. Classification (GTDB taxonomy): domain Bacteria; phylum Bacteroidota; class Bacteroidia; order Flavobacteriales; family Flavobacteriaceae; genus Nonlabens. The sequence continues at coordinate 26,511 of DAIRDE010000025.1, forward strand.
TGTCAATGACCCAGGCTATAGAGCAGTCACTTTTGACGAGTTAAGAATTGCTTATAAACAACAAGCGGCTGCACTAATAAAAGGCGGTGTGGATATTTTATTAGTAGAAACTATTTTTGACACCCTGAATGCTAAAGCTGCACTTTTTGCCATAGAAGAATTAAAAGAAGAACTGGGACTGGATATCCCAGTGATGGTTAGTGGCACCATTACCGATGCCTCGGGTAGAACCCTGAGCGGGCAAACAGCTGAGGCCTTTCTGATTTCTATAGAGCACATTCCCTTGCTGTCGGTAGGTTTTAATTGTGCACTTGGGGCAAATCAATTGACACCCTATCTAGAATCGGTTGCGGGTAAATCTAGATTTGGCATTAGTGCCTATCCCAATGCAGGTTTGCCTAATGCTTTTGGCGAGTATGACGAGACACCAGCACAAATGGCTGCACAAGTTAAAGTATATTTAGAAAAATCATTAATCAATATAATAGGTGGTTGTTGTGGCACAACACCAGCGCATATAGAAGCTATTGCGCAACTTGCACAACAGTATGCGCCTAGAACCATTCCAACTGTAAAAACCATCGCACATGCCTAGTGACTGTCGCCCTTTAAAATTAAGTGGTCTAGAACCCTTAGTCATTACCCCCGAAAGCAGGTTTGTAAATGTGGGCGAGCGCACAAACGTTGCAGGTTCTAAACAGTTTCTACGATTAATTAAAGAAGACAAATTTGACGAGGCGCTTAAGGTTGCTAGAGATCAGGTAGAAAATGGTGCCCAAATTATTGACATTAACATGGACGACGGTCTTATCGACGGTAAAGCGGCCATGGTTAGATTCCTTAATTTAATCGCCGCCGAACCTGATATCGCCCGAGTGCCTATCATGATCGATAGTTCTAAATGGGATATTATAGAGGCAGGATTGCAAGTCGTTCAAGGTAAGTGTGTGGTCAACTCCATAAGTCTTAAAGAAGGCGAGGAAGAATTTATACACCATGCACGAGCTATAAAACGATATGGTGCTGCCGTAATCGTCATGGCATTTGACGAGGTAGGTCAGGCCGACACCTATGAGCGCCGCATAGAAATCGCAAAACGCAGTTATGATGTGCTCGTGCAAAAAGTACATTTTGCTCCCGAGGATATCATCTTTGACCTCAATATTTTTCCGGTTGCTACAGGCATGGACGAGCACAAGCGCAATGCCCTAGATTTTATAGAAGGAACGCGCTGGGTAAAAGAAAATTTACCACATGCCAGTGTAAGTGGTGGGGTGAGTAATGTAAGTTTTAGCTTTAGAGGAAATGATAAGGTGCGAGAAGCCATGCACAGCGCATTTTTATACCATGCGATTAAAGCCGGTATGAATATAGGTATTGTAAATCCTGCACTGCTAGAAGTTTATGACGACATCGATAAAACACTGTTAGAGCATGTAGAAGATGTGCTGCTGGATAGACGAGACGACGCTACCGAGCGATTACTGGATTATGCAGAATCTGTCACGCAAACAGTAAGAACATCGACCATAGACAACAGCTGGCGAGAGTTGCCTTTACAAGATCGTATCACGAGATCGCTTGTAAAAGGCATCGATGCCTTTATTGTAGAAGATGTAGAAGAGGCCCGGTTGACTGTAAAAAGACCTATAGAAGTGATAGAAGGGCATTTAATGACCGGCATGAATGTCGTGGGGGATTTATTCGGTAGCGGGAAAATGTTTTTACCCCAAGTGGTGAAAAGTGCCCGTGTAATGAAACGTGCTGTAGCCTATCTATTACCTTTTATCGAAGCCGAAAAAGACGGGAAGTCCAGCACAAACGGCGTTGTTTTAATGGCAACCGTAAAAGGCGATGTACATGATATAGGAAAGAATATCGTTTCGGTGGTTTTAGCGTGCAACAATTACGAGATCATCGATTTAGGGGTTATGGTGCCGCCCGAAAAAATTCTAGATGCTGCCATAAAGCACAACGTGGACATCATCGGTTTAAGCGGGTTGATCACCCCATCGCTGGACGAAATGGTGTACCTGGCCAAAGAAATGAAGCGCCGCAACTTTAAAGTGCCGCTTATGATAGGTGGGGCGACTACCTCGCGCGCGCACACCGCGGTAAAGATTGATCCCGAGTATGACTACACTGTGGTTCATGTAAACGACGCCAGCCGCGCTGTGACCATTGCAGGAGAAATTATGGAGAAAAAGGATGGTAGTCATCTCGCTTTCGCGAAAGCGAAAAAAGAAGAATACGCAAAACTAAGAACAGACTTTTTAGGACGAGCAAAAGAAAAGGAATTTTTAACCATCGCACAGGCTCGAAAGAATAAACTCGCGCTGGATTGGACAAACTATGCGGCAGTAAAGCCTAAAAAACTAGGCGTCCATATTATGGAAGATATTGATTTTAATGTACTTACTGATTATATAGACTGGTCACCTTTTTTTAGAAGTTGGGATTTGCACGGTAGGTATCCCAATATTTTAGAAGACGAGGTTGTGGGTACACAGGCAACCGAATTATTTAAGGATGCACAAGAAATGCTCGCGCAAATAATTGCTGACAAGTGGTTAACCGCTAAAGCCGTTTATGGCCTTTTTCCTGCAGCGACTATTTACGACGACGATATACAAGTATTTGGTAATCAAGAATATATTTTTAGAACACTAAGGCAACAAACTAAAAAAGCACCCGGAATCCCTAACATTGCGCTAGCCGATTTTATCGCTCCAGCGGTAAGTGGCAAACAGGATTATATAGGCGCTTTTTGCGTGACGACAGGATTTGGCGTTGCTGAGCGTGCAGCACAATTTGAAAAAGACCTGGATGATTATAATTCCATCATGCTTAAAGCACTCGCAGACCGATTTGCCGAAGCGCTTGCCGAGTATTTACACCTAAAAATTCGCAAAGAATTTTGGGGGTACGCCAGTGATGAAAATCTTGCAAACGACTCGTTAATTAAAGAAGAGTATAAAGGTATACGACCGGCGCCAGGTTATCCTGCATGTCCAGACCATTTAGAAAAGTTGACCATTTGGGATTTGCTAGAGGTAGAAAAACACACGGGCGTTACCTTAACAGATAGCCTTGCCATGTGGCCAGCGGCCAGTGTTTCTGGATACTATGTGGGACATCCAGATTCAAAATATTTTGGTTTGGGTAAAATTAAAGAAGATCAGGTCGCCGATTATGCAAACCGTAAAGGCATACCGGTAGAAATGGCGACAAAATGGCTCAACCCTAATATTGCAGATTAATACATATCGCACAAAATGAAAATAACCGAACATATAAAACAGGCAACAAAGCCCCTTTTTAGTTTTGAAATTATACCGCCCATTAAGGGAAAATCCATACAACAGCTTTATGATAACATAGACCCGCTGATGGAATTTAAGCCACCATTTATAGATGTCACGACCTCGAGAGAAGAGTTTATTTATCTAGAAAAGGATAATGGTTTGCTAGAAAAAAAACTGACCAGGATGCGTCCTGGCACGTTAGGTATTTGTGCATCTATACAAAACAGGTATCAGGTAGATACCGTACCCCATATACTTTGTGGTGGTTTTACAAAGCAAGAAACAGAATATTTGCTTGTGGATTGCCAGTATCTAGGAATAGACAACGTGATGGCACTGCGAGGCGATGCTCGTAAAGAAGAACGCCGTTTTGAAAAAACAATCGATGGCCACGAGTATGCTATAGATCTCGTGAAGCAAATACAAGCCCTTAACGAGGGCAAATACCTGCACGAGGTGTTAGAAATCTCTTGCGATGTAGATTTTTGCATAGGTGTTGCGGGTTACCCAGAAAAACATGAGGAATCGCCATGCATGAAAAGTGATTTAAAAAGATTAAGAGAAAAGGTAGACGCAGGAGCAAATTATGTAGTGACACAAATGTTTTTTGATAATAAAAAATTCTTTGACTTTGTAGCCTGCGCACGAGAGGCAGGCATTCATGTGCCTATCATACCTGGTATAAAGCCACTCGCGACACGCAATCACCTTCATATTTTACCTAAAACATTTAGGTTGGATATGCCTGAAGCGCTGGTAGATGCCGTAGAATCCTGTAAAAATGATAAAGATGTAAAACAGGTAGGTATTGAATTTTGCATTGAACAGTGTAAGGAATTGATGGCAAACGATGTGCCTGTTTTGCACTTTTACAGCATGGGAAAAAGCGACAATATAGAGGCGATTGCCCGCGCACTTTTTTAGTGGTTGGGCGTTATTTAAGAGGCTAGAGGATTCTATTTATCAAGCGTTGGTATAAAAAAAATAAAATCTGTCATCAAGAAGATATGTAGGCCTGACCAAAGAATGATTGTAACTAATTCGTTACATTTGTAATGTTAGAGAGATTGAAATTACAGAAGAATGTTTGGAATTTATCGACAAACAAAACGAAAGGGTTTCGCTTAAATTCTTTCAACTCGTCGAAGTTGTTAGTGAAATTAAAGTTGTAAACTCAAACTTTTTAAAAAAACTGCAATCGACTCCATTTTACGAGTTGAGAATTAAAGCAGGAAATGAATATCGAATCGTAATCTTTGCTATTGATCATCTGAATTTTGCCGAATCTACCAAAGCCGTTTGTTTATATGGATTTCAAAAAAAGGGAACTAAAGATTATAAAAAGGCAATCAAAGAAGCCGAGAAAATATTAGAGGATTATCTTAAAGAAAAATAATGATGGGAAAGTCAATAAATGCAAAAGAACTTATTGCCAAACGTTACGGTAAAGAAGGTTCAAAAGAGCGTGAAGAATTTAGAGAAGATGCTTTTTCGTATTATTTTGGAGAAATTATTAAAAATCGCAGAAAGGAATTACAGATGACCCAAGAAAATCTTGCTAAAAAAATCGGAAAGAAAAGACCATATATTTCACGAATTGAAAATGGTGAGGACATTCAGTTATCTAATTTTGCCCTGATAGCTAATGCTTTGGGATTGTCTATTGAACTATCAGCCAAGTGATTTAGTAGACATTATTGGCTATTAGAGTCTCATAATGCGAATAAATGAATACAAGACAACATCTAACTTTAGAAATGATTAGAATCATATAACAGCCTAACAATAGGCTCACTTAATTGTGCGGCCTGTTCTTAACCGTAAGTTTTTGAATGAAAAAATAACTAATCCTACTTACGTTACAATGGGTAGAACTTTACCGTTTTACCAGCCCTTGTCACTCACAAAAAACGCCTTGTAAACCCTTGCTTTACAACCTACTATTAGCGACCTTTGCAAGTCCTTAATAATAGGGTAAAAAGTAGCTAGTTAAACCTTTATGATTACTACAGATATTTTAATAATAGGCGCAGGACCCACGGGTCTTTTTGCCGTTTTTGAAGCCGGACTGCTTAAACTTAAATGCCATTTAATTGACGCCCTGCCGCAACCAGGTGGGCAGTGTGCAGAGTTGTATCCTAAAAAACCTATTTACGATATTCCAGGTTTTCCCGAGGTACTTGCAGGTGACCTTGTGGACAACCTTATGGAACAAATAAAGCCATTTCAACCAGGATTTACCCTGGGAGAGCGTGCACAAGATATTGAAAAGATGGACGACGGCAGTTTTATAGTTACCACTAACAAGGGTACAAAACACCATGCAAAAATCGTTGCCATCGCAGGTGGTCTGGGGTCTTTTGAACCTCGCAAACCCGAGTTAGAAAATATTGAGAAATTTGAAGATCGCGGCGTTTCTTATATGATTAAAGATCCAGAGGTGTATCGCAACAAGCGTGTGGTGATAGCTGGTGGCGGCGATAGCGCGCTGGACTGGTCTATATTTTTAGCAAATGTAGCAAGCGAGGTAACACTAGTACACAGGCGCGAGGAATTCCGTGGTGCGCTGGACAGTGTAGAAAAAGTAAGCGAGCTGGTGAACAAGGGCAAAATTAGACTTTTTACACCCGCTGAGGTTACTGCTATTCACGGGGAAAATGATGTAGAAGCGGTAGATATTACTATTTATGACGAGGTAAAACGTGTAGAAGCGATACCATGTGATGCGTTTATCCCGTTGTTTGGGCTTTCGCCAAAACTAGGACCCATCGCCGACTGGGGTCTCGAAATAGAAAAAAACGCCATTAAAGTGGATAATACACTGGACTACCAGACCAATGTGCCAGGAATATATGCCATAGGCGATGTAAATACCTATCAGGGCAAATTAAAACTTATACTTTGTGGTTTTCACGAGGCGACGTTAATGTGTCAAAGTGCCTACCAGCGCATATTTCCTAACAAGAAATATGTGATGAAATACACCACCGTTGGGGGAATCGATGGATTTGACGGCAGCCGTAAAGAGGCAGAAAAAGCGGTCATTAAAAAAATAGAAAATGTACAAGTCTGAAATAATCGTTCACATTATAGACCGCGAGGGTGTGCAGCATACCGTCGAGGCACCTACCGATATGGCCATGAACCTGATGGAATTGTGCAAGGTTTACGAGCTGCCTGTAGAAGCCGTGTGTGGTGGTATGGCCATGTGTGCGACGTGCCAGTGCTATATTATAAGCGATCATGATTTAGGAGAACGCAACGACGACGAGCAAGCCATGCTTTGGGAAGCGCAAAACGTAAAAGAAAACAGCCGTTTGGGTTGCCAGATTCAGCTGGCCGAACATATGGATGGTCTCGTTATTCAACTCGCACCAGAGGTTTAAATCCTAGACGTTCTCTAAAACTTTAAAGTGAGACTTTTTATAATTTTTCAGGTTTATAAAAAGGTCATAGGTATTTAGTTGTATACAATTTAAAAGAACAGAACCTATGAAATACCTACTGTTATTATCAACATTGACAATCTTCTCAACTGTTTACGGACAAGAAGCTGATGATACCTTGACTTATGCAAGAACTGAGATAATAGTTCCTGAAGGATGTTCGGCTAAATCGAAGTATGAAGTCATTGACTGCAATGGATTTTCTGCTCAATGGCTTTATTTAAAACAGGAAATGATTGACCAAGCTGTCCACAAGCAATTATTCTCTCAACTTGAACAGCAGTTCCAATATTCCAAAAAATCTGATTTGAACTTTAAGTCACAAAACCAAGATTTTAAAGGATTTCAGTACAAAATGAAAAACGGAACAACTCGAATTCTTGGAGTTGGAAAAATTGACGGTCAATGGCTAATTCTGAACCTCGGTTTTGAAAACGGACCTGAAAAGAACAGTGATTTATCAGAATTTGAAAAAAACTTTATTGAATTAGAAAATTAAAGAAAACTGTATACAACAGCACCTACCCAAAAGTGGTGGTTCAGAGGTTAAATCAAGCTTTGTGCTTCTATCATCCATTATTCTAATGCTAATGTGCGTGCACCTAATAATTCTACAAATTCTTGGTTGTTTAATGTAGGACTCAATTACACGCTTGCAAAAAACGAAGCGCCAGCATATAAAATTTGGGAACGCAGGCCTTATAAAGAATCAATATCGCTTAATGCAGTTGCGCGGTTGGGTTTTAACGAAAGTGATTTTAGAGGGAGCGGCCAGTATCCATTCTATGATATTTCTTTTTATGCAGATAAACGACTGAACCTTAAAAGTAGTTTACATGCAGGTACCGAGGTTTTTATAGGTACTTTTTTAAAAGAATACCGCGATTTTCTTGCAGCCAGTTTTCCTGAGCAGGGCCTTAACGGCGACGAGGACTACCGCCGTGTTGGGGTTTTTGTAGGGCACGAGTTGCACCTGCACAAAACCAGTGTGGTTACCCAAGTGGGTTATTATGCTTACTGGCCGATACCCTTTGAAAATCGCATCTATAACCGGATAGGATTACAACGTCGTTTAACAGACCATCTATTTGCAAGTTTGACTTTAAAATCACACGGGGCAAAGGCCGAGGGTGTAAGTCTAGGTATTGGGTACAGGTTAGACGCATTTAAAGACATTACTAAATTATACCGATGAAAAAGATTGCTTGCCTATTGATTCCAGTCGTGCTTGCGTTACTAGTTGCTGCTTGCGATAGTGACAACGCCCCTAATTGTTTGCAAACAGCAGGACCGCTTACAGTACAACTCGTGGATGTCGAGCCTTTTACTAAAGTAACTGTTTTCCAGCGCACGCGGCTTGTAGTAAAACAGGGTCCTGTGCAACAAGTGCGCGTAGAGACCGGTAAAAATCTGTTAAACGATTTAAAAATTGAAGTTATTGATAATCGGCTAGTGATTAAAAATGAAAATGCCTGTAACCTAGTACGAGATTATGGGCTTACAACTATTTACATCACAACGCCCGATCTTACCGAAATACGCACCAGCACTGGCGAGGATATACGCTCTGACGGGGTTTTGGCATTTAACAACCTTACCTTGTTGTCCGAGGATACCGCTCAAGAAGACGCGTTTAATACCGAAGGCGATTTTAGACTCGAGCTCAACGTGCAAAATCTAACAATTGTAGGTAACAATTTGAGCAATTTTTATTTAAATGGCACGGCGACACAGGTGGATTTTACCTTTCTAGAAGGCGACGGTACCATACAAGCACAAGATCTCGTTATACAAAACGCTCAAATTTTTCATCGAGGTACAAATTTGTGGCAACTAGATGTGCGTCAACGCATTTCTGGCACCATTTAGGGCTATGGGAATGTAGTGTTAAAACAACAACCTGCAAGTGTCTCTATACAAGAGTTATGGCGCGGGCGTTTGGTTATTTTACCGTAAACTTCTATGCAGAAACAAGATACGATAAACAAGAAAGAAGAGAAAAAATCTCCGTACGTTCCTGATTATCGTTGACCGTAATTTTCTAGCGTTTCTTCCTTTAAAAAGATAATCCACAAGTGCGCTTGTAAATGGGAAACATCGGGGGTAAATATCTCGCTTTCGCGAAAGCGAACAACCCACAAACGGTGCATGTTTAAAAGCTTATAGGTACTTTATTTACCTTGATCCATGGTTTAGCTGTATATTTAAGTTTCTAAAGATTATGTGTTTTATAATGTTATTACAAGACACAAAAATGGAAAAACAACTGATATTAAAACCTTTACCATGAGCCAAGAAACCAGCGTAAAATGTCCTAATTGCAAAGAAGTGTTTAAAGTAGATGAAAGTGTCTACACCGATATTGTTAAACAAGTGCGTGACCAGCAATTTAGTCAAGAACTCGAGGCCAGATTGCGAGCTGCCGAAAAAGAAAAAGAAAGTGCCGTGCAATTAGCTACGGCAACGGTAAAAGAGGCGCTGCAAAAGCAATTAAATGATAAAGACCGCGAGCTTAACGACCTTAAACTAAAAAGCCGTGAGGCACTCATGGACGAGGTTGCAAAAAAAGAAGAACGCATCAGGCAGTTGCAATCGCAAGTAGAAAATGCACAATTAGAAAAAAAACTAGAAATTGCGCAGGCCATCAACAGCTTAGAAAAACAACGCGACCAGCTAGAAAATGATTTAAAAAACGCCGCAACACAAAAACTGTTAGCCGAAAAATCCTTGCAAGAACAATTTCACAACGCACTATCGCACAAAGAACTTATCTTAAAATCTAAAGAGGAGGAAATTGAGCGACTTAAAGATTACAAACAAAGATTATCCACAAAAATGCTGGGCGAGACCCTAGAGCAACACTGCGAGACATCATTCAACCAACTGCGATCTACGGCCTTTCAAAATGCTTATTTTGAGAAAGATAACGACGCCAGCCAGGGCACAAAAGGCGATTACATTTATCAAGAACTAGATGCCGATGGTAACGAGATTGTAAGCATTATGTTTGAGATGAAAAACGAAAACGACCATACCGCTACCAAAAAGAAAAACGAAGATTTTTTTGCAAAACTAGACAAAGACCGCACCGATAAAAAATGCGAATTTGCCGTTCTCGTTTCGCTGCTCGAGGCAGACAGCGAGTTGTACAATACGGGTATCGTCGACGTTTCTTACAAGTTTGATAAGATGTATGTGATACGGCCACAGTTTTTTATCCCGATGATTACCCTGCTGCGCAATGCAGGTATGAAATCCTTAAAATACAAAGCCGAATTAAATATCATTAGAAACCAAAACCTGGACATCTCTACTTTTGAAGAGAAGATAAACGATTTTAAAACAGGATTTGCCCGCAATTATGACCTGGCAAGCAGGCAGTTTAAAACGGCCATCGACGAGATAGATAAAACCATAGACCACCTTAAAAAAACAAAGGATGCCCTACTATCGTCAGTAAATAACTTGCGACTAGCAAATACCAAAGCAGACGACCTGACCATTAAAAAACTTACCCACGGCAACCCCACGATGCGTGCAAAGTTTGATGAGTTAAAATAAGTTTTAATGCTTCTAGCGGTTTGTTTGCCATATGCTAGGGTAGGGTTAAAAAACACTTTACTGTTGTTATCATTGTATGCTTCGGTAAGTACTTGTGCTGCACAAGATTTTATCATAAACAAAAATTTAAAATTCTCATTGCACCTGATTTTTTTTGGCACATCACAAATGCTGCGTAAAAGTCTAAACGCTGGTAATACTGCCACGTTGTGAAGTGACAATGCATGTGGGTTTATGACCTCGCTATGTATTTGTTTCGCTTTCGCGAAAGCGAGATTAAAAGGAATTGTATACCACACACATGCTGCGACTTGAAAATGCAATCAAAGGAAAGTTCCTTGCACGGTTTTTAGAAGCCGTTTTTGCTCCAATTCAAAAATGAAAAATCCTTTAAGGCCAAAGGTATCTGGGCAGTGAACACCAAGGGTCTCGAGTATGGACGGGATGTTGTTATTTAAAAATTGCCAAGACCGCTTACATTGTCTGGACCAAATGCTCGCCACTCGCTAGGCGTCCACACTGGGTTTGCGGTTTGTACGGTAGGGATTCTTCTAATGGTTTGGTTTTGAGTGTTAACGCCATCCACAGGATAGCCAGCACCCGGGTCATCTCCTAAAATGCCGATGATATCTAATATGGTATTTGATGCATCGGCAAGGACTACCGGATCGTTGCCGCTAAAGTCCAAAGTAGTAGTTGGAACTGTGAAATCTATGGTGCCCGTGTATAAGGATGCAGCTTCACTTGCAATGACAAAGGTTGCTCCTGGTGCTATGCTGCCCGTTAATGGTATGTCTCTATCAGTACCATCGATTGGGAAATTACCACCATTTCTAAAAATCAGAATTTTATAAGCACTCAGGTTGATGCTGTTGTCGGTAGGATTATACAATTCGATGTATTTGTTGTTTCCAGACCCTTCTACATACTCCGATATAAATAGAGATTTATTGCTGGCGGTGCAACGTATTTTTTGCCAAACGTTTTGTACACCGTCATAGATTTCAACACAGCGATCACCATTGGGATACACCACATATAGCAGGGTGCCCTCGCTCGCAGGTGACACGGTGATGTTGTTGTCTCGATTACTGGCAGTAACGGTAGGTAGTTTTAAACCACCAAACCTGCTGGAATCAGGAAACGCACTACTAATGTCCAAAGCCGAAGCACCATGAGGATTGCTCGTGGTAATGCCGACTTGGGCGGTGGCTATTGTGGAA
>DAIRDE010000026.1:0-37253 GCA_036796335.1 Nonlabens sp.
AAAATGCATGTAAACCAAAGAGACTGACTCAAATTTGTTTTGAGACAGCCTCTTATGAAATAAAACAACCGTGCTTGTGTGCTTAATACTAAAGCTACCTGCTGCCTAATCCACCCACTCGGCAATAAACAAATTTGTGTCACGACCGCCGCCATTGTTGCGATTAGATGAAAAAGCGAGGTATTTACCATTGTTAGAAAATACGGGAAACGCGTCAAAAGTCTGGCTGGCGGTCACGCGCTCGAGTCCTGTGCCGTCGGTATTTATAAGGTATAGGTTAAACGGGAAGCCCATGGCTGCCTCAAAATTTGACGAGAACAGTACGCGCTTACCGTCGGGCAAGAAAAACGGTGACCAGTTTGCGTTGCCTAATTGTGTGAGTTGGCGCATTCCTGTACCATCGGCATTGCATATGTACAGTTCCATTTCGGTAGGTTGTACAAGGCCTGCTTTTAGTAAGTCTTTATATTCTTTAATTTCTTCGGGGGTTTTTGGGCGCGATGATCTAAATATAATTTGCGACCCGTCGGGTGAGAAAAATGCACCGCCGTCATAGCCCAGTTCAAATGTGATTTGCTTTACATTACTGCCGTCTATATTCATGGTGTATAGTTCTAAATCACCACTGCGGTTGCTGGTAAAAACGATTTTGTCACCTTTAGGCGATACGGTAGCCTCGGCATCATACCCTTTTTCGTTTGTGAGTTGCGCAGTGATATTGCCTTTTAGGTCGGCTACAAAAATGTCGTAGCTATCATAAATAGGCCATACATATTTTCCATTTTCTCTTAGTGGTGTTTCTGGGCAATCGCTGGACGATAAGTGGGTACTTGCATAAATAATATGCTTATTGTCAGGTAAAAAATAGGCGCACGTGGTACGTCCTTTTCCTGTTGAGACCATGGGGGGCACGCTTTCGCGAAAGCTGTCTCCATAATTTATAACAAACATTTGATCACACCCTACGTTCCATTCTTTATTATTGCTTTGAAAAACCAGTTGTTTGTCGTCAAAACTCCAGTAGGCCTCGGCATTATCACCACCAAAAGTCACTTGAACCACATTTTTAAAGTGTCTCTCGCCTTCTAAAATAAGCGGATTATCTTGTTTTACGGCTTCGGGAGTCGTCTTAATGGCTTTGTTTTTACAGCCGTACAGCGTTATAATTATGAAAAGAAATAGGAACGGTCTCATCTTATGAATTAGTTTTGTGTAAAATTAAGCTTAAGTTATGAGAATTTTCCCAGTTATTGCAGTCATCGTTTTTTTAGTGTCCTGTAAAACGCCTGTCCTAGAAGTGCAACCGGCAAAAGCCGACATGAAAACTGACGTGATGGTGCTAGCGTCAGACAGCCTGCAAGGTCGCAAAACGGGCACTTCTTATGAATTAATGGCTGCAGATTATATTGCAAAACGCATGAAAGACCTGCAATTAAGTCCACTAGGAAATGCAGGAACTTATTTTCAAACGTTCTCTTTTAAAGCATCTAACGACCCACATAAAGAAGCAACCTTTACAAATGAAAAAGGTGATGCTTTTTTAACAGGCACCAATGTGATAGGCTTTTTGAACAACAATGCTAGTACCACCGTGGTAATAGGAGCACACTATGACCATTTGGGCATGGGCGGCGAGGGCTCGTTACATCGTGAGGGCGAGGCTATACATAACGGTGCCGACGATAATGCGAGTGGTGTTGCGGTAATGCTGGATCTTGCTTCTAAGATTAAAAACAGCGATTTAAAAGGACACAATTATTTATTTATTGCATTTTCTGGAGAAGAAATGGGGCTGCTAGGTTCTAATTATTTTACGAAGAACCCAACGCTGGACCTGTCTAAAATCTCCTACATGATAAACATGGACATGGTAGGCCGCCTTAATAATGAGCGTGTACTTGCCATTAACGGTATCGGGACATCACCACGATGGAACCAAATTGTTAATGCAAATAACAAGGATTTTAAACTTGCCACAAGCGAGAGTGGCGTGGGACCTAGTGACCATACTTCTTTTTACTTAAATGATATCCCAGTTTTACACTTTTTTACTGGACAACACGAGGATTACCACAAGCCTGGTGACGATGCAGATAAGCTTAATTATGCAGGAATGGAGCAAATCGCCAGTTATATATACCGCATTGTGGGCGATACAGATCAGGCAGGAAAACTTATTTTTAGAAAAACAAAAAACGAGAGCGAGGAAGTGCCACGATTTAAAGTGGGATTAGGGGTTGTTCCCGATTACTTGTTCACCGGCGCAGGTATGCGTATAGATGGTGTGAGCGAGGACAAACCCGCTCAAAAAGCAGGCCTGGCCAAAGGTGATATTGTTATTAAAATGGGTGAAACCCCAGTAACAGACATGATGAGCTACATGCGTGCACTTTCTACACTTAACGAAGGCGATACGACCACCATCGTTATAACCCGTGATGGCAAGGAACTAGAAAAGAAAATAGAATTTTAAGTAGTTTAATGGACTGCTTTTAACGCCCTGTAGGAATTTTAAAACAGCTTTTATGATTCGCTTTGTTTCAAAGATGTTTGAGGGTATGCTTGTAGAAGGAGCTGTGTCAATGCGCGTAGAACGTAAATTTAGACTGTTTCAAAACTTTGATTTGCGCATTTTTAAAGAGGACAAATTGCTCTTAGCCATTTCCACAAGATTACACTTTTTGGATTTAGCCTTTGAGATAAAGCAAAATGCAACAGGCTATACTATTTCCATACAAGGTAAAAGGAGGACGATGCAAATAGACCGTCAGTTATTTGAATTGCGTGTGAATGGCTTGTATCCATTCCAGAAAAAATATGGCGATGTGCAAGTAGATGGCAAGAAGTTGGGCGAACTGGTCTTTGAAAAAAAATGGTTTGGCGTGGTGCTTCACTTTATTCCAGAGAATGATATTGTTTTAGACGAGCAATTGGCCAGTAAGGTGGCCGTGTTTACATTGGTCTATATTGCTGATTTAGACGGCTCATCATAACCCAGACAAATCGATGCCTGTGCCCGGACCGCAAAGGGAGAAGCTTTTAACGACAAAATAATTGCGGCTTGAGTTTGCGGTGTACTTGGACAGTTTACAGCACGAGCCAGTATGCGAGTCACTGTCCAGAATTTGAATCAAGTAAATACCGCGCTAAATGTTAAATTCTAAAATTAATGCTCAAAAAATTTGCATTGTAATTCGGTAATTCGGTAATTCGGTAATTAGTGGCTTAACAATTTAAAACCACTATTATGAAAAAATTAGTTTATTACTCGGTAATGTGTTTTCTAGCTGTTAGTATTTACAGCTGTGATAACGCAAGTGAGGATGTTTACTACAAAATTTAGATAACAATGATATTGATTTTCTAAAGAATTTTTATTCCAACGAGATTAAAATAGGAAATAGCACAAGCATCGTGTTTGAGCAGTTCAACTCAGATGTTAACCATAAAAGCATCCAAATTGATGATTATATGATTTCTGAGGTATTTGTTGGCAGTGATTTAACAGCAAGAGGATATATGTTTAAGAACATTAATACAAATCAAAATGAAATTTTTGTAGATGTTGATAGGACTAATTTTGTTTTAACCTCCGTTGACCTTGTGTCAAGTGATGTCGATGTTACAAACAACATTGATCAGATACCGTTTTATGCAACTACAAATGAACTTGATTTACTTTTCATTGTAGATATTGACGATCCACAAGTTGTAACAAATGGATGGAGGTATCAATTAGTTTCAGAATGTCAACCGACTTATGATGGTAATGGTGAAGTTACGGGTTTTGCTGAGACAATAAATATTAGAAGATATTTTTTAGGATTCATTAGAACATTTAAATATGATAATGTAAAAGTGCCATGCGGCACGTTTAATTTTTTGACCAATTAAGTTTATGATAATTAGAAATTTATTGAATCGCCCATTTTTTAATGGTAAAAAATGGGCGATTTTTATAGCGGTGTTCTCGTTTTTCTTCTTACAAGCACAAAATGATTATTTGCTTTTTAGTTATGAAAATAACAGACAAATCACAAAGGATTTTAGTGCGCTTACCTTTAAAAACAAAAAACTAGTTGAAATAAAATCAAATCAAAATTACACTATAACCATAGAAAACATGAGTACTTTAGATTCTATCTACATAAATCTAAATGAAAAGCTGTATAGAGTTAGGAGTGCAGATATTAAAATTGACAAAATATTTATAAAACAAGTAGATGACTTAAATGAGGTTATGATCTCTGTAAACAGAGAGCAAAAAAATTATACCCTAAAAAGCTTTTCGAACAATATTTGTAAAGTTTACCAAGGATCTGGGAAAACTATGAATTTAATTCATGTAGATTCTTTGAAGGGAAGTAGTATCACTTCTTTAGAACTATATATTAAAAGGCAAACCAAAAGGTTTAGAAAAAAGAAGAGTTTAAGAATCGGAATACAACTGGGAAGTGTTAATTCGCTAGATAGCATTCTTGTCAAAAATATAGATTCTACTATACTTAAAAACATACCTAGTGATTTTAGTGGCTGGCTTAAATTTGATTTTCCCTATATTAAAATTCCAAAAGACTCAAAATACTTAGCTGTAATAGCTGTTTTCTATGATGCACATATCATTATTCCTTGCCCTACTAATAAAGCTATGAGAGAAGAAATATTTTTACCAACTCTCTATAGACCGTTAACAGACCGTGGTAAAATTATAGAAGATAGATGGGTTTTTTATAATGAAGAAATGATTCTTCCAACAGCCAATCCTTTTGCAATACTGCCTTTAAAAATTAATACGACTAATTTCTTAAACTAGGGGTTATTCCGGATTGCTTGTTTACCGCTGCAGGCATGCGCATAGATGGTGTGAGCGTGGACAAACCAGTTCAAAAGGCAGGCCTGGCCAAAGGTGATGTTATTATTAAAATGGGTGATACCACAATAACCGATTAGGTGGACAATGCTGCAGGGTTTCGTGCTAATTCACTTTCAGGCCCTCAATCTTGTGATGCGAGACGTATTAGAAATGCAAGAATAAAATAATTTAAAAAGGAGCCTCTTGAAAAGGAGGCTTTTCTAAATTTGTAAGGATGAGATTATTTTTTTTCGCTGCCTCTGTATTGTGTCATGTACTCTGTAATTCACAGAATATAGTTGTAGATGCAAACACCAAACGTCCTATCCCGTTTTCAAGGTATGAATATGGCGATAAAAGAGGCTATGCTGATTTGAATGGGCTTATCAATATTAGTTTAAAGGACTCAGATACAATGAAACTCTCAGCTTTAGGCTACAATGAATTGACAATATTTAAAGCTGAACTGTTGCCAATGCAGAAGTTGTATATGACAGTTAAGGTTGAAGAATTAGACGCGATTACACTTAAAATAGACAGGCCACAAAGGGTTCTAACTGCTGGAACTGCTAGCAAAAGAAATGGTTTTAGGCGTTTTCCTATAGGCTATGAATCTAGATATCTTGTTAAATTAACTCCCTTGGAGGTGTCAAAACCTCTCAGAATCGACAACATAAGGTTTTTTTTCAGTGATTTAAAACAAGAATCAAGATATGCTACAAATGAAGGAAAACAGTTTACTCTTAAATTTAGCGTTCTGAATCAAAATTTTGAATCGTTACATGAACAGCTATATTTCTCAAAATCCTCTGGATATCAAAACATTATTGATTTTGATTTCACCGATGCGCGTGTTTTTATTGAGAAGGATATTTTCTATATCGCTATAGAAGGTTTGGTCTACCTAAACGAGGATGGTTCTTACAATGACTTTAGACTGTCGATAATGTCAATTCTAACAGAAAAGGAATTTAACGAGTTCAGTTTACAATCCTATCTTGCAAGCGCAACAAACGCTAATCAAGAATTAGAGCCATTAACCAACCTTTTTCACAACGCTTACAAAGACGGCGACATAAAAGCTCCCACGGGTCTACCACCTACCGAGGTTTACAACTTAAACCCCATGATGGAGTTTACAATCACGCCGTACGAGTAAATTGCTCGTATTTCTCACTTATTAATGGAATGGCTCCCGAGTGGTGTTTTCAGTATCGCGTCCAGTTTTTCAAAATGTAATTTGTTTGTACTTGGGTAGCTTTCGCGAAAGCGTTCAAACACTATTTTAAAGTATTTTTTTTCAGGGTTGAAAGCGATGCCTCTTTTTTGCATGGATAGTTGTTGCAAGGAAATAAGCATGGTACGCTCATTGGGTTGTAAATCTATTGATTTAAAAGCCGAAATTTTTTCTCTAAAACTTACGTATCCATTTTGTGTGTTGCCCGAATATAGTTTGAAAGAAAGATTCTCGGGAATTTTATTAAACTGCGATAGTCCTGGAAGTAACCAGAAAAGCAACAGCACTGCAATCATGCAGGGATGTCCTACATTCACCACTGTTCTTGCCTTGTGCACGTGGGTCATAAGAAACAGATTGCTCAAAATCATCAAAATATTCCAAGGCACAATGATGTAATTATAGCCATATTGCCACGGGCTTAATTTCCATAGTATGAGCATGTGCATAAAAATAAGCAGGCAACTGGATATCGTTCTTGTAGGTTTAAAGAACAGCAAAATGCCTAGCACAACCTCTACTGTTGCCATGCCGTAGCCTATGGTAACACTGTAATTTATAGGCAGCGCATGGATGTAGAATAAAGGGGCAACAGTTTTAACAAAGTTGAGATTGTATTTGTGAAGTCCACTAAAAATGTATAATCCACTTAAAATGAAGAGTAGGCACTGGTAAAAGAGGGATTCATTAGTTTTTAGAAAAATAAATAAAGCAAATAGCGTGTAAAAAACAAGAATGTAAGGTGCTAGCCTGTGTACATCGCCTAAGCATAAAAGCAAATACGCCGCCACAGATAGAAAAAACAGCAATTTGTTATAGCCTCTTTGAACAAATACAGCGGCTATAGCCGCTGCAAACATGATAAACGCACTTAAAACAACAACGCTTGCTGTAAGTTTAAATCCTGCGACACCTATGGTAAGAAGGTCGTGATTTTTAAAAAACCCATTAAAGCCTATGACGGCAGTTAAAACCCAACATATACTTAATGTTACTTTAAGTACATTATGGCGGCTGCCTAAACCATTCATTGTTAAAGATACAAGGTGAATGCGCAAAAATTAAAATACAAACAATTTACTTTTGCGGTTATTAAAAGCACCTTTATGGTTGTACTAATTTTCATAAGCATGTTTGTACCCGGTACCTGCCACGATTTGTAAAAAATCTTTTTCAATCGTTTCTCGTGCATACTCTACATATCGTCCTAATTCCTTGCCGTCTTTGTAAAAAATAAACGTAGGAACTCTACTTATATCATAGCCTGTCACTAGGTTTTCAGGTTGTTTTTTAGAACGGTCTACCGTAATCATGGTGATATTCTTTTCTTTAAAGTCAATAGTTTCTAGGAGTTTGTAAAATTCTGGGGTCTCGCGTTGCGAGTCGCCGCACCAGCTGCCCATGTAGGCTCTTACTGTCACACCTTTCATCGCTTTTTTAAGTTGAGCAGCTACCGCAGCATCGGGTACATAGCTGTCATATGCCGGCATAAACCAATTTTTATAAGGTTCTTGCAAAAACGATGCTTTGTTTTGCAAGCCATGCAGGTTGCCGTTAAGCACGCTGCCATACATGGATTCTTGTTTAGCATTGTCCACGACTTCTTCTTTAACAGTTGCCGTATTTGTGGTGCTCGCGGTTGTCGCTTTTTCTTGCGTTTTGCACGCTACCAGTGCGATAGCTGCTGCGATGATGATTGTTTTTTTCATGATATTTATATTAACGGTTCTTGAGTCATCTCGCGAGGTTGCGCGACACCCATAAGTTTAAGAATAGTCGGTGCAATAGCACCTAAGTTTCCCGATTGTACTGCTTTTATGTCTTTATCTACAAGAATAATAGGTACAGGATTTGTCGTGTGTGCGGTATTCATACTGCCGTCTGGGTTTATCATCACCTCGCAATTGCCATGGTCGGCAATCACAACAACGGTATAATCTTGAGCGATGGCTGCGGTAATAACATCGTGCGCAGCTTTATCTACTGCTTCACAAGCTTGTATTGCTGCTGCCATAGAGCCGGTGTGGCCTACCATGTCGGGATTTGCAAAATTTAGGCAAATAAAATCGGCTGCCTGATCATTTATTTTTGGGATGATACTACTTGCCACGCAATCTATAGACATTTCTGGTTGCAGGTCATAGGTCGCTACTTTTGGCGAGTTGCACATGATGCGTTCTTCACCTTTAAAGGGAGTTTCTTGCCCACCATTAAAAAAGAAGGTTACATGTGGGTATTTTTCTGTTTCAGCGATGCGTATTTGTTTTTTTCCTGCTGCTGCAAGTACCTCTCCTAAGGTATTTTTAAGATTGTCCTTTTCAAAAATGACTTTTACGTTTTGATAGCTGTCGTCATACTTAGTCATGGTCACATAGTACAAATCGAGTGCATGGGTATTTTGCTCATGAAAATCTCGTTGTGACAACATCTCGGTGAGTTCGCGACCACGATCGGTACGGTAGTTAAAGAAAATGACCACGTCGCCATTTTCTATAGTTGCCACAGGCTCGGTGCCATTTAAAACCACCATAGGTTCTAAAAACTCATCGGTAACGCCTTGTTCATAATTGCTTAAAATGGTTTCTGTGGCGTTGTGTGTGGGTATTCCCATGCCGTGCACGAGTACATCATAGGCTTTTTTAACACGTTCCCAGCGGTTGTCGCGATCCATGGCAAAATACCTACCAGTAACAGTGGCAAGTTGCGCATGGGTGCCGGCTATATACGATTCTAGTGCTGCGACGTGCCCCGCGCCAGACTTGGGGTCTACATCGCGCCCATCAGTAAAGGCGTGTATAAAAACATGTTCTAGTTCATGACTTTTGGCCACGTCTAGCAAGGCTTTTACATGATCGATGTGGGCATGTACGCCGCCGTCAGACAGTAATCCTAGCAAATGTACTTTTTTAGAGTTCGCTTTTGCGAAAGCGAACGCATCCACAAGCACTTGCTCATTTTTAAGTGTATCGTCGCTAATGGATTTATTAATTTTGGCGAGGTCTTGATAAACAATCCTGCCCGCACCCAGGTTCATGTGGCCCACTTCACTGTTGCCCATTTGACCATCAGGAAGTCCCACGTGCAACCCGTCGGTACGCAACTGCGCATGTGGGTATTGCTCATACAGGCTATCTATAAAAGGAGTTTTAGCTTGTGCAACGGCACTTACGGCGGGGTCTTGTGTGATGCCCCAACCGTCTAAAATCATGAGTATGGTTTTTTTGTTCAAAGTCTATTGTTTGGTGTGGATAAAGTTAAGAAAAGCCTGCTTTTTAAATGATAAAATAAGCCTAAGAATGCGCAAACGGTTGCGATGCAGTGGTTATGCGGGGATAGATTGTGCGATAATCCAGCCGCCGGTCCATGCGTTTTGGAAATTAAAACCGCCGGTAATGGCGTCTATATTTAATATCTCGCCTGCTAGATACAAATGCTCTTGTTTTTTAGAGGCAAAGGTTTTAAAGTTTACTTCTTTTAAATCCACGCCGCCGGCGGTGACAAATTCTTCTTTAAAAGTGCTCTTGCCATCTATTTTGTAAACACTGTCTGTGAGTATGGTTGCGAGTTGTTGCAATTGGTTATTAGAACATTGCGCCCAGTTTTTGTCAGTGAGATTTATGGAGGCGACCAGGTGTTTCCACAATCTTTTAGGCATATCAAAAAGCCACTCGTTGCCTACTTGTTTTTTACTGCTGCGCTGCTCGGTTAGTTTTTCAAAGCATTCCTGGGTGCTTAGGTATTGAAGCCAATTGATATGTAAATCAAATTTATAATCGACGTTGTGTAAATCTCTTGCGCCCCAAGCGCTCATTTTTAAAATGGCTGGACCTGAAAACCCCCAATGGGTGATTAGTAAAGGTCCTTGCGACTGGATGTTTAAATCGGGGATGCTGGTGCTGGCTTCTAGCGCAATGCCGGCCAAAGACGTAATTTCTTTATCGACCGCATTAAAGGTGAATAAGGACGGCACAGCCTGTATGATATGGTGTCCTAGACCGGTCAACATTTCCCAAACTTTGGGACTGCTGCCTGCTGCAATCACGAGGTTTTTACAGGAAAATGTCTCGTTGGTACATTGTACATTCCACAGGGTATCTTTAGTAAGATGTGTTACATTGTGGCTGGTGAGGATGTGGATATTTCGCTTTCGCGAAAGCGAGATAAAACAATCTACAACGGTTTGTGACGAGTTTGTTACAGGAAACATGCGGCCGTCGTCTTCTATTTTAAGGGGGACGCCGCGCTCCTCGAACCAGGCGATGGTGTCTCCTGTCATAAAGCTATGAAACGGGCCCAAAAGTTCGCGCTCGCCACGCGGGTAATTTTTTGTGAGTGGCTTAGGGTCGAATTGGGCATGGGTCACATTGCAGCGGCCTCCACCCGATATGCGCACTTTTTGTAAGACGTCTTTACCGCGTTCTAAGATGGCGATTTGTGCATCAGGCAAACGCTCGGCAAGATTAATTGCTGTAAAAAACCCGGCCGCGCCGCCGCCTATGATAATGGTGTGATATGATGGGGTTGTCAACTGTGGTGTTAAATGATGGTAGGGTTAAATAGCGTTTAGCAAATGGATTTCTATAGGTTACCTGCTGGTATAAAAATAGGTTAAAATTATTTTTCTAAAAAAAGCTGTTGTGATGGCTATAATTTCTAATGAAGCAAGTCGTAAACAGGGTTAGAAGCAAAGTACATGGTAACAAATGCATTTTACGGGCAACAGTTTTACATTCCCTAAACACACGATGATGCGCGGTAATAAAGCTATTGCATGTGCTGTTGTCGCTAGTTCTTTTTCTTGATTAGGTTATTAAGTGTGCCACTAGCCGCTTTACGTGCCTCGTCTTTGGCTTTTTGTCGGGCTGCCTGTATCGCAGAATCCCTTTTGCGTTTTATCGCTGCGCTGTCGACAGGCCTACTTGTAGAGGTCGCGCCTGGCTGGTTGCCTCTATTTCCAGAGATCGCATCTTTGACACCTTGCACGGGGTTTTTGCCTCCTAAAACGTTATTAATGGCATTGTTTACAGCATCTTGTCCCTGGTTTATAAACTTTGCTTTTTGCAGTTCTATAATCTGATTTGTAAGATTTGTGATCACACCCTGCATGTTTACGTTCACTACGGGTTTTGATATGGTACCACTTATTTGTACAGGTACGGGCACGCGCATGGCTGCGATGTCGGTTTCACTTAGTTTGCTGAGTAACGACGAGGCTTCTCGCCCTAAATACTTTGCAGGTACACTAAAGTTTAACGTGTAGTTCATATCATTTGTTAAACTGTGTGAGCCACTCGCGGTAACCTTCATGTCTTTTACGTTAAAATCAAACGGACTCACTTTTACGGCACCGTCTTTAAAATCTAGGTTTGTCGTGATGTTGGATATGTCAATATCGTCAACACTAATAAATGATAGTTTCTCGTCTAGTCGGGCTAGTAATGGGCTGTTTGCGGTATTGATTTTTTTAGTGAGTAATTGGGCAAAGGCATCGCCCACAACACTGTTAAGTACAGGTGTAAAATCGTTATTTAATGCACCTGCAAGGTGTACATCGGTGGTGATTTTACCTTGCATAATACTTATAATAGGAACAAGTTTTTTAAACATGTCAAATCCTTGAAAGGACTGCGCGATGTCTAGGTTTTTCATGTCTAGTGCCATGTCAAAAATGGGTTGCGCATTTTTTGTGTTTACAAACCCGTTTACACCTATCGTCCCACCGAACACACTTGTTGAGGTATTTTTAAAGCTCATTTGTTCATCTTGTATGGTTGCGACACCTTTAACGTTGTTTAACGTAATACCGTCATACAGGACCTTATCTGCGTTAAAGTTGAGAGAAGCATCTAGAAATGCGGGGATTTTTATCGCCTCTTGCGGGACTGTTGTTTTTTTAGCGTTGCTTTTTGCAGGTTCTTCAACAGTCGTTTTAGACATAAAGTCGGCGGTGTCTAACACATTGCTATCTAGGTTAAAAGAACCTTTTAAACCTTTGTCTTGCAATAAAAAGCCTATTAAATTAATAATCGTCCCAGTAGCGCGCAGGTCTGTATTGCCTGTTTTTGCGTTAAAACTATTGAGTGTTATCGTCGATGCATTCATGGCAATAGCTGCCTGATTTATAAAAAAGGGATTGTTAAATGCAGCGCCTTTATAGGTAAAGTTTGTAAGTGATGCATCGCCTTTCATCACAATATTTTCATAGCGCTCTTTTTCAACACTTTCCATGTCAAATTTTGCATCCATGTCTATGCCTAATTTTCCTGAAAGGTTCATATCCTTAGGAACAGGAAATGCATTTGTAAGGTTTTTAAAGTCCAGATTACCCTTTGCATTCATGTCCACTTTCATGTTTTGCGTTAAGTCTGTCACCATTGCTCGTCCAGCAATGCGCTCACCAGCAATGTTAAAAGCGATATCCTGGATATTTATGTACGTATCTTCTACAATTCCTGTTTCGTTTTTTACAAAAACATGAATGATGATATCGGTAACCTTTTGCGGTAGGTCAGCATATTTAAACGATGCGTTGTTAGAAGACATCTTAATGTCTAGTTTTGGAATCGTTGTGTCGGTTACTGCACCTTTTATAGTGCCGTTTACGATAAAATCACCTGTGGTGGTCATCCCGTCCATGTTTTTGCGATAGGTTTCGGGAATCATCGCAAAAAAGTTTTTAAAGTCTGACGTTGGGGTGTTAAAAGTTAAATCTACTAGGGTACTATTTTCTTCTAAATCAACAAAGCCATCCATTTTTAACTCTAGGTCGTTGATAAACGCTTTATTATCTAAAAATGTGTATTTCTGGTTTTCTAAATCTAGGGCAAGATTTGCATCTAATTTTACCAGTTGGCCGCTTAAATATTCGACACCGTCTAGCGAGTATTTTACTTTGGACTCGGTGTATGTTTTCAGGGTGCTTTTTGTTAACGATAAGTCTCCGGTCCCTTTGTGATTGAATCCTGCAAATTGCAAAACATTTTTAGTCGCCTCGTCTTCATAAGAAAATGTACTGTTTTTGATTTCGTAATATTTCAGGTTTACATTAAAACCTGCTGTTGTCTCGTCCTCTACAGTTTTAGGGTCTGCTTTTGCGATGTCCCAGTTTGTTTTCCCCTCTAGATTAGATTTTAAGTGTACCACTGCATTGGTCAGGATAAGTTCGTTGATGCGTATAGGCTCGTCTGCATCATTAAATAAATCGGCTAGGGGGAGATCTAATTTAACCTCGCTTCCATAAAAAAGGGTATCGCCTAAAAAGGGCGCTTTGTTAATTATGGATAGGCTTTTTAATTCGAGTCGCGCATCGGGAAAGGCTCTAAAAAGGCTTAGATCGACCTCTTTAAAGTCAATTTGTGCGTTCATGGACTCGTTGAGTTTGTCTTTAACAACTTGCGCTATCTGGTCCTTGAGAAAAAAAGGTGCCACGATAATTATGACGAGGAGCACCAGTACGGTAATGCCTAGTATTTTGAAAAACTTTTTCATTAGTCTATTTGAATTTCTTGTCCTTGTTCTAGTTTAAACAGCCTTTTAAATAGGTGAACGATTCCATAAAGCAGTGGCGTGTCTAACAATGCTACCAGCACTTTAAATAAAAATCCAGAACCCATGAGTGCCCAAAATTTATCCCAAGGAATAATATTGTTGTAGCATAACAATAACAATACCGCTAATGTGTCAACAAATTGCGAAAACACCGTACTGAAGTTATTGCGCAGCCACAACATTTTACCTTTAGTAAGCTTTTTCCAAAAATGATAAATCTGCACATCAACAAATTGGGCAAATAAATAAGCACTCATACTCGCGATAATAGCAATGCTAGAAGCGCCAAAAACGGTACTAAATAAACTGTCAGAAACCGGGCTAGAAGGTATCGCAGGAGCAACATTTGCCACATAAATAATCCCTAAACTAAAAATAGAAGCAAAAATACCTGCAAGAACCAGATCGTTTGCCTTGCGCTTTCCATAAATCTCACTCACTGCATCAGTTATTAAAAATGTGAGTGGATAAGGCAACAAACCTACCGATATCTCGAACCTAAATAACCCAAAAGGATTCCAGAAAAAAAACTTTTGAAATATTAGATTAGATACCACCAGTGAGCATATAAACAGTGCCGCAAGAATGAGATAAATGCGGTGCGCGAGCCTTAAATCGTTGCCAATAAGTTTTTTCATATAAACACAAAAGTACACACACGGCCATCCATAATGTATTAATTTGCCTTAAAAATTACCGATATCAATACCATTAGTAACCATAAGATATTCATCGCATTAGGCACAAATATGGGTGACAGGACAGCCTGTTTGCTCACCGCGGTGCGCGCCATAGAGAATACGTTGGGTTTAATAATAAATACCGCTCCTGTGTATGAAGTAGCAGCACTGGGTTTTAAAGGCAACGACTTTTTAAATACCGCTGTTGTTGTGCATAGCACACAATCGCCTGAACAAGCACTGGCAACGCTTAAAGCGATAGAAAAAGACATGGGCAGGCAACCGCGAAAATCGCAGGATTATGAAAACCGTCCTATCGACCTGGATATTATTTTTTATGACGACCTTGTTTATCAAAGCGAGGCACTCACCATACCACACAAGCAAGCGCATCTACGCAACTTTGTCATGCAGCCTTTAACAGCTATGGATCCTGCATTTGTCCACCCGGTGCTGGGAAAAACGTGCTTAGAATTGTTTAAAGACTTGGTACCGTTAACGAGAACTTGCGCTGTTGAAATTCCGCTTTCGCGAAAGCGATATCCCTTAAACCGATTGCCATTTATAGCCATAGAAGGTAATATAGGCTCAGGAAAAACCAGTCTAGCAAATAAAATAACTGCCGATTTTAATGCAAAAGCGGTACTGGAACGTTTTGCAGAAAATCCATTTTTGCCCTTATTTTATAAAGAACCTGACCGCTATGCGTTCCCGTTAGAAATGTCTTTTCTAGCCGACCGTTACCAGCAATTAAGCGATCATGTCTCACAACAAGATTTATTTTCAGAATTTATTATTACCGATTATTATGTTATTAAATCCCTTATATTCAGTAAAATAACGCTGGACAGTGAAGAGTATGTGTTGTATCAACGGCTTTTTAATATGATGTATAAAGAACTGGTTAAACCAGATTTGTACGTTTATTTGTACCAGACCGAGGCGCGCCTGCTGGACAATATTAAAAGGCGTGGTCGCGAGTATGAGCAAGATATAAATGCCACTTATTTATTTCAGATACAGCAAGGTTATGCAGATTTTATGCGCTCGCAGCAAGATTTAAAAATAAAAGTAATCGATGTGACCGATCTAGATTTTGTAAATAACCACAGTGATTATATTACTGTTTTAGAGCAAATTACGGCTGTTATCGCTTAGGGGACTTATCTTATGGAACAAATCGTAAATCACAATACCTGCGCAAACTGCAATATTAAGACTGTGTTTTGTGCCGTATTGCGTTAATTCTATAACTGTGTGACACGCGTCTACAACATCTTGTTGCACACCGTCTACCTCGTTGCCTAGAACGACGGCTATTTTTTCGTTTATTTGAGCTTTAAAATCAAATAAATTTTCTGCCCGTTGTGCTTGCTCAATGGCGCAAGTCTTGTACCCTGTAGCGTTCAGTTTTTGAATAAGTGCTACCGTGTCGGGCACATGTTCCCAAGCGACCGTTTCGGTAGAGCCCAGCGCGGTTTTGCGTATATCCTTGTGTGGTGGTTGTGCAGTAATGCCGCATAAATAAATTTTCTCGACCCGGTAGGCATCGGCCGTACGGAAAACAGCACCTATGTTATTAAGACTACGCACATTATCTAGAACGATGGTGAGTGTGGTTTTTTCGCTTTCGCGAAAGCGATCTACCGATAAGCGTTCTAGTTCTTCATTAAGCAGTTTTCTCATAAGGTAAAAATAAAAAGTCCCGCGAGATGGCGAGACTTTAAATAAGTTTATGACTTTCTTTAGTTAACGGCCGGACAATTACAGCTCCATCGATCTTTTGTACACAAGAAATCGAGGCCTAATGTAATCTGGTGAAAGCCACCGCTGCTAAAACGCACCTCGCCAAACTGGTAGCTATAGGTGTATCCAAAGGTAAAGTTTTTATGCTTTAAACCTACTAGTGGCGATAGTAGGGACAGGTTCTGTTCTTGGATGGATGTGCCATTTACAAACTCGGCACCGTCAAAACTTTGGCGGTAAGAAAGACCAAAATATATATTGTTATCCTCATTCATGTCATAATATACCTTTGCGTTGAAGTCCATAAACTGCTCTTCGGTACGGTCGGTGCGCTGGTATAAAATAGACGGTTCGTACTGCCATGGGCTGTTGCGTGTGTTAAAAACGTACCCTAGGGTAGCAATGTAGCGACGCTGGTTTGTGCTCTCAAAACCCTCAGAATAAATTTCACGATTTTGAAAAATGGCATTTTTTACAGTGGCATGTGCATAAAATTCTTCATAAAAATAAGACATACCTAAATCTACATTAAAATAGGAGTCCGATCGTAAAACCCCTGTAATGATTGGGTCAAAGTCGGTAAGGTCAAATGCAGACTCGTCCAACCTGCTTTGCACAAGACCTACATTTGCACCAAATGACAAGCGGTTTAAGTCCTCGTATCCACCGCCTATTTGCAAGTGATATGCATAAGATAAATACGCACCCGTTTGCGAGTGGAAACCATTGCGATCATTAAAGAGAATGGCTCCTACACCACTATTTTCTCCCACCCCAGTGTTAAAACTAAGGGTTTGTAAATTAGGTGCGTCTTGCTGGTCAAACCATTGTTGTCTTACCGTTCCACGTACTTTACCACATGCGGCCGCACCAGCCATAGATGGGTGTAGCAGGTAATAGTTGTCTGTTAAATAATCTAGATAAACAGGAATCCCTTCTTGTGCTGTGGTAATAGCAGTTGCGCAAATAACGGTTAGTAGCAAATATATTTTTCTCATGTGATGAATAAGTCTTATCAATCAACGCTTTTTATTGCTTTTTGTTTTAACAGAATACATTTTCTGAACACTTAACACGGGTTTTTAACTTCCTAAAAAGACAAAATACCTACTAACGTTGCGGGTCAAATATAAAAATTTTTAAATAAGCAATGCGACTAATAGGTATTATGTTTACGGCTAATTTAAATATTGCCGTCTTTACTCGGATTTATTAGCTTAGGACAATAAGCTGTCTATTGTTTTTAAGTCTACGTTAGCATCAAATGGTTGTAGGTATAATTATCTTTGTATTCTTTAAAAATATCCAAATGACCCATCACAAAATTAAAGTTGTCCCTACCTCTAACGCTGCGATTGTAAAATTTGAAAGCAACGAGTTTTTAATCAAACAAGGCAGCTACGAATTTAAAAATATTGACGAGGCAAAACCGTCACCGCTTGCACAACAACTATTTTATTTACCGTTTGTAAAGACGGTATATCTCGCGCAAAATTTTATAGCGATAGAACGATACGATATCGTTTCTTGGGAAGATGTACAAGATGAGGTAGCTGCACAAATAGCATCTTATTTGAACAGCGGTAAACCCCTACTAAATGACGACGTTGTTGTTAAAAAAGTACCCGTAACGGTGTATGCAGAGGCAACCCCAAATCCAGCAACGATGAAATTTGTGGCAAATAAAAAGCTCGTTGTCCACGGCACCGAGTTTAAAACCATAAGCGATACATCACCTAACAGTCTGGCGAGAGCGTTGTACAATTTCCCATTTGTAAAAGAAATTTATGTGGATGAAAACTACATTTCTATTCAAAAGCATGCGATTACAAATTGGGAAGAGGTCACCCATGAGATACGTTCATTTATAAAAGAACAGCTAGAAAATGGCGCGGAAATAGGAGCGTCTCAATATAAAGCGGGAACAACGATAGAAACCGGCGAGTCGCTAGCGTTGCCTAAATTTGAACATCTAGATGACGTTTCAAAAAAAATTGTTGAGATATTAGATGAGTACATAAAACCAGCAGTCGCTAGTGATGGCGGCAACATCGTTTTTGAAAGTTACATAGAAACCCGCAAAGAAGTCAATGTAATATTGCAAGGTGCTTGCAGTGGTTGCCCATCATCAACGATGACTTTGCGCAATGGTATAGAAACCATGCTCAAGGAAATGATTCCAGGGCGTATAGATCGCGTTATAGCTATTAATGGGTAATAAATGTTTTGCGTTCATGTCAAAAAAATATACGCCTAATAAGTCTAAGATGATATAGTGTCACAAGAATGTGTTCGAAATTTTCCTTAGATGATTTACTTCATCAAACAATTTTCTTGGTAAAAATTACCTTGATAAAGATTTTAACTTCCTAAATTATGAATGCATTTTAAATGACAGGATTTAGGAAATATTGAAAGATTTTCATAAATTAGCTCAAAAGAATAGTTATGAAAAAAATTGTCCCTTTAATATTCGCTGCAGTAACGTTACAAGCCACTACTGCTCAAGTCTATTCTAACACTTTTTCAAATGCAGGAACCAATGTAATTAATTTAACAAATTTTCGGCAAGGAGCTCAATTTATTACGAATTCAATGGGTTTGCCTTCTAATGTCGAGGGCTCCGTTTATTTTGAAGACGGCTATCAATTGGCAACGGTTTCCGTGTTAAATTCTGACCAACCACAAACGGGTGCGTATGTAACGTATGACCTTTATAACAACGTGATGATGATGAGTGAATCAGCTGACGGAAAGGACGCTTTTGCTCTAAGCCAAGCGAGAAACATACAAGTCGCTTTTAAAAACAATACTTTTATATTCATGGACCTTAAATTAGATGGCAACGAACTAAGTACGTATGTTGATATTCTTGCAAAGAATACAAACGGTCATTTACTAGGGGTTACAAGAACAAAAAGCATTTTTGAGGACAATACACCAGTGTCTAGCTACTCGACACCAAAACCGCCTCGACTTAAAATGAACACTAAATATTTAATAGTTGAAAAAAATGGAAATGCTATTCAAGTTGAAAATAACAAAAAAGGTTTTTATAAAAATATTGAAAGTAAATATCACGATCAAATAAAGGATTTTATAAAAACAAACAAAGTAAAATTTGATGAAGACCTTAGTGGTATGTCAGAAACATTCAAATACTACACAACTCTAATAAAAATGTAAGTTAACCTGTTTTAAATTCCTTTAAATAAAGAGGCTCAAGATATGCAATATCTGCGGCCTCTTCATTTTTATATGCGATTACAGCAAGATCACATAAGCTTAGTGCGGTGGGCTGCAATTCAATAAATGTTGTGTTAGCGCGCTCCTTAATCAGATTTTTAAATTTATCTGTTCCTGTTCCTATAAAAGTTACTGTACCGTCTCTTTTATAAGTATTAAAGGAGTCTACTTCTAGAATCACAGGTTGAGGCTCGCGTATACAGGATTTGTTCTTAAATACAGCTGCATATACTTCCATTCTACGGGCGTCTAGCATCGCTATGGTTACATCGCTTCCTGTGTTATCTAACTGTGCCAAACCAGTTAACGTAGGTATTGCAATAAGAGGTTTTTCTAATGCATAACACAATCCTTTTGCGCTGGCTATACCTATACGTAAACCTGTGTATGATCCAGGTCCTGCACTTACAGCAATTGCGTCTAGATCTTTTGGCAGTAAATTATTTTTTTTTAGAATGTCCTGTATGAAAACATGTAGCCGCTCGCCATGGCTGTAGGAGTTGCTTTGGTCTTCTATTAAGTCTAGGCAATGTTGTACCCCACAGCTGTTATTATAAGTCCCTAGGTTTGTTGTGGCTAGCGCAACAGAGCAGTTTGTGGAACTAGTTTCGATACAAAGAATCAAAGCCATAGCAAATTATAAATCGGTATCTTGTGCGATACCATCTTTTTTTATAGCAATTAAATCGCCGTTTTTCAACTCTTTTGTAACGGTGCGGTAGGGTCCAGTAATTACTTGTTCACCCACTTTTAGACCTTGAGTTACTACGATATTGCGATCATCCTGTATCCCTGTTTTTACAACTCTTAGAACTGCTTTTTTGTTTTCTACAATATAAACGCATTCATAGGTTTTTGCGCTGTTTTCTTTTTGTGCGGGTTTTTTACTTTCGGTCGTGTCATTTTTAACGACGATTGCACTTATTGGTACGGCAACGGCGTCTTTTACCTCGGTGGTTATGATGTCTACGGTTGCAGTCATACCTGGCTTAAATGGACTGTAATTCTCATCCCTGCCTTCTAGCAGTTCTTTGTAGGATTCGGGTACAATACGCACTTTTACTTTAAAGTTGGTTACCTGGTCTGCTGTAAGTTGTCCTATAGCGGTATTTGCAATTTCAGTGACAATTCCTTCAAATTTTTTGGTTAGGTATGCATCTACTTCTACAATCGCACGATCACCCACTTGTAGTTTTACGATGTCATTTTCGTTGACCTCTACTTCTACTTCCATCTGGCCAAGATTTGCCACGCGCAATAGCTCAGTTCCTGCCATTTGTTGTGTTCCCACCACCCGCTCTCCCAGTTCTACAGCTAGCAGAGAAACGGTGCCGCTCATGGGGGCATAAATATTAGTGCGCCCCAGGTTATCGGTTGCTTCATTAACGGTAGCGCCTGCACTTTCTACATTATAGTAAGCTGATCGCTCAGCCGCCTTTGCGCGTTCATATGCTGCAGTACTTGTGTCAAACTCAGCTTGCGAAATAACGCCTTTTTCAAATAATTGTGCGCTGCGCTGGTAGTTTGCCTTAGCTTCGGCTAGGGTGGCTTTTGCTTGGTTAAAATTTGCGCGGGTATTTGACAATCCCGCTTGTGATCTACTTACCGATGAAAGTAATAAATCAGGGTTTATTTTTGCAAGTAATTGCCCTTTTTCTACCGCCTGCCCTTCTCTTACGTTCAATTGTATGATTTCGCCTGACACCTCGGGAGAGATGCTTACTTCTATTTCGGGCTTAATTTTACCTGTTGCGCTTACAGTCTCAACAATGTCCATTTTGCTTATTGCGAGTATTTCAACTGGTTTTCCCTCTTCTGCTTTAATAAACGAAGCGTATACGTAAGACCCTATAAAAGCAATGATTACTAGGGAAATTATGACTAGTACAATTTTGGTGGTTTTGCTCATCATTTAAAATTTGAGTTGGTCTGGTGAAATGCCTGTAAAAAGTTCAAGCACTTTTAATCTAAAAATGTAATCGTATTTTGAGCGTAACAGGTTTATTTGTGCAGTGGTGTATAGGCCTTGCGCCTGATTAAAGTCAAAAGCATTCATGAGCCCGACCTCAAACCTGTTGCGGGCATATTCTAGCGCAAGCGTGCGCGCTTCTAGGGCTTCTTGCGACGCCTCATAGGTTGCTTTGGATCCTGTGGCATCGTTAAAAGCTTGAAAAATATTGCGCTTAAGATCTAGTTTTGTTTGCTCTTCAACCAGTTTGTTATTTTGGACGTTGATTTTGCTTCGCTCTATATTATTCTTTACCGAAAACCCATTAAAAATAGGTACTTGAATACTTAAACCATATGTAATACCGTCGTTATTAGATAACTGTTCAAAAAAGGGTAATGGGTTCCCTAAACTAGTGATAAAGTTGGGTGCGACGACTGTTTGTCCCGTACCTTCAACAACCCCTATGGGTCTGGTGCTGTTATCTGGGTCAAGGGAGCTAGTAAACCTGCCCTGACCAGATTCTCTGGTGTTGTAGTTAAAAAAAGCGTTGATAACCGGTGTTCTGGCTGCTTGTGCTAGTTTTACGTCTTGTTCTGCAATTTGTGTGTTTTGCTCAGCAATTTTTACTTCATAGCGTTTATCGAGTGCTTGGTTAAAAATAGTTTCTACGTTTTCATCCAGTATAAATGCATTGATATCACCTATTTGGGGCTCTGCGATGTCAAAGTTTTCATAATCGTTAAGGTTAAGAATTTGCGCGAGTGTGATTTTAGAAATTAGGATGTCGTTTTGTGCTGCGGTTATTTGCTGCTCCTCGTTTGCATATGTAGCCTTTACCTCTAAAACGTCTCCACGTGGTAATGACCCTGCTTCTACAAGGTCCTCGGTACGTTTAAGTTGTTCACCTGTAACAGTATGTTGCGCCTCGAGTTGTTTTAAATTTTCTTTATTAAACAGCACTGTTAAATATGCATTAGAAACGTTAAGCATGACGTTATCTTCTATTTGCTCGGTATTGTACTGCGCGGCGATAATTGACATTTTTGCGCGTTGTAGGCTGTAAATATTACGCGATCCATTGTATACACTTACACCAGATGTTATCCCATAGCTCGAGTTTCTTGTGGTTTGTGTTTGCAGTACGCCGGTAGTGACATCTTGTGTAAGACCGGTGTTCCATGCGTTGCTAGCATTTGCATTAAGCGATGGAAAAAAGTTTCCTATAGCGTCTTTTTTGTCAACTTGTGCGTTGAGTAGGGAGAGGTCGGCCTGTTTGATACTGATATTATTTTCTATCGCATAATTTATGCACTCGGGTAGCGTCCATGCTTTTTTGGATTGCGCTTTCGCGAAAGCGAAACAAGTCAAAAGCAACGTATAGGTTAAAATATTTTTCATAATATAAAGATGCGTATATGTAGAATAGGAACTGTTTTTGTTACAGTGGGTTTAATATTCTTGACTATTTTCTGGAGCTTTAAGGGGATTCCAAACTTTTATTTTGTCTGAAGTTTTTATACCTTTTTTTACCTCAACATATAAGCCATCGCTTAAGCCTAATACCACGTTGCTGCGCTTAAACTGCTGGTCGCCAGTGGCTATTTCTACAAATGGTTTGTTGGTTTTAGGGTCGTATTGTACGAGCGCTTCTTTTATAGCGAGTATATCTTGTGCTTTTTCTAGAATAATACTGGCATTTGCACTTAATCCTGCACGTATAAATTGCGCCTCGTCTTCGGTAGTTTGTAGAGTACCTTTAATGGCAAATTGTATGGCGCCGTTTTCGGCAATTCCTTTAGGAGCGATGTAGTCTAGTACCGCGTTGTATTTTTTATTGTCAAATGCACCCACGGTAATTTCTAGTGGTAAACCCAATTTAATTTTACCGACCTCGCTCTCGTCTATTTTACCCTCAAAAATCATTTGTTTTACATCGGCAATAATGGCTATGGGTGTTCCCTCGTTAAAGTTATTTGCCTCTATCACCTGGTTTCCTACCTTAACAGGAACATCGAGTACCATGCCCGATACGGTTGCTCTAACACTTGTATTTGCATAGTTACCTAAACCTGCCGTGGTTCCTGTGCGAGCGATGTCATAGTTTTGTCTAGCGCCGGTAAGAGCTACCATTTCTTGTTTGTATCGCTGTGTTGCGTTGTTGTAATTGTTTTGTGCAATATCAAACTCGTTTGCGCTTATCACGCCCTTGCGAAATAGTTTTTCTTGTCTATCATACAACGCCTTTTGGTTATCCATGGCTAGTTTTGCCGTTTCTACTGCGGTGTTTGCGCCAGTGATGCTATTGCGCGCGCTGGTGAGTGTGGAGACATTAGGCACTACTTTAATATCGGCAATTAAGTCACCAGCATTAATATAGTTTCCTGCTTCTACATGTATTTTTTCTATAACGCCCGATATGTTGGGTTTAATATTGACTTCTTCGGCGGGGACGATATTGCCGGTGGCTACTGTTTCTCTAGTAATGGTGCGCATGCTAGCCTGCTCTACCTCGTATATGGTCGGGTCTTGCTGGTCTTTTATATAAATATAGTAGATGCCTGCAACAGCGGCTACTAGGATACTTATTAATGTAATGATGGTTCCTGTACGTTTCATGGTTTGTGTTGGGTTGTTATTCTGTTCTTAATGCGTCTATAGGTTTCACTTGTGTGGCTCTAGATGCAGGGATAAATCCTGCGAGTAGCCCGGCGATGATTAAAATAAGTAGGGCTATAAATATCACTCGTATGTCCACAGTTGGATTTGCAAAGTTTTCTACTGGACCGTTTTCGGCAAGTAAGGAATTCATTAAGAAAATAAGTCCTGCTGCGGTAGCTATACCAGCAAGACCTGCGACAATAGTAAGCACCAGTGATTCTTGTAGTATTTGTGATTTTATATTCCATGGTGTAGCACCTAGTGCACGTCTAATGCCTATCTCGTTGGTGCGTTCTTTTACTACAATAAGCATGATATTGCTTATGCCTATACCGCCCGAGAGCAGTACCAATGCACCGACAAAGTACCCCACAAAAGAAAGTATATCAAATAGACCCGTAAACCTTTCAAACATTTCGGCCTTGTCAAAATTTCCTATGGCGCGGTCATCGTCGGGATGGATGCTTTGTTGTTTTTTCATCACACTTATAATTTGTGGTTTAAGCAATGTGATGCTCGTCTGGTCATGTGCGGTGATTGCCATCCACCCTACTTCTTCGGGAGTATTGAACGATTTTTTAAATGTGGTAAATGGGATAAAAATGGTATTTGCCTGTTCCTCACTATCCCCATTTACATTGGGGTTTTTAAAGATTCCAACTATTTTAAAGTTTACTCCCTGTATAGTTATATATTGTCCTAATGGTTTCTCGCCGATGTCAAACAGCGCTTTAACAACATCAGTCCCTATAACACAGGTTTTTAATTTTTTATTGATGTCAGAATAGTTGATAAATCGGCCCTCGAGAATATCCATATATTCTTGGTATATATATTCTGGGTAATCACCATAAATTTGAAATGCTCCTGTTTTTTCATTGCGAGAGACATTATTTGCTCCTCTAAAACCACCTAGCTGCAATCTGGGTGAAATATATTTTAAGTCTGGAACTTGACTTTTAATAGCTTCTACATCTTTAAGTCTAAATTGTACTTCCCTTCCTTTATTTAATCCATTGTAAGGAATAGAGGTCGTTTGCCCCCACATAAACAACGTGTTTGTCGCCCCGTTTGCAAAATCTAGGGTAACGCCGGTGCGCAGTCCATTAGTTAATGCAAGTAACAGCACTAATATTAGGATACCCCAAAACACGCCGAACGCAGTTAAAAGCGTACGCGCTTTGTTCGCATTAAGCGCCTCTAAAATTTCACTCCAGCGGTCTTTTGAAAACATAATTTTAATCGTCTCTTAATGCTTCTATGGGTTTAATATTTGCCGCGCGTCTAGCAGGAATATAACCCGCTATGGCTCCTGCAAGAATAAGAATGCCCACAGTCGTCATTACCGTGGCAAAATCGACCGTTGGGTTTTTAATAAAATCGGCTTGTATGTATGGGTTTACTAATTCTAGCAACCCAACTCCTAGAAATAAACCTATAAGCCCAGCAATTGCAGTGATGAATATGGCCTCCTGTAAAACCATGGTAATGATGGCACTAGGCATGGCGCCTAGAGCTTTTCTAATGCCTATTTCCTTGGTACGTTCTTTAACAATGATAAGCATGATATTGCCCACACCTACAACACCTGCGATAATGGTACCTAACCCTATGAACCAAAACACAGCACGTATCGTGTCTGTGAGCCCATATATTTTTTTAGCCTCGTCTAGTGTGTTAAATATTCTTATGGCAACTCGATCATCAGGGGCAACGCTAAATTTTTTACGCAAATCATTGTCAATAGCTAGAGCTAGTGCTTCACTTGTTGCCACAGCCTCGTCAAAGTTGTCGCTCATTTTTACGGTGTAGGCGATTCTACTAATGTTGTCATTTGCATTAAAAAGTTGTTGCGCAGTAGTTAGAGGGATAAAAACACGAGCCTCTTCTCGTGAGCCACCCGGATCGGTATAAACGCCTACAATCTTAAATATAGAGGTATTGTTAATCACAATATTTTCTCCTATCGGATCTTTATCTTTAAACAAGTCTTGTTTAACCTGATATCCAATAATGGCTATTTTGCGAGACTGGTCTAGGTCTGCCTGATTAAGAAATCTACCAGTGGTTAAACTTGCATTTTCTATGTTTTGCTGTTGTGCGTTAGCGCCTTCTATACGGTAGTTGCCTTGTTGCTCTCCATAATTTACTTGCGATCCCCAGGAATTGTAAATACTGCTTTTGTATTCTAAATAGGAATCATACTTTTCAGAAATGTTGTTGTAGTCGGCATCGCGCATTTGTAACACGCGGCCGGGATTAAGGCCGTTATAGCCTTTGGTTGTCGTGCGGGTTCTTATTTCTAATCGGTTAGAGGCATCTTTTTCAAATTGAGAACGCACACCGTTTTGAATACCCGATGAAAAACCTAATAATATTACTAAAATAAAGATACCTGACGCTACAGATAGCCCTGTAAGAAAAGTGCGTAGCTTGTTTTTACTTATGGTTTCAAAAATTTCTTGCCAGTGTTCTAGATTAAACATGTGCTGCAGCTTTAATTTGATTTACAGCAGTGTCATCGATAATTACACCGTCTTTAAGCATCACAATACGCTTAGTCATTTGCGCAATATCTGGTTCGTGCGTAACGACGAGAATGGTTTTTCCCTCATCATTTATACCTTGAATCAGGTCCATAACTTCATAAGAAGTTTTTGTATCTAGCGCACCTGTGGGCTCGTCGGCAAGAAGCACTTTTGGGTTACTCGCCAGTGCGCGGGCAATCGCCACGCGTTGCTTTTGACCGCCCGATAGTTGATTAGGTAAATGTGTGGCCCAGTTTGCGAGGCCCACTTTTTCTAGATAATGCATTGCGCGTTCATCCCGCTCTTTGCGACCTACCTTTTGATAATACAGGGGTAGTGCCACGTTATCTAACGCAGTTTTATAATTAATCAGGTTAAAGGATTGGAATATAAAGCCTAAAAACTTATTGCGGTATTGCGCAGCTATTTTTTCGTTCAGGTTTTTAATCTCGGTGTTGTCTAGGGTATAGCTTCCCGTGTCGGCCTCGTCCAGCATCCCCAAGATATTAAGCAATGTAGATTTTCCTGAGCCCGAGGATCCCATGATAGAGACAAGTTCACCTTCTTGAACACTAAAATTAATTCCTTTTAAAACATGAAGCGTATTTGCACCTGTTTGGTATGATTTGTTCAGGTCTTTTATTTCAATCATGTCTTTAGGTTAAACATTAGTGCAATACGAATAGACCCCAAAGTTGATAACTTGTTACTGCAAAACGATTAAAGAAATGTTAATTATATTTATTCTACGGGTTTTCTTGTGCTGCGATATACAAAGTAAATGATACCGCCTACCAGGATGTATGGAAACACCATCAGGTATGTGATTCCGTTATTTATTCCTTCGGCAGTTGCGTTGTCACCGCCTGATTCTATGACCGCACGGCACATGGCACATTGCGCTTTCGCGAAAGCGGAAAAAAGAAAAACAATCGTTAAAAGGATATACTTTTTCATAAATTAATAATAGGGTGCCATAAATATGTAAACGACAACGCCGGTGATGGCTACATACAACCATATAGGAAAGGTCCATCTTGCGATGCGTTTATGCTCTTCGAATTTTTTATTCCATGCAAAATACATGGTGTACAAGACGAGCGGTAAGATGATTGCAGACAGGGCAATGTGCGTGATAAGCACAAATAGATAAAGAACTTTTAACGGTGCATCGTCGGGATAGGGCACAGGCTCATTACTTATTTTAGAAATGACATAGCTTACTAAAAATAGTGCCGATAGCACAAATGCTGTTGTCATGACTGCGCGGTGTGCTGTGCGATTTTGGTTTTTTATTAGCGTAAATCCTGTGAGAAGCAGGATGGCAGTCATACCATTTATGACTGCATGAAATAGTGGAAACAGCCCAGACTGCACGCCTAAAAAGTTATACCGCTCGGGCATAATCATAAGTAATACAACGACCAGCGGGACAATAATGGATATCGCGATGATAATCGCAGGGCCTTTTTTTTCTAACATGCTATTTATTTAATAAAATTTCGGCGTCTTCGGTAATTTCTTTTATTTGTGCAGGTATTTCGTTTTCACTTACACCGCTGTAGTGATAAATCCAGTTTTCATTATTTGCGTCTATTTTAACCTTGCGTGACCGTATGTAGCCGTCGCGGTCTACAAGGACAAAGTTGCCGCTGTGTTCAAATCTTATGGCTTCATTATCACTGGTTCCTATGTATGCATTAAAGCCTTGCTGCGCAAGTGTGTAGGTTGCGTCTTTTGTACCTCGAACAAAATTCCAAACGGGCGCGCTGGCGTTGTAACGTTGCGCATAATTAGCGAGCACTTCTTGGGTGTCATATTCAGGATCTATCGTAATAGACACTAGGGCAAAATCTTTGTGATCTTTTAAGCGGTCATAAATTTGCGACATGTTGCGTGTCATGGGTGTGCAAATAGTAGGGCACGTGGTAAAGAAAAAGTCCACGATATACACTTTGCCCTTAAGGGTTTTATTTGTTATGGTGTCCCCTTGCTGGTTCACAAAACTAAAATCAGGAACTTTATTAAATTTTTTAAGAAACTTGTCGGCAACTGGTGCGCGGTTTTCACTTCTATTACTATCGATAACTTTGTTTTTTTCTATGTAATGAAGAACGTTTTTAACAGCAAAAAATCCAAATATTACAATGATGATTCCTAGTCCTATATAATAGGGTTTGTCATTTTTATTGCTCATTTTCATTCAGTTTTTGATCTCTATTTTTTTTAAATGCAAAACGGTACTCGGCTAGCATCACTCGTACATCGTCTACCATAACTTTATTGAGACTGGCTATAGAACTGGTGTCATAGCCGTATACTATTGTTTTGTCAGGATCGTCGTCGCGGCCTCTTAAAGCAACGTTTTTATCGATGATAAATGCATAGTCACTAGAAAGGTCGCCGTTAAGAGTAAGGTTTGTTTTTAAGTAATTAAAAAATAACTGTATATCTTGTGGTGACCCTGTCATAAAATGCCAGTCTGTAATATCGGTGGTTTCTTGCATTTGGTTTTTTATGGAAACGATATCTGCGCGACCGCTTTCAGGTAAAATACTTATAAGTTGGAACGTGTCAAACTCATGAAACTCTTTGTAGATTTTCTCGTTTAGGTTAGAAATGTACCCCAACCTGTTGTAAGGGGTGTTTCCTAAAAAGGTAATAATGGTCACACTGTCCTTAAGTTGCAACGTTTTTCCTTGTAGCGTTTTAAAGTTTGTTAATTCACTTACTTTTTTGGTCATTACAGGTAGGGTATCAAATTGATGTTTACCCTGCAAGAAGAACAAATAAGCAACCAGTGGTAATGCAAAAAGCACTATGAGTACAAAGTATTTTGCAAAACCGTTGGTTTGTTTAATACTGTGTGGATCTTTAATATCAGCCATTCTTTTCTATAAAAAAGGACGGAAAAACCGTCCTTATGAATTTATTTTTTAGTGGTCATTAAAAGTCGAAACTTACGGCCGCGTTTTTGTAAACTTGATAAATATACTCTCCCTCTATAAGTAAGATAGCTATCAAATAGATAATTAGAAAAACACCAGACCAAACCACGGCTCTTCTTAAACCGCTCACCTCGTCACGCATGTGCATAAAATCCCAAGTGATGTAGTACGCTTTTACTAGCGTAAGGATGATAAAAATCCAGTTAAGATATTTAAGACCTAAAACATGACCATTAAGGGCATTAGGTTTTATATAACCCAGCGCCACCTCTACGATCGTTACAATGGAAAGGAAGATAAGGACACCCCAGATTTTTTGGGTGTTTGACTTAAACTTTACAAGTCCTCTAAAAATTTCTAATTTATGTGCTGTTTGCTCTGCCATTTCAGTGATTATTAATTTATACGAGGTAAAAGAATGTAAATACAAATACCCAAACAAGGTCTACAAAGTGCCAGTACAAACCTACTTTCTCTACCATTTCATAACTGCCGCGTTTCTCATACGTGCCTAAAAGAACATTAAAAAACACAATAATGTTAAAGACAACTCCCGAAAAAACGTGAAAACCGTGGAAACCTGTGATAAAAAAGAAAAAAGCTGCAAATAAGGGTGCACCATATTCATTTTCGGTCAGGTTTGCACCTTCTATAACCGACACGCCTTCTCTATCTAATTTAGCAAGAGATTCTTCTCTAGAAAGGATGGTTTTTTCAGACGCACCAGTTTCGGGATTGAGTACAAGGGTTTGTGTACGTA
The DNA here is from genome assembly GCA_036796335.1 of Nonlabens sp. Taxonomy (GTDB): domain Bacteria; phylum Bacteroidota; class Bacteroidia; order Flavobacteriales; family Flavobacteriaceae; genus Nonlabens. Next base: position 30,155 of record DAIRDE010000026.1, read on the forward strand.
TTTGAATGTCTGAACGGTTTTTAAACCCATTTTTTACCTCACTTAGCGTGTATGTAGCCTTGTTTACCGTGCTGTTGTCAAACCATATACCGCGGCTTTTACCCTGGTTATATGCTTCTCGTGCACCTGTTGTTACAAAGTCTTCTAGCGCAATACGCGAGCCATCTGCTTTTACAAATTGTAAGATATTACCACCTTTTGTTTTTACAGCTCCATACTCACCCGAGATAAAATTTTTCCATTCCCAAGCTTGTGAACCAACAAAAATAAGACCTCCAATAACGGTGAGTAGCAGGTAAAAAGAGACTTTTTTTCTATTCATGTGGTGTCCTGCATCCACAGCTAGTACCATCGTTACCGAAGAACCTATAAGGATAAAGGTCATTAATGCGACATAAAACATGGGGGCGTCTGTACCGTGTAAAAAAGGGAAGTGGTTAAAAACCTCGTCGGCAATAGGCCATTCTTCTATAAACTTAAATCTCGAAAAGCCATAAGCTGCTAAAAAGCCAGAAAAGGTCAACGCATCTGACAAGATGAAAAACCACATCATGAGTTTTCCATAACTTGCTCCTAACGGCTCGTTACCGCCTCCCCAGACTTGTCCCTCGGTACCAGTAGTCGCTACTGCTGTGTCCATATTAATGATTTTATGATAATAAGTTGCAAAAATAGGTTAAAAAATATCTTTGGCAAAGACTAAAAATAACAGAAGGTAAATCCATAAAACATCTACAAAGTGCCAAAAAATGGAACCTAATTCAAAGCCTATCATTTTTTGCGCAGTGTATGCACCTTTTATTGTTTTTACAGTCATCACACCTAGTGCGATAAGTCCAGCTGCTATGTGCGCTAGGTGAGCCACAACCATTAGATAAATGTATGAACCGTTAATATTGCTACCAGCACCAGTCAAAAATATTTTTTGTGACACAAGCGCTTCAAAACCCTGAAATTGCATAAAAACAAAAACGCTTCCTAATATAAAGGTGATAACGGTTAAAATAGTACCGTTGCGCAGGTTGCCGTTTTTAATAGCTTGTTTTGCGAGCAATAAGGACGCACTGCTCAGTAAAATAACTCCGGTGCTCCAAAAAAACTCTGCTGGCAATGTGATATCTACCCAGTCGCGACGGCTGCTGCTTACAACATATGCACTTGTTAAACCCGCAAACATCATCACCAGACTGGCAATTGCAAACCACATCATGTGTTTTTTAGACCGGTCTATTTTTTCTTGCATCACTGCCTCAGTATAGTTACTCATCTATCTTAAAAATTTATCTACAACATATATCACTTGAATAAGTGTAATGTAGCTTACACTTACAAGCATTAATTTACGAGCCACAGCTGCTGTACGTTCTTTATATAGTTTAAAAGCAAAATACAAAAACCACAGTCCCAGGGCACCTACTACAATTGCACTCCACACGGTCATGTATAAACTGCCCGTAACTTTAAAAACAGGAATCATAGAAATCGCCACAGTCCATATAGTATAGAGTACCACTTGTATTGCTGTACCGCGATCTGCTGCACCTGTAGGCAACATTTTAAAACCTCCGGCTTTATAGTCGCCCTCGAGCATCCATGCAATTGCCCAAAAATGAGGGAATTGCCAAAAAAACTGCAACATGAACAAGGTTCCTGGTTCAATCCCAAAACTGCCACTAGCCGCAACCCATCCTAACATATAAGGGATAGCACCTGGGAAAGCACCTACAAAAACACAAAGCGGCGTAATGGTTTTAAGCGGCGTGTAAACTGCGGCATACAATACGATACTAAGTGCTCCAAAAAATGCTGTGGCCGTGTTTATCAAAAACAACAAATAAACACCAGTGATCGCCATTACTAATCCATAAATCCAAGCGTTTGTAACCGACATCCTGCCTGTGGGCAAGGGTCTGTTTCTTGTACGCTTCATTAAAGCGTCGCGATCCCGTTCTATAATCTGGTTAAAAACATTAGAAGAACCTACTAGAAAGTAACCGCCCACGCACAACATTAATAAGATGCGCCAGTCATAGCTTTCTGCGCCTAAAAAGTAACCCGCAATAGAAGAAAACACAACCACAATAGAAAGTCTGGGCTTTGTGATTTCTACATAGTTACTCACCACACTAGGTGATTTTTCTATACTTGTTGCTTCGGTCAAAAAGGCGTTTTTAAGGGTTTGCAAAGATACTTCACAACTGCTATGTAGCAAAGCCGTTTACTTTCTTTCAAAGCCTGGTATTAAATCCTTCTTAAACCTGTTTGCATCATCTAATTGTTTACAACCACAACGGCATTAAAAAAAGAAAACGCCAGCAATTGCTAGCGTTTTCCTAAAAAAAATCAAATCGTTTAAAATGTGACGGTAACTCCCGTTAAAAAATTAGTACCTGCCTGTGGAAAAAACGCCACAAAACCAGGGAAGCTGTACCCGTTAGATTCATATTGTACATTGAATATGTTATTTATAAGCGCGCTTATGGTCACCTCTTTCACAAGCGAGCTGGGTTTCCATACATACATGGCATTAAGATCATTCACAAAATAGGCATCCAGTTTAGCCTCGGCATTTTCAGTGTTATCTAAAAACTGCTCTCCCACATATTTAGATAAAAATGACACTTCAAATCCTTTTTTAACTTGGTAGGTAAGTGCGTTTCCAGCCACAATATTAGGCGAGTATGAAATCGCGGTGTTTCCTAAATTTATGGGCGAGCCACTGTCTGCATTGATAAAATCTATATTTTGGTTTTGGGATAACGCAAAATTAGGCTGCGCAAATAATTTAGGAGCAACCTGCATGCGCGCATCTATTTCTATCCCCAGTCTATAACTTTTACCGCTATTTGCGCGTAAAGGCGAGCCCTGATCATCTATTTGACCAGTAAGCACCAGCTGATTTGTGTAGTCCATAAAGTAGCCATTAACGGTAAAGTCTACTTTGTTCTTTGTAAAACGGTATCCCAGTTCATAATCTAGCAGCTCCTCTGGCTCGGGTGTGCCGTTTTGAAAATCGTTGCGATTAGGCTCGCGCTGGGCTTTTGCAACACTGGCATAAATAGCGCTAGTCTTGTTAAATGCATAGGTTGCACCCGCCTTTGGGTTAAAAAAGTTATAAGACACATCTGTTATAAATGGAACGTTTCCGTTGTCTATCCCATCAGTTTCATAGCTCACATACCGTTGTTGTAAATCTAGGAATGCTGTAAACTTTGAGGATATTTTGTAGTTCGCTTTCGCGAAAGCGTTTACATCTACCTTCTCTCCAAAATTAGAATAAAACCGTTGCAGCGGATTGTCCAGTTGGATGAAACTACCTGCGATAATCTCCCCATAGTGCAAGCCGTCATACTTGTTTGCAGCAAGGCCAAAGCTTGCGTCAATGTTATTTTTTACATAATTCAGGTTTGTCACCACACCGTAAAACTCGTTATCTAGCCAGCGTCTGGTTTCTAAATCACTGCTGGTGATTAAGTTACCATCACTCACAAACGGGGTCAACCCATAAAAATCAAACATGGTCCCGTTTGAGCTATCAAAGAAATCACTCTCCTGATACTCTTGAAAATAGCCCCGTCCTTTGGTATAATGCAAGGTGGCACTTGCGGTTAATGTGTTATTAAACCTGTGCGAAAGAAGTAACTGGTAATGATCCTGATTGTAATTATCTACCTGATCGTTATAAAAACGCTCGTTACCGTTGCTATCAATGTAAAATCCGGCAAAATTTGCGGTACGGTTACTGGCTAGCGTCGCAGCGTCAACGCCATAATAGGCCTGGTATGTACGTTCTTGCCCACCAAAAAGTGTTGCTTTAACCAGTGTTTTTTCACCTACATAAGCGCCAGAGAAATAGTAGGATTTTAAATTACTAGTCGCCCTGTCGATGTAACCATCACTAAAAATTTGCGAGGCGCGACCGTTAAATTCCCAATGATTATTGAGCAATCCTGTGGTAAACTGTACATTGTGACGACGCGTGGCAAACGACCCGATAGAACTGCCCGCTTGCACTTGTGCTTTCTCGCTGTAGTCTGTGGTTTTAATATTTAAACTAGCGCCAAATGCCCCGCTACCATTAGTAGACGTTCCCACGCCGCGTTGCAACTGTACACTTTCTATCGAGCTTGCAAAGTCTGGTAAATTCACCCAAAAAGTCCCTTGGGATTCGGCGTCGTTATAAGGCACCCCATTTAAGGTAACGTTAAAACGGGTCGCATCGCTACCGCGCACACGTATACCTGTGTAACCTACTCCCGCTCCCGCGTCACTTGTTGTAACCACGTTAGGTAAGTAATTGAGCAAAATGGGTAAATCCTGGCCCAGGTTGCGCGGTTTAATGTCCTCTTTGGACACGTTAGAATAAGTGATAGGGCTTGCGTTTGTAACCCGCGTTGCTTTTAAAACAATTTCTGACAGTTTTTCTACTTTGTTTTTTGTGGTGTCAGCAGGTTGTGTGTTTTGTGCTGTTGTCATGAGTGTTATACCTAACGCCATGGCAACAACGGTACATTTCATTTTTTTCATGTGTTCTTTTAGTTTGAAACATGCTCGCATAACATTTTTGAAAACTGCTTTCTAGAACAACAGCGCACAAAAAAGCCATGCCAGCTTTAAGTTAGTTCAAATTAAAAGGGGCATTTAATTGTTAAATACAATTCACTGTAGAGGAGTCTCACGATAACAACACACATCCACATCAACCGGTAGCGACCCAGATTGTTATGCAAGTGTTGTACTATCTATCCCTTGGCAGCATTACCTGCCCAGGTTCCTCGGGTATAATCTCAGCTTTTTACGGCACCCCTTGAGATGGGATAAAAGTAGTATAGAACTTTTTATAATCAACCGATAAATTTTGATTTTTTTAAATCACAACACACAAATCAAAAAAGGATCTAACATCTTTCAGGATATAAAAAGAAACTATAATTCCAGGCTCACAACAAATCCCTCGTGGCTGCGCACGTTCATCACGCTACCATCTTCAAACAAAAGGTATTGCCCTTTAATACCCACAAGTTTACCGCTATGCACGGGTGTTTTTGCTAGGTTAACGCTGCTCACTTTAGTCGGGTATTGTAACACGGGAAAATGTATGTGCGTTTCAGCAGCGTCGTGCACAATATATTGTTGCGCTTCTTGTGGGATGTATGGGAGTACGCTTTCGCGAAAGCGTAATAAATCCACATCCTCTATCTTATTAGTAAGCATGGTGCGCCAGTTAGTCTTATCTGCAATGTGTTCTTTAAGAGCGACTTCGGTAATTCCAGCGAGATAGCGATTAGGTGTTTCTACAATAGCAATCGCCTCGTGTGCCCCCTGATCAATCCATCGTGTGGGTACTTGTGTTTTGCGAGTCACACCCACCTTTACATTGCTAGAGTTTGCGAGATATACAATATGTGGTTTAAGCTGCACAGATTTTTCATAGTCTAGGTCGCGATCTTCTATATCCAGATGTGCGCGGCTTAACTCGGGATTCATGATCCAGTCACCGGCTTGCGGCGCGGCAATAAAACAATCATAACAAAATCCTTGTCGCCATATCTTTTTGTCGCGTTGGCAATGCAAACACTCGTTTCCTATATGACTTATTTGCAAATGGTTACCCAGTAACTGGTTTACATGTACAAACTGGTCTTTAAAGATGAGGTAATACTGCACGGTTTCTTGCAGTTCGGTTTGCATTTTATTTAAGGTGCCTGTAAGGTTCATGGTAGCGGGATTGTGTAGAATTGTGCATATATTAGCCCTACAAAAGTACAGTTAAAAGATTTTTGCATGGCCATACCCTTAGTCAATTCTGTCGTATCGTGGTTTCTTAAAAAGCGCATTCACGATATGGAGCTTTTTATGAAGTACCCGCAAGAGTTGCAAAATAATTTGCTCATGGACATGGTCCATTTTGCAAAGGATACCCAGGTAGGCCGCATGTACGGTTTTAGCAGTATTAAAAGTTATAAAGATTTTATAGATCGCGTTCCTGTAACCGATTATGCCCACATACAATCGCAGGTGGAGCGCTGTCTTGCAGGCGAGAAAAATATTTTGTGGCCTGGAGATATTAAATTCTTTGCAGTGAGTAGCGGCACCACCAGTGCACGCAGCAAATATATTCCAGTGAGTGACCAGTCGCTAGAAGATTGCCACTATGCAGCATCAAAGGACCTGTTGTGCATGTATTTAAATAACAATCCCAATTCTAGACTTTTTACTGGCAAGGGTTTGCGGCTGGGCGGCAGTAAAAAACTAGATAAGCAAGCAGGTACTGCAGCAGGCGATTTAAGCAGTATCCTAATAGACAACATGCCATTTTGGGCCGATTATAGTTCTACCCCAGGAAACGAGGTAGCCCTTATGGATAATTGGGAACGCAAAATGCCAGCCATCGTTCATGAAACTATTAAAGAAAATGTGACCAGCCTGGCAGGTGTTCCATCGTGGATGCTTGTTCTTTTAAACAATGTACTGGATAAGACTGGCAAGCAACACATCCTAGAAGTGTGGCCAGGGCTGGAAGTGTTTTTTCACGGGGCTGTAAGTTTTGACCCGTATGAAGCACAGTTTAAAAAGTTATTACCCAGTCCCAGCATCAAATATTATGAAACCTATAACGCCAGCGAGGGCTTTTTTGCGATTCAGGATGCTAATGATAACAAGGAGTTGTTGCTTATGCTAGACTATGGTATTTTCTTTGAGTTTATACCTATGAAAACCTTTGGAACACCTGACGAGCGCGTGATTCCCCTATCTCAAGTTGTGGTGGGCGAGAATTATGCAGTAATCATTACCACAAATGCCGGTTTGTGGCGGTATGCGGTAGGTGATACAGTGCGTTTTACCAGCGTATCGCCTTATCGCATAAAAGTAAGTGGTAGGACTAAGCATCACATTAACGTTTTTGGCGAGGAGCTTATCATAGAAAATGCCGAACAAGCCCTTAAAAAAACCATGAGCGAGGTCCCTTGCTCTATAAAGGACTATACCGTTGCACCTATTTTTATGGAGGGTAAAGAAAAAGGCGCGCACGAGTGGATGATCGAATTTGACACGCCGCCTGGTGATGCGCACGCTTTTGCAAAAGCGTTAGACACAA
>DAIRDE010000027.1:0-36991 GCA_036796335.1 Nonlabens sp.
CTGCGCAAAGATGCGGCTTTAGATACATTAATTTTTATAGATAATGTTTATAAGATACATTTAAAAATGCTATGCATTGTATCACGGTGATTTGATAATTATTTCTTTTAAATTTAGAAAGCCTAAAAGAAGTAAATTGTCTTTATAAAATTTCGCTTTCGCGAAAGCGAACTCCTTAAAATCATCTCACAACAAGTAACTAAAGCCTATGGTAAACTGGCGCGGCCTTAAAGAAAAATATGACTGGTTTACAAAGTTTGCGTTACTCGAGGAGGTTGTAAAAAAACCTTCATTAAGGATATTAAGCAGGGAGGCACTTAAATAAAGTTTCTTACTGGGTTTGTAGAAAAACGAGCTATTAAATAAGGTGTTTTGGTTTCTATTTTGGTTGTTAGAAAAGCTGGAAATCACAGACTCCGTGCCTAGATTCCATCGTATTTTTGACGACAGGTAAAAGTCTAATTCTATATTGTGTTTTATAAAGGTGTTTGTCGCGTTAAAGTTGTTAATTTGAGAAATTCCATAATTGAACAACCCGTTATAGGTAAGTCCATACCAGCTGTTATTATCTATATTCAGTTCTAGTTGTGTAGTATGTGAACTGTTATTAATTATTTGAGGAACATTGTTAAAAATTTGCTCAGACTTGTTATTGCTATAGTTGTAGGTCAGGTCTGTTTTAACGAGGTCAAAAAATGTTTTTGTGAATGATATGCTATTGTTCCAACCAGAAATTGTATTGGGCAGCTCAATGGCATCAACGATTACCAGCCCGTTAGCATCAAGTGTACTTGAAAAGGTAAAGTCTACAGTTTGTTGAAAAAATCTTAGGTTATTGGAAATGATAATTCCTTGTGGGATACTTTTGTAAGTTAAAAAATGATTCAAACTATTTTTTCTAGTGACGTTAACCGCACTGGGGTTTCTAGTTAAACTTGCAAAATCACGCAACTGCAGCCCTGTAAATAAGCTATTAAAATTACTTATGGAAAGGTTGCGCGAGGCGCTTAATGAGCTGTTCCAGTGCTGGTTTATTTTGTAAAACGCGCTCGCACTGGGTTCAAAAAACAAAAAGGAGTTTCCCGTTTCACTAGACACAAAATCACGCTCGCGTTGTTTTAAATCTAAATAATTTAATTGAGGATTAAAGCTTAATTTAAACTTCCCGGTTTCCATAGTCGAGGAAAATGTGCTGATTGCTTGCAGTTTTTGAAGCTCATAATTTGAGGTAAAAGGAAAGGTTGCAGTACTTGAACTCACGGTGGGCAACTGCTGTAAATTGCTTATAAGCCCTTCACTACTCCAGTTTACGGTTTGTTTAAACTGCGATTTAACCTTGGATATGTTAAAATCATAAGCGCTATATGCGCCCATGTTAAACCTTGTCACATCGTTTGCCTGATTAGACACAGCTGCATTAGGCACTTGTGGTAGCTCATTTAAAAACTGCGCTGGAGACACCTTTAAATCTTCTTCTAGTTGCTCGTAATGTACTAACAAACCGTTATTGATAATTTTGCCGTGTATGGTGTTTTTAAATTCTAAAGCATCTGAAAAAGAAAGCTGGTCTGTAAGGTAGTTTGCTCGTATTGCAGCACCGTTTTGAGTTAGCGCGGCTAGGCCATTTCCCTTTTTTGTACTGACCATGACCTTGTTTTTAAGATACAAGCTGTTTGTATTTATCTCACTCATAAAACTTGCGTCTAACTTGCGTTCTAGCAGCTGGTTTGCTGTGTTGCGATTAATAAGAATACTGTCATTTGCTACATAAAACACACTTGCATCCCTGCGTTTTATCTTTTTAAAGTCGTAATTATAGTTGATGGACGTTTTATGAATAACGCCTGTGCTTGTTTTATAAAGTGCATCGTTTGTTGCGGCAATGGACTCGTTATCTAACCAGTATTTATTAGATATAGCTGTTCCATTCATATCTGGTTTGTTGATAATGTTTATGGGTGGTAACGTAAGCGCTGCAAGGTTGGGATTGCCATTAGTGAGGCTTTGCCCATATTCTGCAAGGGATTTCCCGATGTTGTTTACTTTTAAACTGGCTATATCCTGTATCTTTTCTTTGAGATATATGGGTGTACCCTCTACACTTCCCGTTACAAAAGGTGCGCCCACATCACCATGAGCAATACCGAAAATAACACCTTAACCTTCTTTAATCTTAAGGTTGAATGCAACGTTGTCGCTGTCTGTTTTACCTATATCTATACGGGCATGGTTGTGTTTTTGCATAATATCTATGTCCTTAACAGCTGCGGCTGGTATGCCTCTCGTTGCTATATTATAGTTGCCTTCTAGTAAATCCACACCGTTAATATACAAATGGCTTATAGCTCTATTATTATAGGCAATCTGACCATTATCACTGATGGTAACGCCAGGAATGCGAGCAATGACTTCTTCTATGGTGTAATCTTTTTCTTTAGCAAGCCCTTCCACATTATAGGTAATGGTATCGCCTTTTACTTGTACTGTTTTCTTTGCCTTAACTATGATGTCGTTGAGTTTATTAGGCTGGTAGCTTAGCTGTACATTTAATTCTTGTGATACCGCTTTCATAGGAACAACTTTTGTTGCGTGGTTTAAATGCCTGAATATAAGCCATACCGTTTCTAGATTGTTAGGATTCTTAATGTTTAGTTTGTAAAATCCATCGTTGCTTGTTGTGGTATACGCAAGTAGCTCATCTTCACTCTCGCTATTTGATGCTAGGATAGTTGCAAATGTAATATTATCGCCTAACGAGTCCTTTACAGTTCCTTTTATTTCAAAAGATTGAGAGTATATAAAAAAAGGCATTAAAAAAATTAATGCCTTTAAAAAAGTTAGCGTACCATGGCGTAGTGAATTACTATTCATTACTAATTAATTCGATCATAACTGGCTTATTAACTACATTTCGATTACCAACTTCCTCATCAATATTTCCAGTTGCAGATATACTAACCCCTTTAACCTTACCTCCTTGCTGGTTATTTAGAAGGGCCAATTTTTGGTTAAGAGAGAGTTCATTGTACGATTTTTTAAACTTATTGAATTCGTTTTGGCTCATTTGAACTCGCGCATTCAATTTCTTACTGTGAAAATACTTTCCCAAAAAAGTAACAGGTTTTTTAATAATTGTTGTTAACTCATATTCAAAGTATCTATCCGTATCATATAATAAAACAATTAATCCAGGCAGCCCTTTAAATTTATAAGGACCAGCGCTCAAGGGTATGCTAGTAGAGTACCATGCAGTCCATTCTCTACCACCGTAATTTACATTTGCTTTTTTGCAAGAGTACCCATGTATAGTTCTTTTATCATTGAGTAAATCCCATTCTAATTTCAAAGTTTCTTGATACCAATATTCATTATCTAGTAGGTCTTCATAATAGGTAACTTCGTTTCCTCGTATTTCGATAGTAGATTTTTCATATGCAAAGAACTTATTCCTATTCTCTTGATTAATTTCCCCCTTTTTTCTTAATGAGTCTAATTCCATTTCATTGTAGGCCTGAAACGACGACATTTTTTCGTTTGCCATTAAGCGCATGTATTCTTTAACAGGTCCTTTATTCTTTCCATAGATAAAAGAAGTTGCCTTGTAAGTAATACTGTAGGCACTACTTTCATTATTGTTTTTCTGCGCAATCGCAAAATGCACGTTCAGAAAAAGTAAAACTAAGTAAAACCTATAATCTATGCACTTCATAATTAAGGCCTTGGTGCGACAATAGAAGTGTCTTGAAGGCATTCTGCATTTGCAAATGCCTGATAAAGAGAAGCTTCGATATCAGTTGGAATACGGTTGGTGATTAACGGAAATCCGCCAGGAATAATTGTTATCTCTACTGTCGTCCAACATTGTGGTCCACAATTGGTTTGAATCTTTGAATAATTCTCTGGACACCAACCTTGATTTAAGTTTAAGGAAGATGCAATACTACTAACTTGAATAGCCAACACAAGGATGAGGGTTAGTAAAAATGATAATTTTTTCATAATAAAAATTTTAAGTGATTAATATGAAGTAAAGTAAAGTAAAGTAAAGTAAAGTAAAGTAAAGTTAAGTAGCAAATAAATGAACCACTAATACGCGTTAAATACTAAAAATAATTTTCATAATCAGTTAAAGCGTATTACATCTAGTGTTTCGTATCAATTGATTTTAGCATTTATACGGTTTGCCATCGGTTTAATCTTTTCATATAAGTGTGCTAAGAATAGCCATTTAGCAACGCATATTTCTTCATAGTTCGCTTTCGCGAAAGCGAAACAACCCAAAACCCTGTTAAAAAGTGATAGCGTTTTCGTGGATAAAAAGCTCGTGCAATCACCAGTAGTTTCATAAGCATCCCGTATCTTTTCACTCCTAAAAAATATACCTTGCAAGATTATATTTCTCAATTAAACGAGGCACAACGCGCGCCCGTACTGCAAAAAAATGGCCCCATGATTGTTATTGCCGGTGCCGGGTCTGGTAAAACGCGCGTGCTTACCCTGCGCATCGCGTACCTGATGCAGCAAGGTGTCGACCCATTTAATATATTGTCGCTTACGTTTACAAATAAAGCGGCCCGCGAGATGCAAAAGCGCATTGCCGATATTGTGGGCGCAAGCGAGTCTAAGGCCTTGTGGATGGGTACTTTTCACTCGGTTTTTGCAAGATTACTGCGTGTAGAAGCCGATAAGTTGGGCTATCCTAATAATTTTACGATTTACGACTCACAGGATTCCCAGCGGCTTACCAGCGCGATTATTAAAGAAATGGGTCTGGATAAGGATATTTATAAGTACAAACAAATTTTCTCGCGCATATCCAGCATGAAAAACAGCCTGATTACTGTGCGGGCTTATTTTAATGATCCCGAATTGCAGGAAGCAGATGCTATGGCGCGACGACCCCGTTTTGGCGATATTTATAAAGAATATTGCGAGCGCTGTTTTAAGGCGGGTGCAATGGATTTTGACGATCTGCTGCTTAAAACAAACGAGTTGCTTAACCGTTTTCCCGATGTGCTTGCAAAATACCAAAACCGTTTTCAATACATTCTGGTGGACGAGTATCAGGATACAAATCACAGTCAGTACCTCATTGTTAAAGCGCTGTCAGACAAGTTTCAAAATATATGTGTGGTGGGCGACGATGCGCAGTCTATATATGCATTTCGCGGGGCAAATATTAACAACATCCTAAATTTTCAGCGGGATTATGACGGTGTAAAAGCCTACCGCTTAGAACAAAATTACCGTTCTACTAAAAATATTGTAGAGGCAGCAAATTCTATCATCGACAAAAACAAAACCAAACTAGAAAAAGTGGTCTGGACCGCAAACGACGATGGTCCTAAAATCATTGTGCACCGCCTAATGAGCGATGCTGAAGAGGGCAGGTATGTCGCAGGTAGCATTTGGGAAAATAAAATGCAGCACCAATTAGGCAATGATAAGTTTGCCATTTTGTACCGTACAAATGCCCAATCACGCGCCATGGAAGATGCCTTGCGCAAACGCGATATTCCTTACCGCATTTATGGCGGGTTAAGCTTTTACCAGCGTAAAGAGGTTAAAGATGTATTGTCGTATTTGCGTCTTATCGTCAATCCTAAAGACGAAGAAGCCTTAAAACGGGTGATTAATTATCCTGCTCGAGGGATAGGACAAACAACCGTAGACAGGCTTATCATTGCTGCAAAACAGTACGATCGCAGCATTTTTGAGGTGATGGAAAACATACGTGCCATAGATACAGGCATTGTGGGTGCAGTAAAATCTAAGTTAGAAGGCTTTGTAGTGATGATTAAAAGTTTCCAAGCACTCGAGGAAACGCAGAATGTTTTTGAATTAACAGAGCAGGTTGTTAAAAAAAGTGCGTTGTTGTCTGAACTTAAAAAGGATGGCTCGCAAGAAGGTATATCGCGTATCGAGAACATAGAGGAATTGCTTAACGGGATGCGAGATTTTGTAGATGGTCAAAAGGAAGTCGATCAGGCCCGCGGTTCGCTTGCAGAATTTCTAGAAGATGTCGCCCTCGCAACCGACCTAGATAATGATAAAGGTACCGACGATCGTGTTTCACTTATGACTATTCACCTCGCAAAAGGACTGGAGTTTCCTTATGTGTACATTGTGGGAATGGAAGAGGATTTGTTTCCTAGCGGCATGTCCATGAATACCCGCGAGGATCTAGAAGAAGAACGCAGGCTATTTTATGTAGCACTTACAAGAGCCGAGCACCAGGCGTATTTAACATACACCTTGTCACGTTACCGTTGGGGCAAACTCGTCGATGCCGAGCCTAGTCGTTTTATTAACGAGATAGATGACGATTATTTAGAATACACAACACCACCAGACGATTATAAATACAAGCCCCTGCTAGCTATGGATTTGTGGGACGAGCCAGATAAGTCTAAACTAAGGCAACACAAACCCGTTAATGGTGAGCCACCATCGGTCAACAAACCCAATGAGGACCAAATAAGGCGTTTGCGCAAAATGCGACCTGCAAGCGCCCCATCTAGCGCTGGCTCTAATGGATTTGAAGGGAACTTACAAACTGGCATGCGGGTAGCGCATGCGCGATTTGGTCAGGGTGTGGTAGTGCGTTTAGAGGGCGTGGGCACTGAAAAAAAAGCAGAGATAAACTTTGAAGTAGGTGGGCTTAAAAAGCTCTTGCTGCGATTTGCAAAATTGGACGTGCTCGATTAATCGGCGAGTCATTTTTTGTGGTAATCTTCATTATAAATATCTTTATTTTAATTCGTAATTTTTGATGATTTGATAGCGATATCACCTATTTTATTTAAGATTTTTAATTATTTAATATTTTAGGTCTTCTTTTATGGTTATTGCTATAAATTATTTCATTTTTACGCGCTAAACAAAGCCTATGAACAATGCCTACATTAGCGGTACGGGATCTTATGCGCCAGAAAATGTCGTTAAAAACGACTTTTTTGAATCGATTGGATCTAGTGACGCATGGATTCAAAAAAACCTAGGAATTAAAGAAAGACGTATATCTACTGGTCAGACTACCAGCGATTTAGCTGCAATTGCTGCAACCCGAGCTATAGAAGACGCTGGTTTACAGGTGGATGATATAGATCTTATTATTATTGCAACGGCAACACCAGATAAACTCGCGCCATCATGTGCATGTTTTGTCCAAGAAAAAATTGGTGCTTTTAAAGCCGTGGCGTTTGATATTTCTGCCGTGTGTTCTGGGGCGCTATTTGCTACTACCACCGCTGTACAATTTATAAAATCTGGGATGTATAAAAATGTACTTGTGATAGGAGCCGATACTTTTTCTAACATCACAGACTGGAAAAGACGGGATGCCGTTTTTTTCGGTGATGGGGCAGGAGCTATGGTCATATCTCAAACAAATGAAGATAAAGGATTTGTAGATTTTTTACTGCATACCGATGGTCGCGGTAAAGATTGCTGGAATATACCGGCAGGCGGCTCCCTAATTCCTACAACAGCAGCAACGTTAGCACAAGGTCTCCAGTATTTTCAAATGGATGGCCCTGCTGTTTATGAAACTGCCATAGACGTGGTTCCACAATCTATAAAAGCGTTGTTAACAAGAAATAACACACCCGTAGATGCAATAAAATGCATGATACCTCACCAGCCTAGTGTAAGAATACTACAGGAAATTGCAAGACGCATCGATATGCCATGGGAAAAAGTCATGACAAATATGGATCGCTATGCAAACACATCGGGCGGTACGATACCTATCATGCTGGACGAGACTAAAAAAGAAGGCTTACTCCAATCAGGCGATTTGGTTCTATTTGCCGCCGTGGGTGCGGGCTGGACCTGGGGTACTGCCTTGTATAAATGGTAAAATCTAACAGACTAAATTAAGTAACTATGCTATTTGCAAATAAAACATTTTTAATAACAGGCATTGCAGACGAGCATTCCCTTGCCATGTACACGG
Source organism: Nonlabens sp. (assembly GCA_036796335.1). Taxonomy (GTDB): domain Bacteria; phylum Bacteroidota; class Bacteroidia; order Flavobacteriales; family Flavobacteriaceae; genus Nonlabens. Next base: position 7,958 of record DAIRDE010000027.1, read on the forward strand.
CCAAAGAAATCATCAAAAACGGTGGTAAAGTTATTTGTACGGGTTTAGGGGTCAGTCCGTTTCATGCTAATTTATCAGACAAGGCAAAGGCTTTTTTACAGTCAAATTTTGAAGACTTCAAGCAGTCTGTGCAGCACTCGCTAGGCGACAGTCAGGTTGCGATACTAGATGCATCCCTAGACGAGAACATCGACGCATTTGCAAAATCCCTTGCCGATCAGGGCGTGCAACTAGACGGCTTTTTACATGCCATCGCGATGGATAAAACCATACGCAATAAAGAAGTAAAATCACTTATAGACGTTACCCTTAACGAGTTTTGTGACACCATGAACGTGAGTGCGTATTCGTTAATACGTATTACGCATTACTTGTTAAAATATGGGGTGATGCAACAAGGCGCTTCTATCTGTTCGTTAAGTTATATCGCTGCTGCGAAAGTGACTTTCCACCCGTATAGAAATATGAGCATCGCCAAAGCTGCTCTAGAACGCATTACCATAGAATTAGCAGACGAACTAGGTCGTAAATATGGTATTCGAGTAAATGCTGTAAGATTCTCTACCTACATGGGTAGTAAAGCGGGTAACGCAACGTTAACTGAAGATGAAGTTGCCATCGCGCACAAAATGAGTCCCCTAGGTAACGCCTTGCCACAAGACCTGGCATACGAAATTTGTCATTTATTTAGACCAGATTCACGCATCACGGGCGAGATTAGGCATGTTGATGGCGGTTACCACATAACCGGATAGTTTACAATAACTACACAAATAATTAAACCACCAAAAAGCAAATGAACAATTTAGAATTCCCCATTAAATTTAGTTTTAAGGTAACGACATTAGCAAATGATTTTACCGCTCGCAATGCACAAGGTCAAACAATTGCTTATGTAAGGCAAAAAATGTTTAAACTAAAAGAGGCGATAACCATTTATAGCGATGAATCTAGAAGTCATGTACTTTATACGATAAATGCAAATAAGTGGATAGATTTTAGCGCTGCATATAACATTACAGACCCACAAGGAAACGAGCTAGGTAAAATTGCCCGCAAGGGATGGCGATCCTTGTGGAAAGCAGAGTATGATATTATCGATCAACACCAGCAGCCGCAATTTAAAGTTAAAGAAGAAAGTGCAATGACACGTTTCCTAGACAATGTGCTGGGCGAAATTCCGCTGCTAGGGTTTTTTACGGGTTATTTATTTAACCCAACGTACAATGTAACCGACAAGAATGGCCAGGTTGTCATTAAGCTAAAAAAAATGCCCTCGTTTTTAGGAAAAGAGTTTGAACTTTTTCAACATGCCGCCATTGACCACGACGATAAGGCTCGTGTTATTTTAAGTCTCATGATGATGATCTTGCTAGAACGCAGAAGAGGTTAAAGCATCTAGTTATTTAAAAGATACAGACGCATCAATCTAGAAAAATAGGTTGATGCGTTATTTTTGCGATAATCATAAATGTAAATACACAGCGTGTACGATAAGCACTTTCCACATAAGCGATTTGCAACCACCCTTTCTTTTTTAGAAAAACACATTGCTAAAAACGCCTCTATACTCGATTTAGGTGTTGAAAACCCGTTTGCTAAAAGAATGATTGATGCGGGTTATAAGGTTCAAAACACTACTGGTATAGATCTAGATGACGACGTGAGCGAGATTCAACAATTTACGGGTGATGTCGTTACAGCCTTCGAGATTTTTGAACATCTTGTAAATCCTTATGGTTGTTTAAAAGTGGTGCCTTGTGACAAAATCCTGGTAAGTGTGCCATTAAAATTGTGGTTCTCACCAGCATATCGCAATAAAAACGACCTGCGTGACCAGCACTACCACGAGTTTGAGCCTTGGCAACTAGACTACCTGTTAGAAAAAGCAGGCTGGCAGGTAAAAGACCGCATGAAATTTACAAACCCAGTAAAACAACTAGGCATTAGACCTTTACTGCGATTATTTACTGATAGATATTATCTAGTTTATTGCGAGCGAGTTAAAGAATAACACAAAGACTATGCGCTTAGCTATTATTATACCCGCACATAACGAGGAGCAGTTTATTGCAAAGACTTTGGATAGTTTACTCCAACAGTCTTATAAAGCGGCGTCTATTGTTGTTGTTAACGACCATTCTACGGACGGCACTGCACAAATTGTAGAACAGTTAGCGCAAGTAAATCGTCACGTAAATCTTATAAATAATACATCTAGCAATAAAAATGTACCCGGAACAAAAGTCATAAATGCTTTTAATATCGGCTTACAGTCGCTAGACAGCATCCAATACGATATCATTTGCAAATTTGACGCAGACCTTATTTTTCCGCCAGATTATATAGAGCAAATTGTCGGTGTTTTTGAAGCTAATCGCAAGGCAGGTATAGTCGCAGGGCATTGCAGTGTTGAGATTGACGGTGCTTGGCAACTAGAAAATGCAACAAATAAAGACCATGTACGTGGTGCCTTAAAGGCCTATAGGCGAGGTTGTTTTGAACAAATTGAGGGTTTAAAGCCGTCTATAGGATGGGATACGGTAGACGAGATGCTTGCTCGTTTTTATGGATGGGATGTGGTTACCATACCGCATTTGCACGTAAAACATTTAAAACCTACCGGCGCATCCTATCATGCTGGTGCGCAATTGTTACAAGGCGAGGCTTTTTATAAAATTCGTTATGGCTGGTTGCTTACTGCGATAACAGCAGCAAAAATGGCGTGGAATAAAAAGGATATGACCGTTTTTAAATACTACTTAAAAGGATATAGAATTGCCAAACAAAAAAACCTTGAACCACTCGTTACAGCTGCTCAAGGTAATTTTATAAGATCATACCGCTGGCGCGGCATAAAAGCCAAGCTCTTTTCCTAAAGGTTAAAGGACATCCCTAGACTAAATACAAATTGATTGTAAAGTGCTTCTCCTGGTGATAAAGCCTCTGTTTTATACTTTGCAAATGGTACAGTAGCCTCTGTAAAAACGCCAAATCCTTCTGTAAAGAAATAACGCGCACCTAAATGACCACTAAAGTTTTTTGTGCTTAATCCTAATCCTGGATAAAGATCAAAATTAGGATCAATATTGATAACATTACCCAAATTAGCATTGAAACGGGCTCTTAACAACATACGTCTATCAAAATCTGGGGTGCTGCCGTCTGGCTCGATACCACCCACGCCTAATGCATAACCAGTGCTTAAGCCTATAGAAAGATTTTCACCGATACCATAGTCATAAGTTACTTGTACACCGGTAGAGTTGTTTTGAAAATCTGCACCTACTTGCAGTTTACTATCGCCTTTACCGCTAAAAACCTGTGCTTGCATTATAAAGCCCATCGTTAGGGCTAGAAAAAGTATTGTTTTGTTCATGTTTTAATTGTTTAGGATGCAAATATACCAAAATCCTAATTGCTACAATTTCAATGCTTCTTTAATGGGGTTTCCGGTACAACCGTTAGGGAACGCTATTTTTAGGATGGTAGAAAGCGTGGGTGCAATGTCCACAATTTCTACCTTATTTGCACTTTTGCCCGGTTTAATACCATATCCATAAAACAAAAGGGGCACATGGGTGTCATAACTTTGGGGACTCCCGTGGGTAGAACCTGTCTGACCATAGTCTATAAAGCCAGGCGTAAGGACAAAAACAACATCGCCGCTTAATCGCATGTGAAACCCGTTTTGAACCAGTTTTCCATCACCATCGGTAAACGAGGATTTTGTCAATGTTTCTCGAGTAAACACCTTTCCAATATCTTTTTTATTGATAATGTGTCGTGCAATAAAGTCTTCTACATCACGGGCGTGGATACCTGCTTTTTGTATCGCATCGTGGTTAAAAAAGATTTGATCGTTAGAAATATTTTCTATAAAACCGTCGGTCTTGTAATGGTCTAACAAGGTCTCGCTAAGTTCTTTTTTAAACGCGCGCTCGTCAAAATAACCTGCGGGTATTTTACGACTTTGTAAGTATCTAGGGTTGTCTATGGCTCCATGATCGGCGGTAAGAAAAACGGTATAGCGTCCTTCTCCCACCTGTGCATCAAGCGCTTGCAGCAATCGTTCTAAATCCCTGTCTAGTCTTAGATAGGTGTCTTCTATCTCAACCGAATTAACGCCGTATTGATGCCCGACATAGTCGGTGCTGGAGTAACTTATGGCCAAGAAATCTGGATCGGCATGTGTGCCAAGCGCCTCATTTTTAAGTGCAGCCAGGGCAAAATCGGTCACAATGCTATTGCCATAGGGTGTAGCCTTTAAAACGTCAAAATCACCATTTTGGGATTTTAAAGCAGCAAGGTCATATGGAAATGTCGCGGTCTCTTTACCACGTGGTGGTTTTTCAAAATCATTAAGGTCGGTACCGCTTGCTGTATAGGTATTTACAGGATACATGGTATTCCATTCTTTAAAGTAAGAACTTACTGCATCGCTCGCGTTAAAATCTTGGACCCATTGTGGCAATGCTGGCATGTAAAAAGTACTGCTTATAAAATCGCCTTGGTCTTTACCATAAAACCAGTAGGCGGCATCGGCAGCATGACCGGCTGGTAAAATGGCACCGCGGTCCTTCATAGAAATGCCTATTACCTTAGACCTGCCTTGCGTGTGCAGTTCTAGCTCGTCTGTGATGGTGGTGGTAAGCAGTTTACGAGGGGACATTTTCCCGTCTTTGGCAGTAGTTCCTACAGGTTCATAGTCGTCATCGCCAGCATTGTAAACGCTTTTTTTTGCTAATTTATCATACCAATCGTTACCTATAATACCATTGTTCATGGGTGATGTTCCTGTGTAGATAGATGCATGACCTGGTGCTGTGTAGGTAGGTGCATAATTAAAATGGTGATTGGTTGCATTAAAGCCATTGTTTAACAATCGTTTAAAACCACCCTCGCTGTATCTGCTATAAAACTTTGTTAGGTAATCATAACGCATTTGGTCTACCACGATGCCCACAACCAGTTTAGGCCGTTCTACAGTAGCAGTGTTGTATGTAGCTTGTGGCTGGTCGTTTGTTCGCTTTCGCGAAAGCGTACTACAACTAACCAAAGTGCTTAAAAATATAGGGAAAATGAAGGTACGGATCATGCTAGTAGAATTTGTCCAAAGTTACAACCTTCCCGATGTTTCAAAGATTAAGAAATCATTAAAAATGGCATTTGTTTTTTCTATACTTTTACAGGCGATGAGAATTTTCAAACATATAGGGGCATACATAATCATGCTGGCTGGGGTTTTTAAGAGACCTACAAAAGCCGTGGTACTTAAAGAACTCGTTTTAAAAGAAGTAGATGACCTGATTATAGGCTCGCTAGGCATCACTGCTTTTATTTCGCTTTTTATGGGTGCCGTTGTTGCGCTACAAACCTCGCTTAATCTGGACAACCCGCTTATTCCCAAATCGTTAATAGGTTTTGCCACACGCCAGTCTATAATCCTGGAGTTTGCGCCTACGTTTATATCGGTAATTATGGCAGGTAAAGTAGGTTCTAATATCACGTCCAGTATAGGCACAATGCGCGTGACCGAACAAATAGATGCCCTCGAGGTGATGGGTATAAATCCGCTTAATTATTTAGTTTTTCCTAAAATTATTGCCCTTTTATTTTACCCCTTACTTATTGCAATTGTCATGTTTGTAGGAATTATGGGTGGTTATTTGGCCAGCGTTTATGGCGACCTTGTGAGTGCCGAGGATTTTATTGCTGGTGTACAAGAAACTTTTATCCCATGGCACGTGGCTTATGCGTTTATAAAAACGATGTTCTTCGGTTTATTACTAGCGACCATACCTAGTTACCATGGTTACACCATGACTGGTGGCGCGCTAGACGTGGGAAAAGCGTCTACTACCAGTTTTGTATGGACTTGCGTGGCGATTATTATCGCAAACTATATTTTAACGCAATTACTTTTAAGCTAATGATAACGATAAAGGATATAAAAAAGGGTTTTAATGGCGAGGACGTTCTTAAAGGGATCAATGCAAAATTTGAGAAGGGCAAAACAAACATGATTATAGGCTCCAGCGGCTCGGGAAAGTCGGTTTTCTTAAAGTGTATGTTGGGACTATTTGAGCCAGACTCGGGCGATATTATTTATGAGGGCGAGTCCCTGCTAGAAATGGATGGTAATCGCAAGAGCGAGTTGCGTAAAGAAATGGGTATGTTGTTTCAGCACAGTGCTCTTTTTGATAGCATGACGGTAGAAGAAAATATTGTTTTCCCGTTACGTATGTTTACGAGGCTTAACAAAAAGCAGCGCACCGAGCGATCAGACGAGCTTTTAGAACGCATGAGCCTGACGCATATTAGTAAAAAAAGTCCCAGCGATATTTCTGGTGGGCAGCAAAAACGGGTAGCGCTAGCACGTGCTATTGCAAATAATCCAAAGTATTTATTTTGTGACGAGCCCAATTCTGGCCTTGACCCACAAACGGCAACGGTTATAGATAACCTTATTCACGAGATTACTGTTGAGCGCGATATTACCACGGTTATTATTTCTCACGATATGAATTCGGTAATGGAAATAGGGGAGACGATTGTTTTCTTAAAAGACGGTCGCATTGCATGGAACGGGTCAAATCAAGAGATTTTTAATACAAACAACGAGGCGGTTACCGATTTTGTTTACAGCAGCAATTTGTTTAGAAAAGTGCGCGAGGCGCAAAATAAGGGGTTGTAAGGGGGTATTTGTACCGATTTTTACCGCGTGCTTTTATTTTGGACCATGTATTTTTTAATTTTTAAAACGTGGACAACGTTTTAAAACTACCTGCACACGTTTTTTTACTTTATAAATTTTAATTTCTAGCATTCACTGTGGTCACTTGCGCTGTGGGACTTACACGATATTGCAACCATGCCTGCATTTTGGTTCTAATCTCGTCTTTTTTAGCAGGGGCTACATCGTCAGTTTTAAAGGATATTTTAAAGGAGTCTGTCGTGTCGGTTTTCTTAGAAACTAGGTTTTTACGCACCATGGCAGCATACGATATAGTCTCAATTTCTGGGAAAAGAAGTGCTGCCTCTGCGCTTAGATTATCGATGTCACGACGCATTTCCTTATATTTTTTCAACTCATTTTGTAGTTGGGTGATTTGGTCTTCTTTGCTTAGATTTTGCTTGATACTATTGATAAGGTCTTTCTGCATAAGGTCGATATCGCCGTTTTCGGTACGCATATTTTCATTTTGAAAAAAATCAATATGTTTTCTGTCCAGACCTGTAGCGCTTTGAAACAATTTAGTCCACTCATTTTTCTTATAATCAGGTACGGTTGCCCCCATTAATATGACATCCAGTTGTTTTGATTTATAATCCCACTCAACGTCAGACCGCGTGCCTGTATATTTTATGTGTGTTTTTACAAAAGCATCCACCCTGGTTTTAAATTGCTGTTCTCTTATTAATTGAGCAAACAAATAAATGGATGGAGCAAGTACCAGCAGCCCTACAGCGGTCGCGATACGCGAAACTCTTTTTCTTTTTGCCTTTGTGGCATACTGCGCCATGGGGAATCTAAGCAGCTTACAAACAATAAAAGTTGCAAGCGCGATAAATACGGAGTTGATTAAAAACAAATACATCGCACCACCGAAAACGGTAATATCTCCTATGGCAATACCATAACCTGCCGTACACAGTGGCGGCATAAGCGCGGTAGCGATAGCCACCCCTGCAATGGCGTTGGATATCGTCCCTTTTTTTGCTTTGGCAACAATAAGTGCAAGTCCTCCAAAAATGGCAATAAGCACATCTAAAATAGTCGGGTAGGTTCTCGCCTGTAATTCGTCGGTAAAAACATTTACTGGTGATATTAAAAAATATAAGGTCGCGGTAAGTAAAGACAGTCCTACCATGACTCCTAGATTTACAAAAGATCGACGCAACATGGTGCCGTCATTAATTGCGGTACCTAATCCCATACCTATGATAGGTCCTAAAAGAGGTGATATTAACATGGCACCTATCACCACCGCAGTGCTGTTTGCGTTAAGCCCTACCGATGCTACCATGATAGAAAAAATAAGAATCCAGGCGTTGTGACCTTTAAAAGAAATATCATTACGCACAGCACTAATGGTGTCTGTTGCGCTAGAATCACCGCGTATATCCAGTAAATTCTTTAGAAAATTACTTAAGAATATCCAGCTTTCACTTAAAACCGCAGTCCTTTCTCTATCTGTGTCATTAGACTCTTGCTCCATTAACCTATATTTTGTCCATGTTTTGCCATTGCGGCATCGCGCAATTGTTTAATTTCTTGCTCGGCTGTTTTAGGTATAATCATTAAAATATCGTCTTGATCTACGATGATATAATCTTGCAATCCTTGTATAAAAACTTTCTTACCGTTGCCCGTGCGCACCATGTTGCCGTTGCTTTTTACACTCAGGACATCGGCGTTTACGATGGCATTTTGCTGGTCGTTTTTAGGCAGTTTGTCATACAGCGACCCCCACGTTCCCAGGTCATTCCAGCTAAAACGTGCGGGCAGCACAAACACGTCGTTTGATTTTTCCATGATCGCATAATCGACTGATATGTTTTCGGCTGTGGCATATGATTTTTCTAGAAATGCAACTTCCTCAGGGGTATTGTACACCGCTATTCCTTTTTCAAACAGCGCGGTCATTGCAGGTTGCGCTTTCGCGAAAGCGTAAATAACAGCATTCACGCTCCATATAAAAATACCGGCGTTCCATAAAAAAGTTCCTGCATCTAGAAATTCTTGCGCTGTAACGGCATCTGGCTTTTCTCTAAATTGTTTCACCTTTTTAATGGCAGCAGATTCCTTGTTATACTCGATATAACCATAGCCTGTATTGGGCGATGTGGGTTGAATTCCTAAGGTCATAAGCGCCTGCGGATGGTTTGCACAATAATCAAAACAATGCGCTAAATCTTCACTAAAAATATCCTGTTGCGCGATGTAATGGTCGCTAGGCGCAATAATCATGAGCGCATCTGGATTTTCTTTTTTTATTTTCATCGCGGCCAGTAAAATACAAGGCGCGGTGTTGCGCATGGCAGGCTCGGCAACAATATTTTGTGGTAGCACGTCGGGCAGTTGCTCTTTTACAAGATCCACATACAGGTGGTTTGTGAGCACTAAAATTTGATTTGAAGGAATTTGCGCTACCAGTCGTTCATAGGTCATTTGTAATAAGGACTGTCCCATGCCTAGCATATCATGGAATTGCTTGGGGAAAAGTTGTTTGCTCACTGGCCAAAACCTAGATCCCACGCCGCCAGCCATGATAATTGCATATTTGTTATTATTCATAATTTTTTAATAAGGTTATTTGTGCGTTAGGCTGAAAAAGATACACACGCCCTGTGGTTGTTTCTATGCACTGGTAACGCTTGCGCAATTGTTGTCCTTTTTTAAATGTGCGACCATCGCGACTCATAAAAAGTGCGCCTTCTACTAATTCAAATATATAATTTTTATTGCTGTCCACCACGTCATATGACTTTAACGCAATACTCATAGACGCGTCGGTATCGCTACTAGCTTTGGGGTTTCTAAAATGTTTTGCAAGAATAGGCAACAGGTCTGCAGGAAATATATCGGGCCTTAAAAAGGGCAACATCAGGTGTTGAAAGGTGATTTTCCACTCTGCACCATGGGGTTTTATGGTACGACCATATTTTTTAAATGCTACTAAATGAGCGATTTCGTGAACAAGAGTAATTAAAAAACGGTATTTATTAAGGTTTGCGTTTATGGTGATACGATGACCACCATGCGGTAATGGGCGATAATCCCCATGTCGGGTAACACGCTCATTAACTATTTTTAAATGAACCTTGTGTGTTTCTAACAACGCTGTAAGTGGTTGTACGGCTAGCCCAGGAAGGTATTTATAAAGTACAGACAATGGGTAAACTGTTTTGAATTTCTAAAATGTAAATATAGTGTTCATTCAGTTAATCTTTTATTCACGTCATGCTATTGGGGTTCTAGTAGTAACAACCGACCTGGTTACTTTAAAAGCTTTTATCACGGTTGCCATAGCCGTTTATAGGGTCTTTTTTAGCAGTTTTAACTTGTGGCTACAACCACATAAAGTGTATTTTTGACTCGATAAAACTAGAAACACTACTATGGAAGTTAAAATTATTCAGTTATTCTTGAGCCTTTTTCCTGCAATTCTTGTTGGTGCGATTTGCTTTTATTTCTTGAATTCTTTTATGAATAACGAAGAACGCCGTCGCAGGTTTCTAACTGTGCGCAGTGCACAAGTAAAACTAATACCCACAAGAATGGCGGCCTATGAGCGCATGACTTTATTTTTAGAGCGCATAAAACCGGCAAGCCTCGTAGTGCGTGTAAAACCTACATCTACATCTAAAGCCGATTATGAAATGGCTCTTGTAAACGCCATAGAAATAGAATTTGAACACAATATCGCGCAACAAATTTACATAAGCGAGGAGTGCTGGAACATCATACGTGCAGCAAAAACAACCACCATACAGCGTATTAGACAAATAGGTATGTCATCACGAGTAAATGATGCAAACAGTTACAGAGAAGCGATTATTAGCGAGCTTATGGATGCTACCTCGCCCAGTGCGACAGCATTAAGTTTTATTCACGAAGAGGTTAAAAGCTTCTACTAGCACTTTAATTGTGCCTACATCCACACAGGCCGCATTATTTTTTTTGCAGCTACTGTGCGGCTTTAGGTTCCACGGGTGTTTACCTAGATGTTAGTATCGCACGCAATCTATCTTGCTCTTGCGGCTTGAATTTTTTCACAGCACTTTCTATAAGAGGCAATTCTTGTTCTTGTTTAAACTGCGATCGCAGTAAGTCCCTTGCATAGGAGTAAAAACGCCAGTTATGGTGCAAGGTAGCCTGGATAAGATCTTTGTAATTTTGCTCGTCCATAATACCCATGTTAACAAGGTAGTCAAATGCGGCGGTGCGCGTTGCGATGCTGTGTTGCGGTCTTGAGAACTGCTGCAAATTCTTCATGTATTGAAGCAAATCTGCCTTTGAAAATTCTGGGGTGTTTAAGGCGAGCGCTGCGTGCGCCATTTGTAGGCTAGGATTTGTCTGTGTCCACATTTTTTGAGCCTTTTGCAAGAGTTCTTTGCGTTTGGTAACATTATTACTCCACAGTAAAAACAGAACTTGCTCGCGTGTAACATAGGATGCGTCATCGAGCATATTTTCTATGATTTGCTGGTTGCCAAAGGTTAATTCTTGTGTCGTGAGCGCGATGGTTTGCCTTAACAAAACATCCTTACTACTTGCTGCTATTTTAAGTAAATCAAATTTGCGCGAGTCTTTGTGCAGGTTAAGTTGTGCAACTGTTTCCTGCAATAAGAAATAATTAGGTTTAGGGGCATACAGCACTTCTTCATAAGATTTTAAAGCCTCGTCATAACTGCTTTCACGTCTTGCAGCAAGTTGTAAATAGGTACTCATAAAAGGACTTTTGCGCAACAGCCTCAGGGATTCAGCCAGCGGGAAATCTTTATTGGTAAGCCACAATGCTTTATAGGCAGTAAGATCCTTGCCCGAGACACCTGCGACAATCTTTAAGAAATCGTCGGTAGTTACATTGCGATACCCATAAATGTTTAGGTAATTTACGATGCTTTGACGATAGGCCAGGTCACCTACCAGCTCTCTTAATGCGTGTAGTGCCCACGCGCCGTGTTCGTAAAAAGTAAGAGAGCTTCCCGTGGCATCGAGTAGCGCCGTGGCCTCACCTTTTTGTACTTGTTCATACAGTTTTTCGGCATTGTTGTAAAGTTGCATGTAAAAATAATCGTCACCATAAAGGTCACGCTCGGCCAGCAGTGCATAATACGATGCAAATCCCTCGTGCAACCAGTGGTCTGTTCCGCTTGCCTCGGTAACTAGATTGCCAAACCACTGGTGGGCAAGCTCATGGGCATTTACATTGGTATACGGTTTATCTATCGCACCCAGCGCATCGTTCACAAACTCATCACTAAAAATGGTTAGGCTTGTATTTTCCATACCGCTGTATAAAAAATCCTTTACCGGCACTTGTTTATAATCGCCCCAGGGGTAGCGCACGCCTATTTCAGACTCTAAAAAATTAAAAATTTGCAATGTGTTGGCATAGGTGCTAGCAACTTTAAGACTATCGGCAGGGTAGTAATAAAGGGACAGTGGCGTGCTCGACGCACTTACCATTTTTTGTGCCTTATAATCTCCTACAACGACTGCAACCAGATAGCTAGACATGGGTTGCGACATGCTGTATTGCCACTTTTTAACCGCACCTAGCTGCTCGCTATTTACGAGGAGACCGTTTGCGAGTACCTGATATTTTACAGGTGCGGTGATAGTAAAATTCCATATAATTTTATCGTTCATATCGTCGATACTCGGTAACCAGTTGCTGGTATATTTGCCTTGTCCTTGCGTCCACAGTTGATCCCATACGGCGTCACCGTCGCTATCTATAAAGTATAAAGCACTGCTAGGTTTTGTTGTAAATTGCAGGGTGATGGTATGTTGTTCGCTTTCGCGAAAGCGAGATCTCAACACAATAATCTCCTTATTATAAGCCGTCTCTACAGGTGCGTTATTCAGTAAAACGCTGTAATCCACAACATTTTTTGCATCTATAAAAAGGGAATCGGTATCCTTTAAAACGGTAAGGTTATAAATTACAGACCCCTTAATTTCTTTAGATGCTGCGGTAAACGCAAGGTCGACTTGTGCGTTTGTAAAGTCTATCACACGTTTTTGCGAGGGGCTGTTTTGCGCATGTGCATATGCGATGCTTATAAACGTGCAAATAGCAAAAAATAGTTTTTTCATAGTCGTGGCAAGTTACAAAAGTTGTGCTGCTTTTACATGCCTTGCAGCTGCTCGTCGTGCAGCATTTAACTTTTAATAACGTTCATGGCATCGTTATTTTAAAAAGGGAACCATTTAAAAGATGTGTATTTTTGAATATCTTTAAAATCCTGCGGTGCCCATTAATTTTTTACACACACCTATTGACTATTTGCCAGGAGTAGGACCTGCTAAAGCCAAATTACTGCGCGCAGAGTTGGGACTAGAAACATATGGAGATCTCGCAAATTTCTTCCCAAACCGTTATATCGACAAAACAAATTATCACAAGATAGCCAGCCTGGTTGCAGACGCTGCCCACGTGCAAATTATAGGTAAAATAACGCATTTAAGAACCGTTGAAACTGGTAAAACCACACGCCTGGTCGCCACATTTATCGACGATACGGGGCACATGGAACTGGTGTGGTTTAAAGCACAAAAATATTTTAAAGATAGCCTGAAGCTTAATAAGTACTATGTGGCATTCGGTAAAATCGCAAAATTTGGGGCAACATTTAATATGGCGCATCCAGACCTCGAGGTGTATGAAACGCACAAAACACGTCGCCAGCTAGCCATGACGCCTATTTACCCGTCGACCGAGCAGCTTGCAAAACGGCAAATCACAAATAAGTTTATTGTGCGTTGCATGCAGCAATTGTTTAGTGAGATTACGGGTAGTTTTACTGAGACTTTGCCGCAACATCTCATGCAGTCGCAATCGCTTCTAGATAAAAATAAGGCGATGCTACAAATTCATTTTCCCGATAGTGCGCAGGAGTTGCAGCGAGCATTGTACCGTCTAAAATTTGAAGAGTTGTTTTTTATTCAAATGGAATTGTTGTTGCAAAACCGCTTGCGTAAAGTACGTATTAAAGGGTATGCTTTTAAAGAAGTAGGTGCTATTTTTAACGATTTCTATAAAAATCATTTGCCATTTGAACTCACTGGGGCTCAAAAAAGAGTGGTAAAAGAAATACGAGCAGACATGGCTGCCGGCGCACACATGAACAGGCTGTTGCAAGGCGATGTGGGATCGGGTAAAACCATTGTTGCTGTGCTCACATGTTTACTAGCTATAGATAACGGTTTTCAAGGGTGTATCATGGCACCTACCGAGATTCTTGCGCAGCAGCACTATAATGGCGTGCAAGAATTACTAGCTGCCACAGGACTTAAAGTTGCGCTGCTTACAGGGTCTGTTAAAAAAAAGCAGCGTGTGTTCATTCATGAAGCGTTAGAAAGCGGTGCATTGCACATACTTATTGGCACCCATGCGTTAATAGAGGATAAGGTGATTTTTAAAAACCTGGGAGTTGCGGTCGTAGACGAGCAGCATCGTTTTGGTGTTGCGCAACGTGCAAAACTGTGGAAAAAAAATGATCTACCACCGCATGTGCTAGTCATGACCGCAACACCCATACCGCGTACCCTAGCGATGAGTGTTTACGGGGATTTAGATATATCGGTCATAGACGAGTTGCCGCCGGGTCGCAAAGAGATTAAAACAGTACATCGGTACGATAAAAATAGACTTGCTGTGTTTGCCTTTATTAAAGAAGAAATTGCACTAGGTAGACAAGTCTATATGGTTTATCCGCTTATAGAAGAGTCCGAAACGCTAGATTATAAAGACCTGATGGATGGTTTTGAAAGTATTTCTAGGGAGTTTCCCTTACCACATTATCAGGTAAGTATTGTGCATGGCCGCATGAAGCCCGAGGATAAGGACTATGAAATGCAACGATTTATCGCAGGGAAAACAAACATTATGGTAGCAACCACGGTCATAGAGGTTGGAGTAAATGTGCCCAACGCCAGTGTAATGATTATTGAGAGCGCTGAGCGTTTTGGACTGTCACAACTGCACCAGTTGCGTGGACGTGTAGGCCGGGGCGCTGACCAAAGTTACTGCATTCTAATGACTGGACACAAGCTAAGCAAGGAGGCAAAAACACGACTAGAAACCATGGTCGCTACAACCGATGGATTTAAAATTGCTGAGGTCGATTTACAATTGCGTGGCCCAGGTGACATGATGGGAACCAGGCAAAGCGGTATACTCGCTCTGCGCATCGCTGATCTTACTAAAGACGGGGATATCTTACAAAATGCAAGGGCAGCAGCTATAGCACTTTTAAACAAAGACCCACAGCTTAAACAAGAAGAAAATACCGCTGTAAATAAAGTGATTACATTTTTGCAGTCTAAAAAGGGCTTTTGGAAGTATATAAGCTAGCCTTTATCGAATACTGCTTTAACCATATGTATCTTTTAAACTTAAAATGATATATTTGACACACTAAACTAACATTATGAAAACAATTTTATTATCAGTGTCATTGTTGTTTGCAACGGGCGTTGCCATTGCTCAAGAAATTTCCTACGGCGTTATAGGTGGTTATAACATTTCTAGAATAGATAACTTCGGTGGTGATGGCCTGGATGTAAATAGACCTGGATTTCACATAGGTGGTATTGCAGAATTTCCTATGAACGAAAAATGGTCCTGGGAAACATCCATAGTGTATTCAGAAGAAGGTGAGGAGTTTACAATTGATAATGTAGGTTTTGACTACAAGTACACAAATATTAACATCCCCGTGCAAGCTAAATATTACATAGTTAAGGGATTAAGCGTGCATGCAGGACCACAAATAGGAATTATCACAAAAATTGAAGAAAGCGTGGACGGTGGTGAAGCGAGACTTATAAGAGACAGGGTAAACAGTCACTTTGCATTAACCGGCGGTGTTGGATATGATTTGGACATGGGGGTTTTTGCTAAAATTTCCTATGCTCACGGACTTACAGACACCATTGATAATATAGATTTTACAAATAATGAACGCCTTGCAACGATCCATTTTTCTGTAGGTTACAAGTTTTAAGTCATAAATATCTCCTCTATCGATTCATAAAAAAATCACGCATTTAGCGTGATTTTTTTATTGCCTAAATTCCCTTTAAAAGGAAGATAATCTCTGCAATCCTATAGACATACAGCCTTTATAAGGGATACAAATATTAAGCATCCATCTTTTTTAATTCCTCATAATTTGTGCGCAGTCTGCGCAGCAGGATACCATAGATAAGGCTGTAGATAAGATAAAAAATTCCACATAAAACGGCCGCAAGGATAATGTAAACACCTACAAAAACTATGTAAAAGGTGTTTAGGTTGCCTATTTTCATTTGTTGTGACATTTTTAAAACCTCAGGGTCATTAAAGAGCAAAATAACCGAAAACGCAATGGTAAATACCATGATATATGCGAGATTGTACCAAATGTACCATTTCATGGTGCGTCGGGTCTTTAAAATGGTTTTCATTAAACTGCGTGTGGGTTGCGTTGCGCTTATAGAACGATAATTCTTATAAAACATATAAATAAAAGCAATCAGTGCGGTGTAATGGAATATGTAAGACCCAAAATAAAAGTAATCCCCAGAAATTTGTCTTGCGTACTGTTGGTCTTTAGAGTCAAACAATAGCACGGTAAGCACTACAAAAAACAAAAATTCAATGATTGCGATATAAAAAAGCCATTTTACGATGCTACCCGAACGTTTTGCAACGAGTGAGCTCAACTGCTCGGTGTTGTATTTGGGATACACAAAACTGTTTGTGTTCCATTGCTGTTTAAGTAATTCTAGTTGATCCATTTATGGATTTGTTAAGTTAATAAGTTTGGTCTTTACCCTGTTCATCTTCACCCGGGCATTGACCTCACTAATACCCAGTGTTTCGGATATTTCTTTATAATTTTTATTCTCTAGATATAAAAAAACCAGTGCTTTTTCAATATCGTTTAGTTGTTTAATTGCGTCATACAGCAGTGCTAGTTTTTCGGCACTGTCATCATCATCTACAGGGTCGGCAATTTTAAATTCTACATTATCATACGGTTGCGTGCTTACCTTGCGTTTACTTTTGCGGTATAACGTGATAGCAGTGTTAAGTGCCACACGATACATCCATGTAGAAAATTTAGATTCTCCTCTAAAACTTGGATAGGCTTTCCACAATTGTATGGTAACTTCTTGAAAAAGGTCGTCGTGCCCATCGCGATCGTTTGTATACAGCCTGCAAATTTTGTGGATGATATTCTGATTTTCCTCTAATTGTCTTACAAATGCTTCTTCGAGTTCTTTACTCACGAGTAATATTGGTATGGTTGTTTAATTGGTCTTGAGAATTTGTGATTTGTTACAACGTGTTGTTTGAATTTCGCTTTCGCGAAAGCGAAACACCCACAACCACCTGCGTTTTAACATATATTATTGTTGCGATAGGCAGCTTCGTGCTTTTTCATAGAGTGCAATAGGAGCGCGGTTTGTATCTTTGCAGTACATTAACAAACCCCTTAAAATAGATAACATGAGTACATATGACGTGGTAATTATAGGTTCTGGACCTGGTGGATATGTTGCAGCAATACGTTGTGCACAATTAGGCATGAAAACGGCAATTATAGAAAAGTATAACACCCTAGGCGGCACGTGTCTAAATGTGGGTTGTATACCGTCTAAGGCTTTATTAGATTCCTCGCACCATTATGACGATGCGATAAAGCATTTTGAAGAGCACGGCATAGAAATACCAGGTGATATTCATATTAACTTTGAGAAAATGATAGGACGCAAGGCGCAGGTGGTATCTCAAACTTGCGATGGTGTGGCTTTTTTAATGAAAAAAAACAACATAGATGTGTACACGGGGATGGGCTCTTTTAAAGACGCAACGCATGTGAATATAGACGGGGCCGATGGCACGCAAACCATAGAAGGAAAAAATATCGTTATTGCAACAGGTTCTAAACCAGGGACCTTACCTTTTATAACATTAGACAAAGAACGCGTTATAACATCGACCGAGGCGTTGTCCCTAAAAGAAATCCCTAAACATCTGATCGTTATAGGCGGTGGTGTCATAGGCCTAGAACTAGGGCAGGTATATAACAGGTTAGGTGCACAAGTTACCGTTATAGAGTATATGGATCGTATCGCGCCGGTTATGGATAGCACATTGTCTAAAGAGCTGATGCGCGTATTAAAAAAACAAGGGGTAAAGTTTGAGCTTTCGCACGCTGTTAACGCTGTAACGAGGGATGGTGATACTGTAACGGTTGTTGCAAAAAACAAAAAGGGAGAAGAAATCACCTTTACTGGAGATTACTGCCTGG
Source organism: Nonlabens sp. (assembly GCA_036796335.1). Lineage (GTDB taxonomy): Bacteria > Bacteroidota > Bacteroidia > Flavobacteriales > Flavobacteriaceae > Nonlabens. The sequence continues at coordinate 25,997 of DAIRDE010000027.1, forward strand.
TATCTGTAGGTCGCAAACCGTACACCGATAAACTTAACGCTACTGCGGCTGGGGTTAAAATAGATGAACGCGGGCAAGTGGTTGTTAACGAGCACCTGCAAACAAATGTACCAAATATTTATGCAATAGGCGACGTTGTACGTGGTGCCATGCTTGCACACAAGGCCGAGGAAGAAGGTGTTTTTGTTGCCGAGGTACTTGCTGGACAAAAGCCGCATATGAATTATAATTTAATACCTAACGTTATTTATACATGGCCCGAGGTTGCTAGTGTAGGCAAAACCGAAGAAGAACTTAAAGAAGCCGGCACCGACTATAAGGTAGGACAATTCCCTATGCGTGCGTTGGGTAGAGCACGAGCATCTGGTGATATCGACGGTCTTGTGAAAATATTAGCCGATAAAAATACCGACGAGGTGCTGGGTGTGCATATGATAGGAGCGCGAGTCGCTGACCTTATTGCCGAGGCGGTGACCGCTATGGAGTTTCGTGCAAGTGCCGAGGATATTGCGCGCATGTCCCATGCACACCCTACCTATGCCGAGGCTGTAAAAGAAGCAGCACTGGCTGCAACCGAAGATCGGGCGATGCACGTTTAAGAGTTTAAACGAATAGTATATGCCACCTGTTATGAAACGGGTGGCATTTTTTTAACAAAATATTTACGTCTTAGCATGCAGGTTGTTGCGTAAATGGGTATAACTAAAACAATAAACCATGTTCCATAAAACTATTAAAACAGTTATCTGCTTATCCTTTTTCATCTTTACAGCTGCGTTAAGCTTTGCACACACCATTAAAGGTCGTGTTGTGGATAGCCAAAACCAGCCCATAAAAAATGTGTACATTTTAAAAAATGGCACAGATATGCACACGCATACAAACGCCTTAGGATATTTTAAATTAGAAGGAATAGAAACAAACGACGTCCTTGTATTCACACATGTAGCTTATGCAAGGCAAGAAGTCATTATAGATAATCCAGAGACTTTTCTCTCTATAATAATGGTAAATGCAGCTATTGATCTAGATGCAGTAGTCCTAAGAAATGATGTGGATATACTCAACAACCTGGTGAACCTAAACTTACAAGTAAACCCGGTGAGCTCCTCGCAGCAGTTATTAGAGGTTGTACCGGGACTTATCATCGGTCAACATGCTGGTGGTGGTAAGGCCGAGCAAATTTTCTTACGAGGTTTTGATATTGACCACGGTACAGACGTTGCTATATCAGTAGACGGGATGCCAGTAAATATGGTCTCGCATGCGCACGGTCAGGGGTATGCCGATTTACACTTTGTAATTCCTGAAACGATAAATACCTTGGATTTTGGCAAAGGCAGTTATGATGTAAACGTTGGCAATTTTGCAACCGCAGGAAATGTAGCTTTTAATACAAGAGATGTGCTTACCGAAAACGTCATACGCACCGAGATAGGTGATTTTAATTACCAGCGATTACTTGCAATGGCAAATGTTGTTGAAAATAGCACAACAAACGCATACCTCGCGACCGAGTTTACAACGCTGGACGGCGCATTTGACTCGCCACAAAATTTTCACCGTTTAAATCTCTTTGGAAAAGTAATTGTCGACGCAGGCACTGGTAATAAGCTAGAGCTATCTGCATCGCATTTTGATAGTAAGTGGGATGCAAGTGGACAAATACCCCAACGCGCAGTAAATGCCGGACTTATTTCTAGATTCGGTGCCATAGACGATACCGAGGGTGGTCAGACTTCTAGAACAAACCTCAATGCAAAATACACGACAGACTTGAGTGAAACCGAGCAACTACAAGCGCAAGTATATTTTTCTAATTACGATTTCCAGCTGTTTTCAAACTTTACGTTTTTTTTAGAAGACCCGATTAATGGCGACCAGATAAGACAACAAGAGTCTAGAGCGCTTTATGGTGCACGAGCAACTTATTTTAACAATTTTAAACTTGCAAATCTAAATGCGCGATTTACGGGTGGTCTGTCAGTGCGCAATGACAACACCACAGGGTCAGAGTTATCACGCACGGCAAATAGAAGAGACCTTCTTGAAGCAATACAATTGGGGGATATTGTAGAGACTAACTTTTCGCTATGGTCAGGACTTGATGTAAATATTGATAAATTTAAATTAAGCGGTGGTTTGCGTTTTGAGCGTTTTGACTTTACATATCGCAACCAGCTTGCAACACCATTTTTAACCTCACAAGCGACTGCGGGTGTGTTGTTACCAAAACTTAAAGTTTCCTATGAGGCATCACCACGTTTTAATTTGTACTTAAATAACGGTATAGGAACACACAGCAACGACACCAGGGTGGTGATAGACGGCACAACAAAAGATATTTTACCTAGATCTTTTAATACAGATTTAGCCGCGGTTGCAAAAATTACCGATAGGCTAGTGATGAATGCAGCCTTGTGGCACCTGTATTTAGAACAAGAATTTGTTTATGTGGGGGATGCAGGAATTGTAGAACCTAGTGGCGAGACACGCAGGTTGGGTTTTGATTATGGTTTGCAATACCAGCTTTCAAGAAATTTATTTCTAACTTCTAATGTGAATTATGCATATGCACGTGCAATAAACGAGGCTGCTGGCGAGGACTTTATCCCGCTTGCACCGCGATGGACATCCACAGGTAGTTTAGTACTTAAAAACTACAATAAATTTAACGCGGCTATTAGCTATAAATACATTGATGATCGCCCTGCAAACGAGGATAATAGCATTGTTGCAGAAGGCTATTTTGTCGCCGATATGAATGTGTCTTATAATTTTTCAAAACGTTTAACAGCAGGTGTGGCTATACAAAACTTGTTTAACGTCGCATGGAACGAAACCCAGTTTGCAACTCAGTCTAGATTGCGCAATGAACAACTTCCTGTAGAAGAAATTCACTTTACCCCTGGCACACCATTTTTTGTAAGAGGCACCTTGCAGTTTACCTTCTAAACATTCTTAAAAAGGTTGTGTTTTAGTAGGACTTAAGCATACTTTTGTTGCATGCTTTACAACCGTGTACATGTGCTGGTGCCGTTAGAAAATCACACATCGTTTAAGTCAAAATTACTTGATTTTTACAAGAGCAACAGCCATTTTGTATTTTTAGATAGTAACGACCACAACGCAAATCCTAGTACCTACAAGTGGCTCGCAGGTGCTGGACAAGTGGCTCAACTAGAGGTTGTGCAGGGGGAAGCGCTTGACCAGTTGCGTGTTTTTCACGAGCAACACAAAGACTGGCTTTTCGGTTACCTTTCTTATGATTTAAAAAACGAGCTAGAAACACTTTCAAGTGAGCATACCGATTTTTGTGAGTCGCCATTGCTGTCTTTCTTTGTTCCACAAGTTGTTTTTAAATATACACACGCTGGTTTAGAGGTTCTTGTTCATAAACTTGCTGGTATTGATCCCAACGAATTAGTGCAGATTATCCTTTCGCACGAGGTAGAGCAATCAGCGATTACTGCATCACCGTCCAAAATACAAGCGATAGATACGCAGGAAGCATATATTCATAAAGTTCGCAACATGTTGTCTCACATTGCACGAGGTGATATCTACGAGGCAAATTTTTGTACGCAATTTATGGCTAGGGATGTACAAATTGACGCCTTAAAAGCTTTTAACCAGCTTAATAGCATGAGTAAATCGCCATTTGCAGCATATGCAACATTGGGAGCAATAACGCTGCTAAGCGCAAGTCCCGAGCGATTTGTAAAAAAAGAAGGAACGATTATAACCTCGCAACCCATTAAAGGCACCGCAAAACGATCACAAAATAAAGTAGAAGACGAGCACCTTAAAAAACAACTAGCACTAGACCCCAAAGAACGATCAGAAAATGTGATGATTGTAGATTTAGTGCGCAACGATTTGTCTAAAATTGCTGTAAAGGGCAGTGTTAAAGTAACAGCATTGTTTGATGTGTATAGTTTTAAGCAAGTACACCAAATGATTAGTACCATCACCGCGCAACTACAACCCACTTTAGATTTTGTTGATGTTTTAAAAGCGACATTCCCCATGGGCAGCATGACAGGCGCACCTAAACTTAGCGCCATGAAACTTATTGAGCAAGAAGAATCTTTTAAACGCGGTATTTACAGCGGTGCACTAGGATACATCACACCATGCGGCGACATGGATTTTAATGTTGTAATACGCACGATTATCTACAACACAATTAAAGGTAATCTCACTATAAGCGTGGGTAGTGCTATTACCATTCATGCAAATCCCGAACGTGAGTATGCAGAATGTTTACTTAAAGCACGCGCGCTTTTTGAGGTACTCGCGCAGCAAGGCGTGACGATGCATTAAATTTGCAACATGATAGCAGCCTTTAAAAAGCATCTAGAAGCACAATTCCCTGAACTTAAAGGTAATTTGTGCCTACTCGCAATAAGTGGCGGCAGGGATAGTGTTGTCCTTGCGCACGTGCTGCATGTGTGCAACATTAATTTTGCACTCGCCCACTGCAATTTTAAACTGCGTGGTACGGCGAGTGACGACGACGAGGCTTTTGTCGTGCAACTAGCAAATAATTTAAAAGTGGCCGTTTATACCACAACGTTCGAAACAAAAAAGCAGGCCAAAGAACAAGGCATATCCACACAAATGGCTGCTCGTGACTTGCGATATGCGTGGTTTCAAAAATTGCAAGAAACACACCACATTCCCTATGTTTTAACTGCGCATCACATGGATGATCAGATAGAAACATTTTTTATTAATTTAAATAGAGGCAGCGGTTTAGACGGCCTTACAGGAATCCCCGCGCGCAATGGGTCGATCAGGCGGCCGTTATTGCCATTTTCGCGAGAAGAAATTACCCAATATGCTATTGCCAACAACATTACTTGGCACGAGGATGCGAGTAACGAAAGCCTTGATTATCTGCGCAACGCCATTCGCCACCAGCTACTACCTTTGGTGGATAAAATGTTGCCAGACCTTAAAAAAAATATCGCACACACATTTACGTACCTAAAAGGTTCTAAATACCTGGTAGATGATGCTGTAGTTCGCTTTCGCGAAAGCGTAATCGATAAAGACCTAGAAACCAAATACGTACCTATTGCGTTTATAAAAACACAAAGCAATCCCGCTGCCTATCTTTATGAATTGCTGAAGACAGACAGCCCACACATACCAGACATTTTAGACCTATTAGACAGTCAAACAGGAAAATTTGTCATTTGTGGTGAAAAAATGGTTTCACGAGATAGAGAAAATCTAATCATTAGTTCCAGACAGCCGGCCACGCTAGTAGAGCCGTTAGAAATTACTGATTTTAATAAAACCTATGAGTATGCAAACCAGTGTATTGATTTTAAATTAGTTGAAACTAATAAACCGCTAACTTTTGTAAAACAAAATGCGAGCAATGCAAGAATATTTCTGGATGCTGCACATATAAGCGGGTCTTTATTCCTTAAAATGTGGGAAAAGGGCGATAAAATAGAACCTTACGGCATGGTTGGTGCTAAACTTGTAAGCGATTTACTCATTGATCACAAAATACCCAGAGTTAATAAAGAAAAAATAGTAGTATTGACAAATGAAAATAACATTTTGGGCGTGTTAGGCATTCGTGCTAGTAGGCATCATGCGGTGACTGCACAAACTTCTCAACTTATAATGATTTCTTATTCCTTATGAAAAAAATACTGATAGCTTTAATGGTGTTGTTTAGCTTTCAAGCTTTTGCACAAATACAGGACCCAACCACATGGTCTACCAAAGTTGAAAAACAAAGCGATAATACGTATAAATTAATTGCTACGGTAACGATAGGTCCAGGTTGGCATTTGTACTCGCAAGCAACCTTAGAAAATGATGGCCCGTTACCTACCGAGTTTAATTTCTTTAAATCTGCTGGGAATTATGAACTTGTAGGCATCAATAACGAGTTTGATCCTTATGCAGAGTATTCTCCTGTTTGGGAGTTTGATGTGTACCAGTTTGCAAATACTGCCCGATTCGAACAAATCGTTGAAGTCGCTAATGCTGATTTAAAATACATATATGCAGAGGCTTACTTTATGGTTTGTGATGATAAACAATGTTTGCCCCCATCTCCTGAACCCCTTATGTTTAGTCTGGATGGCACAATACCCGCTACAAAAGCAGCAGACGTGATAGGCGCATTTTATGATGCTAAAGAGCAACCAGTAATGGCTGCTGGACCCAAAGGTTCTAGCATTAAAAAAAAAAGTGAAGTAAAAAGCAAAAGTACCGCTAAGGCGTCAACAACACAAAACGATCCGGTTGATGATGACAGTTTGTGGCTTGTTTTTGGGTTGTCATTTTTAGGAGGGCTAGCGGCGCTTTTCACCCCATGCATGTTTCCCATGATACCGCTTACTGTAAGTTTTTTTACAAAACAAAGCAAAACGCGGGCACAGGGAATACGCAACGCTAGCTTATACGGCTTTTTCATTATTCTTATTTATGTGCTGTTGGGATCGGCAATTGTCGCAGTATTTGGGTTAGATGCGCTTAACGAGCTTTCTACAAGTGTAATTTTTAATATTACATTTTTTCTTATCCTTATCATTTTTGCGATCTCATTTTTAGGAGCCTTTGAAATTACATTGCCACAGTCCTGGGCAAACAATGCCGATAAACATGCCGATAAAGGCGGGATGCTGGGCATCTTTTTTATGGCACTTGCGCTGGCTATCGTTTCATTTTCTTGTACGGGTCCTATTGTAGGGTCTATTTTATTTAAATCTAGCAGTGAGGGTGGTATCGCACCGATTGTGGGGATGCTAGGTTTTTCAAGTGCGATTGCATTGCCATTTACGCTATTTGCCATTTTCCCAGGGTGGTTAAATTCATTACCTAAGTCGGGCGGTTGGTTAAATACTGTAAAGGTAGTATTGGGATTTCTAGAGCTGGCTTTTGCTTTTAAATTCTTATCAAATGCTGACCTAGTGATGGATTGGGGTTTGCTAACAAGAGAGGTTTTTCTGGTAATATGGATAACTGTCTTTGCAACGATGGCGCTTTATTTATTTGGTAAAATTAAACTTCCTCATGATGGATCTGATACTTCGGTTTCAGTAGGTCGATTGCTTTTAGGAATGTTGTCATTAAGTTTTGCCATTTATCTTATACCGGGTTTGTGGGGTGCACCCCTCAAATTAATTAGTGGTTTTCCTCCACCAGCCAAATATAGTGAGTCACCCTATGGCGTAGGTTATTCTAAAGTAAATCTTAACGATACTGGTGTGGAATCAACATCGTTGCCTAAAGGTGCCCATTTGGGTGAATATGATATTGTTACTTTTGATGATTATGACACCGGACTGGCTTACGCGCAGTCAGTAAATAAGCCCATGTTGGTGGATTTTACGGGCAAGGCTTGTGTTAATTGTCGTCGTATGGAGCAACTCGTGTGGGGTGAGCCGCAAATTCTTTCTAAACTTAAAAAGGATTTTGTAATGGTGTCGCTTTATGTAGACGTACGCGAGGAACTTCCTGAAGAAGCGCAATACAAAAGCAAAATAACCGGAAATATGGTACGTACCGTAGGTAATAAGTGGGCAGAACTACAAATAAAAAATTATCAAATCAATGCGCAGCCCTATTATGCGATTATAGGTGCGAACGGTGAAGATTTAGTAAAACCAGTAGGGTACACACCAAACGTTACCGAATTTGAAGAATGGCTTTTAACGGGTTTAAAATCGTTTTAATCTATTTCTACGCTTAATTTTTTTAGGTTTAAGTACAGTTGGACAACATATTTATGGGTTACAATTACCTCTTGAATAACATCGTTCCAGATGGTCTTATTACTTTTGGATACTAGAGTGTCATTTTACCATTATTCGATATAAGTTGTTCGTGTAATCCATGTATTCATCTGTTTAACAGCATCTTGACTTAGACTGCGTGCTATGCTAGTTTTGTAGTTATAAAATTGGAATTTATGTTTGGATTAAACGGCAGTGCAGAAGCTGAGATATATCTACCACCGACGGATAAACGCAAAAGTTTTGAAAATCTCCGTGGAATTGTCTAAAGTGAATTGTTCAACCCGCCCGCAGACCAACCTGTTTATATAGTTGTAATTAAGCTGCTCAACAAGATCAAGCTGTTGCAATAGCGATCAGATGGCTTTGTGCTTTATGATTAGCGTTTTGAGATGGGTACTTTTGAGATCCTTTGTAATCATGCTTCGACAAAGAGTCTTATCGTGGACTATCCATAATGAGTGCTCCTTTTCAATGGGATTACCATCGGTAATCTTTTTCAAGAAATAGGTGTTAAATCCCTTGGAACGCTCTTTTCACTTACTTTTTTGAGTATTTATTTTATTCGGAAATAGCAGAATAACAAGAGGTAAACCAGCGCCAAAAGGAATGAATTACTGTTTTGAGGCAATAGCTTCATAAGTTGTTGAAGCTTATATACGGCTTTAAATCAGAATATTTTTTTAGTTCGGAGATCCATCAGGGCAGCCCACCTTATTTGATGTTCTGCAAAAGTTTGTTTCACAGCAGGATTCTACCAAAAGGCACATGTCTATTCCAGAATCAAAGTAAAGCATCAGGGTCGCAACTCGCGGAGCAAGAATCTGCCTGCAAAGGAAATTATCATCGAGCCAGACTAGGACATAGATGGCATGATTAAGATAGACAACGAAATAAGCGTACCCCTTAAATACGCCCCAGCGAGTTTGATAAAACCTAGTACAATACGCCCTCAATGATAAAAAAGCAGGCAACCAAGGAATTGTTATAGATACGCTTCCAGGCAGTTTCATAGTAAAATCCATTTATGAATCGCTCTTTCCACAATGTGAGTAAGAAAGCAATTAAAACCTAAACAACGTATTAATCCCGATTTTTCAAGTAAACGAATTACATCGTTTAAACATCCAATTTTTTAAATATCACCCTTGAATGCAGTCCAAAAAAAAGCCTGACTTTTAAAAGTCAGGCTTTTGGGGTATTATATCTTAAAGTTTATTTGATAAAGAAGGTAACTCTTCTTACCAATGCTCTAGCAGATTCTGATTTAGGGTCAACAGAGTTGTCTTCACCTTCAGCAATTGTGGTTAATCTTGAACCATCAATTCCAGAATCCATCAACATCTTTTTAACTAGTTCTGCACGATCTCCAGATAAAGTCATATTGTAATCTGAAGCTCCCAACTCATCAGCATATCCAATAACATCAGATATAGCATTAGGATTAGCGTTCAAGTATCTTACCATAAAGTTAATAGCATCAATAGAACCAGGTGTAGCTTTATCGCGTACATCAAAGTCAAAATAAACAACCACGTACTTCTCGTTAATCAAACGTTTAATATCAAATTCACTTGGTTGGTTATTATTGTTAAAGTAGTTTTCGATGTTATCAGCAACACCATTACCATTACTATCAACAGATCTACCTTTAGTATCCACGATGGAATTTGGAGCAGAATTTGGTTCTTCATCAAACATGTCTGCAACACCATCGTTGTCTGTATCTTTCAACCCATTCTCTAGGTCTTTCAAACGACTTTCTAGGTCATCCATTTTCTCTTTATTCTCGTCATTCTCGTCGTTAACGTACCAATCTGCGTGAACATCATTTTTACCAAAATAAAATGTTAGTCCAACAGTTGTATTAATCATATTACCTGCAAGATTGTTTGACAAATCATTATATGATTGCCCATCCCAATTTAAGTGCTGGCGTACATTACCGAAATAGGTAACATCACCTGTTAAAACAAGACGGTTAGAAATTCTGTACTGTGGTGTTAGACCTATCATATAGCCCCCATTGTCTTCATTAATTCCAGCGGAAGCACCTTCTTTAACGTCAAAATAAGAAACCTGTAAACCTGCATGTCCTAAGACACCTAATCTTTTGGTAAACGTTTCAAACTTCATTATTCTGGAAAGATTTGCAACACCTTGAAGTCCAACCCTAATCTGCTCGGTTCTAAATGGTAGAGAACCATTTCCAGATTGATCTTGAAATATATCATAAGCGAAGTCTAATTTTGCACCAAAATATTGGTTAAACATGTATCTAGCACCTATGTTATAGTGGTTTATATCACTAAAATTGAAGTATCTATTACCATTGGAAGTGAAGTAACCTGGCGTAAAAAAGTTAATAGGTTTGCTGGGACCAGCATTTAACTCGACCGACCATCGGTTGTAAGCACTTGCATCTGTTTTTTCTGATACCTCTGTGGAATCTGTAGCCTCAGTAGTTTGCGCGCTAACAATTGCGGCAAAGGCTAATAGGGTTAAAGTAAATAGTTTTTTCATGTTTTAAAAATTTGCTCTTTGAGTTGCAAATATATAGATATATTCGTTTTAAACACATTATTTTGATTTTTTTTAAATTAACTTAATGTTATCTTTTGATAAAGAAATTTATTTCGTAGCATGTTATGGCTAATTTTTTAAGTTTTAATCATTAATAATCAAAGGATTAGATTGTTTTCACCTGTTCAATATTTTTCTTACTTACTGTTGTCGTGTTGATCGGATATGCAGTTTTTAGTGCTTCCATGCAGCTCAAAATGACATTTCTTGTTTTATTCACCTACCTAAATACCGACATAAAGTGAATGTGTTTATTAATATCATACCTTTTAAAGATTTAATTTATCTAGATGTCTTTGTTGATTTGAATGTTTAATTTGTGGGTCATTTGGTAAAAGCATGTTCACTTACTTGATAACAATTTGTTAACTGACATTCTTTTTGTTAATATGATTGTCTTAATTTAACATATCAATCGTTTATTTTTTTTTCTTATCCATGTTTCCACGCTTTCGCGAAAGCGTTACAGTAAACAATTGTTAGGAACTATAATGTCTCAAAGATATTTACAGGCTTTTTTTCCTTGAAGCAAAAGGTCTGCAAAGAATGTCCTCTCACAGCAATTTTATTTTTTTACTCGATGATGTAAGCTGAATTCAACTTATAAGTGCAACAGGCCAAGTTGATTTTAATTTTTCTATTG
>DAIRDE010000028.1:0-27960 GCA_036796335.1 Nonlabens sp.
CATCTATTTTTGTAGCTATGTCATTCGCTTTCGCGAAAGCGGCATCACTAGCAGCTCTATTGCTTGTAGAAAGTTTGTGGTAGGTCGCCATAAGCGAAGCATATTCTTCTTGCAACTTCTCTAATTCGGTTTTTTTCTTAAATAATCCAAACATATCGTTTTATTGAAGTAAGTCGGTAGGAGGTTTAAAGATTACAAGTTTAGTCGTCGGTCGTCAGCCGTCGGTCGTCACTAACAAAAAACGGTCCTTCATCTTTAGTCTTTAAGCGCAGCGCTCTTTAGTCTGCAACCAAGGCAGTCGGCAGTCGGTCGTCCTTCACCTTAAGTCTTTAAGCGCAGCGGTCGGTCGTCAGCCGTCGGTCGTCACTAACAAAAAACGGTCCTACATCCTTAGTCTTTAAGCGCAGCGCTCCTTAGTCTGCAAGCACGGCAGTCAGCAGTCGGTCGTCATGTATCAATAGTCTTTAATCGCAGCGGTCGGTCGTCAGCCGTCGGTCGTCAATAACATAAAACTGTCCTTCACCTTAAGTCTTTAATCGCAGCAGTCGGTCGTCGGTCGTCCGCCGTCGGTCGTCAATAACATAAAACTGTCCTTCATCTTTAATCTTTAAGCGCAGCACTCTTTAGTCTGCAAGTACGGCAGTCGGTCGTCCTACATCTTTAGTCTTTAAGCGCAGCGGTCGGTCGTCGGTCGTCAGCCGTCGGTCGTCAATAACAAAAAACTGTCCTTCATCTTTAGTCTTTAATCGCAGCGGTCGGTCGTCGGTCGTCCGCCGTCGGTCGTCAATAACAAAAAACGGTCCTTCATCTTTAATCTACAAGCACGGCAGTCGGTCGTCGGTAAGCGCAGCGGTCTATCGTCTTTAATAGGTATCTTTGCAAAAATTTAAACCATGAAATTATTTACCGACCTACATCTTAAAACGCCTCTATTAAATGGTTTACAAGAACTGGGTTTTAAAGAGATGACACCTGTGCAGGTTGCTGCATTTCCTGTAATTCTCTCTGGTAAAGACATGGTAGGTATTGCCCAAACGGGTACGGGTAAAACGCTAGGCTACATGTTACCTTTATTGCACGAGTTGCAATATAGTGAGCAGGTAGATCCACGCATACTTGTTCTAGTCCCCACACGCGAGCTGGTAGTACAAGTGGTAGCAAACATAAAAGAGTACGCAAAATACCTAAATCTGCGCACATTGGGTATTTATGGTGGTGTAAACATAAACACACATAAACGCGAGGTTGCAGCAGGATGTCATATTATCGTCGCCACGCCGGGCAGGTTGTACGATTTATTGGTTTCTCAAACACTTAAATTAAAACACTGCAAAAAAGTCGTCATTGATGAGGTAGATGTGATGCTGGATTTGGGTTTCCGTTTTCAGTTGACAAATATTTTTGATCACCTACCTATCAAGCGTCAAAACATGATGTTTAGTGCAACCATGACCGACCTTATTGCCGATTTTATTCAAAACTATTTCTACAATCCAGAAACAATTTCTATTGCCGTAAGCGGTACACGATTAGAAAATATTGATCAAAGTTGTTACCCGGTAGAAAATTTCTATACAAAAGCAAACCTGCTGCTGGACCTGCTTACCGACAAAGATGTGTTTAAAAAAGTACTGGTGTTTGTAGGTAATAAAAAAGATGCCGATCGCTTGCAAGAATACATGACACCACAGTTGGGCAAATCTATGGCGGTGATACATTCTAACAAAACCCAAAACTACCGCTTGCGGTCTATTGCACATTTTGACGAGGGAAGCTGTCGCGTGCTGGTCTCTACCGATGTGATGGCGCGCGGTCTAGATGTTGACCAGGTATCGCATGTTATTAATATGGATGTACCCGCTTTTCCTGAAAATTACATGCACCGCATAGGCCGCACAGGTCGCGCCGCCCACCGTGGTAACGCCATTACTTTTTTTACTGAAAAAGAAATCGCACACAAGGAGCGCATCGAGCAGCTTATGGGATACACCATACCACAGTTGCCTTTTCCTAACGAGGTGGCTATCTCGCAAGAACTCACTGCCGACGAGAAGCCGGTGATACGAGAAATATTTAAACCCCACAAAAAAGTTGAAAACGAGCGTGGCGATGCCTTTCACGAGAAAAAGGACAAGAATAAGAAAGAAAATCAAGGTGGCAGTTACCGCAGGGAAATCGCGCAAAAATACAAAAAACCTAAAACCAGAGGCGATAAAAAGGTAAATAATCGCAAAAAAAAATAATACATTTTTAGTTGTAACTGTATGAATTTTAAGGAGTTCGCTTTCGCGAAAGCGAAACAAAAACACCCTAAACACGTTTATAACACAAGCCATTTATTAAAATGGTCTGATTGTTGAAAAGCTGTACCCTGAACATAGCATAATCGCATATACTTTAGTATCTTGCGCGCTTTAAAATTTAAGAAATGAAAAAAATAGTATTTGTAATTATGATGGTCGCTAGCACTGTCGCAATGGCACAAACAGGTTATGTAAACTCACAACAAGTTATCAGCGAGCTGCCTGAAGTTGTAAAAGCAGACGCCGAACTTAAAGAGTTAGCAACAAGATTACAGGCTGATATTGCAAAAAGAGAGCAAAACAAGGAATCAAAATTGCAAGATCTGGCGTATGAAATGCAAAATCCTAAAGTAACCGAGGATCGTGCTAAAGAAATAAGAACCCTTGCAGGTGAGATGCAGCGCGAGGTGGATAACGCAAACAAATTAGACGAGATTAAACTGGCGACGACTAAAAACGAACTTTTAGAGCCTGTTTACACAAAGGTTAACGATGCAATAAGTGTGGTTGCTAAAAAACGTGGCCTTAAACTCGTGGTGGACATTAGCGCTGTCTTGTATGCAGATGAAGAGCTTAACATTACTGCCGACGTGCGCCAGCAACTAGGTCTTAAGTAATCTAAATTTAAAGTGAAAAAGCTACCTTTTTAGGTAGCTTTTTTTTTTGCAATGTGGTTAAGCTTTTAGATGTCGTCAAAACTAATATCAGTAAAGTTAGAGGCAGTCTTTTCGGGGGCTTCGGCGGTGCCAGTATCTTCTCGTTTATAGTCTGACTGGTGTCGGTCTGATATTACTTCTTCTCCTTTGTGTTTTAAAACATAGGATATCATATCTTCTAGCGTTTCACTAAACTCGGCAAAATCTTCTTTATACAAGTAGATTTTATGCTTTTTAAAGTGAAAGCTCCCATCGTCGTTGGTAAACTTTTTACTTTCGGTAATGGTTAGATAGTAGTCATTTGCTTTTGTTGCACGTACATCAAAAAAGTATGTGCGCCTACCAGCACGCACTACTTTTGAATAAATTTCTTCTTGATCGTGTGAGTCTCTTTCGGCCATAATTCCAGTTTTCGATTAATTGAAAGTTAAAAGTATAAAAAAAATGTTAAGAGCACTCATTTATACATTAGTTTCTTCGAGCATTTGGTTTGCATAAAGTTTTGCGTAATGTCCGTTTATTTTTTGCAGTTGGTCGTGATGACCCTGCTCGACAATAGAACCATTTTCTAGGATAATAATCTGATCGGCGTTTTTTGCTGAACTTACACGGTGGCTTACGATGATGGTTGTAGTGTCTTGCGTAATTTTTTTGAGGTTGTTAAGGATTTTCTCTTCGGTTTCAGTATCTACGGCGCTTAAACAGTCGTCAAATAATAGAATTTGTGGTTTTTTAATAATGGCGCGAGCGATGGATACGCGCTGTTTCTGGCCACCACTCAGGGTAATTCCTCGTTCACCTAGTACAGTTTGATAGCCTTTAGTAAATTTCTTAATATTCTTGTGTACTGCGGCGTTGCGTGCTGCTGTTTCAATTTCGGCGGTGGTGGCATCGTGTTTTCCAAAAGCAATGTTATTTGCAATGGTGTCCGAAAATAAAAAGGCGTCTTGTGGTACATATCCTATGGCCTGCCTTAAAGAATCCAGGTTGTGCTCTTTTACTGAAACGCCGTCTACAAGGATTTCTCCTTGATTTGTATCGTACAAACGCCCGATAAGTTCTAGTATCGTGGATTTACCGCTGCCTGTATTTCCTAAAATGGCAAGTGTACTACCTGCAGGCACATCAAAACTTAAATTTTTTAACGCGTGAATGTTTGTGTCTTCATAAATAAAATTGACATTTTTAAAGCTAATAGCACCTTTAATGGTTTCGGGATCTTCTTTTGGGTTTTGTATCTCTGGAGTGATATCTAAAAATTCATTGATACGTTTTTGCGAGGCTTCTGCTTGTTGTACCATGTTTGTTACCCATCCCAAAGTGGCTACCGGCCATGTAAGCATGTTTACATACAATAAGAATTCAGGTATCGTGCCTAAAGCTATGGTTCCTTCCATGACTTGTTTGCCTCCTATATATATAACAAGAACATTACTTAAACCTATAAGAAAAAGCATAAGCGGAAAAAACAATGCCTGTATAAGTGCTAGGTCTATGTTTTTTTCTTTGCTTTGGTTAGAGACGCCTATAAATTGCTCGTTTATTTGAGCAGTAAGGTTGTATGCTTTGATAACTGAAATTCCACTAAAAGCTTCTTGAGATACGGTGTTAAGTTCTGACAACAACTCTTGCACGCGCAAAGATCGTTTGTGAATTTCTCGACTTACTAAATAAATTGCCATAGATAAAAGAGGTAAAGGGGCAATGGTGTACAGCGTAAGGGTGGGGGCGGTTTGAATCATAACAGTAATGACGACCACAAAAAGAGTAATCATATTGATACCGTACATAATTGCAGGACCCATGTACATGCGCACTTTAGAGACATCTTCACTAATCCTATTCATAAGATCCCCTGTGCGATTTTTTTTATAAAAACCCAGGGTTAAGCGCTGGTATTGTTGATAAATCAAATTCTTCAGGTCATACTCCAGGTGCCTAGAAACAACAATAATAAGTTGTCTCATGACAAAAGTGAGCGCGGCAGCTAGCAACGTGGATACTAATATGATAAGGATGCTCCACAAGAGATCTTCTCTAAATGCATCTGGATCTTTTCTAGACCTTGTCTCGTATTCATTAAGTAAATTAATGATGTGCCCCACATATTTTGGCAGTATAATAGAGAGCAATCTGGCTAGCACAGTAACTACCAGGCCACCTAAAAGTTGCCAAATATATTTTTTAAAAAGGGGATTTAGTTTTTTAAGTTCTTTCATAAAATGCCACAATTCTGGCTTTAAATTAAGTAAAAATGTTTTTTAATATTAAACGAACGATGTTTGTTGCAATATTCTAAAATACGGTACTTTTGTGCGCCTTTAAAAAGGCACTAATTTCTTTAAGAAAAACAATATGTCACCACAAAACAGCCTCGCACAAATGATGGAACAAGATCCTGTTTTCGGACAGATTTCCTTTGATGATCACGAGCAAGTCGTTTTTTGCAACGACAAAGATACAGGTTTAAAGGCCATCATAAGCATTCACAACACAGTTCTAGGCCCTGCTTTAGGTGGGACGAGAATGTGGAATTATACAAACGAGTGGTCTGCTTTAAACGATGCGTTGCGTCTATCTCGCGGAATGACCTTTAAAAGTGCCATCACAGGTCTTAATCTGGGCGGTGGCAAGGCCGTTATCATAGGGGATGCAAAAACTCAAAAAACCCCCGAGTTGATGAGACGCTTTGGTGAATTTGTACACTCGTTAAGTGGAAAGTACATCACCGCCGAGGATGTGGGTATGACCACCGAAGATATGGATACCGTACGAGAAGTAACACCATATGTCACAGGTATTTCTCAAGAAAAGGGTGGTGCCGGTAACCCTTCACCCATTACGGCATATGGCGTATTCATGGGAATTAAAGCTGCTGCAAAGTTTAAATACGGCAGTGATGATCTAGAAGATAAGGTTATTTATGTAGAAGGTATAGGCAATGTGGGTGAAACTATTGTTGAATATTTAACACAAGAAGGAGCAAAGGTTTTTATCGCCGATATTAACCAAGAGCGATTAGAGCACGTTAGTTCTAAATATGGTGCACACATTTATAAGGGGTCTGACTTGCACGCCGAAAAAATGGATATTTATGCACCATGTGCGCTAGGGGCAACCATCAATGATATCACTATCAATAAACTACAAGCAAGTATCATCGCAGGAGCTGCAAATAACCAACTAGCTGATGAAAATAGACACGGCGTGATGTTACAACAAAAAGGAATTGTTTACGCGCCCGATTTTCTTATAAATGCAGGAGGAATAATCAATGTTTTTGCAGAACTAGAGGGGTATGATCGCAGTGAAATCATGCGTAAAACCGAAAACATTTACACAACAACCATTGAAATTTTAAACAGAGCGCAAGAAAATAACCTAACGACACATGTAGCGGCACTACAAATAGCTAAAGCTAGAATAGATGCTCGCCGTATGGAAAATAGATAAGTTGTACCTTTGCTACCTCAAAATGTCGTTATCCTCTAGTTTAAATAGACGAGGACGTTCCTAGCGACACCACCTTAAAAAGAAAAAACGTTCTTATGCTTACTAGACGCCAACTGCGTGTAAAGGTTATGCAAGCCATTTTTGCATTTCAACGCCAGAAACCAGATGATCTCAAAGAATTAGAGAAGTTTCTTAACGGAAGCATGGCTCAAACCTTTACATTGTTTCTTTATATGGCACAATTTCTTGTTGAGTTGCACAAAATGGCCGACGACAAGATAGCCATTGCAAGCAACAAGCTTTTGGGATCTGATGCACAAAAAAATCTCACACGTGTCTTTGTAGAAAATAAAGCACTTCTCAAAATTGTTAATTGTGAAGAGCTCAAAGAAGCACTAGCTAAAAGAAAAATCACGCCATGGCACCTGGATCTTAAATATGTCGAAAAGGTGTATGAGGCAATGATTAAGAGTAAAGAATATGTCATCTACACAAGTGCCGAACAAACGACGTTTAAACAAGATGTGCGGTTCTTAAATTTTGTTTATACTGATTTTATTGCACCTAGTGAAGACGTTCTCGACTTTTTAGAGGATCGCGCAATCACCTGGTCAGACGACTACCCACTTGTCAATACAGCGATGCTTAATTTTATTAAAAAGATAAAACCAGCAAAAGAACTCGTATTGCCCGAACTTGTAAAAGATCAACAAGATATTCAGTTTGCCCTGGGTCTTTTTAGAAAGGCCATTATGCACCACGAGGTTTTACTTGCGCAAATAGATGGTAAAACCCCTAACTGGGAGAAAGATCGTATCGCACAACTAGATTTAGTACTTATTATCATGGCGCAAGTAGAGTTTTTGTATTTTCCAAGTATCCCTGTAAAAGTAACCTTAAATGAGTACCTAGAAATTGCAAAAGACTACAGCTCGCCTAAAAGCAGTGTGTTTATAAACGGTATTGTGGATAACCTTTTAAAGGAATATCAAGAGGCAGGAAAACTTAACAAAATGGGTAGAGGCTTATTAGAGTAGTGTTAAGACTGTTGTTTAAAACAGGTCGATTACCTATATTTGCATTTAAAACATAACAACATCATGAAAAAATTAATCTTAATGGTAGCCGCTGTAGCTACAGTAGCTTTAACAAGCTGCAACGAAAAAGCAACTGCTAAAATAGATGACGCAAACCTAGCACAAGTTGCTCAAAACGAACAGAAGTTAGGCGATTTCCCTGTGATGACCTTTGACGAGGTAATTTATGACTTTGGCACAGTGCCAGAAGGTACTGAAGTGGTAAAAGAATTCAAATTTAAAAACACAGGTAAAAGTGCTTTAATCGTTGTAAATGCAAAAGCAACATGTGGTTGCACCGTACCCACTTGGACAAGAGAGCCTGTACAACCAGGTGCCGAGGGTAGTTTGCTAGTAAAATTTAATACCAGTGGCAAGCCTAATGCGCAAACCAAAACAGTAACCATCAAAGCAAACACTGAGTCTGGTACTGAATCAGTTACCATTAAAGGTAATGTGACTCCTAAAGCACAACCAGCAGTTCAAGAATTACCTAATAACCAGTAATGGAGCAAATTACACAGTTTTTACCCTTTGTCCTTGTTATGCTAATTTTTTACTTTTTAATTCTACGCCCGCAGTCGCAACGTCGCAAAGCCGAAAAGCAGTTTGCAGCTTCTTTAAAAGTAGGTGACCGTGTTGTAACAACAAGTGGCATACATGGCAAATTAGTGCAGCTTAACGATGCGTCTGGTACCGTGGTAGTAGAGACTGGCGCAGGTAAAATAACCTTTGAGCGTGTTGCAATCTCGCAAGAGCTTTCTCAAAAGCTTAAAGAACCAGCGGTAAAATAAAATTCCAAAATTTATAAAAAACCCCTTTGTTTAAAGGGGTTTTTTTATGCCTAGAACCTTCTGTGGTCGCTTGTTATTTAAGTTTTTACAATTATTTTCAAGGCAATATTTGTTTGCTTCCATCAGGTAATTGCTAATTTTTTGCCATAAACCTTACACATTCTTTATTTTATAAACCTTTGTGCTTATCTTTAGCTAATAAACCCTAGCAATATGTTTATTAGATTTTACAGTTTTAATATGTTGTATTCAGGGTTTTATTTATCTCGCTTTCGCGAAAGCGAAATAACGACAATCTCATAGTTTATGTTTTATATTCTCTTATAAATGAACATTATACATATAAGCGCAGAATGTTATCCGGTCGCAAAAGTAGGCGGCCTTGCTGATGTTGTTGGTGCGTTGCCTAAATATCTCAACGCGCAAGGTGCAACTACAAAAGTACTCATGCCTTATTACGATATGCCTTTCACGAGGCAATATCCAGTAGAAACGGTTTTTGAGGCGGGTCTTTATTTAAGTGCTGAACATGTGGACTTTAAAATCCTAAAGGGCGATACTGCCGCGCTGGGTTTTGATTTATATTTTGTTGACGTACCAGACTTGCTCCACACACAGTATGTGTACTCCTATGACGACGCTGCACGATTTGTAGCATTTCAAATTGCTGCTTTACTGTGGATACAAACCTTAAAAGACCAGCCTGATGTAATCCATTGCCATGACCATCATACGGGTCTTGTGCCTTTTATGATGCAATACTGCACCATGTTTGAAAAAATCAGACTTATCCCTACGGTTTTAACAATTCATAACGCGCAGTATCATGGGTGGTTTCCACATGAGCGTGGTGATTTACTTCCTGCTTTTAATGGTAAACATTTGGGTTTACTGGACTGGGGTGGTAACATTAATCCCCTAGCCGCGGCTATAAAATGTGCGTGGCTTATTAACACCGTCTCGCCCAGTTATATGGAAGAGTTGATGGAGCGTGCAAACGGTCTAGAGTCGTTACTTTTACACGAACGCGCAAAATGTGTGGGTATTCTTAACGGTATCGATACCAGTGTTTGGGACCCAGAAACAGATGCTTTCCTAGTAAAAAACTACAGGGCTAGTAACCATGTTACGGGGAAGCGCGAAAATAAAAATTGGCTTTGTAAACAGTATGATTTAGATCCTAGTAAGCCTTTAATCGTGTTCATAGGCCGGTTGGTTTATGAGAAAGGGTCTGACCTTTTTCCGCAAGCTTTTGAAAGCATTTTACAAGCCGACAACGTTTCTGTTTTATTATTAGGGTCTGGCGACGAAGAAACGCAAAATCAATTGCTAGAATTAAAACAAAGACATGCAAACAATTTTAACCTGCACATAGGTTATGATGAATCATTATCACATAAAATGTATGCGGGTGCCGATTTTCTTTTAATGCCGTCGCGTGTGGAACCATGTGGACTCAACCAGTTATATGCGCTACAATATGGAACCATCCCTATTGTAAGTAATGTGGGCGGTTTAAAAGACACGGTAAAAGATTATCTTCTAGAAGATGGTTATGGTGTTGTCATGCAAGAGATTACCACCGCAGCTATGGAAGAAGCTGTAGGACGTGCCGCAGCGATGTACCACGATACTAAATCTTTTCAAAAGATTAGAAAGTTTATAATGAGTCTAGATTTCTCATGGGAACATGCCGCTAGAGAATACATAAAATTATATAATTCCTTAAACAATTAAAAATGATAAACAATCAAGTGCTTAGCGTTATTTTAGGTGGCGGACAAGGATCCAGACTACACCCGTTAACAGAATCACGTTCTAAACCAGCGGTTCCTATTGCTGGTAAGTATAGACTGGTGGATATACCCATTTCTAATTGTATAAATTCTGACATAAAAAGAATGTTTGTGCTCACGCAGTTTAACAGTGCATCGTTAAACCGGCACATTAAAAACACGTACCAGTTTAGCTTTTTTAGCAGTGCATTTGTAGATGTACTTGCTGCCGAGCAAACTCCCAATAATAAAGGCTGGTTTCAAGGAACTGCTGATGCTGTAAGACAAAGTATGCATCACCTGTTGAGTCATGAGTTTGAGTATTGCCTTATCTTGTCGGGTGACCAGTTATATCAAATGGATTTTAACGAAATGGTCGCTGCGCACATCGCGGCAAATGCTAAAATTTCTATCGCGACCATTCCTGTAAATGCTAAGGATGCGACTTCTTTTGGTATCTTAAAAACAAACGACGAGAATGTTATTACCTCGTTTATAGAAAAGCCTGCTGCCGACTTACTTCCTGACTGGGAGTCAAAAGTGAGTGACGAGATGCTGGGACTAGGGAAAACGTACCTTGCGTCCATGGGTATTTATCTTTTTAATAGAGACTTGCTTATCGAACTTATGGATGATAAAAGCACCATAGATTTTGGCAAGGAAATTATACCGCAAAATATAAACAAGCATAAAACGTTAAGCTATCAGTTTGAGGGTTATTGGACCGATATAGGAAATATTGATTCTTTTTTTGAAGCAAATCTGGGGCTAACCGACGATATTCCACAGTTTAACCTGTTTGATGCCTCGCAACGCGTCTACACACACGCGCGAGTTTTGCCAACCTCTAAAATTTCTGGAACGCGTCTAGAAAAAGCGGTCATAGCAGATGGATGCATTATACACGCCTCGGCCATAGAAAAATCGGTGATTGGAATTAGATCCAGGATAGGAGAGGGTTCAACAGTGTCTAACACCTACATGATGGGTAGCGATTATTATGAATCCCTAGCCGATATTGAAAAGGGTAACATTGAAATCATGGTAGGTATTGGGCAACGATGTGTGATTAATAATACCATTATCGATAAGAATGTGCGAATAGGTGATGATGTAACCATTAACGGCGGTAAACATTTAGAAGATGTTGAAACCGAAATCTATGTTGTTAAAGATGGCATTGTAGTAATTAAAAAGAATGCAACGATTCCTAAAGGATTTACCTTGTAATTATGAATAATGTAACAGTACACAGTTTATTGACTGATTTTGACATCAGCCTTTTTAAAACAGGAAAACACTACCGGCTTTACGAAAAATTGGGATCGCATGTCATCGAGGTAGGCGGCGTAAAAGGTACTTATTTTGCAGTGTGGGCACCTAGCGCACAAGCGGTATCGGTAATTGGAGATTTTAATTTCTGGACAGCAGGCTCTCATGTTTTAAATGTGCGCTGGGACGCAAGCGGCATTTGGGAGGGGTTTATTCCTGGTGTAGAACATGGTACTGTGTATAAATATCATATTGTATCCTCGCACAACAATATCATTACCGAAAAGGCCGACCCCTATGCCCGCCGCTGTGAGCATCCACCTAAAACAGGCAGTGTGGTATATGAGTTTAAACCTAAGTGGTCAGACAGTAAATGGATGAAAAAACGTGCTGCGCATAATGCACTCGACGCACCATATTCTGTTTACGAGGTTCATTTAAGCAGCTGGAAACGCAAGATAGAAGAAGACCGCAGTTTAAGTTATCACGAGTTGGCTTTGGATTTAGTCGCTTACGCGAAAGCGTTACAATTCACACACATAGAGTTTATGCCGATTATGGAATATCCATACGATCCATCGTGGGGATACCAGTTGACAGGTTATTTTGCACCGACAAGCAGATTCGGTTATCCTGAAGAATTTCAAGAGCTCGTCGATGCTTGTCATAACGCTGGTCTAGGTGTGATACTGGACTGGGTACCGTCGCATTTTCCTGAAGATGTGCACGGTCTAGGTAACTTTGATGGAACCTGTCTTTATGAGCATCCAGACCCTAAACGCGGCTACCACCAGGACTGGAAATCGCTCATTTTTAATTACGGCAGGGCCGAGGTAAAAAGCTTCCTAATTTCTAACGCGCTTTTTTGGTTTGACCAGTACCATATAGACGGTTTGCGAGTCGATGCGGTTGCAAGCATGTTATTTCTAGACTATTCGCGAGAAGATGGGCAGTGGGAACCTAACGCATTTGGCGGTCGTGAAAACTTCGAGGCGATTGCATTTATGCGCGAGATGAACGAGGCTGTTTATTTAAACTATCCAGATGTACAAACAATAGCCGAGGAAAGCACCAGTTTCCCAATGGTAAGCAAGCCTACATCCATGGGTGGTTTAGGATTTGGTATGAAATGGATGATGGGATGGATGCACGACACTTTACAATATTTTACGAAAGAACCTGTCCATAGAAAACACCATCAAAACGATCTCACTTTTTCTATGACCTATGCGTTTACCGAGAATTTTATGCTACCATTATCGCATGACGAGGTCGTTTATGGTAAAAGCTCGATTCTAGGCCGCATGCCTGGTGACGAGTGGCAAAAGTTTGCAAACCTAAGGCTGCTCTATGGTTACATGTTTACGCATCCCGGGGCTAAGCTGCTTATGATGGGATCAGAATTTGGACAGCATGACGAGTGGAGGTTTAACGGCAGTCTCGATTGGCATTTATTGCAATACAAGCCGCACAATACCATGTTGCGTCTTATAACCGATCTTAACAAACTTTACAGAAAAACAAAGGCACTTCACGAAAAGCAATTTGATGCCTCAGGCTTTGAGTGGATATCGCATGAAGATGCTGAAAATTCGGTAATAACCTATGTGCGTAAAGGACACAACTCTCAGGTAGTTGTGATTTGCAACATGACCCCCGTACCAAGAGATAATTATCGAATAGGTTTACCCGCCGCAGGAAAATACCAACTGTTGTTTAACAGTGACGAGACCAACTATGGCGGCTCTGGCTATGCGGTAAAAAGCGAGTTGAAAGCCGAGAAAGAATCGTGGCAGTACAGAAAACACAGCGCCGAGGTACGTCTTGTACCACTCGGGGTGCTGGTTTATGGATAGGTTTTTAGTTATGACTTATGACTGCAAACTTATGAGCTAAAAGTCTGTGATATATTGAGTGACGTATTTTTAAGGATTAAAAGCGTCTTGATTTATAATAATTTTTCAAACTATATCGTGCGATAGTCGAGACGTTGTTTGAGAGCAGTTCGTTTTTCTAGTCGTGAGTTTTAGTTCAGCGTTATTAAAATTTTTCTGGCCAATATTTTTTAAGTTGGACGTAAGTTTAAGTTTCAATTTCAACATATTTTTGATTTTCGTTTTGTTTTTGCTTACTCTAACGTTCTCGTAACAATTCTTTAATATCCCCACCATTTTCACACTTTTTTATTACTTTACATAACTTGTAAGAACACGTATATTTTAAATTAAATTGCTGAATATCATCATTATATGATTACAAATACAGAATTAACCAATTACGGAAATATCTTTCCTGCGGTGTTAGACCGCTATGAACATGTTTTAGATACCATTACTTTTTTTTCTACTAACGGCGTCATTTTGCGATTGCAAGTACTGCGCGACAGCGTTTTGCGATTTAAATATGGTACTAGTGGCAAGTTGTTAGATGATTTTTCTTATGCAGTAGATGTAGATGCTAATAAGGGTTACAACAAGCTAAAGATTGCAGAAACTGCCACCTCTATAGAAATCACCACACTTAAATTAGTTTGCCAGATTTCAAAAACTGATTTGCGGTCACGCATTTTTGATTTAGACGGTAGAATTATTTGCGAGGATGAGTTAGGCTTTCATTATGAGGAAAGCTATGAATATGGGGGAGAGGTCGTAAAAATGTCTAAAAAAGCACAGCCAGGCGAGGGATATTATGGGTTAGGAGACAAACCAGCCGATAACAACCTACGCGGTAAACGCTTTGAACTTTGGGCAACCGACCAGTATGCATTTGGTAAACAAACAGACCCACTGTATAAAAACATACCTTTTTATATAGGGTTACAAAATAAGTTGGCCTACGGTATTTTCTTTGACAATACGTTTCGGTCGTATTTTGACTTTTCGCACGAGCGACACCATGTAACAAGTTTTTGGGCGCATGGCGGCAATATGGATTATTATTTTATCTATGGTCCAGACATGCAAGAAGTGGTAGGGGCTTACACCGACTTAACAGGCAAGCCAGAATTACCACCACTTTGGGCGCTAGGTTTTCACCAGTGTAAATGGAGTTATTATCCAGAAAGTAATGTGCGAGAAATCGCAGGAAAATTCCGCGAGCTGCAAATTCCATGTGACGCAATTTATCTAGACATAGACTACATGGATGGATTTAGATGTTTTACATGGGACTTAGAAAAATTCCCAGACCCCACTAAAATGATTAGCGACCTGCGAGAAGATGGCTTTAAAACGATAGCCATCATAGACCCAGGTATAAAAATAGATCCAGATTACAGCGTTTATCAGGAAGCCATGAAAAATGACTATTTCTGTAAACGGGCCGATGGTCCTTATATGAAAGGTAAAGTATGGCCTGGCGAGTGTTTTTTTCCAGATTACACAAATCCCAAGGTAAGAGCCTGGTGGGCAGACCTGTTTAAAGGCCTTATTGCCGATAACGGGTTGTCTGGTATTTGGAACGATATGAACGAGCCCGCTGTTATGGAGGTTCCCAATAAAACATTTCCAGACGATGTGCGCCACGATTATGACGGCCACCCGTGTTCTCATAGAAAAGCACACAACATTTACGGTATGCAAATGGCACGTGCAACTTATGAGGGTGTTAAAAAGTTCATGTATCCTAAGCGCCCGTTTGTAATCACCCGTTCAGCCTATTCAGGTACGCAGCGATACACCTCTAGCTGGTTTGGTGACAATGTAGCGTCTTGGGAACATTTAAGCATTGCAAACATACAGGCGCAACGCATGTCACTTTCTGGCATGTCCTTTTCTGGGTCTGATATAGGTGGATTTGCTGAGCAGCCCACTGGCGAGTTGTATGCACGCTGGATTGCTCTAGGCGTTTTTCACCCATTTTGCAGAGTACATTCTAGCGGTGATCACGGCGACCAGGAACCGTGGACTTTTGACGAAAACGTCACAAACATCACCAGGAAATTTGTAGAATTGCGATACAAATTGTTGCCTTATTTGTACACAACATTTTGGCAATATGTAGAAGAAGGCACCCCGATGCTTAAATCGCTGGTCGTTTATGACCAGGAAGATGCGCAAACACATCACCGCAACGACGAGTTTATTTTTGGAGATAAAATACTGGTTTGCCCCATTTTAGAACCTAATTCAAAAGGCCGTCGCATGTACATACCGCGTGGTGCGTGGTACAACTTTTGGACGCGCGAGATTGTAGAAGGTGGCTCAGAAACATGGGTAGATGCCGATATTGACGAGATCCCGTTGTTTGTAAAAGCAGGGTCTATCATACCTAGATATCCTGTGATGCAGTATGTAGGCGAGAAACAAATAGAGTTTTTAACACTAGACGTTTATTATACCATAGGCAGTGATAAATCTATTATTTATGAAGACGCTACCGATGGTTATGATTACAAAAAGGGCCGTTTTAGCTTGCGCAACCTCATGTTTAAGGGTAAAGAAAAAGAAATGGTTATCTCTCAATTTAAAGATGGTAAATACACAACCGAATATGAAACACTGCGTTTCAACTTCATAGGCTTGCCATTTGAAATTGATTATGTAGAAGTCGATAACGTTAAAATTTCCTTTGAAGAATTGAACTATGACAAGGATACGCAAACCATGTACGTAGACAAAAACTTTGTGCAGATCCACCTCGTCGGTAAATAAAATACCCTACTCACATTTAAAAAAAGAGAAGCCTGTCGCAACAGCTTCTCTTTTTTTTGTGCGCTATTGTTGGTAAGTTGTTCGCTTTCGCGAAAGCGAATCGCCTAAAAATCAATACCTAAGATTAATTTGTAGCCTTCTTAAAGTTTCTTTTGCAAATTTAAAAAACCGCACTCCTTGCAAAAAAAATTACTTTTTAACTGCCACTAACTCTGCAATGCGCACGATTACTTGGGTGGCTTTAATTATACTTTCGACAGGTACATACTCATAGGGTCCGTGAAAATTGTGCCCACCGGCAAAAATATTGGGGCAGGGCAGCCCCATGTAGCTTAGTTGCGAGCCGTCGGTTCCTCCACGTATAGGTCTGATAATCGGGGTGATACCTAGGTCTTTCATGGCTTGTGCTGCAATATCTACAATGTGCATGACCGGCTCAATTTTTTCACGCATGTTAAAATATTGGTCGGTGATGGTTAGCGTCATCACCTCTCTTTCATGCTGTGCATTCATGTCTGCGACCAGTCGTTCCATTGCTTCTTTGCGCGCTGCAAAATGTGCTGCGTCGTGGTCCCTGATAATGTAATGTAGGATTGTTTCTTCTACGGCCCCTTGTATTTGATGCAGGTGAAAAAATCCTTGATAACCCTCGGTCAGTTCAGGTGTTTCCATGCGCGGTAGCGAGTCTATAAACTCTTGCGCGATGTACATGGAATTGATCATTTTGCCTTTAGCATATCCTGGATGTACAATTTTACCTTGTATTTTTACTACTGCGCTCGCAGCGTTAAAGTTTTCAAATTCTAGCTCACCTATCTGGCTGCCATCCATGGTGTATGCCCAGTCGGCACCAAATTTTGCCACGTTAAATTTATGTGCACCGCGACCTATTTCCTCGTCGGGTGTAAATGCTACTTTTAGGGTGCCGTGTTTTATTTGTGGGTTGTCTAGCAAATATTTCATGGCCGTCATAATCTCGGTAATTCCCGCTTTATCGTCGGCTGCTAGCAGGGTTGTACCATCGGTAGTGATAAGGGTTTGTCCTTTATACAACTGTAAATCTTCAAAATAATCGGGCGATAAAATTAGGTTGCTGCCCTTTAAAGCAATGTCTTTACCATTATAGTTTTCTATGATTTGTGGTTTTATATCTTTTCCCGTAAAGTCGGGTGTGCTGTCAAAATGCGAGATAAAACCCACAACAGGCACCGGATAATCTACATTAGATGGTAAGGTCGCCATGATGTAAGCATGCTCGTCCAGGCTCACGTCGCTCATCCCCATATCGAGCAGCTCCTGATGTAATTTGTGCGCAAGGTCCCACTGTTTTGCCGTGCTGGGCGTCGAGTCGCTGCTGGGGTCAGACTGGGTATCTATGGTGATGTAACTGATAAAACGATCTATAATTTCCTGCTTGTTCATCTTTGTTAATTATATGCAAAGATAGTAGAACGGCAGTGTTTTTTAGGTGTTTCGCTTTCGCGAAAGCGAACTCCTAACCATCTCCTCAAATGATAAAAGGCTATTGTTTTACAACGTGCACCACGTGGACACTTTCTTATTTTTTTGAAAAAAAGCCGTATTGTTAAATTATCAAAAAGATGCGCTTGGGCAAAAGTTATCGTAAGCCGACCCTAAAATGGTGTTCTTATTTGCCTCATAAAAAGCCGCATTTTTTAGGCGGTAAGCCGGTTCAAAATCATTCCAGCCATTGAGGTTTAAAAAGGGCCTGCCGTAAAGTTCGTTTAATGTTGGCATGAAATTTTGCAACGGTTGCACATAGCTTACTTTTTCATAATCCACCACATCGTGCTTTAAACGCATGGTCAACGCACCAGCCGACTGATGGTCTGTGGGAACTCGGGCGGCAAGTTGCTCTAAGGTGGGCGAGTTATTTTGAGCGATTAGTGAGATTTCAAAACCGGGTAAGTTAGGCTGTTTTAGTGCAGGTATAGTTTGTGCGTGCAACGAGCAAAAAGCTGCTACCAGCAAAAAAGTATTCATCAGGAATTTCATAACCGACTCTTTTTAATTAAACCAAAAGTTAAGAAAATCTAGTCAAGATAAATTGGTAAAAATTGTTAAAAAAATGATGAGAATAAGCTGCACGTACAAAAGCGGGATTTATGAAAAATCTACTGCTGCGTGGTTGCCGTGAGTCCTAGAGCACGTCCTTTTTCTAGCATAAAGTTAAACGCGGCCTCGTGCTCGTTAGGAATCACCCCGTCTAGTATGGCATTTTTAATAGCGCTTTTTATGTAACCTATTTCTTTACAGGGTTTTAAATTAAACGTCGCCATGATTTCTTCTCCACTTACCGGCGGTTGAAAGTTGCGCACATGGTCACGTTCTTCTACTTCTACAATCTTGTTGCGCACAAGTTCAAAATTTTTATGGTAGCGAGCAAAGCGTTTTGGGTTTTTTGTGGTGATGTCGGCGGCGCAAAGGGTCATTAATGCATCTATGTCTTCGCCTGCATCATGTATAAGACGGCGCACAGCGCTATCGGTCGCATGGTCATCGATCACGGCGATGGGTCTAGAGGACATGCGCACGAGTTTTTGGACAAATTTCATTTTGTCGTTTAGCGGCATGTTAAGACGTTTAAATAAAGTGTAAACCATTTTAGACCCTTTAAACTCGTGGCCGTGAAAGGTCCACCCCACTTTTTTGCTGAAACGTTTTGTGGGTGCTTTCCCGATATCGTGCAATAATGCAGCCCATCGCAACCACAAGTCATCGGTATGTTTTGCGATGTTGTCTACCACCTCTAGGGTGTGGTAAAAGTTGTCTTTATGGGTTTGCCCTTCTACCTCGTCGATTCCTTTTAGGGCGATAAGTTCGGGAAGTATTTTTTCTAACAAGCCGCTTTTTTCTAATAACAAAAAGCCAGTCGACGGTTTAGGGCACTCCATGATTTTGTGAATCTCGGTCACGATGCGCTCGTTAGAAATAATTTCTAAACGAGAGGCATTTTGCTGGATACTCTTAAAAGAATCCTCGTCAATGTTAAAATGAAGTTGTGCTGCAAACCTAATAGCGCGTAACATGCGCAAGGGATCGTCGCTATAAGTAACGTCGGGTGCGAGCGGTGTGCGTATTATTTTGCTTTCTAAATCTTGCATCCCCTGAAAAGGGTCTACAAGCTTGCCAAAATTTGCCTGATTCAATGAAAAAGCCATGGCATTGATGGTGAAATCGCGACGGTTTTGGTCGTCTTCTAGCGTGCCGTCTTCTATTACAGGTTTGCGGCTGTTGCGATCATAGCTTTCTTTGCGAGCGCCTACAAATTCTAATTCCAGGTCTTTTGTTTTTATCATCGCTGTACCAAAATTTTTAAAAACCGAAACTTTGGTGCTGTCAGGCAATAGCGACTGTACTTTTTGGGCGAGGGCGATGCCGCTTCCTACCGCGAGGATGTCAATGTCCTTTTTTTGGCCTCGAGCCAAAAAATAATCGCGCACAAAGCCACCGATAACATATGCTTCTATATCTAGTGATGCGGCGGCGTCGCTTAATATCTTGAAAATATCGTCTTGTAAGGCTTCGGGATAATGACTTTTAAGGTCCATTAACTACGTATGATTTTAAAAACGCCGTTGCTGGCTATTTGCATTATTTTAGACGGTACGATCTCTTTATGAACCAGGGGCAAGTCCATCACGTGATCTACTTGCTGCTTTAATTCCGCGTTAATATCGTGGAAATGAATAGGGGTAGGTTCTCCAGTAAAATTTGCGCTGGTAGAAACGATGGGCTTTTTAAGTTTGCGTATCATGCTGCGGCACAATGGGTCGTTTGTTACACGCACCGCGAGTGTATTGTCGGCCGCCACGACATTTTCTGCAACGTTTTTAGGACGGTCATAAATAATGGTTAGCGGTTTTTTATTTACTTTGAGAATTTCCCAAGCCATTTCTGGGACTTCTTCTATGATAGATTCTAGCATTTGAAAACTGTCCACAAGGACAATGAGCGATTGTGACGGGTCGCGTTGTTTTAATGTATTTATCTTTTCAACGGCATCATAGTTAGATGCGTCGCAGCCTATTCCATAAATGGTGTCGGTAGGATATATAATGGTGTGTCCTTTTTTAAGGTGTTCTACGGCTGCATTAATCGCTTCACGCGGCAGGTCTACCTCGGGTTCTATATTTTTTTTAGAGGGCTTGCCTTTTACGGGTGCTCGTCTATTCTTGTTTCTATCGCTATTTCGCATGGTTGCAAAATTAAGATTTAGCGCACTCTTTTTATCATTATGATGGATGTATGTAAAGCAGAAGTTTTAAATACCCGTAAGAAGTAACAACTTAGGATGTTTTGATCTTTTTTACACACGTTTTCCTAAGGTTGAGAATATTATAAAAGTTAAGAATGTACAACCTTTCTTTTATTTTTTTACAACTGTTGCATACTGCGTGTAAAATATGTCCGATGCTGTAAAAAGAAACAATAGATTAAACAAGTATGGTTTTAATGATCGTGTTCTATTAATTCCTTTATGTGTTAATATTTTGTAACCTAGGTTTCGGTACATTCTCTCGATACTTTTTTTTGTAAAAAAACGCATGTGTGTATGATCCATCACGCCGCTGTCCGCATATTTCCAGTCTTTATCAAACAAGTACATTTTAAAGCTGCCGTGATATCTAATGTTAGGGATAGAACTTATAATGACACCGTTATCAGTAAGTTTACTTTTTATTTTTTCTAAAACCATGTATGGGTCAACGAGATGTTCAAGAACGTCATTAAAATAAATGGCGTCAAAATAATTGTCTGGCAGCTCGTCTAAATATAACTCGCACGGTCCTATGAATACTTTATCTAAAAATTTGGCAGCTTCTTCTCCATGTTTTTGCATGTATTCAATCCCCCATGTTTCGGTCTGGTAGTTATTTTTTAATTGTACTGCAAACGTGCCTTGGCCACAACCTATGTCTAAAACTTTTTTGGCAGATTTTGGAAAAAATTCAAGCATTTCTGGGCGTTCATTGAAATAATAAACGCCGTCTTTATTATGATAATCCATCTAGATTCTTATTTGAAAATTCAACATACTATATTTAGTTGGTTTTGGTAGATTTTTGTAAAGAAATCGGTCTTTTTACTTGCAGCAATACATACTTATATTTGGGTTTAATAATAGCTTTTAGAGCATATATAGTGATTAAATAGATTCGCGTGTAGCTGTAAGCAAATTGGCCATAATGCTTTTTAATTACATACAACAAGGATCTTTTTAACTCGGCTTTTATTTTAACAGATTTCTGAGTACTTGCACCGTGGTAATGCAGACACTCGGCTTTTGGTTCGCAAGCAGCTACAAGGTTTAGTTGTTTTAACCGCTTGCATAAATCAGTTTCTTCGTGATACAAAAAGATATTCGTGTCAAAACAGCCTGCTTCAATAAAATGGTCTCGTCTAAGCATCATGAAACTACCAGAAACAAAGTCACCCTCAGTAAGTTCTTGGAGCTTTAATTTTCTATTTTTATAAGCTGTGGGCTGCGTGTATTTATAAATCTTTCTTCCAAAAAAAGCTTTAAGTGGCGAAGCAAAAAAGTCTAAGGTTGGCAAAATTGCCCCATGTTCGGTAAAGGTAGTCGGTCCACAAACACCTATATGGGGATGCAGGTTTAACGTATTTGAAAGTATGTGAAGACAGTCGTTTTTCAACACCACATCGTTATTAACAAATGCCACAAATCTACCTCGTGCCTCTTTAAATCCAAACATATTACCGCCACCAAAACCGCTATTTTCTTCGTTTTTAAGAAGGTATAGGTTATTGTAAGTTGCGCAATCGCAATACTTTTTAAGATTAACATAATCTTCATGCACTGATTTGTTATCCACAACAATCACCTCAAAATTTAGCGAGCTATTTGTGTTATTATAAATGGATTCAATACACTGTATCGAATAGCTTGAGGAATTATAATTAATCAATATGACTGAAATGTCTACCATGCCCATTTTATAAATACTGATTCACCCCTTTTTCTATAAACGTGTGCTTTTCTTTAACCGCCGCTTCTTCTATTTGTAGATTAAGATGTACCTGTGATTTGTCTTGTTCTTTGTGGTAAATGTGATAGACAATGCCCATGTGCTTTATGCGCCTGCCCGCCACGCCATTATTAACCATGCGCTGTATAAGCTCGCTGTCGTCTATACCCCAGCCCACCAGGTTTTCATTAAAACCATTTACCGCAATAAAATCTTTTTTCCAAAACGACATATTACAACCTCTTAATTTGCTAGATCGCTTGGATTCTTTTTTTGCAAGATGTGCAAGAAACGGTATGCGCAGGGTGCGGTTACGTTTTTTAATGCCTCTAGAAAAGTAGTTAAAGGTGATTTGTTTGTTTTTAAATAAATCAACCAAATGACTTTCTTGGATATTCACCCGACTGCCGTATAAAAACGTATTTTCTTGAGCCATAGAAAGGTGGTCTTTAACAAAATCCTTGTGCATGATAATATCGCCGTCTATTTCTATAATGTACTCATAACGAGATTGCGCAATCGCCTTGTTCATAATCATTGGCTTTTGATTGCCGTTATCCTCGTGCCAAACGTGAATTAGCGGCACAGGAAAACGCTCTTGAAAACGGGCAATAAGTTTTTTAGTTTCTTCACGAGAGCCATCGTCGGCAATGATAACCTCGTCGGGCATCACCGACTGATTTAAAACGCTTAAAAGTAGCAATTCAAGGGCTTCAGGCCAGTTGTATGTAGGAGTCACCAGGGAGCATCTCATAAAAAGGAATTATTTTTTTGGCTACAAACGCGCGCTTATAGTTGGTGTACGAAACTACAACAAAACCATTTGTTTAAAAATGATTTCCTACCGTTTAAAATTTTTAGAGCACTGTGGATTGTTGATGTATTCGCTTTCGCGAAAGCGAACTCCCCCAAAAGCACCAATGTTTTTACAAACTGGGCGTTGTCTATAGAATGTACAAATACCCGATACATAGCCCACGATTTTGATGATTAGCTTAATTTTGACACATGAAATTGGTAACAACTGCAGCCTACAAAGAATCTCAAAAAGTAATTGAGCAAGCGATTTTGTCTTTTGACATAGCGGGTACGGTGCTTTATCAAGGACGTAATGTTGTGAAGATTATGGATGTTGCAGGCGAACGCATGAATATCAAGCGGTTTAAAAAACCGAATATCTTGAATCAGCTGGTGTATCGGTATTTTAGAAAATCTAAAGCGCAGCGTTCTTTTGAATATGCGTTGTTGCTTCAAAAAAATGAGGTCGGGACGCCGTATCCTATTGCTTATGGCGAGCACTACACCTGGCATGGTCTCGCATACAGTTATTATATATCGCACCATCTGGATTGTGATTTTACCTTTAGGGCGCTGATTCATGACGACACAATCCCAAATCGCGAGGAGATTTTAAAACAATATGCACAGTATGTTTTTAACATGCACGAGAAGGGTATTTACTTTTTAGACAACTCGCCTGGCAATACCTTAATCACCAAAAATGGTCAGCGGTATGATTTTGCTTTGGTAGATCTTAACCGCATGCGGTTTTATGATATTCCATATTTGGACAGGCTTAAAAACTTTGAAAGACTGGCACCAGTAAAGTGGTTGTATGACATTATGGGTGCAGAATATGCCCGTCTAGCGGGTACCGATGCGCAGGAGACAGTCGCCCAAATATGGCAATATACCCAACAATTTCAAGAGCAATTTCACCGCAAGCGTGCTACAAAAAATAAATTCAAGAAGTTTTTTGGCTTAAAACCAAAGCAGTAATTAAGAAATCCCGCGACGCAGCAACCACAGTTTAATATACCGCATAAAAATCACATAACTGCGCAAATAGGCAATGGTAAATCCTACAAAGCCGTCCAAAAAGCCCAGTTGTAGAAAATAGTGTTTTGAAAAGCCCCAAATAGGTTTTACAATCACGTGAAATGCGGTGATGCGCCCTACTTTCTTATCAAAATCGTTTGCCTGCAAACCTGCATACCGTTGCAACTTGTGCATGTAGGAATCTATATCTATATACTTGTAGTGTAAGAATTTGTTTTTAAGAGAACCTACCTTGCCGTTTGCAATAATTTCAGAATGCACGTGCTTGTCGGCATAGCGGCATTTAGACTTTCTAAACAACCTGATGACTTTATCGTTTTTCCAGCCGCTGTAACGCACCTGTTTACCCATAAAAAAGTTGCGCCTGCCTATCCAGTAACCCACATATTCCACACTGTCTAGTTGCGGGACCAGTTCTAGTATTTCTTGTCTTAGGACTGGCGTTACACGTTCATCGGCATCTACCAGTAATATCCACTCGTGCGATGCCTGTGGTATGGCCCAGTTTTTTTGGGACGCACTGTGTATATACTCGCGTGTGAGTAGCTTTGTAAAATACGGTCTGGCTTTTTCTACAGTGTCATCGGTGCTGTTACTGTCTACCAGAATGATCTCGTCACAAAAATCTACACTCTTCAATACGTCTATAATGTTATGCGACTCATTATAAGACGGTATGATGGCAGTTAATGGGACTTTGGTCATAAATGCAGTTTCTAAAAAGCTCGTGCTGCGCAAAAATAAACTTGTAAACCATAATAAGCACACTTATTATTAAATTTGTATAAAATACGCACGCGGCGCGCATATGATTAGGAACCCATCGATATCGGTAATTATAAGTACATACAATTCTATACCGTGGTTAGAAAAAACATTGTGGAGTTATGAGCAGCAATTGTTTCGCGAATTTGAGATAATTGTCGCCGACGACGGCTCAAACGACGATACCCGCATTTTTTTAGAAAAATATCAGACTAGAATAGATAGGCCTTTAAAGCACGTTTGGCATAAAGATGACGGTTTCCAAAAAACAAAAATTCTTAATAAAGCGCTTACCTATTGCACTACAGATTATGTGGTCATGACCGATGGTGACTGTGTTGCCCGTGAAGATTTTTTACAAATTCATTATGAGCGCAGGGAGGCAGGGTATTTTTTAAGCGGCGGTTATTATAAATTACCACTGGCCCTGTCGCAATTAATACGATATGACGATATCGCAACGCAACGATGTTTTAATATCAAGTGGTTGCGCGATCACGGCTTACCTGTTAATTACAAAAACCAAAAACTAACAAGCGGTTTTGTACAAGCAGGCGTTATGGAAAAATTAACCCCTACAAATGCGAGTTGGAATGGACACAATGCCAGCGGTTGGTTAAAGGATATTATTGCTGTTAACGGTTTTGACGAGCGCATGAAATACGGTGGCGAGGACCGCGAGCTGGGCGAGCGACTTATAAACGCTGGTATAAAACCCAAGCAAATACGGTACAGTGCAATTTGCCTACACCTAGACCATGAACGTGGCTATGTGAATAAAGAAGCGCAACAGCTCAACGAGCAAATAAGAAAGGTTACTAAGGCAGAAAAAGTCACGTTTACTCCCTACGGTCTCGATCAAAAACAGGACTAGTTAGTAATTCTCTTTGATAAAAACACGCAGTTTTTTATTGATCAAATCGGTGGTAAATTTTTTGTACAGTGCAGGGGTTTGGCTTTTTAAGTCCTTGTACTGTGTTGTTGTAAACAACTCGGGATAAAAGTCTTGTAAATGGACTGCAATGTGTTTTGCACCGTCAGCACCAGCATTCCAGGCACCTTTTACAATCCATGGGCTGTAAATAGAAAATGTAGGGACATCTAGCGCTTTGGCCATGTTCACACCGCCGCCTTCATTACCTACAAAAGCGGTGCAATGTGCCAGTACTTTTAAAAAATCCCGAATCCCGCTAGGGTAGTGGTCTATAAAAATATGTTCTCGGGTGGTTGTTGCACAAAGATCATAAATAGCCATCGCTTCCTCTTTTTGTGATGGCATGTAGTTAAAAAGTATTTGGCTTCCTGTTTCTATGACCATGTAATCCAGCAGTTGCGCCATGGTGCGGGCTGGTAGTGATTTTAGGTCCTCGGACCCCAGCACACCAGCCATGGTTATGGGTTTTTCTAGGGATAATCCACTTTGTAAAATCCACGATAATCCCGACGCAAGTTCGCTATCGGTTAGGTATATTTTCGGCTGCAAGGTCCAGTCGGGTTGCATGTCGAGCAGCGTTGTAAGAATAAGTCTCGACCATAGTGATGTCCCTTGAAAATCTATGGTAAAATCGGGTTTGTTTTTTACAGATGCTGTATAAACAAACGCTGCGAACCATTTTTTGTAGCCTATTTTCTTTGTTGAACGCGTTAAAAAAGTAAGTAAGGCACTGTTATTTTTACCGTAAACATCGATGATAACATCGTATTTGTTTTTTGTAAGCTTTCGCGAAAGCGAAATAATACCACCCACCGTTTCCATTTCTTGCTTTGTAACAGGAATCATGGCTGCAATGGCGGGGTGTCCCTGAACTAACGCGGCGGCAGGCGTTGTGATGAGGTAATCAACCAGCGCCTGCGGATGCGATTTTTTAATCTGGTCGGCGATGATGGTGCTGGTGAGCACATCGCCTAACATTTTATATTGTATGAGTAAAATGCGCACTATACGGCCACGTCATACTCGCGTAATGCGTCGTTAAGCGAGGTCTTTTTATTGGTGCTTTCCTTGCGGGTGCCTATGATAAGAGCGCA
Organism: Nonlabens sp.; assembly: GCA_036796335.1. Lineage (GTDB taxonomy): Bacteria > Bacteroidota > Bacteroidia > Flavobacteriales > Flavobacteriaceae > Nonlabens. Next base: position 26,625 of record DAIRDE010000028.1, read on the forward strand.
AGGCACGTTGTAGGTACCAGCAGCAAATTGTTTTGCATAACTGCCCGGTATCACGACAGACCGTGCAGGGACATATCCTTTATATTCTTTAGGCTCGGCACCGGTAACGTCTATGATTTTAGTAGATGCAGTAAGAACTACATTTGCCCCTAAAACGGCCTCGGTTTCTACCCTAATACCTTCAACGACAATACATCTAGAGCCTATAAAAGCGTTATCTTCTATAATCACAGGTGCGGCTTGCAGGGGCTCTAAAACACCACCGATACCTACACCACCACTTAAATGCACGTTTTTACCAATTTGGGCGCAACTGCCTACCGTGGCCCAGGTGTCGACCATAGTTCCCTCGTCTACATATGCGCCTATGTTTACATAACTGGGCATCAGGATGGTACCTTTAGAAATGTAGGCGCCGTGACGGGCGATAGCGTGCGGTACAACACGTATTCCTTTAGAAGCATAACCCGTTTTAAGCGGGATTTTATCGTGAAACTCGAGCGGACCACAGGTCATGGTCTCCATTTTTTGAATCGGAAAGTAAAGCACGACCGCTTTTTTAACCCATTCGTTTACCTGCCAGCCGTTATCACTAGGTTGTGCCACGCGCAGTGTCCCTAAATCCAGTAGGTTTACCACCTCGCGTATGGCGTTTTGGGTAACTGCATGTTCTAGTTGGGAGCGGTCGTCCCATGCATTCTCGATAATATTTCTAAGTTGTTCCAAGGTCTAATTTTTTGCACAAAGATAATTGCAAAGCACAGCAATAATCAAATTTTGGTTACTTCCACGATGGTTTAAAAGATGTGCTTTTGTAAATATGCTTATTTTTGCAACCTGTATGGCGAGGATTATTGCGATAGATTACGGTAAAAAACGAACGGGTATCGCTGTTACAGATCCCATGCAACTTATCGCGTCAGGTTTAACGACCGTCGAGACTAAGGATATCTGGAAGTTTTTAGATACCTATCTTACTGTGGAACAAGTAGAAACCATTGTTGTGGGTGAACCTAAACAAATGGATTATACAGATAGTGAATTGGGTGCTGTGATACACGCTTTCGCGAAAGCGTTACAAGAAAAATACCCTAACATTCTTGTTAAAAGAGTGGACGAGCGATTTACCTCTAAAATGGCATTCCAAACCATGATAGACAGTGGGTTGCCTAAAGGAAAACGCAGAAACAAAGCGCTTGTAGACGAGATAGCCGCGACGATTATGTTGCAATCTTACTTAAGAAATGTATAATGAATAATGGCTAATGAATAATGGCTAAGGAATAATGGCTAAGGAATAAGGGCTAGTGAATAATGACTAGAGAATAAAGTCTAA
>DAIRDE010000028.1:28060-35737 GCA_036796335.1 Nonlabens sp.
GAATAATGGCTAAGGAATAAGGGCTAGTGAATAATGACTAGAGAATAAAGTCTAAGGAATAACGGCTAAGGTTAAGTGATAAATGTTTTATTGCAAGTATTTAATTCTAAGTCCAAGCATTCGTTTTTTTAAATGTAATATAAAGATTTTGAATTATTGAGATGAGTAAAGATTTAAAAAACCGAACGAAGACTTTTGCACACCCCTGTGTCAAACTTGCAATCGCCTTACCTAAAGGCAATTTAGGTAGCCATATAGAAAGACAGCTTATACGATGCTCAACAAGCCTGGCAGCAAATTATAGGGCAGCTTGTATTGCCCAAACAAAGCGTAGTTTTGTTGCAAAATTAAGTATTGCCATCGAGGAGGCGGACGAGAGTATTTTTTGGATCGAGTTTTTAACTGACGAACAGGTGGTTAAGCCAGACATGTGCGAGAATATATTAAATGAAGCAAAATAGCTAACAGCCATTTTAATAGCCTCTAGGATAACTACTGAGAAAAATATGAGAAACATTAATGGTGATAAGACTTAGGAACTAAGGTTCTTACAAGGCATTTAATATAAAAAATGATATGCTTTGTTTAGAGTAAAGTAAATTTCTTGTTACCAAGATAGCATTATACATTTTCAATTAAACATTATAGATTTATAAATGATTTTACCCATAGTAGCTTACGGCGATCCCGTATTGCGCAAAGAAGCAGTAGCGATAGAAAAAACGCATCCTGATTTAGACCAGACTTTAGAAAATATGTGGGAAACCATGTACAATGCAAGTGGTGTGGGTTTGGCCGCACCACAAGTAGGGTTGCCTATACGTGTTTTTGTAGTGGACACAACGCCGTTTGCCGATGATGACTCGCTAACTGCAAGCGAGCAAACGCGTCTAGAGGGATTTAAAAAAGTTTTTATCAATCCCACTATTTTAGAAGAAACTGGCGATGAATGGGCCTTTAACGAGGGCTGTCTAAGTATACCTAATGTACGAGAGGATGTTTTTAGAAAAGAGCAAATAACCATACGGTATTGCGATGAACATTTCAAAGAGCATACCGAGGTTTATAATGGTCTTGTCGCTAGAGTGATACAGCACGAGTATGACCATATAGAAGGGATTTTGTTCACCGATAAAATATCATCACTTAAAAAGCGATTGCTCAAAGGAAAATTAGGTAACATTTCTAAAGGAAAGGTAAGTGTAGATTATCGCATGCGTTTCCCAGATGTCAAAGGCAGAATCTAATCTTTTTTAAACCTACACTTTTATATATTTGCCACCTCAAAAAAAATTATGACCTTAGAAAACATATTATCAGTAACCGGTAAACCGGGTTTATATAAACTAAAATCTAAAGCGAGAAGTGGATTTGTTGTTGAATCGCTGCTAGATAAAAAAACCAGCATTATAGGCGTAAACCAAAACGTGAGCGTTTTAAAAGACATCGCCATTTATACCTATGCTACTGAAATGCCGCTAAAAAATGTTTTTCAAAAAATAGCTGCAAAAGAATCTCATGGTCCAGCCATAAGCCATAAAGCATCTACTAAGGAGCTAACAGATTATTTTCTGGAGATTTTGCCAGATTATGACCAGCAGCGCGTGTATGCAAGCGACATTAAGAAAGTGGTGCAATGGTATAATTTGTTACAAGAGCACGATTTACTGGCTACTGCGGTAGACGAGGAGGAAGAGTAGGAGCCATTTTTATTACAAATACTTTTTTTGTACTAGCAACAGACAAATCGCTTGTAATCAAAATTTGTGATGGCTTCCTAGGAATGTACCTCGTGATGTAGAGGTGTCACTCCTAAATTCTTTCCAGCTTTTTACTTCTTAAAAAACGGAATGCGATAGCTTATTCCATAGGCGTATCCCACACCTATACCCGTGGTATCATAGGTCCTACCAAAACCTGGGATGTATAGATTATTAAATGCAGACGGTTGACCCTGTGATACTGTTTGTTTAAGTTGTGCGTTCATGCTTAAAAAGAAATTAGGAAGCACCTCTACTTTTACACCTAACTGTATCTCAAGCCATACAGCGTTAAGACCATCAAACGCTCGGGCAGTTTCGTTTGAAGGAATTGGAAAATAATTATTGTCCTGGTAGTAATCATACCGCGTTAATTCTTGACTAAAATTCGCATAACCCGCACGGAAACCCACATAAATCATATTATCCATATCTAGCCAGTTGTCGTAGAAATTGTAGTCAGCTCCTAACTTAATAAAGGCTCCAGATGCCGTTGCATCCACGCGTTCATTTAATTGTGTTGCTTGCTCAGTTCCTATTTCTCCGGCGGCATACCAGTTGTTTGTGATCCTGTAATCGGCCATCGCCTGTAAACCTGTATAATTGTCGTCTAGTGCGGTGCGCATCAAGCCTGCTGCGTCTATACCTACACGCAAACCATATTTTTTAGGTGTGGCAATACTGTCTAGGGTCACATCGCCACCAGGCGTTGCAGTAGTGTTTTCTGGGTTTTGCGCGTTTATAAATAACGCGACAAACGTAAAACATAGACTAATGGCGTATTTCCACATGTGCAGCATTATTTTCAATAATATTATTTTGTAGAACTAGTGTGCTTTGTATCCATCGATTTAGCGGCACCTCTGGATTTATGGTACTATTTACGTTGTTATAAATAACTTTAAAACCACATGCCCTATTTACATATTCTTCGCCTAGTTCATAGGAAATAGTCACGGTATCTGTGTTTTCAATACCATCCTCATCGGTTCTTATAAACTCATAAACGGTACCTGCGTTGTCAAATTTTAGAGGTATTGCAATGCTATCTACTGCCGTAAGCGTTGTAGCGCCCACCCGGTTTAATGGTGCAAAATCCGTTTGTCCTACTTCCCGCACGCGCAAATTATTCACGGTTTTTGTAAGTAGCGGATTGGACTGGTTTTTAAAAACAACAATCAATCGCGGGGTCGCTGCAATGTCGGGTGGGCACAAATCGTCTTTCTGGCAACCAGCTATTATGGTCATAGCGATAACCCCGATGCTTATAAAAAACAATCGCTTATTCATTGATTAGTTTTTTGAGCACCTCGCTAGTAGCGGGATAACTGGGTCTGTATGTAACATCTGAGGATACAATTTCTCCTTTTTTATTGATAATCGTGTAGGTAGGGAAACCCTGTAAATTGAGTTGTTGAAATACTGGCATAGACTCTTGTTGTGTTAAAAAATAATGTTTACCAGCGATTTTATACTTTGCGATAGAAGGTTCATAACCTTTGGGATCACTTTGATGACACAAGTACACAAACTCTACCTGGTCTTTAAATGCTGCATGCAGCGCCGGTGACGCCTTTTGAAATTCTTGTTTACAAGGTCCACACCAGGTAGCCCAGTTATCTATGTAAATCACTTTACCACCTGCATTTGCGATAATCTCGTCCAGATATGCGCTGGGGTCGTCACTATTAAATTTTAAAAGTTGCGCATTTTTAGGAATACTCGGGTTTTCTAAAAGGTTTTTAGTTTCTGCATATCTCTTATTGAGCGCGGTAAATTCATCAGCGATGACTAGGTTTTTTATAGCATCTTTATTGTTTTCAAAAAAAGTAAAGCCATTGCTTTCAAAATCGTTGATGGCAGATCGGTACACAATTTTGCTTTTTAGCAGTTTGTTCTCTTTCAGTGCGCCTACAGTCTTTAAAAAAGCAGCCTGACCTTCTTCGGGGGTGCTATTTTCGGTTAGCGATTCACTTGTTTTTGTACGCATGGCACCAGCGATGTAGTATAAAAATTGGCTGGTTTGTTGTGTATTGATAAAGTCTGCAAGCTCTAGTGTAGGTAGGTTGTCCAGGATTTCGGTAAGATCCAGCATATCATTTACTGGCAACCCCCTGCTTCCTGCATAGGCGTTAAACGTTAATTTTGTGTTTAGAATCGCATACTTCTGGTCGGCCTGGATATATTCTCTTAAATACAAATCATCGTTGTGCTTTTTTAAAGATTTTTCCATGTAGGTGATTAACGCTGGCGTTTGTGTATCCATAAATGCCGAGAATCCGTTTGCCAACTCGCTCTGGTACATTTGCTCCAGTCGCTGCATGTCTAGCGGTTTATTTTTTTCATATTCGGTTAGCGCTTTGTTAGTTGCTGTGCGATCTCCACTAAAAACGACGTCTGTAGGTTGTGCTCCTTGTACACCGCTGTCTTTAAATGTAACATGCACACTGTCGCCGGGTACTGCCATAAATAAAAGTTGGCTATTGCCCATTAGAATCAATTGCCTTGGTTTATCCAGCTGTACCTCGATTTTAAAGTTACCATCTTTATCGACCAGGCTTTTAAACTCGTCATAGTCGGCTAGATCTTCATTCAATAAATACACCATCATCTGGTCAATCACAGGTACGCCAGCGGGTACCGTCATGGTTCCAGAAATGATAGCTTTATTACTTTCATAGGTTTGTTCTTGCGACGATTGCTGCTTTTTACATGCTGTAAAAGCGAGTAAGGCGATTAAAAGGAAACTGTATTTTTTCATTTTTTAAGTAGTTCTTTTTTCCAGTAATACGATATTTTCCACATGGTGCGTTTGCGGGAACATATCCACAGGCTGCACTGCCGTGATTGTGTACATGTCATTCAACAACGCCAGGTCACGTGCTTGTGTTGCACTGTTGCAACTTACATAGACAATCTTAGGGGCAGCAAGATTTAACAACTGTTGCACAACGTTTTTGTGCATACCGTCTCGTGGTGGGTCTGTAATAACCACGTCAGGCGCACCGTTTTCTTCTATAAAGGCTTGCGTAAAAACCTCTTTCATATCGCCCACAAAAAAGCTGGTGTTTGTAATGCCATTATGCGCTGCGTTTGCCTTAGCGTCTTCTATAGCCACGGGTATCGCTTCTATGCCCACCACATGTTTTGCCTGTTTTGCTACAAATTGCGCAATGGTGCCAGTACCTGTGTACAAGTCGTAAACCAATTCTTTGCCTGTTAAACCTGCTAGTTTGCGTGTAGAACGGTACAATTCATAGGCTTGTGCACTGTTTGTCTGGTAAAAGGACTTTGCATTGATTTTAAATTGCAAGCCTTCCATTTCTTCAAAAATATGGTCTCGCCCGTCATAGCAAATCACTTCCTGGTCATAAATCGTATCGTTTGCTTTTTCATTAATAATGTATTGCAGTGATTTTATTTGTGGAAACGTCGCTTTTAGATAGTCCAATAACGCAATTCTCTTTTGGGTATCGTCTATATAAAATTGCAAAACAACCATGACCTCGCCAGTAGATGCCATGCGCAACATGAGTGTACGCAAGCAGCCTGTTTTTTCTTTAGGATTGTAGTAGGTGATGTTGTTCGCTTTCGCGAAAGCGTGCACACCCAACCTAATATCCTCTCCTACAACGGGATGCAGGTGGCATTCATCCAGGTGCAAAATTTTGTCCCACATGCCAGGAATGTGAAAACCGAGCGCGTTTTTATCATCCAGCACCGCGTCGCTTTGAATCTCGGCAAGCGTGAGCCAGCGGCTGGACGAAAAGCTAAATTCCATTTTATTGCGGTAATTGTACTTTGCAGCTGCGCCTATAATGGGCGTAACTGCTGGTAATTCTAGGTGACCTATACGTTTTAGGTTTTCAGTAACCTCTTTTTGTTTAAAATACAGCTGACTTTCATAGGCCATGTGTTGCCATTTGCAGCCACCGCAAACGCCAAAGTGCTTACAAACGGGCTGTGTGCGACGATTTGACAACGTATGGACAGCGATGGTTTTACCCTCGTAAAAATTGCGCTGTTTTTTAAAGGTTTGTATATCAATAACATCACCAGGGACAGCGTCTGTTAGAAAAATGACTTCACCGCTTTCGGTTTTTGCGACACTTTTACCTTTGGCCCCCGCATCTACCACGGGGACGTTAAGAAAGGTTTTACTGGATCTTGCTCTTCTTTTGGACATAGGTTACAAAATTAAGGTAATCTGCAGGTTTTTACCCATCGCTATTCTATTATTTAGCCAGGTAGAGCTTTCTAGTGATTTCGTTAAAATGTCGCGATTCCAGCGGGCTTTTTGTACCTTGCATGAGTTATAAAAAAACATGACAATGCTTAACGAATTAGAAACAGTTTCCCAACAATTTATAGATCTAGAAAATAAACACGGTGCGCACAATTACCACCCGCTACCGGTGGTGCTTGCTCGTGGCGAGGGCGTTTATGTCTGGGATGTAGAAGGGAAAAAGTATTATGATTTTTTAAGTGCGTATAGCGCTGTCAATCAAGGTCATTGCCACCCATTAATTATAAACGCGATGATAGAACAGGCCAAAACGCTTACACTTACAAGCCGTGCTTTTTACAACGATAAGCTAGGTGTTTATGAGCAGTTTGTGACAAACTATTTTGGTTTTGACAAGGTTTTACCCATGAATACCGGTGCCGAGGCTGTAGAAACCGCCATAAAAATAGCGCGTAAATGGGCATATGAAAAAAAGGGGATTCCAGAGCATCAGGCACAAATAATTGTTTGCGATAACAACTTTCACGGCCGCACGACCACCATCATTTCGTTTTCTAATGATGAAAACGCACGGCGCAACTTTGGGCCATTTACTCCAGGATTTATAAAAATACCGTATGATGATGTAGAGGCGCTAGAAACGGCTTTACAACAACCCAATGTTGCAGGCTTTTTAGTTGAACCTATACAAGGTGAGGCAGGCGTGTACACACCTAGCGACGATTATATGCGTAAATCACAAGCGCTGTGCGAGAAATACAATGCACTTTTTATAGCCGACGAGATACAAACAGGCATCGCACGAACAGGTGCACTGCTTGCGGTGTGCGGTCAGTGCACCTGCACGTCTACATGCGAGAAACAACCTGCGACTTATGCCCAACCAGATATTCTTATTTTAGGAAAAGCGTTATCGGGTGGTGTGTACCCAGTGAGCGCCGTGCTTGCAAACAACGAGGTGATGAACGTGATTAAACCGGGGCAGCATGGTAGTACGTTTGGTGGGAATCCTGTAGCTGGTGCGGTGGCCATCGCAGCACTCGAAGTAGTTGCAAACGAGTATCTTGCTCAAAACGCTCGTGTACTAGGCACGCACTTCCGTAAACGGTTAGGCGACTACATTAGGACAACAAATACGGTAACGCTGGTGCGCGGTCGCGGATTGCTTAACGCGATTGTCATTAATGATACCGAAGATAGTGACACTGCCTGGAATATTTGCCTGCGATTGCGGGACAACGGGCTGTTAGCAAAACCCACCCACGGGAATATCATACGTTTTGCACCACCGCTGGTAATGACTATGGAGCAGCTGGATGATTGCATTGATATTATCATAAAAACACTGGAAGAGTTTTAATAGGCATTCTATTAGCATGGCTGCGATGAGCTGTTAACAAGGTTGCAAAACTGACAACTTACACAACTTAAACATTTTTAGGCTCTTACTTTTGTCCTGATGCATTAGTGAGCAAAGATGTTTGATGTATTGGCTCTTTATTAAGTACCAAAAATAGTTGCTTATATGTGGTTTTAGACGGCGTTTTTAGTTGTGTCCTGTTTTAGTTTTTCAGTTTAGCTTCTTCAGTTACGTTCTTTTTTCAACATTAAAACCGTATATGTTGTAGGCAGTTTTTATCTTATTAATTTTCTACTAAATAGTTGTTATTT
>DAIRDE010000029.1:0-34733 GCA_036796335.1 Nonlabens sp.
TAGGGTTGGGGAACGGAAACAAAAATGAATGCCGTAGTTTCCGCACCCTTTAGGGACGGGGAACGGAAACAAAAAATGAATGCCTTAGTTTCCGCACCCTTTAGGGACGGGGAACGGAAATAAAACCGAAACCTTCTGCCCCAGCCCTAAAGGGTGAGGTTTCTACATCGTAGTCAATGAAAACCGTAGTTTCCGCACCCTTTAGGGCTGGGGAACGGAAACAAAACCGAAACCTTTTCCCCGACCCTAAAGGGTGAGGTTTCTACATCGTAGTCAATGAAAACCGTAGTTTCCGCACCCTTCAGGGACGGGGAACGGAAACAAAAATGAAAACCGTAGTTTCCACACCCTTTAGGGCTGGGGAACAGAAACAAAAATGAATGCCTTAGTTTTAGAACCTCTCAGGTTGTGGAACGCAACGATGTATCTGGGATTCATTAATACTCTTAAAACCTCAAGAAATGAGCATACCATCGCTGCAAGTCATAAAATGTTGCGAGGAGCAATTGCATGAATTACTCGTGTTAACAATATTTTATTACTTTAGCACGAATTTTTAAACCAAAAAATATTTTTATGGAAATGTATATGATTTATGTGCCGCTGTTATTGGCGGTTTTAGGGTTAATTTATATGTTTATTAAGCAATCCTGGGTGATGAAGCAGGACGCAGGTGACGGCAAGATGAAGGAAATTGCCGGTTATATTTACGAGGGTGCACTCGCCTTTTTAAATGCCGAATACAAATTACTATCTGTTTTTGTGCTTATTGTTAGCGTATTACTAGCCGTTGTGTCTTTTATCGTGCCCACGACGCACATACTTATTGTGATTGCATTTATCTGCGGGGCAGTATTTTCGGCCTTTGCAGGCAACATCGGGATGAAAATTGCTACAAAAACAAACGTGCGTACCACACAAGCGGCGCGTACCAGTTTGCCTAACGCACTTAATATATCCTTTGGAGGTGGTACGGTTATGGGTCTAGGCGTTGCGGGTCTAGCGGTGCTGGGTCTTACGGCCTTTTTTATATTCTTTTACTGGTTTTTTATGGGCAGCACATGGGCAGCCGGAACGATGGATGGCGTTACTAAAACCCCTGGTGAGTTAATGACAATCGTGCTAGAAACACTGGCAGGATTTTCTCTGGGTGCAGAATCTATTGCGCTTTTTGCACGAGTGGGTGGTGGTATTTACACAAAAGCTGCCGACGTGGGTGCCGACCTGGTAGGTAAAGTAGAAGCTGGTATACCCGAGGATGATCCCCGCAACCCTGCAACAATAGCCGATAATGTGGGTGATAACGTGGGTGATGTAGCCGGTATGGGGGCAGACCTTTTTGGGTCTTATGTAGCAACCGTACTAGCCGCCATGGTATTAGGTAATTATGTGATTAAAGATATGGGCGGTGACATTACTTCTCAAGGTTTTGGTGGTATCGGACCAGTTTTACTACCTATGACGATTGCTGGTGTAGGGATTATTATATCCATCATAGGCACGTTGTTGGTAAAAATTAAGAGTAACGAAGCCAAAGAAAAAGAGGTCATGGGCGCCTTAAATTTAGGTAACTGGACTTCTATAATTCTTGTGGCAATAGCATGTTTTGGACTTTGTAAATACATGTTGCCTGAAACTATGGTCATGAACTTTTTTGGAGAAGGCGACATGCAAATATCTTCTATGCGTGTTTTTTATGCGACCCTAGTGGGTCTGGTTGTAGGTGGTAGCATCTCTTCGGTAACCGAGTACTATACAGGTCTGGGTAAAAAACCTATTCTTAAAATTGTGCAGCAATCATCTACTGGTGCAGGCACAAATATTATTGCAGGTCTTGCCACGGGTATGATTTCTACATTTCCATCGGTTTTGCTTTTTGCAGGTGCGATATGGGCTTCTTATGCACTGGCTGGTTTTTACGGTGTTGCTCTAGCCGCAAGTGCGATGATGGCTACAACCGCCATGCAGCTTGCCATTGACGCATTCGGTCCTATATCAGACAATGCAGGTGGGATTGCCGAAATGAGCGAGCAAGAACCTATTGTACGCGAGCGCACCGATATTTTAGATTCTGTAGGAAATACCACTGCTGCAACTGGTAAAGGTTTTGCCATTGCAAGTGCTGCGTTAACGTCGTTAGCACTTTTTGCTGCTTATGTAACATTTACCGGTATCGACGGGATTAATATTTTTAAAGCACCCGTACTAGCCATGCTTTTTGTAGGTGGTATGGTGCCTGTTGTGTTTAGCGCACTTGCGATGAATGCTGTAGGAAAAGCGGCCATGGAAATGGTAGAAGAGGTACGCAGACAATTCCGCGAAATTCCAGGTATTATGGAAGGCACAGGCAAACCAGAATATGATAAGTGTGTGGCCATTTCTACAAAGGCATCGCTTAAAGAAATGTTGCTTCCTGGAGTGTTAACGATAGGTTTCCCGCTGGTCATTGCATTTGTTCCTATGATTTTTGGGATGAACCCTCTTGCCATAGCCGAAATGCTGGGTGGCTACATGGCCGGTGTTACCGTAAGCGGCGTGCTGTGGGCGATTTTCCAAAACAATGCTGGTGGTGCCTGGGACAATGCTAAAAAATCTTTTGAGGCGGGTGTTATGATTAATGGCGAGATGACCTACAAGGGGTCTGACGCACACAAAGCAGCGGTAACTGGTGACACCGTGGGTGATCCATTTAAAGACACATCTGGACCATCTATGAATATTCTTATTAAACTTACCTGTCTTATAGGTCTGGTTATCGCACCTATTTTAGGTGGTCACGCAAACGAAAACATGGCTGCAAACCCAGCAAATGATGGCATCACTCGCGAGGTAACGACAACTATTAACAACGAGGAAATAGAAGATGTAAACATTCAAAAAACCGTAGACGCAGCTACCGGCGAGGTTATCGCCCTAGTTACTATCACAAAAAAAATAAACGGCGCTCGTATAAAAAAAGAGCAAACCTTTAAAGGCACGGCCCAAGAAGTAGATGCTCGCATCGCAGCCCTGGACAAAGAATTAAGCCTTAAGAATTTTAAATAAACACGTTATTTAAAAGTAAAATCCCACACGATAAAACTTGCGTGTGGGATTTTTTATATCCTTTTTTCAATTTGTAGTACATTCGTTCAATGCCTCTATTAAAACGCGACCCTTGGATTTTAAATGCCTACCGCACCTATAGCGGTTGCACGCATTTGTACATACGCGGCCGTGCGCTAGAGGATTTTCCCATCAAACTGAATGAAAAACAATCCTTTTATCAAACCATACGCAACACCTGGCGCGCTTTTACAACCGACGAGATAAGAAACGCCCTAGTTGTGCTAACCTTACCTAACGGTGCAACTTATGAGACAAAAGCTGACCACGAGGGTTATTTTCTCTTTGATTTAAACACTGCGTATGAGTTACACGAACTTACTGACGATCAGGGATATTTGTCTTTTATCGTGAGTTTTGACGAGGATAATGCCGCTTTCGCGAAAGCGAAAAAACAACAACGTATCAGCGCTAACAAATTTCCTGGGGAAAGCCTAGTACCTCCCGTATCGAGCACCTTTGGGGTAATTAGCGACATAGACGACACCATCATGCACACCGGGGTAACCAGTTTTCTTAAAACCAGGGTAGCGTTAAATACATTTTTTAAAAATTATGACAGGCGACTGCCATTATTGGGTGCGGCAAATTTGTATCAATTGTTGCACCGCGGTATCTCTGGGACCGATTTTAACCCGATGTTTTATTTGAGTAACAGCCCGTGGAATTTATATGCATACCTAGAAAAATTCCTGGATTTCCACGGTTTTCCAAAGGGACCTATTTTATTAAGAGACTTTCCCACACCATGGGATAGAACACCTAAGTTGCGACAACCCCACAAGGTGCACGAACTTATAAATATTTTAAAGCATTACACCACGACACAATTTATCCTGATAGGCGACAGCGGTGAACATGATGTGGATTATTATAAAAACGTAACCGAATTGTTTCCAGACCGTATTTTGGCAATTTATTTACGCACTGTAAATCATTCTAAAAAAATGACTCGTGTGCGCAGTATTGCAAATTCCTTTAAAATTTGCCCTATGATACTTGTAGAGGACTCTAGCGAGGCCGTGAAGCATGCCCGACAACATGGGTGGATTGCTTAAAATAAGAAGAGCAAAATGTTAATCAAAAGTTAACATTAAGGTTTTAAATAAGTATTAAATTTGGAAAGTAAATAAAAACCAACCACACCATGAAAGCATCTGCACCCAAAAAAAACGTCTGGATCCTAGGATTAGTACTAGGAACACTAGGAATAGTAGGACATTTTGTTCAAATCCAATTTATATCTGAGTATCAATTTTGGTTACTTTTAGCAGGTTTTGTACTACTTGCGTTAGGAACCATGTTTAAAGGATTTTAAGAAAAATCACTTTTTAGATTAAGATCTCTTTTTAACACAATAAAAAAGCCGTCCACTTGGTAGAAGGGGACAGATTTGCGTCGCAGACATAAATCAGGTTGGCTGTTTAAAATTAGAAATAACTGACTAGCAATAACAAGTTGCATGATTCCTTGCCAAGAATACAACGAGCTACTGCGTCTAAAAACTGAAAACAACCTGATTACTGCGCACTAAAAAGCCCACTAAGCTCTGCATCTATCCTATTGATAATGTTTCCTAAATCCTCAGGATTACTTACAAAATCTATATGATCCACATCTATGATAAGTAACTTTCCTTTATCATATCCTTGTGACCATGCCTCGTATCGCTCGTTTAAACGGCTTAGATAATCTATAGAAATGCTGTTCTCATAATCGCGACCGCGTGTATGAATTTGCTTAACCAAATTGGGTATAGAACTGCGCAAATAAATAAGCAAATCTGGCGCCGACACCAGATTCTCCATCAGGTTAAACAGCGAGCTGTAGTTGCTAAAATCGCGCTGCGAGAGCAATCCCATAGCGTGCAGGTTGGGCGCAAATATATTTGCATCCTCATAAATGGTGCGATCTTGAATTATTTTTTTACCACTTTCTCTTATTTCCAGCACCTGGCGGAAACGGCTATTTAAAAAATACACCTGCAAGTTAAACGACCAGCGTTCCATATCCTGGTAAAAATCTTCTAGGTATGGGTTTTCTAAAACATCCTCAAATTGGGGTGTCCAGCGGTAATGTTTTGCAAGTAACGTGGTAAGCGTTGTTTTTCCTGCGCCTATGTTTCCGGCTACGGCTATGTGCATGGTTTTTAGTTGAGTAGGTTTGTTTGATAAACGCTTATGCGATTGCCGTTGTAAAGATAGAGTTTTCCTGCTTTTAGATAAAGTGAATTTTTTGGGTTGTAATCATTTTGGAGTGCCTCAGGCAGCTGTGTGGTTGTATAAGCCAGCGAGAAAACAGCATTTTTACCTTGTTGCCACACCGCAAACTCGCCGCTGGACCATACAAGCAATTGTTTAAAAGAAGCGGTTATTCCAAGAATTTTTTCTTTGTCAATGGTGCCAGTTAAACTACCATAGCTATTAAAAGTAAAAAGCTGCTGCGCAGTTTTCAAATGGCAAAAATTATACGTGCTTACCAGCCCAGTTACTGGTAAAGAAACACTTTTTAAAAATGGTAATTGCCTTTTATTCACATAATCATATCGTTCTAAACGCTGCTCGTCCATGTTAAAAAGCCATAACTGTTGCTCGCCAGCGACACCAGCATATTGTATAAAACGATAAGGTTCTAGCGCACTTAACACCACGCGCCGTGTCTCGTTAAGACGATTATCTAAAAAAACCACCGTTTGGGTTTCTCGATAAAACAACATGGCATTCATAGGGTTGATGATATCCACACTCGTCAATTCTCCTAGTAAAATATCGTAAAACTGCAGTGTTTGTGATGCTGTTTTTTTGTAAAAAACGTTGTTGCGTTCGTAAAAAAGGGTGCCTACCTCGTCTACCCCATAAAAAGTATCGGCTAGTAAATCTATAGATTTTTCAAACGTCAACTCGAGCGGTCGCACCGTATCCTGCGCCAGTAAATGCGTCGTGGATAGTAACAATAGAAAAGATGCAAGGATAGATTTCATAATATTTTTGGCATGCGCCATACAAACATACATTATACCATCCCTTTGGCGACCTATTTTAGAAGTAATTATGCGTGCTATATAAGCTCTCTTTCCTCGGGGTTCGCTTTCGCGAAAGCGAAACATATAAAAAACACATTTATTGAATCATACAGGCAAAAAATCAAAATCATAGTTGCAAAAATGATTCCCGCAGGGCATTCTTTAGCATGCCCAAAGCCGAAAGTTTATAGATGTGGTTAAACAAAAGCAAGATTTTAATGATTTATACAACTAATTACTGCATAAAAGTGAACGCCGCAAAAAGCAAATTCCGCAAAACGTAGTAAATTTGAAAAATGCCTGAATACCAAAAACTTCTAAACCTTTTTCTAGAAACACGAGCCCATAGTGAACAGATTTGTGCCCCGCTACAAACCGAAGATTATGTGGTGCAGCCTATTGTAGACGTCTCGCCACCCAAATGGCATTTAGGCCATACCACGTGGTTTTTTGAGACTTTTGTACTTGCTGCTCATGTACCCGATTATCAATTATTTAATCCGTATTACGGCTTTGTCTTTAACAGCTATTATGAAAGTTTGGGCAGTCGCGTGGTGCGCACAGACCGTGGCAATCTATCCCGTCCCAGCGTTAGTGATATTTATGCATACAGGCAGTATGTGACCCACCACATGACTGTGTTGTTAAAAACAACTCTTGGCGCAGACCTAATTCCGATGATAGAAATAGGCATTCAGCACGAGAAGCAACACCAGGAATTACTGCTTACCGATATCAAATACATCCTAGGAAACAACCCCTTGCAACCTGCTTATGGATTGCTAGAAAATGAGATATTTATAGAAACCACAAAACCCACTTTTTGCGAGATGGCTGCGGGTATTTATGAAATAGGGCATAACACGCAGGCATTTTGTTATGACAATGAGCTGCCCCGGCACCGCGTCTTTTTAGAAGCGTACAGTATTGCAAATACCCTAGTCACAAATGCACACTGGCAAGCATTTATACAAGACGGCGGCTATAAAAACGCCCTGCTGTGGCATACCGAGGGTTGGGACTGGGTGCAAAAAAGCAACATAAACGCGCCTCTTTACTGGTATGTACAAGACGGTATGTGGATGCACTACACGCTGCAAGGTCCAGCAGTTGTGCAGCCCGATGCAGCAGTAACACACATTAGTTACTACGAGGCATTTGCTTTTGCACAGTGGCAGGGCATGCGATTGCCAACCGAGTTTGAATGGGAAGCCGCGCAGCATCATTTAAACTGGGGCAAGCGCTGGGAATGGACAGAAAGTGCTTACCTGCCCTATCCCAATTATAAAAAACCAGACGGCGCACTGGGCGAGTACAATGGGAAATTTATGGTAAACCAAAAAGTATTGCGAGGAAGCTCCATAGCCACTCCAGTAAACCATGCACGACCTACATACCGCAATTTTTTTCACCCACATTTAAGATGGCAATTTACAGGTCTTAGACTAGCAAAATCATTATGAATAAAGAAGAACGTTTTCAGGAAGAATTTGAAAACCATGTCATGGAGGGGCTACAAGCTTTTCCTAAATTTTTAAGCTCTAAATATATTTATGATGAAAAAGGCGACGCACTCTTTCAGCAAATTATGGAGCTGCCCGAGTATTACCTCACAAAAGCCGAATTTGAAATAATCAACGACAATAAAGAAACCTTGAGCGGTCTGTTTCCCGACGACCATACAGGTTTTGACCTGATAGAATTGGGTGCTGGTGACGGTAAAAAGACTAAAGTGCTGCTCGAGGAATTGCTAAAACAGCAGCGCAACTTTACCTATATTCCTATAGACATAAGTAAAAACGCCATAGACCGGCTGTCACAATCCCTAGCCGCTAAGTGGCCTACTATGAACATACAAGGTGAACAAGGCACCTATTTTAACGTGTTAGAACGCATCGCACAATATAACAAGCGACCTAAACTACTTATGGTATTAGGTTCTAACATCGGTAATCTAAAACATCCTGAAGCGATTGACTTTCTAAGCAAGTTAAGCGCATTAATGACACCACACGACATGCTTTTTATGGGTTTTGACCAGAAAAAAGATCCTTTACACATACAGCAAGCCTATGCCGACTCGCAAGGTGTCACCCAAGAGTTTAATCGCAACCTGTTGCATCGTATCAATACACAAATGCAAGCAAACTTTGTTGTTAACGATTTTGAACACTGGGAAGCCTATGACCCAGAAAGTGGTACTGCAAAAAGTTATCTGCTCGCTACTAAATCCTGTGATGTGCACATTGCAAAATTAAATCTGCTGGTGCAATTCAATAAATGGGAAACCATCCATACAGAGATTTCGCAAAAATATGATGATGACGTGGTTGCATGGCTAGCTGGGGAATCCCAACTAAAAATAAAGCACATTTTTGAAGACTCACAGCAACTTTACAAAGATTACCTATTTGTTAAGGCATGACCACAAGAAACAGATGATACAATGAGCACCGCACAAAACAAACTAAAATTTACGTAAACCCTAAAAAATTAAAATTATGAAAGCCATTTGGAACAATGAAATACTTGCAGAAAGTGACGCAACCATTGTTGTAGAAAACAACCACTATTTCCCTGCAAACAGTTTAAACAACGTATTTTTTACCAAAAGCAACACACATACCACGTGTCCATGGAAAGGCGTTGCCAGTTATTACACCTTGCAAGTAAACGGCAGCGAGAATAAAGACGCCGCATGGTATTATCCTGAAACAAAATATGCTGCTAAAAACATAGAAGGCTATGTGGCGTTTTGGAAAGGCGTGCGTGTGGTAGAATAATACACGTATCAGGTAAAAACGCTAAACAATAATCTTTCCAAGCAAACCACTATATCCTGGTGTACACAAAATCTAATGTAGTTATTCCCGCCGCCGGGGTTGTCGATAAGTCAGAAAATAGCTGATTCACTCGTGCAGCATTAAAAGTAAAACTAAAGGTTGTAGGCGTCAGCACCACCGCCTGTGACTCGGTTACCGTGCCGCCATTAACGTTTGTAGTAAGTGTAAGAACACCGTTTACATAGGTATATGTGCCCGTTTCGGTGCTTGGGGTGCATCGCAACATGTTATTATGATTAAAAATAACATCTGTAACAACGGTGGTAAACGTACCGTCGGCGTTAAAAGAAACATTCATTTGCTGTAAACATGGCGCCTCTTGCAGCAGGTCTGTGCGACGTACCAGGTCAGCATCTAGGTCTACCGCCACATCGGCCTGCAAACTGGTGATGACATAATTGCCCGTGAGCGCATTTGTACTCGTGGTTGTTACCGTGGCAGGATCGCAACCCGTGAGTCCTAGTGCCACTCCTGCTATTAAAAACAATATTCGTTTCATTTTCAAAAGGTTTTAAATGTCTAAAGATAGGCAACTTACTATTTGCAAAGCAAGAATGTTGCACGGGAATGTGCGTACAGTTCAAAAAATATTTCTAGGATGATTTGCTATTGAGGTTTCTCGCTTTCGCGAAAGCGAACTGTGAAAATTTCATACGCAGCAATAGTACATCCTGGTATTTTAAAAACATCGCTTTACCCAACACCTGTTGCACTAGCAACGCTTCTTGCAAAGAAATCGACGGTGCAGTTATGGCTTTTGTGATATTTTGCTTTTTTGGGTGTCACACTTTTTTGGCATTTCGCTTTCGCGAAAGCGAACAATCCACAAATATTTAAGAAAGAAAGAAACTTATCGTTTGAAACGCAAGGAAATGAACTATTTTTGCAACGCTAAAAAAAAGAGTGCATAAATTTATTACACAAGCCTTGTGAATATTAATTTATATCTTACATTTGCAGCCCGATTTTAGTTGGTAAAATCGGTAATTGATTTAAAACAATTTCAAGGTGAACACGTTAAGTTACAAAACCATATCTGCAAACCGCGCTACCGTATCTAAAAACTGGATACTTATAGACGCAGCAGACCAGCCACTAGGCCGCATGTCTTCTATAGCTGCAAAGTTTTTAAGAGGAAAATATAAAACAGACTATACACCACACGTGGATTGTGGTGATAATGTTATCGTTATAAATGCAGACAAGGTTGCATTAACAGGTAACAAGTTAAACGACAAAACTTACATAAGACACACAGGATATCCAGGTGGGCAACGCAGCCTCACAGCAAAAGAGCTTTTTGCAAAGGATTCTACACGCGTTGTAGAGCACGCCATTAAAGGGATGCTTCCTAAAAATAAATTAGGGTCTGCAATATATCGCAACCTTAAAGTATATGCTGGCAGTGAGCATGGCCACGAGGCACAACAACCCGTAACAATAAATTTAAACGAGGTAAAGTAATATGGAGACATTACACAAAATAGGTAGAAGAAAAACGGCTGTTGCTCGTGTTTACCTGAGTGAAGGAAAAGGAGATATCACTGTGAATAACAAGGATCTTAGCGCTTACTTTACAACAGGTACTTTACAATATAAAGTAAAGCAACCATTTGCTTTAACTGATACCTTAGATACCTATAACGTAAACGCAAAAGTACACGGTGGTGGAATCACAGGTCAGGCTGAGGCTATTAGACTTGCACTTTCTAGAGCACTTGTTGCAGTTAACGAAGAAAATCGTCTTATCCTTAAGCCCGAAGGTCTGATGACACGCGACCCTAGAATGGTAGAACGTAAAAAATTCGGTCAGAAGAAAGCGCGTAAGAAATTCCAGTTTTCTAAACGTTAATACCCAATACAATACTCCCGATGATTCTTATTTCATCGGGATTTGTTCTTTTTTTAATATTTTTTAATTTGCTGTCAGCCCGATTGCCGTCGGAGCCCAGTTTAGCATCTAAATGACTAAGGCAATTCTAGAGAGCCTAGATGACCACTTAATCATTGCTATAGACAGAACGTAAACTAACAATTATGGCAAATACAATCGAGATCAAGTCTTTACTTGACGCAGGTGTACACTTTGGACACCTAACCCGTAAATGGGACCCAAACATGGCGCCTTACATCTACATGGAGCGCAATGGCATTCACATTATCAACCTGTACAAGACTGCTGTAAAGCTGGACGAGGCTAACGAGGCACTGCGCAAAATTGCTGCAAGTGGTCGTAAAGTTCTATTTGTTGCTACAAAAAAGCAAGCAAAAGACATCGTTGCAGAATATGCAGGTGCTGCAAACCAGCCGTACATTACTGAAAGATGGCCTGGTGGTATGCTTACAAACTTTGTAACAATACGCAAAGCTGTTAAGAAAATGGGAACCATAGATCGCATGAAAAAAGACGGTCGTTATGAAACCCTTTCTAAAAAAGAACGTCTACAAGTAGACCGTTTACGTGCAAAACTAGAGAAAAACTTAGGTTCTATCGCCGACATGTCACGTATGCCTGCTGCTTTATTTATTGTAGACACAGTGCGCGAACACATCGCTGTAAAAGAAGCCTTGAAACTAGGCATTCCTATTTTTGCAATGGTCGATACAAATGCAAATCCACGCGATATAGATTTTATCATCCCATCTAACGATGACGCATCTAAATCTATTGAAATCATCGTGAAAAGCGCTACCGAGGCAATGATCGCCGGTGCTCAAGAACGCAAAAGCGAAAATGTAGAAGGTGATGACGAGGATGCAAAAAAACCTGCAAACGCTAAAAAAGTTGTAGCTACAACCGACGAAGAAGAATAATTAACGCTTTTTAAGCAATTATAAAACCATAGAACATGGCAAATGTAACCGCCGCTGAGGTAAATAAATTAAGACAAGCAACTGGTGCTGGTATGATGGACTGTAAAAAAGCCCTTGTCGAAGCCGAAGGTAATTTTGAAAAAGCAATTGAAGTCCTAAGAAAAAAAGGACAAAAAGTAGCTGCTAACCGTGCAGACCGCGACTCGTCTGAAGGTGCAGTGATCTCTAGAGTAAATGCCGACAACACGAGAGGTGTTGTGGTTTCTCTAAACTGTGAGACCGACTTTGTTGCTAAAAACGATGATTATATCGCCCTAGCAAACCAAATTGCAGATATCGCAGCTACCGTTAATTCTAAAGAAGAGCTACTTGCAGCCACTATAGGCGCAGTAACAGTTCAAGAGAAATTAATTGAGCAAACAGGTGTTATCGGTGAAAAACTAGAAATAGGTGGTTTTGAAGTACTTGAAGCGCCATTTGTAGGTGCTTATGTACACGGTAACAAGATAGGTGCCTTGGTAGGTCTGGCATCGGCTGGTGATAAGGCTGCCGAAGTTGCTAAAAACGTAGCTATGCAAGTAGCATCTATGGGTGCAACCACACTTTCTTACAAAGATTTTGACCCTGCATTTGTAGCGTCAGAGACTGAGGCTCGCATTGCGGTTATCGAAAAAGACAATATCGAGCGTGCACGTTTAGGAAAACCCCTAAAAAACATTCCGTTATTTATTTCTAGATCACAAGTGACTGATGAAGCACTTGCAGAGGCTAAAGCAAACTTTGAGGCCGAATTAAAAGCTGAGGGTAAACCAGAAGCCATATGGGACCGCATCATTCCTGGTAAATTAGAGCGTTTTATCTCTGACAACTGCTCGCTAGATCAAGAATTGTGTCTTTTAGACCAAAACTTTATCATGGACGACAGCATGACGGTTGCAAAATATGTTGCATCTAAAAATGCTGAAGTTGTAGGATTTAAGCGTGTTTCTATCGCTTAATAAGCATATACACACCATTTTAAAATCCGTTCTCTTTACTGGGAACGGATTTTTTTTTTGGAGTTCGCTTTCGCGAAAGCGAAATACCAAGAAAGCGCAACAAAAAACGTACTTTTAAACCATGAAATATTTATACCTTTTCCTCTTACTTTTGGGATGCAACACAGCCAAAAAGCCTGTAAATGATGGTTCTAAAACGCTGGTATCTTTTAAAACTATTGCGACAACCCCAAAAGAACTCGTAGAGTCGTCGGGGCTCACAGTGATTGATAGAAAACTTTACACGCACAACGATTCTGGCAACGAGACTGTTTTGTTTGAGCTAGACACCTTGGGTAAACTGCAAAATAGCACATCACTTTCCTACTTAAATTTAAGAGACTGGGAAGCTGTCACGAGTGATGATCAATTTATTTATCTGGGTGATTTTGGCAATAACCGCGGTGATCGTAAAGATTTAGCTATATATAAAATAGCATTAAACACACTGGCAACGCCGTTACCACCTTTTGAGCGGCTCTTGATCAACTATACTGCACAACAAGACTTTACACCACGCAACCAGCAACATGAATATGATCTCGAGTCGATGATTTCTATACAAGACTCCATTTATTTATTTTCAAAAGATTGGAGCACCCTACAAACCAGTATTTATAAACTCGATAAAAAAGCAGGGCCGCATCCATTGCAATCGACCGCAACCCTACCCGTGCGCAGCCTTGTGACCGATGCTACCTTTAATGGAGCTAACCGCGTGGTGCTTACCAGCTATGACCGTGGTTTACAACCGTATATTATCATCTTGCAATATGATCGAGGAACTTTTACCTTAAAAGAGCGCATACCACTGCCTGTAGAATCTTCGCAAATTGAAGCAATTACCTATTACGGCACCCAAGACGGTATAGAAACCTATTACCTAACAAGCGAGGCGGTAAACATTAAACTGGGTGATATAGAAGCAAACAGCGATGGCGCATTTTATGAGCTAAAACTTAAAGCAAATCAATAAGCGAGTTTTGGTAAACGCGACATAACAGGCAAGCTTAACCCAAATTCATAAATCATCCAATCCTAAAATCGCCATGTTTAAACATTGTTACATTGACCCATCGCCAAATTACCAAATCATCAAATCGGCAAATTACCACAGTAAACATCCTTTCATTTATATTTGCATCACACAACAAACCAGATGAAATACAAACGTATATTACTAAAATTAAGCGGTGAATCTCTTATGGGTGACCGGCAGTATGGTATCGACCCAAAACGCCTAGCAGCCTATGCAACCGAAATTAAAAAAGTAACCGACAAGGGCGTGCAGGTAGCCATCGTTATAGGTGGTGGTAATATTTTTAGAGGTGTCGCAGGTGCAAGTGCGGGTATGGATCGCGTACAGGGCGACCATATGGGCATGCTCGCCACCGTGATTAATGGCCTAGCCTTACAAAGTGCTTGCGAGGATGCAGGTATACCTACAAGATTACAAACAGCAATACAAATTAACGAGGTGGCTGAGCCATTTATAAGACGCAAAGCCATGCGCCATCTAGAAAAGGGACGTGTTGTTATTTTTGGTGCTGGTACTGGAAACCCGTATTTTACGACCGACAGTGCTGCGGTGCTTAGAGCAATAGAAATAGAAGCAGACGTCATTCTTAAAGGTACACGCGTGGACGGTATCTATACCGCCGACCCCGAAAAAGACGCCAGTGCAACAAAATTTGACTTTATAAGTTTTGAAGATGTTTTGCGCAAGGGCCTTAAGGTAATGGATACCACTGCATTCACACTAAGCCAAGAAAACGAGTTGCCCATTATTGTTTTTGACATGAATGCAGCAGGCAATCTAGAACGACTTATAAACGGTGAGAACATAGGAACTCGCGTTCAATCGTAATTAAAGAAAAAATTGTAGCTAAAAAACAACCCATAAAATCATGACAGAAGATATAGACTTTTTACTAGACAGTACTAAAGAAAATATGGAGAGTGCGATTAAACATTTGTCCAAAGAACTCCTAAACATACGCGCGGGTAAAGCAAGCCCCGCCATGGTAGGTGGTGTGATGGTAAACTACTATGGCAGCCAGACACCACTATCACAAGTGGCAAACATAAGCACACCAGACGCGCGTACACTTACCATACAACCTTGGGAAAAAGGACTTATCAACGAGATTGAAAAAGGAATCATGGTTGCAAACATAGGACTTAACCCGATGAATAATGGCGAGGCAGTCATTCTAAACATCCCTGCATTAACTGAGGAACGCCGTCGCGAACTTGCAAAAAAAGCAAAAGCCGAAGGTGAAGAAACTAAAATAGGCGTGCGCAACGACCGCAAAGTAGCGATGAATGACCTGAAGAAATTAGAACTTTCTGAAGACTTACAAAAAACAGTAGAGTCCGATATTCAAAACCTTACCGATAAGTACATCGCAAAAATAGATGAGATGATTGTCGTTAAAGAAAAAGAAATAATGACGGTCTAATGCCTATAAACCATTAAAATAAGAAGCCAGAATCACCGTTCTGGTTTTTTTGTACCATGCACACAGCAGCCTTTAATTTCCATATCTTAAACACCTTGTTACTTTTGCTACTCTTTTATACTTTAACATGCTTACAAACAGTTTCTTGCGTTACTTCATAGGTGTTTGCATGGTACTGTTTTTGTCCATGGATAGCAACGCACAACAAGATGCAAAAGAACTCTTGCGGCTAGTTATCACATCCCGAGCAGTGAATGACCCCACAGTGGCACTGCCATTTTACAGCTATCAGGTGTATGAAAATTTAAAAATTGCTGGTGATCCCGAGGCACTTACAGGACCAGGATTTAGAAATAACGAGCTGCGCAAAACGCTCATGAAAACCCAAGTATTCTTTAGCGAGAAAACCAGTACCTATATACATGATTCCATGTTTGGTAATAAAGAAGTCATTACAGGCTTAAAAATGCCCGGTTTTAAAGAACCCGTTTATCCCATTTACAACATCACCTTTCAGTCAGAAAATTTGTATGAGCAGCCGTACATCATTTATGATAAACCATTTAAAAACCCAATAAACACAAAAAACAGCGACTTGTACAATTACAAAATCGCAGGCGACACCCTTATAAACAATAGAGCGAGTACCATTTTAGAATTTAGACCTAAAAGCCTAAAAAATCGTTCACTTTTATTTGGTGCTATTTACATAGACAACGATACGCGCGGCGTTGCACTTGCAAAATATTATGCCGCAGGAGATTTAGAAGTACGAGCTACACATATAAATGGTTTTAATAAAACCCAAAACGTATGGATACCACAAGGTCGCGAATTATTTATACGCAATAAAAAGATTACCAAAAGCCTGGATCTGTTGGGTTCTAGACTAGAAATAGGCAACGAAAATGGAGAAAATCCAGAAAAAGACCTGTATGTCGTTTTAAAAAACGAGACCAGCGCCCATAGCTTTAAGCAACTAGACTTCGGTCGTCGCTGGATAAAAGCTGTGATTACCGACGATGCTCCTAATAAACCAGAGCCATACTGGAAACAGTATTACCGCGATGAAACTTATTCGACGGAGGCACTTGCGCAGTTTATGAATTTAGATTCCATCGTGTCAGCCACAAATATCACGAGAAAACTCGCAACCCTAGAAAAGGTAAAAGTAGGGTATGTGCCTGTGGGCTTTTTTGATATCGACCTTAAATACTTGATTAAATTCAATGATTATGAGGCATTTAGATTAGGCCTGGGTGGTACCACAAATGATAAGTTTTCAGAGACATTTGCAGCAAGTGGCTACCTTGCTTACGGTACAAAAGATGACCGCTGGAAATACAAGGCAAACCTGGCATATCGCATTAATAAAGAGCGCAACACTTGGTTCAACATTTACCGTGTAGAAGACATCGCAGAGCTAGGCGGCGCAACATTCCTAACCGACGCCCGCGTGTATTCCTTATTTGAGCCCCGACTCATCAACATCCCTTCGTTTTACATCTATGAAGAGTTTGGCACCTCCCTACAACAACGTATTATACCGTCTGTAATTAGTGAAATTTCGCTTTCGCGAAAGCGAATATCCCAAACAGCAGGCTACACATTTATAAACGATGGACAACTGTTCCAAAATTATGTGCTGGCCGAGGCTACCGTCGCCGCACGATGGAGCCCAGCGAGCGAGTTTATGCGCACACCTAAAGGATATTTAGAAACACGCACGGCTTATCCCATACTTTCTGGACAAATTACCAAAGGATTTCAGGGTGTTACCGAATCTGATTTTGACTATCTAAAATTCTCAGGAAAAGCCACTTACATTATCGATAACACAAATAATTCTCGCACCGAATTTCATGTAGAAGGACATGTAGGCACGGGGGACATCCCGCTTACCCATTTATTCCATGCATATCCTAATGCACCTAATAAAGATGAGATATTGCAACGATTTTCGGTTGCGGGTAGGGGTAGTTTTGAAACTATGTTTTTTAACGAGTTTTTCTCAGATCGCATCGCTATTTTTCAAGCAAAGCACCAGTTTGCACCTATAAACATCGCTCGTTTTTTAAAACCCGAGGTTGTCCTGCTTTCTAAATTTGCCATAGGTGATCTTAAAAACAGCGACAGACACCAAAATATCAATTTTACCACCATGGGCGAGGGTTTCTTAGAAAGTGGGTTTGAGATTAATAAATTGCTTTTTGGATTTGGGCTTAGCGGTGCTTATCGATACGGCGCATACCATTTACCACAATTTAGCGACAATATTTCTTTAAAATTCACTTTTAATTTAGCCTTGTAGCCGTTTAAAAAGAGTGGCAATATAGGTCGCGTGTTGATAAATCAATACCTTTGTAGCCTTGTAGTTACTTATGCAAAAACTTTTAAGTTTTCCATTTTGGAATGCTGTTGCGCGACTTATTTTGCGCAATCGCGAGATTATCTTAGGTATTATTATACTCATTACAATTGCACTTGCTTTTCAGTGGAAAAACATGCGCTTTTCACATACCGAGGCAAATCTACTTCCCGACGATCACCCTGTAAACATAGAATACAACGAGTTTCTTGCAAAATTTGGTGAAGAAGGTAACCTGATTATTCTAGGAATAGAACCCACTGATGTAAAGACGTACCAGCAATTTAATGCGTGGAACAAGCTCGCTACCTCGCTAGAGAATTATCCCGAGGTTGATCTTGTTCTTGCCACTGCAAACCTACCAAACCTTAAAAAAAGTGACGACGGCTCAAAATTTATTATCGAACCCCTGCTCGCGGGTCCTTTAAAGAGTCAAGAGGAATATAAAACCTTTAAAAACAAGCTTTTTAACGAGTTACCATTTTACAAAAACCTTATCTATAGCGAGAAGGATTCGGTTTTGCGCACCGCCGTTTACTTAAAAAAGGAAATTATAAATAGTAAAGTGCGCAAGGTATTTATACTAGAAAAACTGGTGCCGCTAGTCGCAAAAATTGAAAAAGAGGGCAACATAAAAATACATGTGTCGGGCATGCCCTACATACGCACCCTTAATGCACAAAACATTGTTGATGAGATAGGGATGTTTCTACTCGCCGCGATTGCCATCACGTCGGGTATATTTTTCTTCTTCTTTAGGTCGTGGCGCGCTACTTTTATATCGATAGTTACTGTTATTGTAGGAGTGATGTGGGCTTTTGGTGTGCTGGGTCTATTGCATTACGAGATTACGGTTCTTACCGCACTTATCCCACCACTTATTATTGTTATAGGAATACCTAACTGTATATTTCTTATAAATAAATATCAGCAAGAAATAAAGCAACATGGTAACCAGGCAAAATCCCTTCAACGTGTAGTTACAAAAGTGGGTAATGCAACATTAATGACCAACCTAACCACAGCCAGCGGTTTTGCAACATTTATTTTTACAGATAGTACCTTGCTTAAAGAATTTGGTATCGTGGCGAGCATATGTATCGTTTCTATATTTTTATTGAGCTTGCTTATTATTCCTATTATTTACAGCTATTTACCAGTTCCTAAAGACAGGCATTTAGAACACCTGCGCAAGCGATGGATAGGTACGTTTGTAGACTGGATGGAGAGCATGGTAAAAAACCATCGCATCGGTATTTATATCACCAGTATATTCGTTCTTGTAGTAAGTATGGTGGGCATATCGTTAATCCGTGTTTCTGGCAGCCTGATAGAAGACATGCCACAAAACACAACTTTTTTTAAGGACATTAGATTTTTTGAAGAAAGTTTTGATGGCATCATGCCTTTAGAAATTGTTATTGATACAAATAAAAAAGAAGGTGTTTCAAAACCTCTTATCCTCAAAAAAATAGATCAACTCGAGGACCATATTATAAAAACGCCTGAACTTTCTAGACCCATGTCCATTGTAAGTGTTATTAAATACACAAAACAAGCATTTTATGGAGGCGATCCCTATTTTTATGACTTACCGACGAGCAACGAGCGATTATTTATAGCACCATTATTAAAAGGAAGTGGTGGCGATGTCTCGTTCATGAAAAGTTATGTGGACAGTACTGGGCAAAATGCCCGCATCACCACGTTTATGAAAGATATGGGAACTGACCGCATGGAGCGTGTAGAAGAAAACCTGCGCCACGAGATAGAAACAATTTTCCCAGTCTCAAAATACAACGTCACGTTAACCGGTAAAGCACTGGTTTTTCAAAAAGGAACAAACTATTTAATAACAAACCTTGTTGTTTCACTTACCCTAGCTATTGTTCTTATAGCTCTTTTTATGGCATGGATGTTTAAATCGCTGCGCATGATATTGGTTTCTCTTGCGCCTAACATTTTACCGTTACTTATTACTGCGGGTCTTATGGGATATTTAGGTGTTCCTATAAAACCGTCGACAATTCTTGTTTTTTCCATAGCTTTTGGAATATCGGTAGACGATACGATTCACTTTTTAGCAAAGTATAGGCAGGAATTAATCGTCAACAACTGGCGTATAAAAAAGTCGGTTTATGGTGCATTGCGAGAAACAGGCGTGAGTATGTTTTACACTTCTATCGTGCTATTTTTTGGTTTTTCTACTTTTACCTTGTCCAGTTTTGGCGGGACCGTAGCCTTAGGTGCGCTCGTTAGTGCGACTTTACTATTTGCTATGCTTTCTAACTTACTGCTGTTACCTAGCATGTTATTATCACTAGAACGCAGTATTGCAAATGAAAACACGATTAAAAAACCTGCAATTCCCATTATTGAACAGGACCATTTAGAAGAAGATCGTACCTAAGAATTTATTGCGCTAATTTAACGAGTCCCACGGCAGCAATCGCTGTTTTATTGCAAAATGAACAGATTGTTGTACAGCAGTTTAAGATAAAATGAAGTAACAGCATGTACCCAATTTTTGACTGTTGTCGCACAAGGTAAATCTTTAAAAATAAGATTTTTCCACGCTCACCTATCTTGGTAGCAGTCTGATTTTACCGACATGGGCATTCATTGTGTTTTTGTCGAGTACTAACCTGCTGTGCATAAATTTGTGGAATAGCAAGTCATTTGCCCAATGATTGTCACTTAAGAAATTTATCTTTAGCATTCTTATTTAAAAATACAAACTAGTGACTAACAACGGTACAAACGACAAAAGATTATTTCTTCTAGATGCCTATGCGCTTATTTTTAGAGGATATTATGCACTTATAAAAAACCCTCGCATTAACAGCGCTGGCATGGACACGAGTGCTATTATGGGCTTTGTAAACTCGCTTTTTGACGTGATTAACAGGGAACACCCAGAATATCTTGCAGTGGCATTTGACCAAGGCGGCAGTACAGACCGTGTAGAATTATATACAAACTACAAGGCAAATAGGGATGAAACACCCGAGGCTATAAAAATAGCTGTGCCTTACATACAGCGCATTCTTAAAGCCATGCATATTCCTATTGTTGTAGAAGAAGGTATAGAAGCCGATGACCTTATAGGCACACTCGCAAAACAAGCCGAAAAAGAAGGTTTTACCGTGTACATGGTCACTCCAGATAAAGATTATGCACAACTAGTGTCTGAAAATATTTTTATGTACAAACCTGCCCGCATGGGTAATGGCATCGAAATATGGGGAATCCCAGAGGTGCTTGCAAAGTTTGAAATCCAGCGTCCAGAGCAGGTTATTGACTTTTTAGGCATGATGGGTGACAGCAGCGATAACATTCCTGGACTGCCAGGTGTAGGTGAAAAAACAGCAAAAAAATACCTTGCCGAGTACGGTTCTATGGAAGGTCTTTTAGAAAATGCGCACACAATCAAAGGAAAACTAGGTGAAAAAATACTTGAAAATGCAGCATTAGGTAGGCTTTCTAAACAATTAGCAACCATAAGGCTGGACTGCCCAGTAACCTTTGACGCAAGTAAGTACACCCTTGATAAACCAGATGTGCCAGCAGTTTTTGAAATTTTTGACGAACTTGAATTCCGTCGTGCAAAGGATATGCTTGCAAAACTGTTTGACGACAATCCAGCACCAGCAACAAGTACAAGTGCTAGATCTAACAACACCGATAACAATCAATTTTCACTCTTTGATACCCCGGGTGCAGGAACTATGGCCGACGGTACTGCGACAGGAAGAAAAACCCTAGCCACTACCGATCATTTTTATCAAGTGGTGCAAGAAGGTATGGGAACACGACTGTTCCTACAAACCTTAATGCAGCAAACCAGCGTTTGTTTTGATACCGAAACCACTGGATTAGACCCACTCACCGCAACGCTTGTGGGAATCGCATTTTCGTGGGAGTCGCAAAAAGGTTTTTACCTACCCATTCCCGACGATCAAGAAGCTGCGCAAGAAATTATCAACCTGCTAAAACCATTTTTTGAATCGACAACCATTGAAAAAGTAGGTCAAAACCTGAAATATGATATCAAAGTATTATTTAAATATGGTGTAACTGTAAAAGCACCCATGTTTGATACCATGCTTGCCCATTACCTAATCAATCCCGACATGCGTCACAACATGGATGTATTGGCCGAAACGTACCTGAATTACACCCCGCAGTCAATTACCGAACTTATAGGTAAAAAAGGTAAAAATCAGGCTAACATGCGCGATGTGCCGGTAGATAAAGTAAAAGAGTATGCTGTAGAAGATGCAGATATCACCCTGCAATTAAAACAGCATTTTAAACCAGAACTTATCGCCGCAGGAACCGATAAACTATTTAACGACATAGAAATGCCCTTGCTAGAAGTACTCGCAGCCATGGAAGCCGAAGGTATTAACCTAGACGCCGCATTTTTAAAATCACTGTCGGCAGACTTAGATCAGGACATCGAGCAACTGGAAAAAGCCATTTATGAAAATGCTGGCGAGGTATTTAACATCGCCTCGCCCAAACAGCTGGGTGTCGTTTTATTTGAAAAATTAAAGCTTATCGACAAACCCAAAAAAACAAAAACAGGACAATACTCTACTGCTGAGGATGTCTTGAGCTACCTCGCAAAAGACCACACCATCATCCAAAATATTCTGGACTACCGCGGGCTAAGCAAGCTTAAATCGACCTATGTAGATGCACTGCCAGACCAGGTAAGCCCTGTTACCCAGCGCATACATACAAATTATATGCAAACTGTGGCTGCCACTGGCCGTTTAAGTTCTACCGACCCTAACCTGCAAAACATACCCATACGCACCGAGCGTGGACGGCAAGTGCGCAAGGCATTTATTCCCCGAGACAAAAATTATACACTACTCGCTGCCGACTACTCGCAAATAGAATTAAGAATTATCGCTGCATTAAGCCAGGAGGAGAACATGATAGCCGCCTTTAAACAAGGGAAAGACATTCACGCAACAACCGCTGCCAACGTTTTTAACGTCCCCCTGGAAGAGGTAACGCGCGAGCAACGCAGCAATGCTAAAACCGTAAACTTTGGAATTATCTATGGCGTGAGCGCCTTTGGTTTGAGCAATCAGACCGACTTGTCGCGCAGTGATGCAAAAGACCTCATAGACACCTACTACAACACCTATCCTAAATTGCGCGCCTACATGGACAATCAGGTGCACTTTGCCAGGGAAAACGGTTATGTAGAAACCATTTTAGGTCGTCGCCGTTATCTTAAAGACATCAACAGTGCAAACGCGGTCGTGCGTGGCGCAGCCGAACGTAATGCCGTGAACGCACCCATACAAGGTAGTGCCGCAGATATCATTAAAATAGCCATGATTCATATTCATTCTCGCTTTCGCGAAAGCGGATACAAATCACGCATGCTGCTACAGGTACATGACGAATTGGTTTTTGACATACATAATGACGAACTGGACGAACTGAAAGTCGTGATTAAAGAAGAAATGGAAAACGCCTACAAGTTGTCGGTCCCACTGGATGTAGAAGTGGGTATCGGGGAGAATTGGCTAGAGGCGCATTGATAGGGTTTGACAATACTAAAACCTCAACATGTAGACTCCCCGTTTTTAGTACAGTTATAAATTATAAAATTTATTCTGTTGTCCCATGTAAAGGTTTTGTTAGTCAGATGAAGTCTATGATTCTTTACTTGCAGATTTATCGAAACCGGTTAAAAACAGACCGAATGACAACATGCCGGTAAGGTACAGTCCTATTCCAAAATTATATTGTAATTCATCTGTTGCTCCTAAGGGTGCAAGATTGTAAATCATAATAAATCTTCCCATAACAGTTAAATATATAAAGACACTCACACCAATTCCATAAAGTCCACTTGTTAAATAGATCCAAGCATTATGATTTGAGTTTCTGTAGCTATTGTAAAAAGCATATCCAGCAGTAAACACGCATATATAAAGAAGTATTGTTGAAGGAACCCATTTTAGACCTGAAATTGAAAACATAATCACTTGTGTCTCAATGTCCACCCAATTAAGCATACAGGATATTATTATCCCTATTGATAACAGTCCACGAAGAAGATTCATAAATATCAATTTAAATTATCTATTAAACGGTGACTTGAAATGTCAGTTAGTAGTATACAGCCACCCGAAGATAGCGATTTAGAAGTCCCGCATGTGCGGAATCCACCAAGCACAAACTTTTATACAAGCACAAAGCTTGACTTAACCACTAAACCGCCACTTTTGGGTAGGTGCTGTTCTCGGCTCACTGTTCTTCTTTCGTCCTATCTGTCATTCGTTTGTGCGTTGGCTTTGCAAGCTCTTTGACATAGCTTTGGTCTATGCGTTGGCATTTTAAATCGGTTTCAATCCTAACTCTTTCAAAAATTCATTATGCTTTGCAGTATTTTTTTCTATGCTCTCATTTATTGAAATCAATTTATTGTTAACCTCTTTCAAGTCAATTTGCACTTCGTCTTCTGAGGTGCTCACATACCTTGAAATATTCAGGTTGTAACCATTCTTTTCAATTTCGTCCATGGAAACTCTGCGAGCATATTTTTCAATATGGTCGGGGCGGAATTGGTATGTCTCAACGATTTTTTGAATATCGTTTGGCTCCCCATTTTCTCCTTTTCTTAACGTGTTTTGTCGTTTGCCTTGTTTGTAATGCTCTGATGCATTAATAAATAACACATCATCGTGCTTTTTACATTTCTTCAAAACCAAAATAGAAACTGGAATACCTGTTGAGTAGAATAAATTGGAAGGCAAACCAATCACTGTGTCAATATGGTTATCTTTCAACAATTTGGTTCTGATTCGTTCTTCCGCACCGCCACGAAATAAAACACCATGAGGCAGAATAATGGCCATTGTTCCTTCTTTACCTAAGAAGTGGAAACCATGCAATAAGAAAGCAAAGTCGGCTGCCGATTTTGGTGCTAAACCATAGCTTTTAAAACGGAAATCTTCGGCCAAGGTGTCATTGGGTTCCCAACGCAAACTAAAAGGTGGATTGGCTACAATAGCATCAAACTCTGTCTTTTTGCTTGGGTTCATTTCGTTGAGTAATGACCAACTATTTTCCAAAGTGTCTCCGTGAAATATCTCAAACTCGGTGTCTTTCATACCGTGCAAAAGCATATTCATTCGGGCAAGGTTGTACGTGGTGATGTTTTTTTCTTGTCCGTAAATTTTGCCCACACTACCGCCACTATCTTTGATTCTTTTCCGCACATTCAGTAACAACGAACCAGAACCGCATGCCATATCAAAAACCTTATTCAATTTTGCTTTCTTTCCTGTTTTGGGTTCTTGACTGTCTAAGGTTACAATTTCAGAAAGTATGGTAGAAATTTGTTGCGGTGTATAAAACTCACCTGCTTTTTTGCCTGAACCTGCTGCAAATTCGCCAATCAGATACTCATAGGCATCGCCAAGCGTATCTGAGTCGGCAGAAAATTCAGCAATGCCTTCTGCAATTTTCTGAATGATGGTGCAAAGTTTCTTGTTTCGTTCGGCTGATGTTTTGCCAAGTTTTTCAGAATTCAAATTAATTTCAGAAAACAAGCCTTGAAAAGCACTTTCAAACGATTCGTTCTCAATATATCTAAAACCTGATTCAAGCGTTACCAAAAGCTCTGGGTTTTGCGTACGAGCCATTTCGCTGATATTACTCCACAAGTGGGCTGGTTCGATAACATAATGCACTTTTCTACGCATTTGTTGTTCAAAGTCCACTACTTCATCTTTATTAGATGCATACCAAACTGAAAGAGGGTTAAACCCCTCCCCAGCCCTCCCCGAAAGGGAGGGAGACTGCGGGAAGTCCTTTCCCAATTCTTTCTTTGCCGCTTCTTCGTAGTTATAAGATAAATACCTTAGGAAGAGAAAGGAAAGCATATAATCACGGAAATCATCTGCATTCATTGCTCCTCTCAAATCGTCTGCAATATTCCAAAGGGTTTTACCCAGTTGTTGTTGGTCTTTATTGGTCATTCTTCTTTTGCTTTATTTGTTTGATTTCTTTGTCAAAATCAGAAACAATTTTTTGAGTCTTATTAAATTGGTCGTATGCTGCACCTGCCTTTTCAATGGCCTTGGTATGCGAAACTTTGCCTTTTCCGTCCATAGTCTTGAATTCGTTAAAATTCAAGAATTTATCTACGCTATTTGCCAAAGTTTCCATCGTGAAGGTGTTTTCTCTTTCTATCAGGTTTTCTATATAATCAAAGTAACCTGTAACGGTGCGTTCTAATTGTTTAATTTCCTTTTCCTGTAAGTAATTTTTGGCTATAGCTGTATCTGATTTAAGAATTCTACCATCAGGGGCATTTTTCCAAGTGGTTAAACCCATATTTTCTTTGGTAGCATCGGCATTTTTAAAAATGATTTCAGCTGCAGTTTGACCTGTAATGGCGAAATGAAATTTGTTTTGCACCATTGCATAGAAGTTTTTAGTTATTTCTGCATTTGGGTCATAATCAATGCTGCATTCAGCAAAAATATCGGTGATTTGCTGGTAAATTCTGCGTTCGCTGGCTCGGATGGAACGAACCCGCTCTAATAACTCTTTAAAGAAATCTTTGCCAAAAACAGTTTCACCTTGCTTCAATCTATTATCATCTAGCACAAAACCTTTGATAATATATTCTTTGAGTGTTTTGGTTGCCCAAATTCTGAATTGGGTGGCTTTAGAAGAGTTTACCCGATAACCTACAGAGATGATGGCATCTAAATTATAGTATTCCAAATCTCTAGAAACCACACGGTCGCCCTCCTGTTGAACTGTTCGGAAATTCCGAACAGTTGTTTCCTTTTGCAACTCCTGGGTTTCAAAAATATTGGCTATATGTTCGCTGATAGTCGATTTTGATACACCAAACAATTCACCCACGGCTCTTTGTGTAAGCCAAATAGTTTCGTCTTGTAGCAATATATTGAGTTGCACTTTACCCTCTGGTGTGGTATATAGAATAAAATTGCTTGTATTTAAAGGTAAATTTTCCATATCTTCTAATCTTGTATTTTAGGAAACAACCCCTGCATCAAGCCCTTTTTATGTAACTTCAATTGCTCAATTTTCTCCGCTTGTGCGGTGATGAGTGCATCTAAGGAAGAAAGACAAGAAGCGATTTTTTGTTGTTCTTTTGTGTCATTTGGACATAAAAATGGAAAACTTTGCACATCATCATTTTTAAGATTTGTTTGCTTAACGCCATCATCGAAAGCCAAGAAATATGCGTTTCTATTCATAATATAATAAAGAAATAAACTATCGCAATCAAATGATGTTAGCTTACAAATCCTTTGATTTACCGTGTATTTGTTTTCCTTTTTAACATAAAAGCATTTTGCAATTGCTCTTCCGTTGGGAATATCACTTAAAACCATTAAAATATCTCCTTTTTCTGCAAGACAATACGCTGCATTGCTATATTTTGCTACTTCACCATCTGTTGAAATGAATTTAGAATTAACAACAACATATTTCCCATTCTCTGATATATCTTGTTCGTGAGCTTTCCCATTTTCATAGTCCGCAACTTCCAAAAGAATCTTTTCCACCCACTCCCCATCTTTCTCAAACTCCTTAAACCGATACTTAGGAACATTGTCTGAATTTAGATTTTTAGGATTTTTAGATTTTAGGATTTTTTTGTCTTCTTCATTCATCCTATCATCCTTAAATCTAGCCAATCCTAATTCTGACAATTGCGGAAAAAGGTTTTGCATCAAGCCTTTTTTGTGGTCTTTGAGTACATCTAACTTTTGGCTGTGGGCGGCTATCAGGTCATCTAAGGAAGAAAGGCAGGAGGCGATTTTTTGTTGTTCTTTTGATGATTCTGGTTTATGGATGATAAATTTTTCAAAAACACTTTTGCTAATTATAGGTACAGCAGTTCTTCCAGCTAAATTTTTTAAACGATTGCCGTTATGAGAAATAGAATAATAAACAAATTCAAAGTGGTTTTCTGAATTACAAATAATGGCGTTAATCTGTTGATTTGTTGCACAATCAACCTTATTAATAGCATTCAATCCAATAGAAGCAATACAAGTAACAAGTACTGAGTCTTTAGGAATAACCCTTGATTTTTCTTTTCCTTTTTGAGTTAGCTTTTGAATTGAATTAAAAATGTATTTATTTTTAAAATCTTGAGCTGTTGCCCAAACAAAATCCCCTCCCCAATAATCAACATCTTCTTTGCTCGGAGTACCGCCCGTTACAACATCTCCAATTGATTCAATTGAGCATTCATCCCATTCCCCTTCATTTTTAAACTCAGGAAAACGCAAGTCGGGTATCAATTTATCTTTACTCATTTGTCTGAATTGGGATTTTTGGGATTGGATGATTTTAGGATTTTTTCTTCGGATGTAATCCTATCATCCTTTAATCTATTCAATCCTAATTCAGACGGTTTTTTATTTTCTAGATGATTCACATTATACACCCTTTTAAATTCTAAACTTTTTGCTCCGAAATTAATAAGTAGTCCTATTGGGAGGTTATAAGCTTGACAATAGTTCATAGCTTGAGCGAGGTGTACATCTTCTAATTTTATCAGTGCTTTGAGTTCTACCATAATATTTTCTTCTACAAAAAAATCTACTCTTCGTGTTCCTATATCAAAACCTTCATAATAAATAGACATTTCCATTTCACGCTCAAAAGCCAATCCTTGCTTCTTCATCTCAATAGACAAGGCACGCTGGTAAATAACTTCCTGAAATCCATTACCCAAAGTGCTATGCACTTTCATAGCACATCCGATGATTTTATGTGTCAACTCTTCGTATTTCATTATCCTTTCATCCTTTAAATTTCATCTTTTTTTAATCCTATCATCTTTTAATCTTATAAATCCTAATTCAGACAGTGTAGGCTTTCAATCCACTAATTTCCCTGTCCCCAGCTAACTTCTTTAATTGGGGCACCAAATCATTCATCAATGCCAATTCTCTTACCCTGCGTTCTTTCCAACTCAAGTCTAAGGGTGCTAACAGGTCGGTTAGTTTTTCGCCATCAAAAATCATTCGGCTCATAATGTTTTCTACAAAGTAGGGTGTTGGTTGCAAGTAATCAAGACATTGCTCCAATTCTTCCAAATTCCATTCTTTCTCGAACTCAGGAAAACGCAATTCGGGTATTAATTTATCTTTATTCATAAGCTGCACTTTTATTTTTTCTTTTTAGTGCCTTTCAATACTTTTTTCTCATCGCTGTCTAATTTGCGTTGTAGCTTTTTTACATCTTCGGCTGGTGGTAGGTTTTCGGGTATGATGCCACGCTTGGTAAGCATTTCTCTTACTGCCAGGTTATTGTCTATGTGTTCTTTTTCTATTTTGGGTTGCCCTTTCAGGTCTTTGGTTTGTACATTGAGTCCGGTCATTTCAGCAGCCAAATCTTTCGCTTTAATGCTAATGGTAGGCAAAAAATCAGCAACTGGTCGGCTGTCAGGTACGCTCATTTTTCGCTTGAGCATTTGGGTATTTAAGCGAAAAAGGGCTTGGTCGCCTTTACTTCTAATTACTGCAAAGCCTTGACTGTCAACACCTCTTTCGTACAATATGCCTGAAAGTTGTTTTTCGGTTTGGCTGAGTTTTTCTCTAGCTTTAACTCTTTCAAACTCTAATAATCGTTGCTCAACCAACTCGGCTCTCCGTGTTTGCACAGCAAAGTAATTTTGTGCAAAAGAAATTTCCTGCTTACGGCTGTCGCCATTTTGAGCGATTAGATAACAAGCGTATCGGGTAAGTAAGAGGTCATCTATTTCTTTTTCAGCACCTTTAGGCATAGGTATCGTTTTCCTGACGTCAGGAAAATGATATTGTATTTCCTCACCTGCGTTTTTGCAGGCATCTTTTGCTTTTTGAATTACCTTTTCAAAGTTTTCCCATTTGCTGTAGCCCAGCAAGAATTGTAATTCTCTGGCACTCCAACACTCGATACCTTCTAACTCTGTTGCTGCGTTTTCAAATTGAATAAATAGTTCTTTTATTTCCTCTGTTTTCATGGGTGTAAATTTAAAGGTTACTCATAAGCTACCAATCCTGATATTTCCCTACTTTCTCCTGCCAACTTCTTTAATTGGGGCACCAAATCATTCATCAATGCCAATTCTCTTACCCTGCGTTCTTTCCAACTCAAGTCTAAGGGTGCTAACAGGTCGGTTAGTTTTTCACCGTCAAAAATCATTCGGCTCATAATGTTTTCTACAAAGTTTTTCAAGTCAGCCGTTTGCAAACCGTGTTGGTTGGCAATGGCAGCTAGTTCTTTGTTGTATTTGTCGTCTTTAAACCGCTCAAAATTTTGTTTCAATTCCGCCTCAGTTTGGGGTTTAGTCCAATCTAATTGGTCAATAAACTCAGACATATCCTCTTCTTGTT
This sequence comes from Nonlabens sp., assembly GCA_036796335.1. Classification (GTDB taxonomy): domain Bacteria; phylum Bacteroidota; class Bacteroidia; order Flavobacteriales; family Flavobacteriaceae; genus Nonlabens. The sequence goes on from DAIRDE010000029.1 coordinate 30,062, forward strand.
CCATTAAATTGGAATTTGATTTCAACAAGCTTTTTACTTGTTCTTTGGTCATTTTCTGCTTACTAGGTTTTTTGCCTAAGTTTTCGGAGGTGAGTTTGATAATATAATCGTAATCAATAATAGCCGAAGCAAAGAGCACAAATTCAAAATCTAGTTGCTGAATTTCTGGCGGGGCTTGGTGACCTTCTGTTTCTTGACGTTTTTTAAATTGTTTGGCAGTTTCTAGGTAAGAACTTTTAAATTCTACAAATTTTTCATTGGGCAATATTTGCTCGATCTGTTCTTTTTGTTCGGTGCTTAAATCTGTAAATTGTTGCAAAGCTACCAATTGGCGTTGCACCTCTTTAAAGTTTTGGATAAAGGTAATTTTTGCAGCATCGCCTTTTACATTGTAAACTTCTTGTGGCTCGCAAACCAAACCTTGCTCTTGCATAAAAACGCCCAATTTTTCTACGGCTTCTTTATACTTTTCAAGGACTATTGGGGCAGGGTCAACCAACCAGATTTCTCTAGATTTTTGACTGTCAACCCCTGAAAATAATGAAATGGCGTTGTTTACCGCTTCTTGTTGCGAACGAAAATCCAATACATTTCCGTGCGGTTTGGTATCATTTAATACACGGTTGGTGCGTGAAAATGCCTGAATCAATCCGTGGTATTTTAGATTTTTGTCAACATACAACGTGTTCAAGTATTTGCTATCAAAACCTGTGAGCAACATATCTACTACTATAGTTATGTCAATTTTATTTTTGTGTGCATAGTCTTTGTTGCTGTATTTCTGGTCTTTGATGCGTCTTTGCACATCTTGATAATACAAGTCGAAAAGATAGATTTCGTGGTTGGTGCCAAATTGTTTGTTGTAATCGGCAATGATGGTTTTGAGTGCCGCTTTCTTTTCTTCTGGATTTTGTTTGTTGTCCTCTTTCTCTTGGGTTAAATCTTCTTGAATTTGCTGAATATCGCTGTTGCCTTCGGCTGGTGGCGAAAACACACAAGCAATATTTAAAGGAATATAATCAGGATTTTCGTTATGTTTCTTTTTTTGAATTTCTTTGAATAGATGATAATACTCAATAGCGTTGTTGATAGAAGCCGTAGCCAAAACTGCATTGAAACGTCTTGAATTGGTTGCAGCATCGTGTTTGTCTAAAATAGCTTCTACTACTGCCTGTTGGGCAATGGCTTCGCCAGGTTTTACCTCACCCCCCGCCCTCTCCAAAAGAGAGGGAGCTTTTCCTTTGAAAAAATCTATATGAAACCGCAATACATTATCGTCCTCAATGGCGTGTGTAATAGTGTAAGCGTGTAATTGCTTTTCAAATATGTCTTGCGTGGTTTTGTATGAAGCTTCTTCGCCTTCTCTTATTTGATACGTTGCGTTTTCATCAAAGATGGGTGTTCCTGTAAAACCAAATAGTTGAGCTTTTGGAAAAAACGCTGCGATGGCTTTGTGATTATCTCCAAACTGCGAACGGTGGCACTCATCAAAAATGAAAACCATTCGTTTGTTGCGAAGTGGCTCTAATCGTTCTTTATAGTTCCTTTTGTTTGTGCCATCTAAAGCCAATCCTAATTTTTGAATGGTAGTCACAATAACTTTGTCGGCATAATCGGTAGAAAGTAAACGCCTCACCAATGTTTCTGTATTGGTATTTTCTTCCACACTTCCTTCCTGAAATTTATTGAACTCTTCACGGGTTTGTCGATCAAGGTCTTTGCGGTCAACCACAAACAAACATTTTTCTATATCGGTATTGTCTTTTAGTAAAGTGGATGCTTTGAAAGAAGTCAACGTTTTACCGCTTCCTGTAGTATGCCAAATGTAGCCGTTGCCACGGTTTTGTTGGATGCAATCAATAATTGCTTTCACTGCATAAATCTGATACGGTCGCATGATGAGTAACTTCTGCTCACTTTCTACCAAAACCATATACTTGCTAATCATACTGCCCAAGGTGCATTTGGTCAGGAATTTTTCAGCGAATAAATCAAGGTGCGTTATTTTCTTATTGCTCTCGTCTGCTAATTGGTAAATCGGTAAGAATTGTTCGTCTGCATTAAAAGCGAAATGTTGGTTCTTGTTGTTGGCAAAATAATACGTGTTGGTCTTGTTGCTTGCAATGAACAACTGCATGTAGCAAAGTAGCGAATTGCCATAGCCATTACCTGGTTCACTTTTGTACTTTACAATTTGCTCCATAGCACTGCGTGCAGAAATATCTTGCTTTTTCAACTCAATTTGAACCACCGGCAAGCCATTAATCAGTAAAATAATATCGTAGCGTTGATGACTATTTTCGGTATTGATTCGTAATTGACTGATAACCTCAAAATCATTTTTGCACCAGTCTTTGTTGTTTACCAAGGTGTAATGCAAAGGCGTTCCATCCTCACGCTGAAAGTATTGTCTTTCACGTAAAAGTTTAGAAGCTTTAAATACATCGGGCTGAATAATTTCCTCTCTCAATCTTAAAAATTCGTTGTCAGACAAGCGAACGCGGTTAAGTGCTTCAAATTTTGTTTTGAAGTTTTGCTCAAGGGTTTTTCTATCAACTATTTCAGGGCGATAAATGTATTTCAGCCCCTTTAGTTGCTCGATTAGATTTTCTTCTATTTGATTCTCTTTGATCATTATTATTCTTTCAATAAATCTTTAACATTAACGTCCAGAATTTTTGCAATGCGGTACAAATCTTCAATGCTAGGTTGTCTCACGTTTCGGGCATATTCATTAATCGTGTTGTAACTTTTGTCCAACTGCTTAGCAAGCCAAGTTTGTGAGATACCTTTCTCTTTCAAAACTTCTTTAATTCGGTTCATTTGTGCCTAATGAATTTTTAACGGGTAAAAGATAGTAAAATTACATTGCCAAATAGTGTAAATGTCCACTATTTTTTCGTGGGTGGGTATGAGCAAGCTCTTTTGGTTTTTCAGCGTTGGCTTTGTGTGTCGGCAAAAACCAAATGTGCTTGACCTAGCGTTGGCTTTTTACACTGACGCACAATGTCCTGCTTATTTGCGAAGTGACAGTGGAATAAATACCCATCTTTCAATTAAAAAACCACCATCCAAAAAAAAAACAATCTTTCGATTAAAAACCAATCTTGCCATTTTGCAAACACGTTGTTACCTGCTGTGTTGTTATGTGGTATTTGATTTTACTAATTGAATATAACTTTTAATTTGTTTTCTTAAGCTATAATTAAATTTTGATGAAGAAGGATGCGGAGTTACTATTATTGGAATATTATTGTAAATATTAATTATCTCTCCTTCAATTAATCGTTCAGTAAACAGATTTTCTTTGGGTAAATTATTCCACAATCTATATCCCCAGATAAAAATTATATTAGGGTCTGTTAGATTTGTTGTATTTAAGAATGGTTCAATGCTGTCTTTAAATTCTTGTTGAGTTGGCGAAGTTCGTGGTTTGGTTGTTGGGCTTTGTACAAAATTGTAAAACACACTTTTTTCCCAAAAATCAATAATTTCAGTGCTTGATAATTTTGCATCAGAAACTATGTTGCTAAATTTTGTAAAAGTCGTCATCCAGCGAGAAAATGCGTATTGATTTCGTTTATATTCTAAAAACCTATTTACCACATCTTGAGTAACGTTTTCTATATATTTTTCTTTTTTAGCAAAGGCATCTAAATCTTTTTTACAAAAATAATGGCTTTCGCCAAGTACAAAAATTTTAAAATCTTGTTGTTTATATTGTGCACCTTGGTAATGTTTGAAACGAACTTCAGTCATTTTATTTTGTCTTTTTGTTAATGCTAACGATTTTCAGTTTTCAGCTTTTCCGTTTCTGAAAAGTTAAAATGTCATTACGCCAAACTGTGTCGTTGTTTTTAGCACTTTCGTTCTTTAACATAGCAGCTAACGTTCCCGCGCTACAAGCAGTTTGGAATTAAATTAAGCCCTATTTTCGGATTTGCCAAATCTTCCAAATACAAACCATCTTTCCATTAAGCCCAATGCCCAAATTGCTTGTAGCCTGTGTTAGTGGCTGTGCTTATTCTGTATCTGTCACGCAATATTTTAAATAGTCTAATGTTCTTTCCCAAAGTCTATCTTCCAAGTATTCATTTCCGCCCTTTAATGAATTATATATTAGAATTGCTTGTTTCTGATATTCTGTAATCTTATCAAAACTCCAATGTTCTGGAGGAGCTTGCAAGTTTGTTATTCTGTCTGCTAATTTCACTGCCCAAACTTCTTTTGAAAGTTTTTTAATTCGATTTAGGCTATCGTCCATTTTATCTTCTTTTTGGATTTTAGAATTCTTTGTTAACGCCAAAACTGCTTCAGCAATATTATTCCCGAATTCACTAACAATTTCATCAAAGGTGGTTTCTGTATCTTCTAAAATATCATGAAGCAAAGCAACTTGAATAGCAAATTCTGAATCGAAGTTTTCTGTTTTTTGAGCCGCGATTAAAATTTCCATGGCAACATTGCTCAAATGGACAACATATGGCAGGTTTGTTCCTGGAATTAATTGATTTATATCTGCATGCTTTTTAGCCGCAAACTTTATAGCTTTCTGATATTTGGTTTGTAATTCAGTCATGTTTTTTATTCTGATGTTTTAGTATAGCCACTAACCCTTAAATATACGCAACTAACAACACCAGATAACCGCTGTTGGCAAATGTAAAAGACA